>NZ_CP049258.1:2864292-3481438 GCF_011046735.1 Nordella sp. HKS 07 | reverse complement strand
AAGATCAAGGTCGATGTGGCGCTCACCGACCGGGTGGTCGATCTCATCGAGGAGCGCGCCGATATCGCCATCCGCACCGGGCCCTTGCGCGAATCGAGCCTTATCGCGCGCAAGCTCGGCGACAGCCGGATGATGATCGTCGCTGCACCCGACTATCTGCGCCGACATGGAGAGCCTGAGACTCCGGCCGATCTTGAACAACACAATCAGCTTGGCTTCTGCTTCACCCGCCATGTCGAAGGCTGGCCTTTTGCCGATGGCGCGCGCGGGAAGACGACAATGGCGTTGACAGGCAATGCGCTGGTGAGCGACGGCGAGGCATTGCGGCAGCTGGCGTTGGAGGGATTGAGGCTCGCGCGCCTGTCGAGCTTTCACATCATGCCTGACATCGAGTCCGGCCGGCTCGTGCCGGTGCTGGAAACATACAATCCCGGCGACATCGAGACGATGTATGCGGTCTATGTCGGACAGGGTGGGCATCTGCCGGCGCGGGTGCGCGCGCTGCTCGACTATCTGGCGCAGACGGTGCGCTTTCCGTGAAGGCTCCTCATCAACGTAGTAACCCCTGATATGCTCGCCGATTTCATCCAGAGAATTGAATGCGCCTTCCGCGACGAGGCAACCCTTCCTTTCATCATGATGGGTCTTCTGGTTTTCGGAGCAATTGGCGTGGCGTTTGGGCATGGCCGGGCCTGGCAGCCCTTCAGCCGCAGAATTTTCGCCTTGCTCGGCATGGCGATCGGCGTCGTGTTGGGAGCGCTGTTCGCCTCACTTGTCTACGATGTCTGCGGGCCGTGGAGGCAATAGAGAACAGCCAGGACCTCAGCTGCGCCTCAGCCAGAGGCGCGGCTTGCCACGGTTGATATAGCCGTAAATGACGCTATTGCCGCTGCGAAACAGTTCTCCGCATTTCGTAGCGCTGATGATCGACGAGAATGTCAGGCAGATCCGGTCGTCGCCATCGCGCACGCGCTTGATTGTCCAGTGGCCGGTGGCGGATATGCCGGAGTAACGGCCTTTGACGGTTCCGTCGGCGGCGATCGAAAGCACAATCGGCGCGTCCTTATATGTGCCGGACCAATCGCCCGGCACGACCTGGCGAATTTCCCGCGCATCAAGCCTGTCCGCGAATGCCTGCGGAACCGCGAGAGCCGAGAACAGGAGAACGGCAAGAGCTCGCATCATCGTGGCAAAATGACAGCAGCCCCGATTGGTCGTCAAGCCGTTTGGCGCACACCCGCGTTAAAGCGTGCCGGCCTTCTGCGCCCGCGCCAGGGGAAAGGCAGAGAGCATGGCATTCGCTTCCGCGGCCTCGAGCCGGCGCTCGGCTTCGGCGCAGTCGAGCTTCATCTGCGCCACCAGATCGTCGATCGTGTCGAAGCGCCGGTCGGGACGGATGAGATCGATGAGCTCGACCATCATCGTGCGGCCATAGAGATCGCCGCTGAAGCCGAACAGGAAAACTTCAAGGAACGTCTTCTCGCTGGCGAAAGTGGGCCGGCGGCCGAAATAGCCCGCGCCCTTCCAGCGCGGAGCGCCATTGAGCGTGACGTCACGCACACGCATCGCATAGATTCCCTGGAACGGTTCCGATCCATCGGGCAGCACGATATTGATCGTCGGGAATCCGATGGTGCGGCCGCGTTGATCGCCATGCACCACCTCGCCCATCACCGTCCACCAATAGCCGAGCTGGCGGGCGGCCTCGCTCACATGGCCATGGCGCAGCGAGTCGCGGATGGCGCTCGAGGAGAAAGGCGCGAAACCATCGTCATCGGTCACCTGGTCGATCACCGTCACGCCGAAACCCAGTTGCCGACCGAGCTCGCGCATCGTCCCAGGCGTGCCCTTGCGGCCATGGCCGAAATGGAAATCATAGCCGGTGACGACATGGGCGACGCCGAGGCGCTCGCTCAATTCCTTGCGTACAAAATCCTCAGGGCTCATCGCCGCCAGCGCCGCATCGAAGGCTAGGACCGCGGTGAAGCTCGCGCCGAGCGCCGATACGAGGCGCGCCTTCAAGGGCATGGGGGTGAGACGGAATGCCGGCTCGGCGGGGCGGAAGAAGGTGCGCGGATGCGGCTCGAAAGTGAGCAGGCCCCAATGGGTGTTGCGACGACGGGCCTCGGCTTCGGCGGCGGCCAGCAACTGCTGGTGGCCGCGATGCACGCCGTCGAAATTGCCGATGGCGACGACGGCGCCGCGCAGGTCCTGGGGAAGCGACGCCCCGGCTTCAATGATCATGGTCATCAGTCGAGTTTAAAGAATGATTCCTGTTTGCGCATGGGCTTGTCCGAAAACCGCTTCGCACTTTTCGGACCGATGCGCTAGCCGCGGGAAGGCACCAGGACGAGGGCTTCGCCCTCCAGCACGACCTTGTCGCCGACCGAGACGGAGCAGTCGAGCTCAGCGCGGCGTTTGGCGCGGTCGAGCGAGGAGATGCGGGCGAGAGCACGCACCGTGTCACCGATCCGGACCGGCGCCTTGAAGCGCAGGGTCTGCGAGAGATAGATGCAGCCATGACCCGGCAGCTTGGTGCCGAGAATGGTCGAGATGAAGCTTGCGGTGAGCATGCCATGGGCGATGCGGGCCTTGAACGGCGACTTGGCAGCGAATTCGGCGTCGAGATGGACGGGATTGTTGTCGCCCGACAATTCGGCGAAGGTCTCGATGTCGCTGCCGGTCACCCCCCGTTCATGGGCGGCTTCCATGCCGACTTCCAGATCCTCGATACAATAATGCGCGCCGGACATCACCACGATCCTCGGATTTTGTTTTTTGCGACCGCTAAACAACCATATTGCGCCGCACAAGGAAAGTTCCCCTAAGGTCGCAAGGGTTAACTTATTGAATCCAGAGAAAAATCAGGGCCAGGAGAGGAAGGGCAAAGTACGGACGATATGGGCATCCGGCACGATGGCGCGGATTTCGGCCTCGAGTTTCTGGGGATCGATCCCCTCCTCCGAAATGCCGCCGGCAATCAGCACCATGTCGAGGCCAAAATCGGCGGCCCCTTTGATATCGGTTTCCGGCCCGTCGCCGATGGCGAGGAAGCTCCTTTTGTCGTTCACGCCGCGCTCGGAAGCGACGCGGGCCAGCGCCAGATCGTAGATCGGCCGGTAAGGCTTGCCGGCCATGACGACCTTGCCCCCCAGGGCGGCATAGCGCTCGGCGAGCGCGCCGGCACAATAGATCAGCCGGCTGCCGCGGCGCACCACCTTGTCGGGATTGGCGCAGACCATCGGCAGGTTGCGCCGGGCCATCCGTTCGAGCAGTGCTGAATAGTCGTCAGGCGTTTCGCGGTCGTCATGAACGAGGCCGACACAGAGGACCACCTCGGCCTCCTCGGGCGAAGAGCGTTCGAGGCGCAGATCGTCGAGCACGCCGAGATCGCGATCGGGGCCCAGATAATAAATGCGGTGCCCGTCATAGGGCTTCATCAATTCATGGGTGACGTCGCCCGAGGTCACAATGAGATCATAGTGCTCGCGGGTGACGCCGAGCTGCGCCAAATGGCCTGCGACCTTGGCAGCACTTCTCGGCGCATTGGTGAGCAGCGTGACGAAGCCGCCCTGCCCGCGATGCGCTTTCAACGCTTCGACGGCGGGTGGAAAATGCGCCACGCCATTATGAACGACACCCCAGATATCGCACAGCCAAATGGGGTAACGCGCCGACAGGTCTTTCATGATGATCCGGGTAACTGTTTCACTCGCTTCGGCGGGGAGGTTTAGGCAGCCGTGCGAATCTGGTCAATGGAAACAGCCTCGCCCTTGACACGCCGCGGCGGCGCGAAAGCTGGACCGCTGCCGAGTTCGGCCCAGCGGCCCGCGACATCGATCTGCCCTTCGTAGAAGAGCCCCTGGACGCCGACCTTGAAGCCATACTGGCCGGCGAGCCGCGCGGTCGATGCCCAGGCGGGCACCCCGTGACGCTCGGCCGGCAGAGCAGCGGCACTGAAGGTGATGAAACGGAATTGCAGCGCGCGCAAAGCGGCGAGATCGATTCCCATGCCATGGGCGCGGGAGAGCGCCATGCCGGCGCCGTTGCGGGCGAGTCGAGCCAGGCCTTCGATGCCGCGCGGGCTCAGCGCCGCCATGGCGGCATGGTCGATCTCGAACACGATCGTGGCGGCGGCCTTGCCGGCCCTCTCCATCTGCCATTCTATCGCCGCGAGCGCTTCCTGGGAGGCCAGCGTCTCGGCGCCGACCGGCACGAAGACGCAGGTGCCCGGGCGCTTGGCGGCAAGCTTCTGGCTGACCGTCAGAACCCGGCTCACTGCATGGCCGTCGAGGTCGGGCCGGAGCCCGTTGGCGGCAGCCTGGCGTGCCAGCTCCTCGAAGGCGACGCGCTGGCCCGGCCCTTCGAGCACCAGCGAGGCGCGGTAATGCTGGGTGACGTCGTCGGCAAGCGACACGATCGGCTCGAGGAAGAATTCCAGGCGGTGGTCGGCCGGATTCGGCTGGCTCTCGGCGCGCCGGTTCGCGGCCGGCGCGGCGCGCTCGTCGCGATCGGCGACAGCGCGGTCATATTCCTCGGCAAGCTTCTTGACCGAAAGCCGCAGCTCCTCGAACTCGCGATTGAGATCGTCGGCAGCGGGTGGCGAGGGCGGCGCGGCCGGCTCGTTGGAGCGGCCTTCGATGGCATCTATGCGCTCGGTCAGAGCGGCTAGCTCCTCGGCGAGCTTGCGGCTGCGCAGATGAAGATCGCTCAGCCCGGCAAAACGCCGCCGGTGCTGCCAGTCACGGTATAGGAAGATCGCCAGATGCGCGGTGGCCAGCACGATGGCCGCCAATGCGAGGGCAAATTCAATGCGCTGCCCGGAGAGGATGACACCGGCGCCTGCTGCGGCACTCATCGCAACCGCCAGGATGGCCACGACGCCCAAAGGCAGCGCTGGCTGTTTCATGAACCCCGTCTCGCGAATCACTTCGGCCCGAGAGTAACACACTCGGGCCGAAGTCCATTGGTGGAATAGCTAATTTCAGATTGCAGCGAGGACTTTCGGCAGCTTGTCCTCGAAAATCTCGCCGATCTGCTCTTCCTTCATGATCAGAGGCGGCGACAAAGCGATTGTGTCGGCGGTGATACGCAACATGATGCCATAGTCGTGGAAACCCTTCTCCATGGCGTCATAGGCGCGCTTGCCGGGCGCTCCGTCGATCGGATTGAGGTCGATCGCGGCGACAAGACCTATGGTGCGGATATCCGCCACATGCGGCTTGCCCTTGAGCGACATGGCGGCATCCGCCCACTTGTCTTCGAGCTTCAAGGCGCGCTCGAAGAGGTCTTCTTCCTTGTAGACCTCGAGCGTCGCGACGCCGGCGGCGGCGGCGATCGGATGGCCGGAGTAGGTGTAGCCGTGGAACAACTCGATCGCGTGATCGGGGCCGTTCATGAACGCATCATAGATATGCTGACGCACCATCACGCCGCCCATCGGGACGGCGCCCGAGGTGACGCCCTTGGCGAAAGTGATCATGTCCGGGATGACGCCGAAGCGCTCGGCGGCGAAGGGGTAGCCCAGACGGCCGAAGCCGGTGATCACTTCGTCGAAGATGAGCAGGATGCCGTATTTGTCGCAGATCTGGCGCAGCTTCTTGAGATAGCCGACGGGCGGCGGCAGGACGCCGGTCGAGCCCGCCATCGGCTCGACGATGACGGCGGCGATGGTGGAGGCGTCATGCAGCGCCACCAGACGCTCGAGTTCGTCGGCGAGGTGGCCGCCCCATTTCGGCTCCCCCTTGGTGAAGGCCTGCTCGGCGCGGTTGTAGGTGTGCGGCAGGTGATCGACGCCGGCGAGCATCGTGCCGAAGAACTTGCGGTTGGCGACCATGCCGCCGACGCTGATGCCACCGAAATTGACACCGTGATAGCCGCGCTCGCGGCCGATCAGACGGGTGCGCGAGGCCTCGCCCTTGGCGCGGTGATAGGCGAGCGCGATCTTCAACGCCGTATCGGCGGCTTCCGATCCCGAATTGCAGAAGAAGGCGTAGTTCAGGTCGCCCGGCGCCAGAGTGGCGAGGCGCGAGGAAAGCTCGAACACTTTGGGATGGCCGAACTGGAAGGTCGGCGCGAAGTCGAGCTCGGCCGCCTGCTTCTGGATCGCCTCGACAATGCGGTCGCGGCAATGGCCGGCATTGGAGCACCACAGGCCCGCCGTGGCATCGAGAATCGGGCGGCCGGTCATGTCGTAATAATGCATGTCCTTGGCGCGGGCGATGAGGCGCGGTTTCTTCTTGAAAGCGCGATTGGGGGTGAAGCCCATCCAGAACGGCTCAAGATTGTTGGGTGACGGATCCCACTGGGCTGCGCCCGCGTGCTTATTCATGAGAGGCTCCTCGGTTACGGTCGGCGATACCTAGCAGAACTGCCCCGGCGATGGAAATGCGCCAGGGCCCGGAATTGGCACATACCAGATGCGTTTCCCAAACAGGCTCAACGAGTTACAGGTGGACAGCTTCCTTTCGTCTCAGCCGGCGGCTAGCTTTTGTACCCGCAGGCTGCCCGCGAGCCGCAACGCGATTTTCGCGCCCGCGGGGCACAAAAAAACCTGGCGTCCGCGAAGGGAGGCCAGGTACCAGATGCGCGGCGGGGTAGACCGCGCGGGGGGAGGTATCAAGATCTCTATTTGTGGCGCAGGCCGCGCTTCACCGGCCTGACATTCAGCAGCTCACTCACCGGATCGAGCGCCAGCGGCACGCGCTGCACGCGGATCAGCTCATCGCGGGTGAGACCGATATCCATCAGGACATGGTCGTCGAGCTGCTCGAGCTGGCGCAGTTGCCGGCGCTTGCGCCAGTTGGCGATGACCCGGTTCAGGGTGGGAAACGTGAATGTCTTCCCAGCAGCTTCGGCCTGGTTCAGGATATAATCGCGCATGGCACACCTCATCGGACGGGTTTCGGACAGGAAAAAGAATACGATGGCAGTCGACCTGATTGTGTCAGCAGTGCCCCGGTGGCTGACGTGCATTCACAAGAAATTGTATCGATTGTCTCAATATGATGACAAATAAACTTGCTAATTGCACTGCGACATGTCATACAATGTCATCATTGCTACCGTCAAATGGAATATTGTCACCATGACAAGTTGGACTCCCGCCCTTGCTCCTGACAAACCACGGTATATCGCCATCGCCGATGCTATCGCCGCGGATCTGACGTTCGGAAAACTCAAGGCGGGAGACCGGCTGCCACCGCAGCGCGAGCTCGCCTGGCGGCTCGGCGTCACCATCGGGACCATCACCCGCGCCTATCAGGAAGCCGCCAAGCGCGGGCTTCTGTCAGGAGAAGTCGGGCGCGGCAGCTATCTGCGCGACCCGCGCCCGAACTATGCCGCGGCGCAAAGCATCGCGAACGGTGCCGAGACCGGCATTCTCGACATGCAGATGTCCGCCCCGCCGCGGGCAATCGGCGCGCCCGACCTGGAAGCGGGCCTGTCCGCCATCACCCGCAATCCGGGCTGGCCGGAGTTGCTCGATTACCCGCCGGCGCAGGGCCTTGCCCGCCATCGCGAGGCGGGCGCGCAATGGCTGGCGCGCTGCGGCATCGACATGGCCCCTGACCAGGTGGTGCTGAGCGCCGGCGCCCAGGCCGCGCTGGTCACCTGCCTCTCCGCCACGACGACGCCCGGTGAGCGCATTCTCATCGAGCCCCTGACCTATCCCACCATGCAGCCGCTCTGCCGGCAATTCGGCCTTCAGACCCGCCCCTTGCAGAACGACGCCGAAGGCATCACGCCGGAGTCGCTCGAACACTTTGCCAAACGCGGCGAGGCGCGCATCGTCTATCTGGTGCCGACGCTGCAGAATCCGACGACCGCCACGCTGTCGCTCGAACGGCGCCAGGCGATCGCCGATATCATCCGGCGCTACGACCTCACGCTCATCGAGGACGACGTGTTCCGCCTGCTCTCCGACGATCCGCCGCCGCCGATCCAGACCTTCGCGCCGGAGCGCACCTATTTCATCACCAGCCTGTCGAAGACGACGGCGCCGGGCCTGCGCATGGCCTTCATGGCGCCGCCGCCGGGCGCCACCGAAGCGCTCAACCGCCAGCAGATGATCATCGGTGGAAGGCCCAACGGGCTTTCCGCCGAGCTCGCCAGCCGCTGGATCGAGAACGGCGTCGCCGAGCGCGCTCTGGCCGGCATCCGCGAAGAACTCCAGATACGCCGCGATATTGCCCTCGAGCATCTGCGCGGCCTCAAGGTCGAGTGCCGGCCGGGCGCGATGTTCGCCTGGATTACGTTGCCCAATTACTGGCGGCCGGGCGATTTCGTCGCCGCTGCTCTCGCCAGTGGCATCAAGGTGACGCCCGGCACGGTCTTCGTCACCGATCCGTCCGTTCAGCAGAATGCGATACGCGCCTGCTTCGGGCCTGCGCCGGCGCGCGAGATGGTGCGCGATGCCTTCGAGAAGCTGCGCGGCCTCATCGACAAATGCCCGGTGGACGACTGCCACACGATGGCGTGATGCGGCTCTCAACCGCAACAGGTCTTGGTGAAATTTTCCAAATCGTTTATTTATCTGGCAATCTGAGTACGATCAGGAGCCGGCTTCATGCGCCTTATGCGGACCAGCAAGCGCGTTGCACTGATCGCTTTCGCTCTGACTTCGGCCCATTCGCTGCCGATCTCTTTGGCCATGGCAGAAGATGAGCCAATAGCTGTTCCCCTCATCAAACTCGAATACCCCGGAAATCCGCCAAATATCAGAATGCTCTATGTTCGCCTTCTGAAGCTTGGCGCCAGGAAAGTGAACCAGCCGCTACTATTTGACACTGGCTCGTCGGGCGTGACGATCGACTGCAAGATCGTCCTGCCGCGAAAGCTGTGTTCAGATAACGGCATTCAAATTGAGAAGGATATTGAAGTAGACGGCATCGTCGTCACCACGGAGAAGGTGACGGCAGTCTATGGCGGCTACACTGAATTTGGTCAACTCGCCAAAGCACGACTGACTTTTGGCGACGCCAAGCGGCCAGCAGAGACCTTCGAAGCGATAGACGTGCTTATCCGTTACAAGAAAACACGAAACTCAGACGGAATGATCGTCGGAGGGCCGCTCTGGCCGCAGGGCACATTTGGAGTATCTCCGTTGGGAGGTATCGGCGCGGATCAATCGATCAAATCCCCGATGGCTGCGGTGACCCTCAGCGACAGGTTGCGTCGTGGGTATCGCCTTGAACCAATCGGCGAGCGCTGGAAGGTATGCACGAACGAGCGCGGCGATTGTCCGGCAACTCGCTCCCTCTATGTCGGCTTGCGGGAACAAGACAAACACGGCTTCCGTCTCCACCCGTTGGTCCGCGCCAATCCGGCTCACAATTTTCCGACACTGGAAACCTGCATCACTTGGCAAACGTCGCGAGCTTGCGCTCCGACATTATTCGACACCGGCAACTCCACGATCATGATCGCCGACAAAGCATCAACTGACGCCGCCAGTTCGCTGCCGAAGGGCTCGAAAGTATCGGTCGATGTGCCGGGCGTCGATCAATGGACCTTCAAGACGGAGTATCGACCGGAGGTCGAGCTCAAATCGCATCTCGATCATCACATCGTCGGCATACGCTACTTCGAGAAGAATGGCCTGCTGATCGATCTCGACGCCGATGAGATCGGCTTACGGCTGGGCAACTGAGGAACTCCCTTCGACTCAAGCAAAGATCAATTTTGCAGCCTTCCGAGTACGTCCAGGAGCTCGGCGAGCTTGCGGCGCTGCTCGTCCTTGTTGCCCGAGATCATCGCGTCCTCGACGCAATGGGCGACATGGTCCTTCAGAACTTCCTCCTCGACGCGCTTCAAGGCCGCGCGGATGGCGGAGATCTGCGTCATCACATCGATGCAATAGCGGCTTTCCTCGACCATGCGTGCCACACCGCGCACCTGGCCCTCGATCCGCCCCAGCCGCTTCAGACACGATTGTTTGGTTTCGGCCTTCATACTTGCCATATACCCCATGGGGGTATATAGAGCAAGAAGCAAATACCCTCCCCGGGTATCGAATTCGGAGCAGATGATGCAAAAGACAAAAGGCCATGGCCATACCCCTCACGACCACGCTCACCATGGTCATAGCCATCATCAGCATGGCGCGGCACCGCAGAACGGCAAGGTGAAGGACCCGGTCTGCGGCATGGACGTCGATCCGGCCACCGCCAAGCATATGCTCACGCATCAGGGCGGGCACTTCTATTTCTGCTCGGCCGGCTGCAAGGCGAAATTCGAGGCGGAGCCGCAGCGCTATGTCGAGCCCAGGGCCGAAACCAAGCCGGTCGACCCCACCGCCATCTATACCTGCCCGATGCATCCCGAGATCCGGCAGGTCGGTCCCGGTTCCTGCCCGATCTGCGGCATGGCGCTGGAGCCGGAAATGGCGACCGCCGAAAGCGGCCCTAACCCTGAGCTCGCCGACATGACGCGGCGCTTCTGGATCGGCCTCGTTCTCACCGTGCCGGTCTTCGTGCTTGAAATGGGCGCGCATCTCTTTCCGGCGCTCATGCATTCGATCCCGGCCGGCATCTCGAACTGGGTACAGCTCGTGCTCGCGACCCCGGTCGTGCTGTGGGCGGGATTTCCCTTCTTCGAACGCGGCTGGCGCTCGCTGGTCACCCGCAACCTCAATATGTTCACGCTCATCGCCATGGGCACCGGCGTCGCCTGGACCTTCAGCGTGATCGCGACACTGCTGCCCTCCCTGTTCCCCGAGGCGCTGCGCAATCATGACGGCAGCGTCCCGGTCTATTTCGAGGCCGCCGCGGTGATCACCGTGCTGGTGCTGCTCGGCCAGGTGTTGGAATTGCGCGCCCGCGACCAGACATCGGGCGCCATCAAGGCGCTCCTCGGGCTTGCCCCCAAGACGGCGCGACGCATCGCCGCCGATGGCTCGGAAGCCGAAGTGGCGCTCGATCTCGTCGAGGCCGGCGATATTTTGCGAGTGCGCCCGGGCGAGAAGGTGCCGGTCGATGGCGAGGTCGTCGACGGGCGTTCCTCGGTCGATGAATCGATGATCACCGGCGAGTCCATGCCGGTCACCAAGACGCCCGGCGCCAAGGTGACGGGAGGCACCATCAACCAGACCGGCGCCCTCACCATGCGGGCGCTCAAGGTCGGCCGCGAGACCATGCTGGCGCGCATCGTGCAGATGGTGTCCGAAGCGCAACGTTCGCGAGCCCCCATCCAGCGCCTCGCCGATCAGGTGTCGGGCTGGTTCGTGCCACTGGTCATTGTCATCGCGGTGCTTGCCTTCGCCGCCTGGATGCTGATGGGGCCGGAGCCGCGCCTCTCCTATGCGCTGCTCGCCGCCGTCTCCGTGCTGATCATCGCCTGCCCCTGCGCGCTCGGCCTCGCAACACCCATGTCGATCATGGTGGGCGTCGGCAAGGGCGCCGAGAATGGCATCCTCATCAAGAATGCCGAGGCGCTGGAGCGCCTGGAGAAAGCCGACGCGCTGGTCGTCGACAAGACCGGCACGCTCACCGAGGGCAAGCCGAAAGTGACGCGCATCGTCGCCGCGCCCGGCCTCGACGAGACCGAGCTCCTGCGGCTCGCCGCCGGCGTCGAGCGCGCCTCCGAGCACCCGCTCGCTCTGGCGATCGTCACAGCAGCCGAAGAGAAGAAGCTCGTCCTGCCCGAGGTCAAGGATTTCGACTCGCCGACCGGCAAGGGTGCCCTGGGCAAGGTCGAGGGCAAGAAGATCACACTCGGCAATGCCACCTTCCTCAAATCGGAAGGCGTCGACACCTCAGGCCTCGCCGGCGAGGCGGAGAAGCTGCGCCAGGACGGCGCCACCGCGATCTTCATCGGCGTTGACGGCAAGGCGGCAGGCGTCATCGCCATCGCCGATCCGATCAAGGCAAGCACACCTGCGGCGCTCAAAGCACTGCGCGAGGCGAAGATCCGCATCGTGATGCTAACTGGCGACAACCGCACGACGGCGGAAGCCGTCGCCCGCCAGCTTGGCATCACCGAGGTGGAGGCCGATGTGCTGCCCGACCAGAAGGCCCAAATCGTCAAGCGCCTTCAGAGCGAAGGCCGCGTCGTCGCCATGGCGGGCGACGGCGTGAATGACGCGCCGGCGCTGGCCGCCGCCGATATCGGCATCGCCATGGGCAAGGGCACCGACGTCGCCATCGAAAGTGCAGGCGTCACCTTGTTGCACGGCGATCTCATGGGCATCGCCGAGGCGCGCCGCCTCTCCCAGGCGACCATGCGCAATATCCGCGAGAACCTGCTGTTCGCCTTCATCTACAATGCGGCAGGCGTTCCAGTGGCGGCGGGCGTGCTCTACCCGACCTTCGGCCTGCTGCTGTCGCCGATGATCGCGGCGGCGGCCATGGCGCTCTCCTCGGTGAGCGTGATCGGCAATGCGCTGCGGCTCAGGATGATGAAGCTTTAAGACGAAACGGCGCCCCGACGCGTCCGCTGAGTCAGCGAATCAGCTATTATGGCGATTCCCTTTTTGGAGGAACGCCATGAAACGGATTCTGGTCCTCGGCGGCACGCTTCTGGCGCTGCTCGTGGCCGCCGTCCTGGCCCTGCCCTTCATCATCCCGCATGACTTCATCGCCGGCCAGCTCAAGCAGGCGGTCAAGGCGGAGACCGGCCGAACGCTGACGATCGGCGAGGCGCCGAAGCTCGTCTTCTGGCCGGATTTCGCCGTGACCCTCAAGGATGTGCGGCTGTCGACACCGCCAGGCATGTATGAAGGCCAGGTGGCGCAGATGGACGAGATGCGCATCCGTGTCGAAGTGGCGTCCCTCTTCAACCGCCGGCTCGATATCAAGGAGCTGCATCTCATCCGCCCGAAGCTGTCGCTCGTCATCGATGGCGAGGGACGACCGAACTGGGTTCTGGAAAAGACCCGCGGCGAGCAAGGCGGCGGCAGTAGCCCCGGCATCGAGACCGGCTCCATCGCGCCGATCACCATAGAAGACGGCGATGTGCGCTTCCTCGACGAGCGCTCCGGCAAGGTTTTCATGGCCGAGAAAGTCGATCTGACGATCACACTCGATTCGCTCACCGGCCCGGTCGCGGTCAAGGGCACGCTGACGGCGCTCGGCGACGACATCGCGCTGTCTTTCTCCGCCAAGACGCCAGGCGAGCTTGCCGCCGCGGGCTCGCCCCTGTCTCTGGCCGTCAAAAGCAAACGGCTCGACTTCTCCTTTTCGGGGCTCGCCGCCATGCAGGACGGCCTGACGCTCGACGGCACCATCACGGCGGCGGCTGACTCGCTGCGCGAGCTCGGCCGCTGGGCCAGGATTCCGGTGCCGGACGGAGCGGGCTTCGGCCCGGCCAGGATCAAGGGCCAGATCGCGCTCTCCGGCACCAATATGAAGCTCAGCAAGGCCAAGATCACGCTCGACGGCTTGAGTGCTGGGGGCGATGTGGCGCTCGAGCTCTCCGGACGGCCCAAGGTCACCGCCAATCTCGGCTTCGACACGATCGACGTGAACCGCTATCTGCCGCCTCAAGAGGCGGCGCCGGAAGCCGCAGCCGGCCAGACGGGCTGGAGCGCGGCGCCGATCGCTCTCGCCGGGTTGGGTGTGGTCGACGCGCAGCTCAAGCTCAGCGCCAACAAGCTTCTCTACCGCAGCCTAGCCACCGGCAAGATCGCCATCGACGCCACGCTCAAGAACGGCAAGTTCGATGCCAGGCTGGGCCAGATCGCGCTCTATGGCGGCAAGGCGCAAGGCCGGCTGGTGCTCGACGGCGCCGCCAAAGTGCCGGCGGTGCAGGTGACGCTCGACGCCCAAGGCTTCGACGGCCTCAGACTCCTCAGGGATTATGCCGGCCTCGACCGGTTCGAAGGCGTCGCCGGGGCCAAGCTCAACCTGGCCGCAAACGGCCGCTCCCAGCAGGAGCTCGTCTCTTCGCTCAACGGCACCGCCGCCTTCAGCTTCGCAAATGGCGCGGTGCGCGGCATCGATATCGAGGCGATGATCGAGGACGTGGCCACCAATGTCCTGAACGGCTGGCGCCAGGGTCCCGACGCCAAGACGCCCTTCGACAGCTTGCGCGCGAGCTTCACGCTGGTGAACGGGATCGCCACGACCAATGATCTCAATTTCACCAGCCCGGTTCTGACGGTGGGCGGCGGCGGCCTCGTCGACCTGCCGCGCCAGGCGCTCAATCTCAAGGTCAGCCCGACGCTGACGCTCGCGGCGGCGCAGGGCCTCGATCTTGCCGGCCTCGCCGTGCCTATCATCGTGAAGGGGCCATGGGCGAACCCCAAGATCTATCCCGACATCGCCGGCATTCTGGACAATCCGCAAGCCGCCTATGACACGCTGCGCAAGATCGTCGATGAAGGCACGACGGCGAGCCTCAAGGAGAAGGGCGCGGAAATCAAGAACCAGATCAAGGACAAGGTTGCCGACGAGATCGGCAAGGCGCTGGGCGACGACCAAGCGGGCGAGGACGCCGGCAACATGATCGAAGAGCAGAGTCAGAAGCTCCTGGAGGGGCTGTTCGGAAACAACTGAAGGCCAGTTTCTACGACTAAAGACTCACGACGAAGGTTGATCTAGCGGCACGGGCCCCCTGACCCTACGACTCGATGCAGTTCCGCCCGAACCACGAGGATTCCATCGGGGGATGGAGAGCGGCGGAGACTATATCCATGGGAGAGGAAACCAATGTCCCACGCCGAAGCCACACTGTCCCCGCGCGGACGCGGCATGACGCAGGACGAGAGATTCGTCGTCACTGCATCATCCGCCGGTACCGTTTTCGAATGGTACGATTTCTACCTCTATGCCACGCTGGCGCCGTTCTTCGCCTCGCTGTTCTTCCCGCCCGGCAATGACACGGCAGCCCTTCTGTCCGCCTTCGCGACCTATGCGGCGGGCTTCCTGGTGCGCCCCTTCGGCGCCATCTTCTTCGGCCGCATCGGCGATCTCGTCGGGCGCAAATACACCTTCCTCGTCACCATCCTGGTGATGGGTATCTCGACCTTCGCCGTCGGCCTCCTGCCGACCTTCGCAAGCGTCGGCTGGCTGGCGCCCTTGCTTCTGGTACTGTTGCGCCTCCTGCAAGGCCTGGCGCTCGGCGGCGAATATGGCGGGGCCGCCACCTATGTGGCCGAGCACGCACAGCATGGCCGGCGCGGCTATGCAACGAGCTGGATCCAGACCACCGCCACCTTGGGCTTTTTCCTGTCGCTCGTCGTCATCGGCCTGTGCCGGTGGGGCATGGACGCCACGGTATTCAAGGAATGGGGCTGGCGCATTCCGTTCCTCGTCTCGGTGGTGCTGCTCGCCTTCTCGGTCTACATCCGGCTGAAGCTCAATGAATCACCGGTCTTCACCAAGATGAAGGAAGAGGGCAAAGGCTCGTCCTCGCCGCTCACCGACTCCTTCCTTCGCTATCCCAACAACAAATATGTGCTGCTGGCGCTGCTCGGCGCCACGGCTGGACAAGGCGTCGTCTGGTATACGGGCCAGTTCTACGCGCTGTTCTTCCTGATCGGGCCGCTCAAGCTCGACTTCCTCGCGGCCTACGGGCTGATCGCGGTGTCGCTGCTCATCGGCACGCCGTTCTTCATCTTCTTCGGCAAGCTCAGCGACCGCATCGGCCGGCTCAAGATCATCCTGGCCGGCTGCGTGATCGCCGCACTCACCTACTTCCCGCTGTTCCAGGCTCTGACGCATTATGTCAACCCGGCGCTGGAAGAATTCAACGCGAAGAATCCGATCACGGTATCGGCCGATGAATCGACCTGCAACTTCCACATATTCGTGGGACCGTGGTCGAAATTCAGCGACTGCGACAGCGTCAAGGACTATCTGACCAAGCAGGGCCTGTCCTTCACCTCCGTCAACACGCCGGGGCAGCCGGTCAAGGTGATGGTAGGCGCCACCGAGATGCCGGGCTGGGCGACGATTACCTCGACGGATCCCGCCAAGAAGGATCTCGCGCTGCGCCAGGAGACCTGGAGCGCCAAGCTCAAGGAGCTCGGCTACCAGGCATCGGCCGACCTCTCCAAGGTCAACTGGTTCATGGCGGAGCTGATCCTCGTCATCATGGTCATCTATGTGACGATGGTCTATGGGCCGATCGCGGCCTTCCTGGTCGAGCTGTTCCCGACCAAGATCCGCTACACCTCGATGTCGCTGCCCTACCACATCGGCAATGGCTGGTTCGGCGGCATGCTGCCGCTGCTCGCCACCGCCATCGTGGCGGCCGCCGGCAATATCTATGCGGGCCTGTGGTATCCGATCGTGGTGGCGTTGATGACGGCGGTCATAGGCTTCATTTTCCTGCGCGAAACCAAGGACGTCGATATCGCCAAGACCTGAGCAGGTCTCACATGAACAATCGGCCCGGGCGGCATCTGCCGCCCGGTTCCGTTTCAGGAGGGATGCAGCCGCTCGACCAGTGCCGGAACCTGGTCGAAACAATCGACAAGACCGTCGGGAGCGAGCTCGACCAAGCCCTCTGTCTCGAAGACCCTGATTTTGCAGACTGCGCCGAAAATTTTCTCCAGAAGCTCGCGTGAAGGCGGGCTTCTCTTGACCGCCTCGTCCGTCGTCACGCTCTTGCGCTACAATCTGCGCATTCGTCCGGCGCCCGCAATATTCTTTCAATACATTGATTTTTTACGGTTTTCTATCCGAGCCGGCCCTCGCCACAAAATATGCGGGGTTCCAGGGAGGAAAATTGCTTTCTTACAACCATGGAGCTAAGTTGCGGCCTGACAAACGCGCGGACCTCTTCCAGCGGCATGACCGACCCAAACTTGACGCTAGCGACACCCAATGGCGACCTGCTTCACCGCATCCAGGAGCGCTATGGAAATCTGAGAAAATCGGAGCGCGTGGTCGCTGACTATCTGCGCGAACATTCCGGTAGCCGGCTCAATGCATCGATCACCGAACTCGGCCAATTGCTCGGCGTCAGTGAAGCGACGATCAGCCGGGTCAGCCGGGCGCTCGGCTATCAGGGCTACCCCGACCTCAAGCTGTCGCTCGCCGAAGGCACGCGCCAGCGCAACGCGTTCGCCAATGTCCCGGTCGAGATCGACGAAAACGACTCGCTGGTCACGACCAGCGGCAATCTCGCCTCGCTCCTGGCCGCGAGCCTGCAGGGCACGCAGCGCATGCTGGACGGCGCCAGGCTCGAGCGGGCGGTCGAGGCGCTGTGCGCGGCACGCAAGATCCTGTTCGTCGGTGTCGGGGGTGCCGCCTGCATTTGCGACGAGGCGGCGCATCTCTTCATCAAGGCCGGGCTCGACGCTACCGCCTATCGCGACGGCTACACCCAGACCATCGGGGCCGCCAATATGATGCCCTCCGACGTCATGGTCGGCGTCTCGCATACCGGCACGACGGACACCGTCGCCGTGGCGCTCGAAATCGCACGCGACAACGGCGCTACGACCATCGCCATCACCAGCGATGCCGGTTCACCGGTCGCCAAGGCGGCGCAGGTCACCTTGACGACGTGGAATTCATCGACCCCCTCGATTCCGCTCTATGGCGACTTCCTCGAGGGCCGCATCAGCCAGCTGTTCCTGATCGACCTTCTCTATCTGGGGCTGCTGTTCCGCCTCGGCGCCAAGACATCGAAGCATCTCAAGGCCACCGGCCTCGCGCTCGAGAAGCACTACCGCCTGCGCGGCGGCGAGCGCTGATCAGCCTCCCTTTCCCTCATCACGCGCTGCGCTCCACCAGCGCCCGGGATTGGGCCGGACCGATTATTTTCTGTTTCTTCCGATTTTTCCCAGAATCTCTCGGGATTAAATTGTATCAATTTGAAATTCAAAGATTTTTTTGCTGAAAACTTGCAAGAAGCTCGCGCGCCGGGCGATTCTGCGACCTCCCCAATAGTTGAAGCATACCTTACGCAAATTCGCGTGGGTCGGTCTTATTTACCCGCTTCGAATCGAAAGGGCGGGAACAAGGCACGAAATCACCCTTCCCGACATGCGACAGGGGAGCGGTTCGCGGTTGAGTTGTGCGTTGCCAAGCAGGTTTTTCGGGCTGATCTGCGCCTTGAGCAAAACGAGATTTTGAAACTGGACAAGGCAAAAACCCTCGCCTATAAACCGGCCGCTTCCATTTGCCTCCCATTGCGGCGAGGCTCGGCGCCCAGGTAGCTCAGTTGGTAGAGCAGCGGACTGAAAATCCGCGTGTCGGTGGTTCGATTCCGCCCCTGGGCACCATTCACCCCTGATATCATTGAGCGATTTCCATTGCCCTTTTGCGTCAAGCATAAGGTTTGACACTTTCTAATCAGGTTTGACAGTTTTCGAGCGCCGTTTGTTCACTTCGACGTCGAAGTTGGTGACGATTGCAGTGACCTTGTTGGTGCGATCCGCGCGACGGCTGTAATGACGTGCCATTTCCGGGGTCTTCTGGCCTGGATAGCCTGCGCTAGAGCTCACGACGACCGATGACCCGAGCAAGGTCATATTACGCCAGATGATGGCGCCATTTTCGCAGTTCGAGAATATGCGTCTGGTGGCGAAGTTGGCCGCGGCCCGGAAGCGTCAGCGCGAAGCCAAGGGCAAATGCGAGGGACGCGAGAGCCTTGCCGAGCTGCGGCTCGATGTAGTCGAGGTGGTGAAGCGGATGCGGCGCAAGAGCAAGGCGGGGCGGATGAGCCTTCGGGCGATCTCGACCGAACTCGCTGCTCAGGGACATGTGAACGAGCGCGGCAAGGCCTTTAATCCGAAATCGGTGGCGGCCATGCTGACTTGAGCGTCGGCCTACCACGCCGAAGGTTCCGCCGAGGCGCGATGCGTCGGATGTGCGGCGTTCATTCCCTCGATGATGCGCTGGCGCAGCGTCGCATCTGGAGTCCGCTGTTCTCAAGAAATGCAATGCTACTACCGAGAAAACGGCCAAGTCAGTTAAGCTTATTCCGACCATTCCTACTATGCTCGGCGCAAAGGAGGGTGTGGCCGGCGCCGATTTGGTGGAATAAGCTGACCCCGCACCATCCACGCAGGAAACCGCGATGAGCCTCGACCTCGCCCTTGTGCTGCTGATGCTTGCGGCAGCGGTCGCCATGTTCGTGGCCAACCGGCCACGCATGGACGCAGTCGCGCTGCTGGTGCTCGTGGCGATGCCCTTCACTGGCGTGATCACCATGAACGAGGCGCTGGCAGGGTTCAGTGACGCGTCCATCATCCTGATCGCCGCTCTGTTCGTGATAGGGGAGGGGTTGGTGCGCACCGGTGTGGCGCGCCGACTTGGCGACTGGCTCGACGCCAAAGCTGGCACCAGCGAGAGCCGCCTCCTCGTCCTGCTGATGACGGCTGTGGGTGGTCTTGGGTCGGTAATGAGCTCGACCGCCGTGGTGGCTATCTTCATTCCGGTGGTGCTCCGCATCGCGCAGAACCGCCGCATGTCGCCGGGCCGGCTGATGATGCCGCTGAGCTTCGCCGCCCTCATCAGCGGCATGATGACTCTAGTCGCCACGGCGCCAAACCTCGTGGTGAACGCCGAACTGGTGCGCCAGGGGGCCGAGGGCTTCAGCTTCTTCAGCTTCACGCCGTTTGGCGCGCCCATACTCGTCCTCGGCATCCTCTACATGCTGTTTGCGCGCCGACTGCTGGCCGCAAAGCCGGCCGCGGCGGGCGCACCGGGCCGTCCCACGTTGCGCGAATGGACCGAGCGCTACCGTCTAGCCGAGCGCGAGCAGCGGGTTTTCGTGACGGCGCGCTCCACCTTGGTGGGCAAGCGGTTCGGGGAGATTTCGAAGCGCTCCGCCGGAGTGAACCTGCTGGCCATAGAGCGCGGCAGCGGCCTTTCCACGAGTATGCTGCGACCCACGGCTCAGACGCGGATCGAGGCCGGCGACATTTTGCTGGTCGACGCGAACGCGCCGATGACCGAGATCAAGGCGCTGCGCGAGGCCTATGCGCTCGAGCCACGCCCGCTCGGCGAGGGCAAGGACTATTTCAGCGACCGGTCTCAGGAGATCGGCATGGTAGAGGTCATCCTGCCGGCCGAGTCCCAGCTCATCGATCAGACCATCCAGAAGGCGCGGGTACGCTCGGAATACGGGCTCACCGTAGTTGGCCTGCGCCACGGCGGCAAGGTGGTAACGGAGGGCCTTCAGACCGAGCGGCTCAAGCTCGGCGACACGCTGCTCCTCGTCGGGTTCTGGTCCGACATACGCAAATTGCAGGACGACATCGCCGACATGGTGGTGCTGAACATGCCGGCCGAACTCGAGGAAGTGCTGCCCGCCGCGAGCCGTGCACCCTATGCGCTCGCCGTACTCGGCCTCGTCGTGGTGCTGATGGTGAGCGGCGTGGTACCGAACGTTCAGGCAGCCCTGATCGGCTGCCTGCTGATGGGGCTCTTTGGCTGCGTAGACTTCAACAGCGCCTATGGTTCGATTAGCTGGAAGACGCTGATTCTGATCATCGGCATGCTGCCCTTCTCGCTCGCCCTCCAGCGCACCGGCGGCGTCGATCTCGCGGCCGACGCGGTGATCCACCTCGTCGGTGGCGCGTCCCCTCGGCTGGTGTTGGCGACCCTCTTCATCATCACCGCCGTGCTCGGGCTGTTCATCTCGAACACCGCGACCGCCGTGCTGATGGCGCCGGTTGCGCTGGCGATCGCCAAGGATCTCGGCGCCTCGCCCTACCCGTTTGCGATGATCATCGCGCTCGCCGCATCCACCGCCTTCATGACCCCGATCTCCTCACCGGTGAACACGCTCGTGGTCGGCCCCGGGCAATACAGCTTCGGCGACTTCATGAAGGTCGGCGTGGCGTTCTCGATTGTGGTAATGATCGTCAGTGTGGTGCTTGTCCCGCTCATCCTTCCGTTCTACTGACGGATCACTCGCATGCCAAGCATTGATGAATTCGCCTTCTCTTACGTGTCGACCGGCCGCCTGCCGGACGCGGAGGTGGTTGAACGGCTGGTTTACGAGGCCTACGAACGGTTCAAGAACAATGACGAGGGCGAAAATTCACAGGTTTATCCCGCTCTAGCACGCGTGCCGCGCGATCTCTTCGGCATTTGCGTGGTCAGCACCTCCGGCCGTGTCTATGCTGCAGGCGAGGTCGAGCACGAATTCTCTATCATGAGCGTATCGAAGCCGTTCATCTTCGCACTCATTTGCCAACTCATCGGCCCGGGTGAAGTCCGTGCCAAGCTCGGCGTCAACGCCACCGGTCGTTCTTTCAATTCGCTCGGCGCCATAGAGGACATGCCGGGTGGACTTACCAATCCCATGGTGAATTCCGGCGCAATCGCTACCACCAGCCTCGTGCCGGGGCGAGCGGCGAAGACAAATGGAAGTTCATTCGTGACGGCCTGTCCAGATTCGCCGGCCGGACGCTGCTCCTGAACGAGGAGGTCTACACCTCCGCCTCTAAGACCAACTTCCGCAATCGCGCCATCGCGCAGACGCTTCAGAGTCTCGACCGGATCTACTGCGATCCGAAGGTGGTCACCGACCTCTATACGCGGCAATGCTCGCTCAACGTGAGTGCACGCGACCTCGCGGTGATGGGGGCGACGCTGGCGGATGGGGGCGTCAATCCGATCAATGGCGAGCGGGTGGTGGATGCGCATGTGTGCCACTATGCACTAGCGGTGATGACCACGGCTGGGCTCTACGAGACTTCGGGCGATTGGCTCTACGAGATCGGACTGCCAGGCAAGAGCGGCATCGGCGGCGGCATCGTCACCGTCTCGCCGGGGAAGGGTGGAGTCGGTACTTTCGCGCCACCCTTGGACAATGCGGGCAATAGCGTGAAGGGCCAGCTCGCCACGCGCTATCTCTCTCAGCGGCTCGGTATGGACCTCTTCGTATCCGCGCCGGAGGTGTGACGCTCATAGCGGATCCCTTTTCATTGGTGGCTTTGATAGCTGCAGCAGGTCCGGCCCGGGAATTACTCGTTCGACGACATCGATGCCGCGGTCCCGCAAATGCATCGCTTTTCCAACACGACCTTCCAATCGGCGGGCGTGCCGTTGAAGCTGTTGCGGTCGACCGGGCCGGCGACGCCCTGCACGCGCCCCGTGGTGGTAAACTGCCAGAACGCCCAGTTGCGCCCCGGATACTTCGTTTCCGGCTTCGCCGCCACCGAGCGCAGCCAGAAATGATAATCGGTGAACTCGCCTTCGAGCACCTCGCGATGAAATTTCGGGTCAGTGTAGATGATCGGCCGCTTGCCGGTATGCGCCTCCATCGCCGCGAGCATGACCTTGATCTTGGCGATGGCGTCGGCGCGCGCGATGCGGCGCGGGCAGGTCTTGGAGTGGCTGTTCCACTCGACGTCGAGCACCGGCGGCAGCGCGTCGTCGTCTTCCGGCACATGCGACTTGAACCACGACGCCTGCTGACTCGCCTTGCTGCACCAATACATGAAATGATAGGCGCCGCGGGCGACGCCCGCCTTCTTCGCGGCGCGCCAATTGGCGAGAAATTTCGGGTCGAAGCGGTCGGCCCCCTCGGTCGCCTTGATGTAGGCGAAATGCACCCCTGCATCGCTGACTTTCTGCCAGTTGATGTCGCCCTGGTAATAGGAGACGTCGATGCCCTGGACCGGCATCGTGTGGGCCACGGCGACGCCCTTATTCGGCTTCTTGTCCGAGAGCGGGCCGGAAAACGCGGCCCCGGCGCCCAAGCCTGCGGCGAACATCCCCAAAGCAACGACAAAAACCGCCATGCGGCGTCGATCAAGCGGCATCGGATAAGCCCCGACCTTTCCGAACGTCAATCCTAACCCGACGAAGTTTAAGACTTTCTTGCCTTAGCGCAACCACAAGTTTTATTTCGCAGGATCTGCACCGGGGCTCCTTCAGCTCCCCCTTACGGGCTTCTCTGGACCCGGAAATGTCTTGGCGCGCTGCCGGTCCACCGCCGGAACGCCCGGGTCAAGGAAGCCTGATCGGCATAGCCCAGTTCCGCCGCTATGGAGGCAATGGTGACATCCGTTTCGTGAAGCCGCTTCTGTGTTTCGCTGCGGCGCGTCTCGGCGAGAAGCTTCGAGAAGCTCCTGCCTTCCTCTTTCAGCTGACGCTGGAACGAGCGCGCGCTCAAGCCCGCCGCCGAGACGACAGGTTCGATCGTGATGGCCTGACCGTCCTCGATCATCGAGACGAGCAGCAATCGCACTGAAGCCGCGAGCGTCCCATCACCCCGCAAGGGGTTGTGATCCGGCAATTGCCGGCCGTTGAGGCGATCGCGCGCGCAGCTTCCAAATGGGCGATCCATGATCTGATTGTCAATCAGGATGGAAAGCCCACGGGATCTGCTCGCGACGATATCCGGGCCAAAGCATCCTGTCAGATGGGTCAACCCAAACTCCGGATGGGCCGGCAATTCGATTTTCAAGAACCGCGATCGGGCTGCGCCGGTCATACCGCATATCCGGTCAATCATCGTCGCGGCGTATTGCAGAAGGAGATGCGTGGTCTCCGGATCGAAGCGGTGGGAGAAGAACTCACTGACGATCGTGGAGCTCGTCGTCTTCCGCATCGAAACATGCTCGTGCGAGCAGTAGAACGGCAGAGCCGCAATGATCCGGGCCAGCGCCTCGCGCGGCGTCCCCGTTCCCAGCCCCACGCGGCCGAGCATGGCGATTTCAAGATCGTCCGCCTCCGAGACAATGCGATATGGCAAGTCCGGGCCGATCTGGCGCGCGCAGGTTTGCAGGAGAGCGGCCGCCTGAACCAGCGGGACCGGGCGACATGGAAAAGCGACCATATCCCGGGGCAGGGAAACGGCGTGAAGGGCCTCCTCCACCGGAATTCCCCGCCGCGCAAACCAGCTCAGCGTCGGAAACAGCGCAAATCCGCGAATGAAGGGAATGGTGATCGACATTCTGTCTCAGGCCATTTTTTGGCGTGAAATGTCAAATGTGAGTCCGGCATTTTAACTAGCATAGTTCGAGGTGACATACGACCGCAGGCTGACCATGGCGTTTGAGGGAGTTTCGATCCCATGAACCTAATCAAGCACTTCGCGGCAATTGCCGTTCTGAGCGTGTATTGGCTGCCGGTGTCCCAAGGGGTGGGCGCGCAGGAAATCAACGGCGTCCTGGGCTCGCCGGAAGCGACGACGACCATCGACGGCAAGCAGCTTCCGCCGCCCGATCCGGCCTTCAGGGGTGTGGTCAAGGAAAAGGCTTCCGAGTCGACCCCCTGGTGGCCGCCGCGGGTCGTGCCGCCTAAAGGCGCTCCCAATATTCTGCTCATCATGACGGATGACGCCGGCTTCGGCGCGCCGGGCACGTTCGGCGGCGTGATCCCCACTCCGGCCATGGATCGTATCGCACAGAGTGGCCTGCGCTATACGAATTTCCACTCGACGTCGCTCTGCTCGCCGACACGCGCGGCGCTGATCACCGGACGCAACCATCACGTCGCCGGCTTCGGCGTCGTGGCCGAAATCGCCACCGGTTTTCCCGGGTACGATTCGATCATCCGGAAGGAGAACGGCACCGTCGGCGCCATCCTCAAGAACAACGGCTACGCCACCTCCTGGTTCGGCAAGGACCACAACACGCCCTTCTACCAGGCGAGCATCGCCGGGCCGTTCGATCAATGGCCGATCGGCATGGGCTTCGATTATTTCTACGGTTTTGTCGGCGGCGATGCCAGCCAGTGGCAGCCGAATCTCTTCCGCAATACGACGGCGATCTATCCCTTCCAAGGGAAACCGGGCTGGAACCTGACGACCGCCATGGCGGACGAGGCCATCCAGTACATGAAGGGGCTCAAGGAAATCGCGCCTGGCAAACCCTGGCTGGTCTATTACGTGCCCGGAGGCACCCACGCGCCGCATCACCCGACAAAGGAATGGGTCGACAAGATCAGTGCGATGCATCTCTTCGACGGCGGCTGGAACAAGCTGCGCGAAACCATATTCGCCAACCAGAAACGCTTGGGCATCATGCCCGCCAATGCGCAACTGACGCCCTGGCCGAAAGGGCTGCCGGAATGGGACACACTCAGCTGGGATCAGAAGAAGCTCTTCATCAAGCAGGCGGATGTCTATGGCGCCTATCTCGCTTATACCGACCATGAGATCGGCCGGGTGATCCAGGCGGTCGACGATCTGGGCGAACTCGACAATACGCTCATCATCTATATCGGCGGCGACAATGGCGCCAGCCCGGAAGGCATGATCAACGGCACGCCCAATGAATTCACCACGTTCAATGGCGTTCCCGTGCCGGTCAAGGACCAGTTCCTCTGGTATCCCTTCTGGGGATCGGAACGAACCTTCCCGCATTTCTCGGCGGGCTGGGCCTGGGCGATGGACACGCCCTTCAAATGGGTCAAGCAGGTGGCCTCGCATTTCGGCGGAACGGCGCAAGGCGTCGCCATGTCGTGGCCAGGTCACATCACTGATGCGGGCGGCATCCGCCGCCAGTTCCATCACATCATCGACATCGTGCCGACTATCCTGGAAGCGGCCCACATTCCGGTGCCGGAGACGCTCAACGGTATCAAGCAGCGTCCCATGGACGGCGTGAGCATGGCCTACACATGGAGCAAGGAGAATGCCAACGCGCCGTCGCACCGCACGACGCAGTATTTCGAGATGCTCGGCAACCGGGCCATCTATCATGACGGCTGGGTCGCAGCGACCACTCCGGCGACGCTGCCCTGGGAATTGAGCACCGCGACACCGCCCGATGTGATCACCGGCTACAATTGGGAGCTCTACAATGTCGCGGAAGACCCTACCGAGTTCAACGACCTGGCGCCCAAGATGCCGGACAAGCTCAAGGAGATGCAGGACCTCTTCTACGCCGAGGCGAAGAAGCACGACGTTCTGCCCATGGACAATTCCACGCTCACGCGCTGGAACGCGCCGCGCCCGAGTCTCACGGCGGGACGCAAGGTCTTCACCTATTCGGGAGGACTGATCGGTGTTCCCCCGAGCGACGCGCCGAGCATTCTCGACAAGTCCTATACGATCACCGCCGAGGTCGAGATCCCCGACGGCGGTGCGGAAGGCATGATCGTGACCGAGGGCGGACGCTTCGGCGGCTATGGACTCTTCCTGAGCAAGGGCGAATTCGGCTTCGACCGGGGCAAGGTCGTGTTCCTGTACAACCTGCTCGATCTCAAGCGCACGATGTGGGAAGGCCCCTATCTCGAGCCCGGCAAACACACGATCGTCTTCGACTTCAAGGCCAGTGGCGAGGGCTTGGGCAAGGGCGGTACCGGCGTGCTTTCCGTGGATGGCCAGGAGGTGGCCACGAATACCATGGATCACACGACCCCGGTCACCTTCCCGGAGGACGAAACCTTCGATATCGGCGAGGACACCCGCACCGGCGTCGCGATGGTGGAGTATCGCTATGATGTTCCGTTCAACTTCACCGGAAAGATCGACAAACTGACGTTCACGCTGGAGTAGATATGTCGGCGGTCTACTTCGGGTGTTCGCAAGCCGATTGAGATCCTCCGCTCCCGGCGTCATTTCCCGGCCGGCAAGCTACAGCGCATGGTGGGCCGACAGGATGAAAACGTCCTGATGCCGGTCACCTATGCTGATTGCTCATACCTCCAGGCCTCCCGCCACGCTTTCGCCATGTTTTCGCCCTTCTGACGACACTTCGAATAACGTAACGTTAAGCGCGGGGTTCCTACCATTCAATCCTTCATGGAGCTGACAAATGCCCAATGGTGGTATTCCGCCCTCTCCCGGTGCGAACAATACGATAAAGGGCACACCGTTCTCCGATACCCTAATCGGGGACGCCGACCAGATGGCGGGATATTCGCAAGGCGGCGACGACATCATCGACGCCCGCGAGGGTGACGATTATGCCTATGGCGACGCCCGCTACCTCCTCGAACACAGCCATGGCGGCAACGACGTAATCTATGGCGGCGGAGGCCGCGACTATGTCGCCGGCGATTCATTCTATCTCCTCGACTTCGCGGTGGGCGGCAACGACCGGATCTTCGGTGGCGACGGCGACGACTTCTCGCTCGTCGGCGATGCCCGCGGCCTGTTCAACGACGCGCAGGGCGGCGATGACCGGGTCGACGGCGGAGCGGGCAACGACTATCTGGCCGGCGACGCGGACACGATGCGGGACAATGCGCGCGGCGGCGATGACTTCCTCGTCGGAGGGGCCGGCAATGATGAGCTCTATGGCGACGCCGAGACCTACACCAATTTCACCGGCGTCGGCGGCGCCGACCGCTTCTACTTCGATATCGGGAGCGGCCAGGATCGTATAGGCGATTATGAAGTCGGCAAGGATCTGATCCAGATCGCTCACGCTTACGGATTCAAGTCATTCGCCGAGCTTCAGTCACATATCAGTGACGACCCGTCCGGCAATGCCGTCGTCCATTTCAGCGCCACGGATCAGGTCACCTTGCTGGGCGTGTCGAGCGTCGAGTTGAGCGCGGCCGACTTCCTGTTTTCGGACGAGGTCATCCGCGGCTCGTCGGGCAACAACAACATGAACCCGACCAGTGACGTTCTGGCATACCGCACATCCGCTCTGAACGACACGGTTCTCGGGCTTGGCGGGAATGACGTGATCGATGGCGGCGGCGGCGCCGACACGATGAAGGGAGGCATCGGCAACGATACTTATTTCGTCGATACCTATTCCGAAGACGGGATCGCTGGAAATGACGATCGCGTTGTCGAGCTGGCCGGCGAGGGCCGCGATCTCGTCAATGCATCGGTAAGCTATCGCCTGGCGGACGAGGTGGAGAATCTCACTCTGACCGGGACGGCCGCGATCGACGGCACCGGCAATGCGCTTGCCAATGTGATCACCGGAAATGCCGGCGCCAACACTCTGTCCGGCGGCCTCGGCGGCGACACGCTCAGGGGAAAGGCCGGCGACGACCATCTGATCGGCGAGGAAGGCAGCGATACGCTCGAAGGCGGCGACGGCAATGACATTCTGGACGGCGGCACCGCAAGCGACACGCTGTTCGGCGGTAAGGGCCAGGACACGCTCAGTGGCGGCGCCGACGCCGATCGCTTCGTCTTCAACCTCGGTGATACGTCGAAAAACGCCGCGAGCCTGGACACGATCGTCGACTTCACGACCGGCCAGGACGTCATCGATCTTGACATCGTTCATGGTGGGCTTCCGCAAACCGCCTACGCGGAAGCTTCGATCGCCACCAACAACTATGCGGACGCGCTGGCGCTCGCGCATTCGATGATCGGCAGCGGCCAGACCGCCGCATTCGTGGCGGGCGCGACCGACGGATGGCTTTTCTGGGACACCGGCGGCGATGGGATCATCGACCAGGCGATCATGCTGAAGGGCGTCCACACGCTCGGCGGCTTTGCCGGAAGCGATATAGTGTAGAGCACCGGACGCTCACTAGAATCAGTCCGGCGCTCTAACTCTTTGATTTGCGCATCGGATTATCCGAAAACCGCTTCGCGTGGTCGGATCGCGTCCGACCACAAGCTTTTCGGTCCGATGCTGTAGCGCGCATCCGCTCACGGCTCGTCGCCAATCCTGATCACGCCGGCTTCGATATCACCGCCCGCAGCGACGCCACCGACTGAGGTCACACTGCCCGAGCCTTCGTTGTCGCTTGTAGCCGGCATTCCGTCAGACGCCGCCGTCCGGCCGGTGATCGTGATGTCCTGCACATGAATGTCGTCACGCGCCGCGACACCGTCTACCGCAATGACTCCTCCCTCGTGTGAGGTGAAGATCCACGATCCCGAAGCGATTGCCAGAACCATGGCCACAACCGCGGCCCATTTCCAAGGCCAAGCCAATACCGAAAACCACCAGGGAGTGCCGGTGCCGGCCCGCTCGACGGCCGAGGCGACAATCTGGCCACGCGCCAGGAAGGGAAGCCAGAATTTTCGCACAAAGGCTCGATCGAAATAGCCGCCATGAGGCATCGCGTGAATGCGGTCTCTGACCTCGACTGAACCAAAACCATGGGTGCCGGATGTGCCGTACCCCCCAGCTCAGTGAAGCAGCCAGAACCGGCCAGACGTCCTTCGTTCCGCATTCGTTGAGAACGGCGTTTCGCATCGGCTGATCGCTTATCTGGATTGCGATCCGCGACCAGGCAAACGTATTGGGGATGATCGACCCGCACAGGATGATCCGGCGGAGGGCGATGTCGCTATGCTCCATCAGAATGCGAGAGAGAGCATAGGTTCCGTAACTATGAGCAATCACGGATATGTCGTGGCCGGCAAATTCACGGATGGCATCGCGAAGCTCCCTGTGCAGCCGCGCGATCGGCCCCTGACGGCAAATACCGAGAGGGCACCAGAATCGGAAGACGTCAAAATAACCGTATTTGAGGGGAATGACGGTGGCGCCGGTATCCGCTTCGATCAGAGCTTTTACTTCGCCTTGCCACCAGGCGCGCGTCCGGATGCCGTGGATGAGCAGAACAATCTGCTTCCTCCTCTCGTCGATGGGCGTTTTCATTGCGTGTCTCCCGGACTTGCCGTCGCCCCCAGTTTGTCGAATTCGTCCTCGATCTGCTTGATCCTCTCGGCGAAGTAGGCGTCATAATCCTCGCCTTCGGACCGATAAGACGCCCACGCCGATCGCACCGCGAGATTTGCCGCTTTGATCAGTTCCCTCGAATGCGTGCGAACGCCAAGAAGGAGCTGCGTCGTGCCGAGATTGTTCTGGGTTATGGCCCAGTCGAGCGGCGCCCGCTCGCGCGTCGTCTCTCCCAATGCCGCGCGATAGGCGGCCGCCGCCTCCTCGAGCCGCGCCGTGCCGCTCTCACGCCCGCCGAGCGTCGATAGCGCGTTGCCGAGATTGTTCTGCATCATGGCCCAGTCGAGCGGCGCCCGCTCGCGCGTCGTCTCCTCCAGCGCCGCGCGATAGGCGGCAACCGCTTCCTCAAGCCGCGCCGTGCCACTCTCGCGCTCGCCCAGCCGCGAAAGCGCATTGCCGAGGTTGCTCTGGACTGTGGCCCATTCGAGCGGCGCCCGCTGACGGGTCGTCTCCTCGAGGGCCGCGCGATGGGCGGCAACCGCCTCTTCGAGCCGCTCAGTGCCGCTGTCGCTCATACCGAGCGCCGACAGCGCATTGCCAAGATTGTTCTGCGTCATGGCCCAGTCGAACGGCGCCCGCTCGCGCGTCCACTCCTCCAGGGCCGCGCGATAGGCGGCAACCGCTTCCTCGAACCGCGTCGTGCTGCCCTCGCGCCCACCGAGCATCTGAAGCACATTACCGAGATTGTGCTCGGTCTCCGCCCAGTCTAGGGGCACCCGCTCACGGGTCCTCTCCTGCAGCGCGGCGCGATAGGCGGCAACCGCTTCCTCGAACCGCTGCGTGCCATTCTCGCGCCCGCCGAGCGTTGTAAGCGCATTGCCAAGATTGTTCTCGGTCATGGCCCAGTCGAGCGGCGCCCGCTCGCGGGTCGTCTCTTCCAATGCCCCGCGATAGGCGGCCACCGCCTCCTCGAGCCGCGCCGTGCTGCTCTCGCGCCCACCAAGCGTCGACAGCGCATTGCCGAGATTGTTCTGGATCCCTGCCCATCGCAGCGGCACGCGCTCGCGTGTCGCCTCCTCGAGCGCCGCGCGATAGGCGGCGACCGCCGCCTCGAGCCGCGCCGTGCCACTCTCGCGCCCGCCAAGGGTCCAAAGCACATTGCCGAGGTTGTTCTGGGTCGTGGCCCAGTCGAGGGGGACCCGCTCACGGGTCCTTTCCTCCAACGCCCCGCGATAGGCGGCGACCGCCTCCTCGAGCCGCTGCGTGCCGCTCTCGCGCTCGCCGAGCGTTGACAGCGCATTGCCGAGATTGTTCTGGGTCATGGCCCAGTCGAGCGGTGCGCGTTCGCGCGTCCATTCCTCCAGCGCCGCGCGATAGGCGGCAACCGCCTCCTCGATCCGCGCTGTGCCGCTCCCGCGCTCGCCGAGCCTTAGAAGCGCAGCGCCCAGATTGTTCTGGGTCATGGCCCAGTCGAGCGGCGCCCGCTCGCGCGTCCATTCCTCCAGCGCCGCGCGATAGGCGGCAACCGCCTCCTCGAGCCGCGCCGTGCCGCTCTCGCGCTCGCCGAGCCGCAAAAGCGCAGCACCCAGATTGTTCTGGATCATCGCCCATTTGAGCGACATGCGCTGCCGTGTCCATTCCTGCAGCGTCGCGCGATAGGCGGCAACCGCTTCCTCGAGCCGCGCCGTGCCGCTCTCGCGCTCGCCGAGAATCGAAAGCACAGCGCCCAGATTGTTCTGGATCATCGCCCATTGGAGCGACATGCGCTCGCGTGTCCATTCCCCGAGCGCCGCGCGATAGGCCGCAACCGCTTCCTCGAGCCGCGCCGTGTCACCCTCGCGCTCGCCAAGCCGCGAAAGCGCATTGCCGAGATTATTCTGGGTCTGGGCCCAGTCGAGAGGCGAGCGTTCGCGTGTCCGCTCGACCAATGTGCGCTGGTAGGTGGCGATCGATTGCCTGAGAGCCGCGTTGTCGCCCTTCTGATCGCCATAAGTCTGCAGGGCTTTCGCTGCTTCGAGGAGATAGCCGCCACGCTCCCTCCAATTCGCCGCCGGCACTTTACCCGCCGCCTGCTCGAACAACTGGGCCGCAGTCCGGTAATCAAGCTGCGTCAGGCTGAGCCGGGCCGAACGCTCGTCAACGGCCGCGTCGTCGAGGTCCGCTCTGTCCAGTGCCTCGCGCAGCTCATCGCGCTTCTTGCGTTGCTCGTCGCGAAGCGCCACCACCTTTGCCAGCAGGCTCTTGGCCGCGGCGGTCCGGCCCGCATCGATGGCGGCATCGGCCTGGTCGAGAAGCTCCTGAGCCATCGGGCCGCCCGTCGTGATGGCCTGCCTTTCGTTGAGGAGCGAGAGGTAGTCTTTTGCGATCGTGGCGAAGGTCTCGACGAGCTTCTCTTCAGGAACCTGCTCGCGCTTGATCGTCTCCAGGAATCCCTTGATCGCCTGTTCGTTGACACCAAGCTTCTTCGAGACATTGATCAGGGCGTTTACGGCGGCGCTATCCGACTGAAACAGCTCCTTGATCTGCTCCAATGTCAACCCACACCTGATCTGGATTTCGCCCGCCGAAATGCTCTCGCCGGCAGCTATACCGCATGTAGACCGCACTTCCGCCAGAGCGGCTCCCCCAACAATGCAAACAAGAGCGAGGGTGAGCCATACGAATCCGGTCTGTCGGCATCTACTCCGGAGCATCGACATTCTCCGTTTCCGTTGCCTGGCGATATGTCTCGGCGATCACGCAGCTACATATCTGAATATTTATTTTTGCATGCAAAGCTTCTGCAAAGTGTGGGAAAACGCACACCGTCCAGATCTGGATTTCGCTAGCGCGCGGCTCGTTGGGTCGCTATTCCGAGAGCCGAAGGACGAGCACCATCAGGAGCGAGTGGTGGTTGTCGCCTCATGAAAAGGCCGCCTTCGGGGAAAGGCGGCCTTTATTACTCAGGAGCTACTGGACTTGTGCCGCGGGGGGCGATAGTCCGCCGAACGCAGGGGAATCGTTCGTCTCCATCCGAAGACCTTGCGCCGTTTTTATTATGTGCGATGGTCAATTATGCTCATCTTCCCTAATAAAACTCATCTCGATCACGCGGACGAAGGCATCGAATTCGAACTCATCGAAGCTTGCGGAGATTGAGGCCAAGTGCAGAGCACTGACCTTTCATCCGGCAGAGATAGAATGCGACATCCCACTAATCGCGACGCTATTCGGCAGCTTCAGCGTGCTGCGCAGCAGGGTTGGCCGTGGCGGCGATATCACTGAGCAGTTTATCGGCCGCCTTCTCTTCCGCGAGCGTTTCCTGCAGGAGGGAAGAGGCCTTAGGAAGATCAAGCTGATCGGCCCAGGCGATCAGCGTGCCATAGCGCGCCATCTCGTAGTGCTCGACCGCCTGAGCAGAGGCGATAAGGCCCGCATCCATGACGCCGTCATTGTCGGCTTCATCCATAATGTTCGAACCCTCTGCAACGAGACCGTCCATCGCATCACAGGTCTTGCCGCGCGCAGGCTTTCCGATGATTTCAAAGATCTTTTCCAGCCTTGCCACCTGGCCTTCCGTTTCCATCTTGTGGTTCGTGAAGGCTTGCGCAAGCTCCTTGTCGCTGGCTTTCTTTGCCATTTTGGGAAGCGTCTTCACGAGCTTCTTTTCAGCATAGTAGATGTCGCGCAACGTATCTTCGAACAGATCGTCGAGTGTCTTGAGGGTCATATGAATTTCCTTTGTGTGTGCGGGAGCAACCCTCTCCTCAACCCTAAGTTCCATTTCCAGGAGCTTAGTGGCTTATGCATGCAGCGGTTTCCGGCTGACCGCGGATCTCGCCGTCTCGATATTTCGCCGTGTGGTTACAGGACACCGTCTTGCTATGGAGAGTGAGTGTACCTTTGCACATTGGGAAATCGATCTCTGAGCACTCCTGCTCACTTCACGGTCACGTTATCGCAACGCCTGTCCGGCGACTTTGACCGCGTATAATCTTGTGATAATAACGGGTTCGCTCGTCAGCGAGCTGGGGCAAGAAAAACGCCATGACGATCAAGCGACAGCCTTTGTTCGATCCCCAGTCCTTTCTCGCCAAGGTCGGCGAAGGCCGGAGCATTGCCAGCTACCGCAAGGACCAGATCATCTTCTCACAGGGCGACCCTGCCGACGCGGTCTTCTACATTCAGAAAGGCAAGGTCAAAATCACTGTCATTTCCGAGCAAGGCAAGGAGGCGGTCATCGCCATCCTTGATCCGAACGAATTCTTCGGAGAGGCCTGTCTTGCCGGTCAGGCGCAACGCATAACGACCGTCACTTCCATGGTCGAGTCCGCCATCATGCGCCTGGACAAAGCGGCCGTTGTGCGCGTCATCCATCATGAGCCGGCATTCTCCGAGATGTTCATCGCTCATCTTCTGGGTCGAACCATCCGCGTCGAAGCTGACCTGGTCGATCAGCTCTTCAATTCGAGCGAGAAACGCCTCGCCCGCCTTCTTTTGTTATTGGCCAACTTTGGCAAGGACGGAAAACCGGAGCCCATCGTCGCCAAGATCAGCCAGGAAATGCTGGCGGAGATGATCGGCACAACCAGATCCCGAGTTAGCTTTTTCATGAACAAATTCAGGAAACTAGGACTAATAGAGTATGACGGCAGCATCGAAGGCGGCATCCAAGTCCACAGCTCGCTACTGAACCTCGTCCTGCATGAGCAACCCGAAATCCGGACTGGTCTCCCGCCACCTGAAGGCCGAAGCTGACACCAGACTTTCAGGCAGGGCCGAAATGGACGACGCGCAGAGCGAACGCGCATCCTTATCCGGACTTTGCATTGTATGTGACAGGCGGAATCACCATATTCGTTGAGGAAGGATCACCTCAAATGAAAAAGGTGTTCGCTTGGCTCAATATTCAGCCCAATGACATTACGATTTTCTCCGTGATAGCGATGTTCATAGCTCTCGCCGCCATTTTCTTTGGCAGCTGGTAGAATGCCCCGCCAACCCGCGAGACGCAGCGACAGCTCCCCTCGGGAAATGATGTTCTCCGGCTATGAGCTTCGCGAAAACACGTCAAAGGCAGAATTTACGCTTCACCCGTCGGCAGGGCAGGCGACGCAAAGCCCGGCGCTGGCGCGCAGGCGCCTGACGAAGCACTCATTGGCAACCCTGTCAGGTGCCGGTGTTCTCCATTCCAGCACCGGCCAGGTGGGCGCGGTGCGTTACCATCTTCCCGTCCGGCAAGCCCACGGAACTCAAGTGGGCGACGGGCTCATCCTGAGAGAGGGCGATCTTCTCCATGAGACTTTCATGGACAGCGAGCATACGCTGCAGATCAGCGACGGACGCCGCATCCCGATACTTTTGACACGGTTGGGTTCAGATAGGGCCGAGTTCAGAACAACAGGGCCGATACCGGGCTTTTGAAAGCCTTCGCTTCAAAGGCATGCGAAAAACAGTATGGTGGAAAATGGCAATAGAATTTCCAAATCTCAGCCGCCGATATGATGCGACGCGCCGTTGCGTGCGGTTTTCCGGCTATGACGGCGCGCTGGAAAGGCCGTTTTTCGTCGAGGAGGAAGCGCTTTGGGCCCTCGACGCTATCGCCAGGAAAGGCGGAGCAGCCCTTCTCACGACATTCGACCGTCATCGCGATCGGATCTACGCGGTCGCGGTTCGTCTTTACGGACGACGCCGGGAAGGTTCTTACACACTGACACCGGCGGATTTTTCCTGATCAAGCATAGTTCATCACACCGATGGCCTGCTTCGGACGAGGTTACTTGTCGGCGAAGTGACGTAACTCCACTACGCCCGGAAGCGCACCCGGCGACGCATTCATGCGGTCACGCTTGATGTGCGATACGTTGTCACTTACGGAAGCTTGCTTAATACCAGCGTCCACGGCCATACCAGCCGCCGCCGCCGAGCAAGATGAGGATAAGGACTATGATGAGCAGAGAATTGGTGGTCATGTTCGCCTCCTGGAAGTGCGCGCCAGGCGGTGATAACGCAAGGCGAATTGTCAGACTCCATGAGGCCACATTGCGCCGTTTCCATCGAACGCGATGTTCAATTTCGCTCATACCCCTGGTAAATCGCGGGCGCCGCAGGAGCCTGGGTCGGGCCGAACGGGCGTCGACGCAGCCAGGCGCGACACGAATATTCCCTTGGTGACCGACACCGTCGTGCCGAGCGGAGTCATCAAGGCCTCGACATGGGCATCCAGCTGTCTGGCCAGCGCTTCGACGATGGTCGTGCCCAGTCCAGGGACCAGCTTGTCCAGAGTACCCTCCGGCCTGCCAATGCCGTTGTCGGAAACCGAAAGCCGCCAATTGGGCTCCGCCAGCTGATAGGTGACGGTGACCGTGCCGCCTGTACAGTCATCCGGAAATGCATGCTTCAAGGCATTTATGACGAGTTCCGTGACGATCAACCCGATGCTGACGGCCTGACTGGAAGAGGCGGTGGCGTCTTCGACGTGCACCGTCAATGATACCGGCCTGCGATTTCCGATCATCGAGTTCGCCAGCGTCTCGCACAGCCGGGTCAGATACGGGCCGAGCTCGATCATAGCCCCAGGTTCGGCGGCATGCAGATGCGTCTGCATCGCCGCAACCGACATGACCCTTTTATGCGCATCCTGAAGATGCAGCCGGGTCTCTTCCGAGCGCACCGCGCGCGCCTTGATGAGGAGAATACTGGCGATGATCTGCAAGCTGTTGGCAACACGGTGGCGCATCTCCCGCAGCAGGATATCCTTCTGATGCAGGAAGTCGTTCACTTCACGCTCTATGGCGCGCCGTCCGGTGATATCCTCGATGGCCAGGAGAATTGTGTCGTGAGCACTTTCCAGATAGAATATTTTGCGGGCATTGAGCAGCATGACGCGCCGCCCCAATCCGGCAAACTCGCGCTCGACTTCGTACGCTTCGATGACCGCCTGCCGCGGCGCGATATTCTTCAACAGCAGCCGAAGCTCGGGGATATTCCACTCGCCCTCGCCCAACAGATAGAGCGGACGATTCTGAACGTCCTGATGGCTCATTTTGAAGGTCAGGTAGAATGAGCGGTTTGCTGAAACGACACGCAGGTCCTTGTCGAGTACCAGTAGGGGGTCGCGGACTGTATCTACGATCGCCTGGGCGAGGCCGCGCCCGTCGACGCTGTTCTCTAACAGCTTGCTGCGGGCCAAGACCGGCATGTCGGCTGGAAATACCAGCCGTTTGGAATTTTGCACATCAATCCTTTCAGAAGTTTCGGGGGGCGCGGAAATAATCCGCTGCCCGATGGTCCCGTCGACTTCGCAACCGCCAATCTAGGCCCATTTCCGGGAGTGGGCTGTGCACAATTGCTCACCTCGCGGTAGGTCAGCGCAGTGAATATATACTTGCCTGGCTTGGGAACCTTCTACCCCGTGGGCAATTTACATAACAGGGTCTCTCCCACATCGGCGCATCTGACCCCTCGGCGCCATAACCCAACAGGACACATGAAAACGTTTCTCGTAGCGAGCATGCTCGTTGCCAGCATCTCCTTTGCACCTTTGGCCATGGCGACGATGTCGCAGGCTGATTGCCAAGCGACCTGGAAGAAGGCCGATGTCAATAGCGACGGCAAAATGGATGGCAAGGAAGCCAAGCCCTTTATCGACGCAATGAACGTTGCGAAGGAAAAGCCCATGGACAGCCAGGGCAAGTCCCTCCAGTCCGGCGAATTTCTGAAGAGCTGCCAAGCCGGCACGTTCGACAGCGTGAAGCTGTAATAGCCTCGCGTCCCCACAATGGTTGTAGGCCGGCCGCGCCGGTCTACATTCCGAGTCTTGAAAAGGAAATAACATGTCTACGATGTTTCGAAATGCCGCCATGGCATCGTCATTCGCCATCATGGCGTTCGGCGCGGCCGGCATAGCCACCGCGCAGAGCAACGACAATTACAAAACCCTCAATGACTGCGTCAATCAGCAGAACTGCGGCGATCAGAGACCGGGCAACTCCGGCAAACAGCGGTCGCAGAACAACCAGGGTTACGATCAGAATAAAGATCAGCCCGCCGACATGCAGATACGCAAGAAGCCGCGGCAGAACAGCCAGAGTTACAATGGCGGCGATCAGCCCGGCACCATGCAGATGGGCAAGAAGCGGACGGCGCAAAACAACAACGGCAACTGGAAATACGATCCCAACCGGCATGAACGCCGGCGCAGCCAGAATTCGCAGTTCCGCTTTTATTTCGGCGGCTATTACTATCCGCAGCCCTATTGGATGGGTGAGTATTACGGTGCTCAATCGTATCGGGTCAGCTGCGGTGAAGGCCGCAACATCGTCGACGACAATGGCTATAGCCGCGTCCGAACCATCGAATGCGGCGGCGGGACATTCACGTATCTGGGTCGCCGCAACGGCGATACATTCAAGGTATTTCTGAATTCGCGCACCGGACGGATCGTCGGTCGCCGGCCCGTATGATCATCAGCAAGGGAAGTGGCCCGAACAAATCGGGCCATTTTCACACTTGACGTGCCGCTCAATGCAGATGCGTGCCAGTGCGGGCTGCTGCGCTCGCGATCTCCTCACAACAACAACAGATATTTCATTAATGACCTAGACGGATGAAGTTATAGCAACGCTTCAGCCGCCTGAGGGGTTGCTTTTCGGCGCGCCAAATCCTCGCCTGTTATCCCGAAGCGACAAACTCGAGAAAAACCCTCATTTTCTGCGTCGATGACGCGTATCGGGGCGCATCTTGACGGAGCGTGGCATCAAAAGACAAGAAATGCGCGGACCGTCATTGTAGGCGTATCGCCGGAGACAGACAAAATAACCTCGCTGATCCGGGCAGAAGGGGAAGCTGTTCGTGCATATCGACGTGGCTCAGGCCGCTTGCCCGGGGAGGCCCGCGCGAGACGGGATGTTCTTCGTGCCGGCCGGGGTTTTCCGCATGGGCTCCGATCGGCACTATCCCGAAGAAGGGCCGGCTCACCGCGTGAGCGTCGAAGAGTTTTTCATTGACGAGACGCCGGTCACCAATGCCCAGTTCGCGGCTGATTGAAGCAGCGCCACCTCTCAAAAATTGAATACGAAGCCGAGAAGCGGGCCGTGCTGGACGATGTCATAGACGAAGCCGTCCTTGCGGTAGTCGACGCCAACGCCGCGATAGCCGGCAATAATGGAGAAACTGTCGCTGGGCGCGTAGCCCAGGCCGCTCATGACGTCCCACATGAATTGCGAGGAGACGTCGAAGCCGCCGACCAATCCCCAGCCCGTAATGTAGAAATCAGGCGTGAAATTCGCCCGCCCCTTCAGGCCGACGAGCGGATCGACCCAGGTCTCATCGTCAGTGGCGGAGCGTCCGTCGAGATTGCCCCCATTGAGGCTGAATTCGGTATCGACCGACCAGAGCCGTCCGCCGGCGACGATGTCGAGGCTTGCGGTCTCATCAAGCAAGAGACTGTAGGATCCTACCGCGGTGAACATCAGGGTCTCGACATCGGCTTCGACACTGTCGGCGAGAACCCCGAACCGCGTATCCTGATCGGCCGTGAGCTTCACCCAGAGCAGATCGGTCGCGACGCCGAAACGGCCGTATCGCGCTTCGCCGACGCCCATGAGTCCGATATCGAAATTCTTCAGCACGTCGCTGAAGCTCGCATCGATGTCGACTTCCGGCAGGCCGAACTGCGCCACCTTGCCGTCCATGCCGGCGGCCCAGACATAAGGCGCAAAGGTGAAACTCCACCCGCTGTCGGGTTCCGGGGGCGGGACGGCGACATCCGCCGCATGCGCCATATGCGCGGTGGCGGCAAGTGCGATGGCCGCCAAGGTCAGTTTCTTAGACATTGCAATACTCCCCCCGGCAACCGCGCCCCTGTTGCATCTACGCTCTGAATTTATGTGGTGACATGCCACTGCGCGACTTGGACGTCAATCCGCCGCGGAAGGCCGGTTGCGATGGGCGCTGAGCACCACCGGACCGACTGTTCCTTCCCTCTAGATCGCGCGCCCATTCGCGCGACCTGCAGACGGGCATCCGCTACGGGCAGCGCCAGTATATGTGGCCATAGGCGTCGACGGCCTGCACGCAAGCGGGCCTGTAGACGGTCGCCGTGGCTGCTCCCACCGCCACCGCGCGCCTGGTCGTGCGCCTTGCCACGCCCGCATAGCTCAAGGGCGTCAAGGGACGCCCGACGATGGCCTGGGCTTGCGAGATCAGCGAGCCTGGACCGTCCCATGACGGCTTGTCGCTGAGCAGCAGGGCCCCGGCCCCGGCCCCGGCGGCCAGTGTCATGCGTAGAAGCGTTTTCATAGCGCTATTCATTTGGTTTCTCCCGTCATAACGCCTGCCGGCACTTCGTCGATGTCGGACAAATCGGTGATTTCGACTTTCTTGGCTTCAGCTGGCGGCTTGAACTCGAAGGCGCCGGCATCGACCTGCGCATCCGATTTCCATTCCGTGATGCGAAGCGTGTATTGTGGCGCGCCGGCCACTGCCTTGCTGGTGATGACATATTTCCGGGGTATGGGCCGCTCGCCCCTCTCTATCCAGATCTGCCAATCCGTATCCTGGTTGCGGAAAGCGAGATGATCGCTTTCGACGCCGTCGATCACGCCGTGTCCGATATATTTGGCGTCGAGGATACCCTCGCTCAGAACCAGATAGGCATTCGACAGCAGCAGGTCGGCGCCGGGCATGTCGAGCGCATATTTATCCCTCAAGAGCTCCACGAGCTGGTCGATCGTACCCGGAGCATCCGCCTGCGCATAGGCATTCGAATGCCTGCCCAGCACCGAAACAGTCTTGCCGTCGAAAACGAGCTCGACATCGGCATAGCCGCCCTTTCGCGTGATCCGCAGCTTGCCGGGACGGTCCACGAGCACCTCGCCGGAGCTGGTGAATTGTATCTTCTGGATCGCCGGCGTGATCACCTCGATATCGGCATCGAATTTGGCCGAGAACGACTTCTGGCCTATCACATAGTCCGACATGGCCTTCAGGATCTTCGTCGCGTCGTTGTCCTGGGCCCAGACAGCCGGCGCCAGAAAGACCACCATAGACAGTAGCACCGCCAGTTTCGCGATTCCCCTGCCGATGACCGGCAGACTTGGTCTCCATAACGCATTTCGGCTCATCCTGATTCTCCCTGAGATGATATCGGTCAAGTCGACGAGGTTATCCCATGGCGCAGCGCGGCTGTTTCGTCCGCGCATGCCATCACTGCCCGCCCTGGCCTTGGACGATACCTTTCGGCCCCCTTTCACGTCTTGTCAGTTCGCGCCAATTACGCAGTTTTCCGACGGCTCCGTTTCGCGCCCGCTCAATGATGATCATAGTCGGCGAGGGCGATGCGAACCTCGATAGCGAACACCACCAGGGCGGCACCGAGCAGAAGGAGGGAGACCATGAACAGGATGGCGGCTCCCCAGATGTGCTGGATGCCCACATAGGCGCTCGCGAAGGCAAGAACGATCAGCAGCGTCGCGACGATGCCGCTGCAGACGGATAGAAATATCGCCTTGTTCATCAGCCTGGCGCGCCGTCCGAGGCGAGGAATGTCGGCCTTCAGAGGGGAACGCGTGTCACCCTGGTCGGGTATGGCATTGAGATTGCGAAGACGATCGAGGATGTGAGTCATCCGCGTGAACATTATGGAAACGAAGCCCGCCACCGCACCGAGAAGAAAGGACGGCGCGATGACATGCGAAAGAACCTGAGCCAGATGATCGGCCGTTCCGGGTTCGACGGGCATCGGGGGTCAGGCCTCGCTTATGCGGATGCCGGCGTCCCCGATGTGCGGCGACCCGATCAATCCGCAGGCGTTCTGACAGCACAAATTCCGTATCACGCCGCTCTCCCGTTTCCACCCTCGATATCGAGTAATGCTATCGGCGCAACCGCATCTCTTCTTGTCATCTCACGCCATCCGGGCCGGTTTCAGAGCAGAGCTTGCAGGGCTTGGTGGCGCGGAACGTCAAGACGGAGCGAACGGATTGCACTAGATCAAATTGAGTTTGGATTGATCTAATCCAAACTCATCGTGATCTAGAGGCTGGATGCGACCCCGCGATGAGCAGAAAATCGAGAGTCCCAGTGGCGGCAGGCGAGGCAGATTGGATCACCACCGACCCTGTCAACGCCATGAGGACAGTCATCCAACGACTTATTCCCGCCGGCAAATCGCGGATCGAGAGCGCGGCTATGAGCGTCGGCATGAGCGTGCGCACATTGCAGCGCCGACTTGCGGAAATGGGGGTGAGCTATTCGGATCTCGTCGATGAAGTGCGCCTGGCTCATGCGCTCACCTTGATCGATGATCACTCGATCAAGCTCTGGGAGATATCCCGCAGGCTCGGTTATGCCGATGCGGCGAATTTCGATCGCGCCTTCAGGAGATGGACGGGACACTCTCCTTCTCAGGTCAGGGCATTCGACCGCAAGTCGCGCATCGATCTCATCAAGAGGAGAGCATCGGTTTCAGCCCCGGCGTCACGATCCGATCGGAAGTGATCTCGAAGTTCGCCTCTTTTCAGGAACCGACGCCGGCGGATGTCCACCGGCGCGGTTGCTGTCTGACGGATCAGTAGCAGGGTGGATAAGGATAGTAGCCGCATGGCGGCCGGTAGTAAGGGTAGTAGGAATCAGCTGCCGCTGCTGCGCCCACGGCCGCACCTGCAACCGCGGCGCCCGCGACGACGCCCGGATGTACGCCATACCAGGCGCCATGGTACACCGGCGCATGCCAATAGCCGTGGTAGCCGCCCCCCACGGCGACGCCGCCCCTGAACCCGCGCGCGGCGAACCAATCGATGAACAGGGCCGCAGGTCCGTTGGCACCTTCGAGACTGCCTTCGAGAATCTTTGCTTCGAAGGTTAGGTTCGCGCCGTCGAGCTTGGGTTTTGTCAGGATGACGACAGCGTCGCTGACGTCCGAACCATCGCCTCCAAGCACTGACACCGTAGCGTTGGGCGGATCGACGGCGAAGCTGTCCTTGCCTTCATCCCACTGCATGATGAACTGTGCCGTCGTCTGGTGACCGGCCGAGCGCACAGGGCGATCCGCGAAGACGATGGTGTTCGTCGACACGCCTGTCAGCGTGAGCTTGCCATCGGCCAGCGTGGCGCCGTCGGAATTGAGGACGGCCAAAGACGGAACCGGCGCTGTCGCCGTCACGGTTCCGATGGTCTTTTCCAATGGGACATGTGGCTTCTTTGCGGTTTCGGCAGCGCTCGCCAGTGTCGCACCGAGCGAAAAGCCCGCCGTGATGAGCAGCAACCTCGTGATGGTCCTGATTTTCATAACGTCTCTCCTTATGGTCCTAGACAACATGGGCATGTTTGGGACTGCGAGCATGAGAACCGGACGATGCTCGCGCCGCTGGATCAATACAGGACTGCTCTCCGCCAGGTTCGCCGCGCCACGCCGGCATAGGAGAGCCCAGCCTTGCTGCATCAACGCGGCTTGGGTCTCAGCGTCCAATGTGATCGTGTCCGCCTCGCCCGCTGGGAATTCGAGAATTGATTCATCGGCCGGCAAGCTGCTGCCGGCCCCACGTCCTTGAGGTAGAAGCTGGTACTATGTGGGAGATCGCTGGTGGCGTCAATGCTGAGCGCGAGCGCAATCTCGTCTCACGCCGTCGCCTCGATGCGACAGCAGGCAGGCGGCAAGCCACCACCGATCTTGATTCTCCGACCGCGCTCCTCGCAGGAGGAGCGATGCGTCGATCTCGCGAGATCGACGCATCGGCGCAATCAGCTCGACAGAACCTTGACCGGCGGAATGGTCCACGTGTCGTCAAGGATGGATGGAGAGCTCTCGCTCGGCCAATACATGCGCAGCATCAGGATGAACTTGCCGGCAGGCGCCGGAAGCCAGTTCGATTCCTTGTCGGGACCAGGGGATTCGTGCTGGATGTAGAGGTCGACCGAGCCATCGGCATTGCGCTTGAGATCCTGCCGCGCGCTGATCGAGTAGCGGTTGATCGGGTTCTCAACGAAGAAATACCCGCCGTCATACATGGTGAGGGACCAGAAGCCGTCCGCAGGCGGCAGCTCGCCCTTGGGGAAATGCATGACATACTTGTTTGCCCCGTCATAGGCGCTGCCCACCGCATCCTTGAGCGAGGTCGGGTAGACCGCGTCCTGCGGGCGGTTTGCGCCAAGACCGATGGCGGTTATAAGGCCGCGCATGAGATAGTCGGTGCCATAGAGGCCTGTCTTGGTCGTGAATCCCCAGCCGTTGATGTGCTTGACCTCGTTGTTGATCTTGAACTGGACCATGATCCGGTCGAATCCGACTTCGGGAATACGCTTGACGAAGCTGGCATTCAGCTTGCTGGCATCAAAGTCCTGTCCAGGGACCAGTCCGATCCTGGCAAAGCGAGCCACCTCCGGCGCATCCTTGGCGGCGGGGGGATTCGTCTTCATCAGCTGCGCCAGCAAGGTAAAATACTCGACCGCGCTCAGCCGGTTCACCTGATCACGGACCGGCGTCTTCACGTCGATATCGGGATTGACCTTGCCTTCCGGCGGCGTATAGGCCTTGCCATAGGAGCTGAGCGGCACCAGGCCGACCTGATCCTGTATCTCATGGACTGCCTTATAGTCCTCCGGTGTGCCGGTGCAGTAGATGCGGCCGAGCAGCCAGACAATACTGGTGGGGGACTTGAATTCCTTTACGCCTTCGGGGAGCGTTCCGTTCCAGTTCGGCCCGGTGATGGCATAGGTCTGCGCATCGGTGCCTGTGGTGCGCTTGCCCGGCACCTGAAACACGTTTGTCCATCCGTCGAGCATCGGGAAGAGCGCATAACGGCCCTTGAGATCCGGCAGGCTCAACACCCATGGCTCATCGCCGACATCCAGGAACGCTGTCGTATAAAGTGTGTCGGCATTGGGCGCGGTCACATCGCGGAACGACGCGTTGGGATATTCACGCATCTTGATGAGCTGTCCGACCGGCGCATGCGTACCTTTCGGCTTCGCTACATTTGTCATGACCCTGCGGGTCATTTCCATGGTCACGAGCGGATAGCCGTAAATATAGGCATCGGTTGCCAGCCAGAAATCTTCGAGGCCATCGCCGATACCGAAACCGTCCCAATCCGCCTTCGCCAGCGTGGCCAGTTGGGTGCTTCCAAGCAGGCTTGCCGCACCAAGGGCAAGGGTACGCCGTGTCATTCTCATCATAGCCTCCTCCGCGTTTTCAACCTGAGCCGTCAACCAATCGCACCTGCGTAGTCTAACGAACCGCGCATCTCCTCTCTTGGCATTTGGCGCCAATTCAGTTTAACCTGTGGTCCTCTCGGGGCGAGCGTCGACTGTGGCGACAGGAATACAATGGGATCGACAGAGGACGGTACTGGCGCCGACAGACCCGAGGATTCCATACCTTTGGTGCGAACGAGCGCACTCCTTTCCTTCGTCGGGTTTCTCGAGCGCATCGGCGCACCGGTCGAGAAGCGGCTGGCCGACGTCAAGCTGCCCTATCATGCCTTGAGCGAGCCCGAGAGCCTCATTCCGCTCAATCAAGCGCTCTTGTTTCTTGACAGAATCGCCCGCAGCGAAGGGCTCAAGGACCTCGGTGTCCTGGTCGGACGCGCGACGCATGTTCCGGAGCTCGGCGCCTTCGGCCGCCTGGTGCTTCAGTCATTAACCTTGTTTGACGCGCTCACGCGGATCTCGCAGATCATTCATCTCTACAATTCGGCGCAGTTCATCTGGGTGGATAGCTGGAACGGCAAAGCGCGGGTTTGTGCCGCTTATGGCCCGAATGTGGGGCCGGGGCGGGAATATGGCGAGCAATATACGCTGATGCTCCTGATCGACTGCATCCGCTTCGCGGCCGGACCCGCCTGGACGCCGTCGGAAATTCACCTGGCCGGGACACTCTGGGATTCACTTGCCGGCCATGGTCACGCATTTGACGGAATACCCGTCCGCCGGCAGCAGGTGTCGGCCATCGTCTTCGAGCGCGCCCTCCTGAGCGCCCCGATCGAACGCGCCCGACTTGCGCGGATGGAGGCGGGGCAGCGAGAGTATGATGCGCTCGTGTCGACGGCTCCGTCGCTCGATTTTCCCGACTCCGTCGGCCAGCTCGTACGCATGTTCCTGAAAGACGGCCACTATCACATAAACTGGATCGCTGCGGCCGCGGGCATCAGCGTGCGCACCTTGCAGCGCCGGCTCGCCGAGCGCGGCGTCGACTACTCGGCGCTGGTCGAAGGCGCGCGTTTCGATATCGCGGTTCATCTGCTCAAGGATCACGGCCGGAAGCTCATCGATATAGCCTTCGACCTCGGCTATGCCGATGCGGCGAGCTTCACGCGTGCCTTCAGGCGCTGGACAGGGGTCACACCCTCCGAGTTCCGTCACTTGCACGCGGCCGCCTAGCTCGCGCATCGCCTCACTTCGCGAACCGATTCCGCGCGCCGGCCGCCGCATCCCGAATTCTGAAATGGGTTATCGGGCAAGGGCGTTGATCAGGGGCCATCATTCAGCGTGTATACTTCTCGGCCGACGCGTGAGAAAAAGGGCCGACACAGTGCACCCTATGGAGCATGGATCATGACGAGCGAAATGCCCCCCCGCGCCGCAGCTCGGACGCAGCGCCGCCATACCTGCCTCACCCGAGGAAGCGGCGCTCGACGTCGTGCCCAATCCACAGGCTGGCACGCTCTATCTCACCCGCTTCACCTGCCCCGAATTCACCTCGCTCTGCCCGGTGACAGGACAGCCCGATTTCGGCCATCTGGTCATCGACTATGCGCCCGACCAGCTTCTGGTCGAGTCGAAGTCGCTGAAGCTCTTCCTGCACAGCTTCCGCAATCACGGCGCTTTCCATGAGCATTGCACCGTCTATGTGGCGAAGCGCTTCTGCGACGCGGCCAAGCCGATCTGGCTCAGGATCGGCGGCTATTGGTATCCGCGCGGCGGCATCCCTATCGACGTCTTCTGGCAGACCGGCGACCCGCCGAAGGGCCTGTGGATTCCGGATCAGGGTGTGGCCGCCTATCGCGGTCGCGGTTGAAAGGGGCAGATAACGTGCGGGACCATCTCCAGGCACTGCGGCGGCGCGAGGGGCTCATCTTCCTCACCGCCTTCGCCTTGTGCATTCCGGCCGCCAACTGGCTCATCCTGCATGTAGGGACGACCTGCGCGCCCAACGGCCCCTGCCTTTTGCCGGTGGCCCCCGGCGTGCTTGCCCCATCCGGAGTCCTGATGGTCGGCCTCGCTCTGGTGCTGCGCGACCTCGTTCAACGCCGTCTCGGCGTCAAGGTGGCCGCGGTCGGCATCATTGCCGGCGCGGTGCTCTCGGCCGTCTTTGCGCCGCCGCATCTCGTCATCGCCTCGGCGGCGGCGTTTCTCCTGTCGGAGACCGCCGATCTTCTCGTCTATACGCCCCTGCAGAGGAAGGGGCTGGTGCTCGCGGTGGCGGCGAGCAGCGCGATCGGCCTCGTCATCGACAGCCTGGTCTTTCTATATCTCGCATTCGGCAGCCTCGCCTTCCTCGAAGGTCAGGTCATCGGCAAGGCCTGGATGGTGCTGCTGTCGCTGCCGGTGATCGCCTGGCTCAGACGGCGGGACGAGAGGCTCGGCCTGACGGCGGCGTGACGGACCTACATGGGCTTCTGTTTGCGCTCTGCCATCGCCTTCAGATAAGCGAGCACTTCATCGGCCAGAAGGTCCGGCTTCGGATGCGAGGCGAAGGCCGGCATGGTCGCGTTGTAGCGGACCGAGCGCGGATCCATCATCCATTTGCGGATCCACGCATCGGACAGATACTCGGTCACATTCATCGGGTAATTGAGCTCAGGCGCCTTGTCGCCGCCCTCCCCGTTGATCGTGTGGCAGGCCATGCAGTTCTCCCGAAAGGCAATGAAGCCTTTCTTCGCCTGTTCCGAGGCGTTTTCTGGCGGACTCAATTTCGGAAAGCGGTCGGCGAAGGTGACGAGATCCATGCCGACAACCTGATACGGCCAGCCTGAGGCGCCCTCGGCACGCAGCTCGTCGGAACGAAGATTGTCCCAGACAAGATAGAAGGGCCCGAGCGGCACGTCGCTTTCGTTCTGGAAGCGATTCTGCACCTTGAACGCCTCCTGATCCAGACGGCGATAGACGAGATAGCCGGCATGCTTGCTGAAGCGATCCACCGGCAGGACCGGCTGATAACCATCTACGCAGGTGAACAAGATCTCGTCGATCTGCTTCCAGCGATGCCCGTAGACGGCGGCAAGGAGCTTGTCGATGTCGAAGCCCTCATAGGTCACGTTCTTGTCTTCATGCGGTTCCCAGACGGTGATCCGGGAGGCGGGAACCTTTTCTCTAATCTCGGCCAGGCTCAACTTGGCGACGGGTTCGCCGCGCACCGAGAAGCTTAACTGCCCGGTTTCCGCCGCGACCGCGAGTGATGTGAACATGCCGATGAGCGCCAGCGCGGACCAAATCATTCGTGCGAGCATCGCACACCTCCTCATGCGGTTATTCGACAAGGCGACCCGCGTCGCCTTTCAGAAGATTACCAGCATGAATGGAGATTGAAAGATGCGAGGACGAAGATTGTCCCGGCCGGATGCATCAACTCTTGAACCCGTTAACGCTGTCCGAGTTCAGAGCCGCCCGATGCTCAGTGAAGATAACCCATAAAATACAGGACGAGGATCACCGGCAGCGGGATTCCGATCAACCACAGCAAGCCACCTTTAAACATGGAGCCATTCCTTGATAGTTCAGTTGGGGGAACAACTCCTCATGGAGCATCTTGGTTCCCGATCATTGCTTTGCCCCGCGCACTCTTCATGCATTGGCGCGGCGCAATACGGCGTTGAGCAGGACATTGACACCCGGCGCGGTGTAGGAGGGCTCGATATGCTCCTTCTCGTTGTGGCTTATGCCCTCCCGGCACGGTGTGAAGATCATGACAGTCGGAATCACCTTCGCGACATTGTAGGCGTCATGGCTGGCAGCGCTCAGCAGATGGCGATGCGAGACGCCGAGATCGGCCGCCACGCTGCGCACAAGATTGATCAGCCTGCTGTCGAAAACGACGTCCCCGAAGCTCCACTCTTTCGCGATCTCTATGCCGACATTCGCCTTCCTGGCCGCAAGCGGCACGAAGTCGAGAAACTCCTGGTACATCTCCCTGGCCTTCTCATCATCCGGATGGCGCATATCCACCGTCAGCTTGGCTGAATGCGGGATGATGCCGTATCGGTTCGGCTCGATCAGCAGCCGCGAGCAGGTCGTGCGTCCTTCCGGCTCGAATGTCCAGCCGATATCGTTCAGCCTGGCGATCAGCAACGAGGCGCCCACCAGGGCATTGCTGCGCCTGCGCATGGGGGTCGGCCCCGAATGCGCATTCTCGCCTGTCACACGCAGCTCCGTTCCGAAGGTTCTAAAGCCACCAGTCACGATCCCGACATGCAGGCCCTCGGCATCGAGTGTCTCGCCTTGCTCAATATGAAGCTCGAAATAGGAGTCATAGTGCTCAGGCAGCGGCTGTGCCGATCGCAGATAACCGATCCGGGAGAGCTCTTCCGCGAAAATCTTGCGATCGTCATCCAGCTGGGCATGAACCCAGGCCACGTCATGCGCGCCCGTGAAGGCTCCCGATCCCATCATCGGGGGCTGGAAGCGGACCCCCTCTTCATTCGTCCAGGTCACGAGCTCGATCGGCCGCCTGGTGACGACACCGTGATCGTTCAATGTCCGGATGATTTCGAGCCCGGCGAGCACACCCAATATGCCGTCATAACGCCCACCGGCGATCTGGGTGTCGAGATGGCTCCCGATCAGAATCGCGGGCAAGGTATCGTCGAGACCTCCCCGGCGCGCGAAGATATTGCCCACGGCATCCACACGCACTTGGCAGCCGGCGCTTTCGCACCATGCCACGAAGACGTCGCGCATGGCTTTGTCCTCATCGGTCAAGGCCAGGCGCCTGAGACCGCCGGCCCTGCCTGGTCCGATCAGCGCCGATGCGTCGAGATCGCGCCAAAGACGCTCGATATCGATCTCGATGCTGTTTGCCCTGCCGGTGTCCATCCGTTGCCCCAATAAGTCACACCGCCGAGCTTCTTGCAGAACCCGCTATGTTGACCTATTCAAAAGCAACAATATTCGCTTTGAGCTTTATCTAAGTGACTGTCCGGCGATGACCATCCCAAACATCAGCAATGTCGACCTCAAGCTCCTGCACGTGTTCATGACGGTGGCACGCAGCGGAGGCTTCGCTCTGGCTCAGACCGAATTGAATGTCAGCCAGGCGACGATCAGCATTCACATCAAGAACCTCGAGACCCGGCTCGGCCTGTCGCTCTGCCAGCGCGGACGCGGCGGTTTCGCGCTCACCGAGGACGGCCAGCGCGTCTATGACGCCACCAATGCCCTCTTCAATCATATCGAGGATTTTCGCAGCGTGGCGCTGGGCCACGACAAGCTTGTCGGCGAACTGCAGATTGCCATCATCGACAATGCCGTCTTCCATCGCAAATTCCAGCTCGGCGAGGCGATCGAGCGTTTCGGCAAGCTCAATCACTCCGTCGACTTCACCGTGCATGTGGCGCCGCCGAACAAGCTCGAGGAGATGGTCCTCGGCGCCCAGGCCCATATGGGCATCGGCTTCTTTCCACGCCGGCTGTCGCAGCTCAGCTATGCGCCGATATTCACCTCGCGGATGGAACTCTTCTGCGGCAAGAAGCATCCGCTCTACAGACTGGCGCCCGACAAGATCGACCTCGCGGGCATCGAGGCCGCCGAGCATGCCCAGCGCGGCTATGTCTCGGCCGATCAATTGCCCGAAAATGAGCGCAATCTCAAATTCACGGCCCGCGCCCACAGCATCGAGGGCCTCGCCCATCTCATCCTGTCCGGACAGTATCTGGCCTTTCTCCCGATCCACTATGCCGAGCAATGGACCGCGAAGAAGCAGATGCGCTCATTGCTGCCGGAGCTCTATGCCTATGAGTCGACCTATGAGGTGATCAGGCGGAAATCCGCCGCGCGCACGCCCGCTGAAATGAAATTTTACGACCTGCTCATGGCTATGGCCAGCGCGTGATCTGGAAAAGTGGCCTCCGGTTTTCCGTCCGATCACGCGCCAATTATAAGAGTTCGATCACGTTAATCATTTCAGGTCGACCGACCTGAAATGATCGTGATCTGTGAACAATTGAAAGAGGACTGACCTTCATCATTTGTGGATGAAGGCCAGAGGCTGCTGAGCGCTGCGGATATTGTCGACCACGGCACGCACATTTTCGATCTGCAGGTCGACTTCTCCGGCCGTGATCAGGCCAAGTGACAGAAGCGTTTCTTCCGCCGCTTCCAGCCAGGCATCGAAGTAGTATCTTTCGATGAGCTCATCGCTCGCGCTTTGACCCGAGTCATCATTGCGCGCGAGTGCCGCGACCAGCCGGGACTGGAAATCGGTCCACGGAAAATGACCGGCCTTCACCGACTCGACGATGAGCGCGAAGATCCGCGCCTGCCAAGGGGCCTGGAACAAGGGGGAATTCCCGTGACGTGGCAAACGGTCTTCGAATGCCGGGCGACAGTCTTCAAGCTGGCTCAAGATAGCTCTCCCACATATCTGCGTGAATCATGTCCTGGGCCTCTTCGGCGCTCCGTCCCCAGACTTCCCGCGCCGTGAAAGCGACGGTGTAGCAATGCTGCGGCTCCGCCCCCCTGCCCGCGGCCATTGCATCGGCGAACTGGAATACGCCATGACCGGCGACGATCTCACCCGTTCTGCCGCGCAAGTATCGCGGCGACCGCGTGTGGCCGGCGGGCGAATCCGTCAACATACGAACCCGGTCGCCCAACGCGAAGTGCGGCTTGCGCGTGTCGTCGGGAAAGCTCAGCTCCGCACCGGATTTGACGGCGGAGATGAGATTTTCCGGACCGATCTTCCTGTGGCGAGAGAGATCGACATCGAACAGCTTGCGTCCGGTGCGCAGCTCCTCCGCATTCACGAGGCCGGCCTCGATCAGCAAGGCTTCGGTGGCGACCATCCATTTCTCGAAATAATCGAGCCGCAGATAATCGACTGCCGGCATTCGCTCGATCGCCTGCCGGTGCTGGTCGGCGCCATAATGCGCGGGTCCGGCCAGAATCTCCGCGAGCGCGAAAGCGCGACGCTGCCAATCCGCCTTGAACACATAGTCGCCTTTTTTGATCGGGACCGGGCCGAAACCATGCATTCCGCCCAGATCATGTATTCCGTCCATGGATAGACCTCCTACAGAAGTGCGGTTCCGATCATGCCGTCGCGGGTGACGAGGGTAGCGAGCTGATCGGAGGTGAATGTTTCCGTATTGGCCGGGCGCTGAGGGAGCACCATGTAGCGAATCTCGGCGGTCGAATCCCAGACCTTGATCTCGACATCCGTGCCGAACTCGAGACCAAACTCTTTCAGGACGGCGCGCGGCTCGCGCACGACGCGCGAGCGATAGGCGGCGCCCTTGTACCAGGCGGGCGGCAGGCCAAGCACCGGCCAGGGATAGCAGGAGCACAGAGTGCAGACGATGACATTGTGCACGCGCGCTGAGTTCTCCACCACGCGCATATGCTCGCCCTGATAGCCCGTGAAGCCCATGGAATGGATGGCGGCGGTGCCGTCACGGAGCAGCCAGTCGTGGAAATCCGGCTCGAGCCAGGCCCGCGCGACGACCTTGGCGCCGTTGCGCGGGCCTGTCTCGCGCTCATAGTATTCGACTATACGATCGAGAGCTGCCGGATCGACCAGCCCCTTGGCGATCATCAATTCCTCGAGCGCCCTGACTCTGAGGCTCGCGCCCTGCTCCAGGGGATCATGGTCGTGATCATGATCGGCGTCATCGTGATCGTGCGGCATGCGTAGCCTCCTCAAGTATAACGGCGGCGCAGGCGCCGGACATTCATCTGCGCCGCTCTTGCCAGCGACCCATAATCGACGGTCACCGCCAATATATCCTCCAACTGCCGCGCAATAGCGAGCAACCTCTGATCGTTGTGGCGCGCGCCGACGATCTGGACACTCAGCGCGCGGCCATCCGGCAGTCGGGATGCCGGGATCGACACCACCGGATGGCCGGTATGGTTGAACATCGCCGTATAGCGGATCGTGGCCTCGAGGACAGATATCTCACATCCATCCAGGCGGACGGTTTCGACATCGCGATCCGGGGCATCGACCGGCAGGGTCGGCAGGATCAGTATATCGAGACCCGAAAACAGCCCTTCGACGGCATCTGCAACCTGCCGGCGCCGCGCCTGTGCCACGGCATAGTCTGCATCGCTCACAGTGCGGCCAAACTCTATCGCATCGCGGGCAATGTCTGGATGCGCCTGCCACAGGCCGGGAAACTGCTCCGTGTGATACTTGGCCGCTTCCCGCGTGACGGTGACCATATGCGAACCCATGATGGCGTCCGGAAGCGGCATCCGCACCTCGCGGACCGAGTGACGCGCTCTGGTGAGCGCAGACACGACAAGAGCCATGGCCTCTGCCACGAGCGGATCGGCGTCGCCGAAATAATCGGGTGAAACGCCGATCCGCAGACGCGTCGGCGTCTCAAACACCTCCCTGGGCAGCGGATCGAGCACGGCCTGAATCGCCTGCAGATCCGCGACAGTGCGTGCCAGAGGCCCGACATGGTCGCAGGATTGGGCCAGCGGGCGGACCCCATGCGCGCTCACCCTTCCCCATGTCGGCTTGAATCCCAACACCGAGCAACACGCGGCCGGAATGCGGATGCTGCCGCCGGTATCAGTGCCGATCGCACCATAAGCGAGCCCGGCGCAGACCGCCGCCCCCGCGCCGCCGCTCGATCCGCCGGCAATAAGGCCGGGCGCGATCGGGTTGATCACTTGGGGCGTGCGCGTACCGAAGGCGCCAGCGTCGGTCTCGAGGACGCCGACGACCACCGCGCCCGCTTGGCGCAACAGCGTCACGGCATCGGCATCGCGCTGGGGCCGGTAGTGAACGAGATGCGGGAGGCCGGCGCGGCATCTGGCCGGCGTCGTGTCGATCAGATCCTTCACGGCGACGGGAATGCCGTCGAGCGGCCCCCGGGCTTCGTTGCGCGCATGGCGGAGATCGGATTCCGCTGCCTCTCGCTCGGCGGTTTCGCGGGTCAGATCACTATAGGCACGAATGAAACGGTCGTCGCTGTCGATCCGGTCGAGAATCTCACCGAGTAGCTCCCGCGCCGAAACGTTCTTCGCGCGCAGGGCCCCGGCCGCGGAGACAAGGGTCAGGAAATGCGGCATAGGACCTACGCCCTGTTCAGGGCATTCAACATGCCGGTGCGGTCATGGCAGTTGAAATATTCGAAGGACTGGTCGGCGGCGCGGATCACACTCATCTCGTGATAGAGGCGCAGTTCAGCGTCTTTGAAGGTACGGTATTGCCGCGTGCCCGCCGCGAAGATTGCCAGATGACTGTCGGTCTTCACCCAGGCCTCGAGCTCAGTCAGGCTACGCCAGGCGCTGAGACTGTAGGTCTTGCCGCCCGCTCCCTCGAGGTTGAGGAGCGTCATATAGCGGTTAAAATAGCAGCCGACCTTCTCGCCCTGGTCGCGGATGAAGGCCATGCCCTCGTCGAGCTTCGGCTTGACCTGCTCGAGATAGAAGCTTCGCTCTTCGGCACTCGTATCGCTCCAGTCCTGGCCTGAGCGCAACAGGCACAGATTGTCGTGCGGCGTGACGACGACATGGCGCCGCAAGGTGTCGTTGCCGCCGGCGAGCTCGGCGCCCGGCTCGCCCCGTGCCGTCAGATCGTCGGTCTGGGCGCGCGGAATCCGGTCGCGCGCACTTCCCCAATAGCCATGCGTGTCGGTCATCCCGCTCATGACGTGCGCGATCTTCGCATAGCCTTCCGGATCAGGATGGGAGAAGGTCGTCTCGGTGTCTGAAATGGAGGGCGTGTAGCATTCGCGGAAGAAGCCGAGCTCGCCATCGAGGCTGGCGCCGGCGCGCCACCAGTCCGGAGCCAGGTTCGCGCGCCAGCGGTCATAGGTTTCGCGGCTGTCCCAATAACCGACGATAACGCTGTTGGTGCAGCCGCATTCGTCGACATATTCGGCGCGGTCCCAGAAGGCCGGACCGAAGGCCCCTTCAAATCCCTTCTGTTGCAACGCGATCGCCTGGGCGCTCTCAGGGGAGGCCTTGCTGAATTGCACGCCGAAGAAGGCCATCGGCAGTGCGGTCACAGCGCGGCTGAAGCGGGCGGAATAGGACGGCGTCGGCGGCACGAATCCTTCGGGTGCCGCGAGCGGGCGCGTGCGCGGTACCTGGAGATGCGACGGGATGGCCGGTTCGAGCCGGTTGGACGGTTCAGCTGACTTCGGTCGGCGGAATCTGTCAAGAAGCATGGCCCAGGCGCCGGCCAGACCCTTGGGCAGGAGCAGCACGAAGATCACCAGCACAAGCCCGATCAAGGTATTACGCACATCGCCCATGCTCTTGCCGACTTCCACCAGGATCATCATCAACGCGGCTCCGAAGATCGGTCCCCAGGTGGATTTGAGGCCGCCGACGATCACCATCGACAGGACGAACATCAGCGTCGAGAGCTCGAACAGGCTGGGACCGGCGAAGCGGAAATGCGCCGCATAGCCAGCGCCCGCGAGCCCGGTGAAGAAGGCAGTGACGACGAAGGCGATGATCTGGAATTTCGTCCGGTTGATGCCGCGCGCTGCGGCATAGGTGGCGCTGTCGCTGGTGGCGCGGAAAGCGAGGCCGAGCCTTCCATGGATCACAACAATCGAGGCGATGAAGGAAAGCGCAAAGATGGCGAGCACTGAGTAGTAGTTACCGATGATCCAGCTGCCCTTGAGCAGCTTGCGGAATCCCAGATCGGCGAACTGGGAGAAGCCGTTGGTGCCGCCGAAGAAGGGCGTGCAGGTGCCGCCGGTGGTGATGTAGCAGGCGGAATCGGTGATGATCAGCGTGTAGATCATATAGGCGATGGCGAAGGTCAAGAGCGCCACATAAGCGGCTGCAAGGCGCAGGCAAGCGAGCCCGATGAGCAGTGCCGCGACCGCCGCCGCGAGGCCCGCCACCGGCATCGACGCCCAAGGCGACAGGCCGAAATAGACCGCGAGCATGGCGACGGCATAGGAACCGATCGCGAAGAACAGCATCTGGCCCAGCGAGAAGACGCCGGCATGGCCGGTGAGCACGTTCCATTGCACTGCGACGGCCGCCCAGATGAGGAAGGTGATGATCTCGCCCAGCGCATAACGCTCAGTGATGACGAAGGGCAACACCGACAGGGCGGCAAGAAGAAGCACGGCGCCCATAAGATGGCGGACCATTTCACGGGAAGAGATCATGAGCGCACGACCTCCTGCTGCCCGAACAGGCCGGCCGGCTTCCAGATGAGGACGATGATGACGAGGAGCAGCATGACAGGAAAGCCGTAGCGGACGCCGAGATAATACTGGATCGCCGCCTCGAAGAGGCCGAGCGCCAGCGCCGCGATGCCGGCGCCGGTCACGCTGCCGAGGCCCGCCACGACGCAGATGACGAAGGCGCGCAGCAGCGGATTGGCGCCCATATCAGGCGAAAGGGTCGCCAGCGACGAGATGAGGACGCCGGCCGCTGCCGCCAGCACACCGGCGATGATGAGGACCTGAAGATAGGTGCGGCCCGCCTCGACGCCCATGAGCAGCGCCGCCTCACGGTTCATCGCGGTGGCGCGGATGGCGAGCCCGAAGCGGGTATGGGTAAGAAGCCAGGCGATGCCGCTGATCAAGGCGGCGGCGGTGACCAGGATGGCGACCGATTGATAGGTAACGGCGACCTCGCCGATGCGGAATACGCCCTCGATCTGGGCCGGCTGGCGAAACGGATAGGCGCCGTAATATTTGAGCAGGAGATCCTGCAGCAGGATGCTCACGCCGGCCGTGGCCACGATGATATTGACCTCGAAGCCTTCGGTTTCGAGCATGAAGCGCACGACGAGGAGATGCACGATGGCGCCAATGAGGCCGCCTGCGGCGAGACCTGCAAGAAAAGCCAGCGGCAGCGGCCATCCCCAGACGGAGGCGGCCGAATAGGTGGCATAGGCCCCGATCGCCATGAAGATTCCATGCGCCATGTTGAACATGCGCATGGTGCCGTAGGTCAAAGCGAGACCGACGGAGGCGAGCGCATACATGGCGCCGAGCGTCAGGCCGGTGATGAGGATCTGCAGTACGGCCTGCATGTCAGTTCCCGCCCAGATAGGTTTTGATCATGTGGCCCGAACGCAAGAGATCCGCGGCCGAGCCACTCCAGGTGAAGCGGCCGCCATCCATCAAATGGAAGGATGATGCCACCTTCGCAACACGGCCGGGATTCTCCTCGACGACCAGGATCGACTGGCCGCGCGCGGCGAGAGCCGACAGCGCGGCATAGATCTGCTCGATGATGAGAGGCGCCAGGCCCAGCGAAGGCTCGTCGATCATGATCAATTTCGCCTTGGCCATCAGTCCGCGGCCGATGCCCACCATGCGGCGTTCACCGCCCGACAGGCTGCTGGCGTGCTGGGCTCGACGCTCGTGGAGACGCGGAAACAGCTCGAACACCTCGGCCAGAGTGTGCCGGACCTCCGCCATCTCCTTGCGCACATAGCCGCCCATCATCAGATTCTCCTCCACCGTCATGCCGGCAAAGAGCTGGTCGCCTTGCGGGACGAGCACGAGGCCCGCTTGCGCGCGGCGAGGCGCACCATTTGCAACCGTGGCGCCGTCGAACTCGATCGCGCCCGACCAAGCCGGCAGCAGACCGGAAATCGTGCGCAGCAACGTCGACTTGCCATGGCCATTGGGCCCGATGATCGCGGTGATGCCGCCGCGCTCGATCTCGAAGCTCACATCATGCAGGACGCGGATCTGGCGATAGCCGGTCGTCAGGCCCTTGACCGCAAGAAGCCGGCTCATGCCGATGCCTCCATCGCGTCCGCTTCCGAGCCTAGATAGACCGATCGCACCAACGCATCCTTGGCGATACCGCGCGGCTCACCGTCATAGATGAGCTTGCCCTGATGCATGATGAGCGCTCGATTGGCGACCGCGGTGAGGAAGCGCATGACATGCTCGATGAAGACGATGGAGATGCCGCGGGCGCGCAAGCCTCCCATCAGCGCGATGAACTCGTCGACCTCCTTCGGCAGCAGGCCGCCTACTGGCTCGTCGAGGAGCAATATCTTGGGTTCATGCACAACCGCCGTCGCCACCATCAACTTCTTGCGTGCGAGCACAGGGATGTCGGACACCCGCCTCTCGGCGAGGTCCGCCAGTCCGAAAGCATCGAGCGAGGCCATCGCCCGGTCTCTGTCGGCGCGCCCGATCAGCAGTCCGGGCTTCGTCCGCCCGCTGCCATAGATGACCGCGGCCAGAATGTTCTGGAGCACGGTAAGGCCGCCGAAGCCGCTGGTCACCTGGAAGGTGCGCGCCATGCCGTCGTGGAACAGCCGGTAGGGCGCCCTGCCGGTGATGTCCTCACCGCGATAAAGGACCTGGCCCGAGCTGACCGTGATGAGCCCTGATATCAGGTCGAAGAAGGTCGTCTTGCCGGCGCCATTGGGACCGCCGATGCCGACGGTCTCGCCGGGAGCAATCACGAGATCGACGCCATCGACGGCGGCCAGCGCACCATAATGCTTGGCTACGTTGCGGCATTCGAGAAGCGGCGGACCAGACATGCCGTCACTTCATCCAGGCCGGCTTCTCGAATTTGGCAATGTCATAGGGCGACGGCGAGATGATATGCCCGTTCTCCGCCTTGTTCTTGATCTGGCTGAAGATGTGGGACATGCCGAGCGACGGGTCCTTGGTCTGCACCGGATAGGACAATGCCGCCTGGGTCGTCTGATCGAAGCGGATGACACCCATCGGGCAGCGGAAGATCATCGATTTGAGGCGCGCCGCGATCTTGCGGTTCTGCTCTTCCTCGTAAGGCACGCCCGGCCCTCCGGCGAGAGCGGCGGCGACCGCATAGAGATGCAACGCCGAATAGGTCTGGCCGCCGCCATTGGGCGAAGCCTTCTGGTCGTTGCGCGCCAGATAGGCATTGGTGAAGTTGCTGCCGATCTCATCCTGGAGCACACCGATATTGGTCGCATAGAGTACTCCGACCGAGGCGTCGCCGGCGATGTCGCGGAAGGCGGCGAGCGAGGCGCCATATTGCAGATAGACCAGGCTGTCGGTCGGATTGGTCAGGAACTGGATCATGAATTGCGCCTGATCCTGCGGGAAGAAATGCGTCACGACGATGAGCCCCGGCGGATTCTCCCTGAGCTTGGCGAGGGTCGGGCCCCATTCGGAAATCGGCGCCTGCACGGTCTCATAGAGAGAGAGCTCATAGCCATATTCGGCGGCCTTGCCCTCGATCGATTTGGCGATATTGATCGAATAGGTGATTGGACCGGTGATCAGCGCCAGCTTCCGGTTCGGCAGCTTGAGCTGGCCCGAGGTCTCGAGATGCTTGACGAAATCGAGATAAGCGAAACCATAATAGAGCTCCGAGGGACAATACATGAAGCAGCTCCAGTATTTGTCCGGCTCCTTGCTCACGAGATCGGTATGGGCGCGCGCCGTGTCGGCATGCAAATAGATGAGCGAGGCGCCCGAGGCCACGCCCTGAAGTGCTGTCTGCGAGCCCAGATTGTAGCCTGAGATCAGGACATTGGCATTGTGCTTGTCGACAAGTCTCTGGCCGGCGCTGATGATGACGTCGTCGCCCTTGGACTCGGTGTCCTCGAAGGCGAGCTGGATCGGACGGCCCAATACGCCACCTAGCGCATTGATCTCTTCCGCCGCCATTTCGAGGCCGCGCTTGAACTCGACGCCGTCGGCGGCGATGGGGCCGGTCAGCGGCAGAGGTCCGCCGACAATGACGGGTGAATTGTCTTGCGCGCCGGCCTGCAGGTTGAGGCCGGCGAGCAAAGCCAGCGAGCCGGCACCGGCTCCCGCCTTGGAGAGAAATGAACGACGCGACGTGACAGGCCCGTGTGATGCTTCAGTCATGTGTTCCTCCCGACTGCATCTGCTTTATTTGTTGCGACGGAGCCTAGCGGACGGCTTGTCTTTGAAAAATCCGAATGTAACAATATTCACTTAGAACTCACTCTAAGTAAGCAGCCAGAGGCGATTTGCCCGGCCTTATCCCGTCAATTATATAGGCCCCGGAGCGGCCCGAGGGGGCCCGGACAAAAGAGTGTATGACGCAAGTTTACTTTGGCGGCCCGGATCAACCGTCCGGCCATTTACGCGATCTGCTGGCCCGCCATGTGGACGCCGTACCCCAGGGCGGCGAAATCCTCTGGTCGACCTATTATTTCCGCGATCTCGCCTTGGCCGAAGCCCTCGTCCGCGCCAGACAGAGAGGCGTCACCGTCAAGCTCTGTCTGGAGGCGTCGCCGAAACTCGCCTCCGCCAACCAGCCCGTGCGCGAACGGCTCGCCTCCGCTGCAGGCTTGGGAGATAACTTCAAGGCCATCAAGCACCTCCTGCCGGCGCATCTTCATGAGAAAATCTACTACTTCAGCCACCCTTCCCCGGTCGCCCTGGTGGGCTCGTTCAACCCCTCCGGAAACACGCCGGAAGACGCGGACGTCATTCGCGAGATCGGCGATCAGGATCGTGGACATAATTGCCTCATTGCGCTCGAACATCCGGCGGCAGTAGCGAACCTCAGACGGCATGTCCTTTCGCTCCATGCCGGAGGCGGTGGTGTATCCGCCTATTTCGACCGACCTGCACGGTCGGACTACAAAAGCGAGCGGCTCAACATCTTTTATTATCCGCGCTGGGATTCCGCCATCGTCGCGCGGCTGATCGGCGGGCGGAAGTATCACCGGATCCGCATCGCCGCGTCGCATTTCCGCGACATGTCGCTCGCTCGTCTTCTCGCCCGCCAGGCGCAAGCGGGAACGTCCGTCACGGTGATCGCGCATGACACGCTGCGGCGCGTGCCGCGCCGGATCGAGGCCTTCGCCAAGTCCAATGGCCTGAGCTTCATCCGCTATGCGCATCCGGAAAATCTTCCGATGCATGCCAAGTTCATCCTGCTCGAGGCGGCAGGCTTCCGGCGCGTCCTGTTCGGCAGCATGAATCTCACTTTGACCTCGCGCTTCCTCAATAACGAGGTGCTGGTCGCGCTCGACGATGAGCCGGATATTTTTGCTGCATTCGAGGCCCGCTTCGCGCATATGCTGGCGGAAACCGCAAAATTCCAGAAGCTCTCCGAAGGATAAGATGGCCCTGCGTCACAAGCCGCGATCGGCGCTGCAAAGAAGCGGCTGGGTGCCCATTCCCTTCAACCGCACCATCCTGGTCTCGCTCGCGGGCCCAGCGGATCTCGACAGGGTCGAGCCGCTGCTCGCGGCGCTGCACCGCGAGCGCCTGTCCTTCCTGTTCATCCCAGGGGCCGAGGACGTGAAGCAGGCGCTCATCGCGCGTTTCGGCGACGACGCGGTCATCGCCCCGCCCTGGAACAATCGTCTGAGCAGCCAGGCCTTCCTGCTCACCTCGCGGGCACGCCTGCTCGTCACATTGGGCGCCATCGACGCCTTGCCGAAGAGCCTGCTGCGCGAGGCCTATCTGATGGGGATCGGCGTGGCCGCCGTCGCCGCCGACGAATCCGAGATCGACACTCCCGCGGCCGAGCTTCTCGGCTTCGTCGATCTGTGGCTGCCGCAAGCGCCTCCGCTCGAGGGGGTCTTGACGGCGAAAGGCGTGGCACCGGACCGGATCGCCGTCCTCGCAGATGCCTCATCCCTCGCTCCGCAATCCCCGGCGCTGAACCGTATCAATTTCCTGATGGCGCGGCGCCCGCCTGCCCGCAATCCGCTGCAGACGCTGATCGCCGGCTGGCTCGACAACTCGACCGGGCGACGCATTCTGGGCCTCAGGGCCGAGCGCATCGAGACTCTCACCGATCTCAAGGCCACGCTCAATCAGCCGCAGACGATCCTCTGCCTCGGCAACGGCCCCTCCTCCGAAGATCCGGCACTCGCCCAGCATCCCTATGACTGCCTGTTCCGCGTCAATCACCGCTGGGCCACGCGCGGCCTCTATGCCGATCCACAGGTCGTGTTCACCGGGCAGAAACGCACGCTCTTCGCCCTGCGCAGCAAGCCGATCTTCGCGTTCCAGACACGGCGGGCCGAGGCGCTGCTCGTTACGCATCAGATCTTCAATCCCTTCTGCCGGCACATGCGCTTCGTGACGCTCGAGCGCCTGGATATTCTGGGCGGGCTCGACTGGGACGGGGTGCGGCCCACCAATGGCGCGACCATGCTCGCCGCCGCCGTAGCGCTTGCACCGAAGCGGCTCGTCATTTCCGGCATCGATCTCTTCGAAGATCCCGCCGGCGCCTATCCGGGCGACACGGCGACGCCCAATGACTATGTCGTCGTCCATGAGCGCACGAGCGAGCTCGATTTCATTCTGGAGACGCTCGAGAAGTACGAAGGCGAGCTCGTCATCCTGAGCAAGCCGCTGGCGGAGAAATGGGAGGCTAGATCACGATGAGTTTGGATCGACACAATCCAGGCTCATCATAGTGACCCTAAGCGGACGCCGAGTTCGGTAGACTCGCCGCTCGCCCACGGCTAAAGTCACAATCTGTGCTTTTCGAATGAACCGCATGCGGTCATCACTCGCACATCGGATAACCATGACCACCCCACGTTACGTCCTCGGCCATTCCGATTTCGAACTTCAACGCTTGGCTCGCCAGGCGCAATTCCTCGAACCGACAACACGTGAGTATTTTCGAATCGCAGGCATGGCGCCGGGCATGCGCGTGCTCGATGTCGGCAGCGGGACAGGCGCCGTCGCCTTCCTGGCAGCCGAGTTGGTGGGTCCGTCGGGCGAAGTGGTGGGGACCGATGTTGCGCCAGCCGCGATTTCGATGGCGCGAAAAGCTGCCATGGCGGGTGGAAAAGCTCAAGTCTCGTTTCGCGAGGGCGATCCAGGCGAAATGGTGTTCGAGAGGGCGTTCGATTTTGTTGTTGGTCGCTATGTGCTGTGGGCACAAGCCGATCCGAGTGAAATGCTGCGCAAAGTCGCGAAGCACCTTCGGCCTGGCGGCGTAATCCTCTTTCATGAATTAGATTGGAGTTTCGTGCGCTCCGAACCGGCAGTGCCAACCTATGACCGTTGCTGCCGCTGGATCATCGAAACCTTTGACCACTCCAATGCCAGTCTGACCAACATGGTTACACGCCTGCACCGGGCGTTTCTGGTCGCCGACTTGCCTCCACCGACGATGCACATGCGGACAGTCGTCGGTGATGCGGTCAGTGCTGAGGCATGGCTTCGTGCCGTCGCCGAGATTGTTATAACTTTGCAGTCGGCAATGGAGCAGTACGGTGTCGCGACATCTGCCGATGTCGGTCCGGACACCATCGCGGATCGTTTGGTTCAAGAGGTCGCCTTCAGCAGGGGCATTGTCATAGGCCGCGCGGAAATCGGTGCATGGTCGCGGGTGTGAGGATTCGAGTATTGCTCGCCGGCACTCCTTAGCGGACATCAGACGGGGCTGTTCCGACCGCCTCGATTTATGAATACACGACCTAAAACAGGAGAGCCTTGATCCGGGGCAGCACGGTCTCGAGCTCCGCCTCGCGGGCAACATAGCGCGTTTCCGTCCGCGCCTCGCCGAACCAGCCGAGACGGCCCTCGGTAACAAGGCGCGCGAACAATCGCGGCCGGTCGGCGCGGACTTCGATCAGTCCGACATCGAACAGCCCTTTCGCCGGCCTCAGCCAGAGGGGGACAGGGGGCCTCGCTCCATACGCGCGGGAAGAGCCATTCGACGACGCGATCCTTGAGCGTCAACTTGCGCGGGAGGCGATAGACCGACACATTCTTCTGCGTCGCCAGCGCATCCGCGACCATGGAGACGCTGTCGCTGGTCACGACGATCTCATCGGCGAGCGCCAGAAAGCGGCGATAGGGATTGTCCTCACCCTTGCGCCAGAGATGAACGATGTGCGGTGCCGGAATGGCGCGGGCCAGCGCCGATCCGGCCGCCTCGCCGGTGCGCGGGCTCGTCACCACGAGCAAGGTCCCGCCCGTTCTTTGCGCATGCGCCAGGAGATCGCGCGCCAATGCCGCAGCCGCTTCGCCATCGAGACGCTCAGGTGCTGCCGTTCCACCGACCAGGACCGTGGTGACCGGCCGCGCGGGCGCTTCCAAGGCGTGCGCTTCCGCTTGCTCCGGTGGAGGTGAAGCATCGGCCACCAGCGGGAGAGAAAGCTCGACGACATCCGGCGCCCGCGGCAGCCGGTATTGCGCGGTGGTCAATACGAGATCGAACCTCGCCGGATTGCCCGCCGGCCGCCCCAGGCAGATCACCTTGCAGCGGCCGCCGGATCGGCGTTTGAGGTCGAGTGCCAAGACACTGGTGCGCGCCTCGGCGCAGAGAACGAGATCGGGCCAGGGCGGCCCGATCGTATCGGAGTGGCTGCGGTCCAACAGCCAGGGCGCCAGATAAGGCACGTTGGGCGGACGGAAGACCAGGCGCTTGACGATGCTCGGCCAGCCGAGGGCATCCGCCAGCTTTTCCATCTGCTGGCGGTCGCCCATCCGGCTGTGCGTCAGGATCCAGACCGTCGGCGCGCTCACCGCCTTGCGGTCAGGCTGCGAAGAGCGGCTGCTCGGCCAGCGTGCGGGTGCGCGCCAGGACATCGCGCGCGTCATGGCGCACATGGTTGAGCTTCATCTGCTCGTCCAGCATGGCCTGGGTCACGATGCCCTTGTCGATGCATTCCTTGAGCAGCGCGAAGAACAGCCGCTCCTGGTTGCTGTCCGGGTGGCTGCGGTAGCTGCCGAGCAGCCCGTATTCGCCGAACAATGTGCGGCGCGTCCGGTGGATGATGTTCGACAGCTTGAAGGAGCCCGCCCGCTCGGCGGGACGGAAGTCGACCTTGAGTCCCGTCTTCCATGGCTGGGTGCGGCGATGCGTATTGTGAATCATGCGCGTCTCGCGCGTCAGCGTGTCGAAGTCGTTCCAGACGGGCTCGAGAACGCCGATCGACTCTTTGGGCTCGAGATGGAGATTGATCCAGTCGGAATAGTCGCGCTTGAAGGCGAACATTTCCTCGAAGCTCTTCTCGACCTGCCAGTGCGTGAGCTTGGCATTGTCGAGCAGCATGACGCTCGAGGCGAATTCCTTGGCGGTGCTGGCGCCGCGCTTGCGCGCCATGATCGAAGCACCCTTCATGTCCCGGTTGAGAAGCGGTGCTACGTCCGAAACGCAAAACACGTCCGGATCGACGACGACGGAGCGGCCCTGATAGCCCATCAGCTCGGGCGGCATGAAGCGCAGCACAGTAAAGGACTGCAGGTCGTCATTCACCCATTCGCGGGTGAGGCCGCCGCGCAGGTATTTGCGCCCTTCATGAGCATCCAGGAAGGGAAAATCCTTGGTGTGGATGAGCTTGACGTCGAACGCGTTCTTGTCGGCGGCGAAGCGCTCGAAGGAGTATTTGGAAACGAGCGCGCCGATGATCTGCTTCTCGTTCGTGTGAATGTAAATACAAGGTTTCATGTTCATTCCTATGGGATGCCGGATTTTAATGGCATAGCCCGGTGTCCGCAACCCTCCGCCAGCCCCTATACACCAGAGTACCTGCCGTCCGGACAAAGGGGCCAGCGGGCGCATTTCCCGCCCATTTCCACCGTCCCTCCTGCCACCCGACATGCCGGCCGACGCCCTCGACGCCTCCTCCCGCCGGGAGATCCCGGACAGAAATCGAGCAGCGCTTGCGCGGGGTACTGGAGCAATCAGCGCTTCGGCGAGCTTCTGATCGACGACATCAAGATCGGAACACGATCGCAAATTCTTCGAACTTCCTCCGATCATCCACCCCACGGTGACATTCGAGTCCATTTTCGCAACGTAAGTTTCTTGCACGCAACTTGTCGCACTGGAACCATTCTTTTGCCATTTCGTTGCCACCTGTATCGGGAACGCTGGGATTCCACATCTGGTGCCTCCGTCGAACTGAAGGGTGGTAGTGAATGGACAGGAGACTCGTTCTCAAAGGTATATTCGGCATCGCCGGCGCAGCCGCTGCTGCTGCATTCTTACCACAAGCCCAAGCGCAGGCGGGCATTCCACCCGTGGGCCCCGCCCCCGAGCCGAGCGTTCTGCCCGACCTCGAAGAACTGCAGGCCGCTCCCGAAGCCGCCCTCGAAGAGGGCGTCGAGCTCGCTTCGCACAGGAGCTATTACTATCGGCATGATTATTGGCGACGCCGCAGGCGGTACAGGCGCAGATGGCGCCGCCGCAGATGGCGCTATCATTGCCGGCGCTTTTGGCGGCATGGCCGCTGGCGCCGCCGGTGCCGCAGGCGGCCCTATTGGGACTGGTAGGCGCATAACATCGAGCGAGCCAGATAATCCCGGCTCGCTCTTATGTTTCGTTTTCCGGCGCCGTGCTATAGCCATTGATCATATGACACTGTTGAAATGACGATGGAAACCAAAGCACCGGCGCCGGCTTCGGCCTCACATGCGATCGCCGCCGATCTGATCGCGGTCCTGGTCGCGGTCATCGGCGAAGAGCCGAATATCATGACCATTCGCGAGGCGCGAGCCTTGCCGTCCGGCCCGTTCGAATCGAGCCACCGGTCGCTGCAGTCGGGCTTGCGGGAATGGGTCGAGCGGCAGACCGGCCATCCGATCGGCTATATGGAGCAGCTCTACACCTTCGCCGATCGCGACCGCGGCCTTGAAGACAGGCGCGCAATATCCATCAGCTATCTAGGACTCACACGCGAGGAAGGCCAAGGTGGTGCGCGCGATTCCCAATGGCGGAACTGGTATGACTATTTCCCCTGGGAGGATCATCGCAAAGGCACGCCTGAGCTCTTCGAGGCCGTGGTGGCGCCGCGCCTCTGCCGATGGTCCAAGGAAGCCCCGGACAAGGCGGCGCGCGCCGCCCGCTGGCAGCGCGCCGCCATAACTTTCGGCCTTGATGAGCACGCCTGGAACGAAGAGCTGGTGCTGCAGCGCTACGAGCTTCTCTATGAGGCCGGCCTCGTGAGCGAAGCGGGGCAAGGAGAGAAAGCCGTGCTGCCGGGCCGCGCCATGCACGCCGACCATCGCCGCATCCTCGCCACCGGCATTGCGCGCCTGCGCGCCAAGATCAAATACCGCCCGGTCGTCTTCGAGTTGATGCCGCCCGCTTTCTCGCTTCTGCAGCTGCAACGCAGCGTCGAGGCCCTGGCCGGCCGGCTTCTGCACAAGCAGAATTTCCGCCGCCTGATCGAGCAGCAGGAACTGGTCGAAGAGACCGGCCAGTCGAGCTTCGAAACCGGCGGCCGGCCGGCCAAATTGTTCCGTTTCCGCCAGGCGGTGCTGGCGGAGCGCGCCGCGGCCGGCACCAAATTGCCGCTGCTCAGGCCTTGACATTTCTTATACTCAGGATAAGTATAAGCCATAAATGCTCAGAGTGAGTATTATGGCAATGACCACAGTCCAGGCCTTGGAACGCACCGCGCATCTTCATGAGCGCGTCCGTCACTTCATCCCGGCGGTCGAATGGCCGGTCTTCGCGGAGGATATCGACGCCATCCTGGCGCTCAAGCGCCAGCGCCGGGCGGTGATCCTCGCGCATAATTACCAGACGCCGGAGATCTATCACTGCGTGGCCGACCTCGTCGGCGACAGCCTGGCACTCGCCCGCCTCGCCGTGGAGACGGAAGCCGAGGTGATCGTGCTCGCCGGCGTCCATTTCATGGCCGAGACGGCGAAGCTCCTCAATCCGCAGAAGACCGTGCTCATTCCCGATCTCAAGGCGGGATGCTCGCTCGCCGAATCGATCACAGCCGACGACGTGCGGGGCTTGCGCCGGCGCCACCCGGGCGTTCCCATCGTCACCTATGTGAACACGTCGGCCGCCGTCAAAGCCGAGTCCGATATCTGCTGCACCTCGGGCAATGCCCGCAAGGTGGTGGAAGCGCTCGGCGTGCCGCGCGTGATCATGCTTCCCGACGAATATCTGGCGCGCAATATCGCAGCGGAGACCGATGTCGAGATCATCACCTGGAACGGGCGCTGCGAGGTGCATGAGCGCTTCACCGCCGGCGATGTGCGGGAGTTGCGCGCGGCCCATCCAGGCGTCGTCGTGCTGGCGCATCCCGAATGCCCGCCCGACGTCGTGACGGAAGCGGATTTCTCGGGCTCCACCGCGGCGATGTCGGACTATGTCGGCACGCGCAAGCCCAAAAGCGTGGCGCTGCTGACCGAATGCTCGATGAGCGACAATATCGCCGTCAGCAATCCGGAGGTAGATTTCGTGCGCCCCTGCAATCTCTGTCCGCATATGAAGCGGATCACGCTCAAGAACATCCGTCAGGCGCTCGAAGAGAACCGGCATGAGGTGACGATCGATCCCCTGATCGCCGGGAGAGCGCGGCTGGCGGTCGAAAGGATGCTCGCCATATGAGCGCGGACCTCATCCATCTCTCAGGGCACCCGGTGATCATCGGCGGCGGCATCGCCGGGCTGATGACGGCGCTGACGCTGGCGCCAGAGCCTGTCCTGCTGCTTTCGAAAGCTCCGATCGGCTACGAGGCCGCGAGCGCCTGGGCGCAAGGCGGTCTCGCCGCGAGCCTCGGCGCGGATGACGACGTCGCGCTCCATGTCGCCGACACGCTCGCCGCCGGCGACGGCCTGTGCGATGCCGGCGTCGTCCAGGACCTGCTGTCGGCGGCGCCGCAGGCCATCGATACCCTCATCCGCTACGGCGCGCGCTTCGATCAGCATCTCGGCCTCGAGGCAGCCCATAGCCGCCGCCGTATCGTCCACTCCCAGGGCGACGGCAGCGGACGGGAAGTAATGCGGGCGCTTGCGCAGGCGGTGAAGCAGACACCCTCGATCACGCTCGCCGAAGGCATGGAGGCCCGCCGCCTCCTGACCGAGGACGGCATCATAAATGGAATCCTCGCGCAGTCCGAGACGGGCGTTGTGACGATCGCCACCGATCGGGTCGTCCTGGCGACCGGCGGTGTCGGTGGACTGTTCCTCGACAGCACCAATCCTGCCGGCAGCTGTGGCCAAGGCCTGGCGCTTGCGGCGCGCGCCGGGGCGAGGCTCGCCGATCTTGAATTCATTCAATTCCACCCGACGGCGCTCGACGTGCCGCTGCGGCCCATGCCGCTCATCAGCGAGGCGGTGCGCGGCGAAGGCGCGATCCTGATCGATGAGACGGGCGCACGGCTCGGCGGCGAACTCGAGCCGCGCGATGTCGTGGCGCGCGCCATCTGGAAACATCTCCAACAGGGCAGACGCGTCTTCCTCGATGCGCGCCAGTGCCTCGGCGCACGCTTCGCCGAACATTTCCCGGTGATCGCTGCCGCCTGCCGCGCCAATGGCATCGATCCCGCGACCGATCCGCTCCCGGTGCGGCCAGCCGCGCATTATCACATGGGCGGGATCGCGGTGGACCGCAGCGGCCGCAGTTCCGTCGCCGGGTTGTGGGCAGCGGGCGAAGTGGCCAGCACCGGCCTTCATGGCGCCAACCGCCTTGCGAGCAATTCACTCACTGAAGCGCTGATCACCGGCCTCAGAGTCGGTGAAGATCTTTCGGGCACTTCGCCTCGGCGCTTGCGCAAGCCCAGGATACAAGAGCTGCCGTGTTCCTCCGATCCGGCGGCGGTGCGTCCCATTCTGTCCCGATATCTTGGCGTCACGCGCGACGAGGCCGGATTGCACACCGCCATCGCGGCCCTGCGACCGCTCGCCGAAAGCCATAGGGAGGCGGCAGATCCAGCACTTGTCGGATTGATGATCGCCGAGGCGGCGCTCGCCCGTCAGGAAAGCCGCGGCGCCCATTACCGCACCGACTTCCCGCAAAAATCCACCATCGCCGCGCGGTCGTTCCTCACAAGCGAAGATGTTCTCGTGTCCTCGTCCTTTCCCCGCCAGGTAAAGTCATGACCATTCCCCTGCTCTTCGATGATCTCATCCGCGCCACTTTGCGCGAAGATCTGGGACTTGCCGGCGACATCACCACCGATGCCATCGTGCCGGAGACTCTCGCGGCAAGCGCCGCTCTCGTCGCGCGCAGGCCCGGCGTGGTGGCGGGGCTCGACGTGGCGGTCCAAACTTTCCGCCTGCTCGATCCGAACATGTCGGTGAAGATCGGGCATCGGGACGGCGCGAAAGTCGCGACCGGCGAGACCATCGCAACCTTCACCGGCAATGCCCGCGCTCTGCTCACCGCTGAACGCACCGCGCTCAATTTTCTCTGCCATCTGAGCGGCATCGCGACCGCGACGGCACATCTCTGCACCGCGATCGAAGGCCACAAAGCGCGTATCGTCTGCACCCGCAAGACGACACCGGGCCTGCGGGCGCTCGAAAAACATGCAGTGCGTTTGGGCGGCGGCGGCAATCACCGTTTCGGCCTCGATGACGCGGTGTTGATCAAGGACAATCACATCGCCATTGCCGGCGGGATCCGCCCGGCGGTGGATCGTGCGCGCAGGCACGCCGGCCATCTCACCAAGATCGAAGTCGAGGTCGACACGCTCGCGCAATTGGAAGAAGTCCTCGCCCTCGAGGTCGATGCAGTGCTGCTCGATAATATGACTCCCGCGACGCTCAGCGAGGCGGTGCGGATGATCGACGGCCGCTGCCTCGCCGAAGCCTCAGGGAACGTCACCCGCGAGACGGTCGCGGCCATCGCCGCATCCGGCGTCGATCTCATCTCGGTCGGCTGGCTGACCCACAGCGCCCCGGCGCTCGATATCGGACTCGATTTCCTCTCCGATTAGCGAAGTGGATTCCTGCCGAATGATTGTTCCATGAACTTTGCCAACTCTATGGCAGCCGCCTTTTCGGTTTTTGTTACTTTGCCGTCAACCGTCAAGACGATCTCAATCATTTCCCACAATCCATTCGGATCGGCCTCAGGCCTTTCGGAGAGGCGGTCAATGGCAGCTTCGGCATCTTCGCTCTCCGGACTTTGCGACTTGCACCATCGCCGCATCTCAGCAATCTCCTCCTGATCAAGCGGCATATCTAAGTCTTGCGCACGTAGCTCCGCATATTTCCCTAGAACGTCATGTTCAAAACGTCCCATCCGACCGTCAGCTCTTGAAGCGTAGACAAGTATGAGAAGCTCATCCGATATGGACTCGATCAATCGTCGCGATCTCGCACTGACTGCCGACAACGCAGGCGGGGCCGCAAGAAAGAAGCAAATGTCGATGTATCCCAGGCGCCCTTCGTAGAGGCTGTAGAACTCGACAGCTAAGGGAATATCGGGGAACTTCTCGGCAAGCCGACCAGAGGTATCCGCATCCAAATAGCCGAGATGTAGATTGACCGGCACCTTGCGACCAAGAAAGGTACTCTTCGCGATACCCCAACCAATGATCTTTACAGCATTCCGGTCATGTGGGTTATCTGGTTCTCGTTCTGCCAGAAGACCGTAGGGATTACCCTTTCTCGCGGCAGCAAATACTAGCTTGGCAAACTCGACAGCATTTCTTTTTCGATATTGCACGCCTACCACACGTTGCAGCTGCGTGACGCGGGACCATTTACCATCTGGCATGGTCGCGCCACCTTTGACCTTTCGGTAATTGCCCATTGCCGCTCGGATGCTTATCGCTCTAAGCCCGATAGTGCGGCATTACAACAACAACGTCAAACAGATCATTCCTGCCGAATATTGAAAACACGTGGCGGACTAACCGGATCGAGCAGGACTTTGTAGGCATCGTCGATATCGGCACGCACCACGTCTCCGGCACGCTGCTCATCACGGGCTTTCAGCGCGTCGATCATGGCGGTCGGACTGCGCATCGCCATCAGGCTGCGTCCGCTCTCCGAAAGCGAGACGGAAGCGATCGATCCCGCTCTTGTCGGCTGGTGATCGCGCAATCGTCGCTGGCACGTGAGGAGCGTCGCGGCGCTCACTATTGGACGACGCTCACCCTGGATGATATCTTCGCCGCGCCGCCAGACGGAAGCCTCGGGCGGTGTAACGCGCGAGACGGTCGCGGCCATCGCCGCATCCGGCGTCGATCTCATCTCGGTCGGCTGGCTGACCCACAGCGCCCCGGCGCTCGATATCGGACTCGATTGGCTGGCCTGACCGCCATCTCATCGGCCGTTCCGCGCCGCCTCCCGTAAAGCGCGTGTGATCGGCTTTGCTTTCTCGCTCCGCAACACGACACTGGTCGTCACCACGCCATAGCGCCCGAAAGCATCGACGATGCGCTCGAGATCACTCGGCGCCGGGACCAGCACACGCAGGAAAAAGCAGTTCTCGCCAGTCACGCGATGAACCTCCATCACTTCCGGCATGGCGGCGAATTTGTCGAGGCAGGCTTTGATATGCTCATGCGAGGTGCGCAGTCCGATGATGGCGGAGGTCGACAGCCCGAGGGCGCGCGGATTGATGCGTGCGCCATAGCCCTCGATGATGCCGCGCTCCTCCAGCCGCTTCACGCGCTCGGACACCGCCGGCTGCGACAGGCCGATGCGCCGCCCGAGCTCGGACAGAGGCAGACGGCCGTCTTCCTGCAAGGCGGCGAGAATGGCGTCGTCGGTCGCGTCGATATCCATTTGGTCTCTCACCTTGAAATCATCGGCAACTTCCCGCTTTAGCCGATGGCTTGCCATGTACATCCCGGCGAGCCCTGGTCAATCTGCCGCAAACAGCAAATGAAAGGAAGGACATGTTTCCCCTCATCACACTTCCCGGCATTAGCGGCTCCGGCCGGTCGCATTGGCAGACACTTTGGGAAGCGGCCGATCCGGCCATGATCCGCTTCCAGCCCTCGAGCTGGGATCGCCCTGATCTCGATGACTGGATATCTGCCCTCGACCGCGCGATCGGCGAAGCCGGCGCGCCGCCGGTACTGGTCGCGCACAGCCTCGCCTGCCTTCTGGTGATTCACTGGGCCGCGAGACGCGAGCCCTCGCGCATCAAGGGCGCCTTCCTTGTCTCCGTCCCCGATCCTGAAAGCCCCGTCTTTCCCAAGGTCGAGGCGCCTTCCTTTTATACCGCCGCTCCGGCAAAACGACTGCCTTTCGCCACGCTCATGATCGCCAGCAGCAACGATCCCTATGGCGGTGTCGACTATGCGCGCCGGAAGGCCGATAATTGGGGAGCGGGCTTCCTCATAGCCGGCGCTTTCGGTCACATGAATGGCGCCAGCGGGCTTGCGGACTGGCCGCAAGGACGGATGCTGCTCGAAGCGTTCAGCGCGGGCTTGCGGAACTGACGAAGAAGAGGACGATCAATGGCCGATAAGATTGACGATGTCGCTGACTGGCGCCGCGCGCTCCATCAAATGCCGGAGCCCGGCTTCGAGGAGATCAAGACGTCGCGTTTCGTCGCCACGAAGCTGCGCGATTTCGGCCTCGAGGTCCATGACGGCATCGGCGGCACGGGTGTCATCGGCGTGTTGCGGCAGGGCACGGGAAACCGCTGCATCGCGCTGCGCGCCGACATGGATGCGCTCAAGATCACCGAACGGACGGGATTGCCGCATGCCTCCCGCCATGACGGCGTGATGCATGCCTGCGGCCATGACGGCCACACTGCGATGCTGCTCGGCGCGGCGCGCGAACTGGCGCAGCGCAAGGATTTTTCGGGCAGCATCGTCTTCCTGTTCCAGCCCGCGGAGGAGCATGGCAAGGGCGCCCAGGCGATGATCGATGACGGCCTGCTCGAGCGGTTTCCGTTCGATGAGATCTATGGGCTGCATAATCTGCCCGGCACGCCGGTCGGGCGCTTCGCGACACGCGCCGGCCCTCTGATGGCCTGCGAGGACAATTTTGAGATCCGCCTCACCGGCAAGGGCGGTCATGCGGCGCGGCCCCATACCAGCAACGATCCCATCGTCATCGCCGCCCATCTGGTGCTGGCGCTGCAGGCGATCGTGTCGCGCCGGGCCGATCCCCTCGACAATGCGGTGGTGTCGGTCACCGAGATCCTGACCGACGGCATCCGCAATGTGCTGCCCGAGCGCGTGACGCTGCGCGGCGACACCAGGAGCTATCTGCCCGCGGTGCAGGCGATGATCGAGCGTGAAATGCGCAAGATCGCCGGCGGCATCGCCGACGCCTTCGGCGCCGAGGTCGACGTGGATTACAGCCACGAATTCTCCTCGACCGTCAATCATGCGGCGGAAACGGACCATGCGCTCGCCGCCGCCCAGGCGGCGCTCGGCGCCCAGAGCATCGAGCCCGAGCCCATGCCGATGATGGGATCGGAGGATTTCGGCCTCTTCCTCAAGCACCGGCCCGGCAATTTCGCCTTTCTCGGCAACGGCACGGAAGGCGCCCATGGCCTGCCGTTGCATAATGCGCGCTATGATTTCAACGACGCCGCGCTCGGGCCCGGCATCGCCTTCTGGACGACGCTGGCGCGGCAGCGGCTGCCTCTCACCGACTAGATCACGATGAGTTTGGATTGAGTCAATCCAAACTCATAAACGTGATCGATTCCCATATAATAGCGCGGGATTCTTGCGAAAAACCGGTGCCCACTTTTTCGCATCCCGCGCTAGGGGCTCACCAACCCCAGCAGCACCTGATAGGCATCATCGATATCGGCGCGCACCGCGTCGGCGACGCGATTTTCGTCGCGGGCTTTCAGCGCGTCGACCATAGCGGTCTTCGCAATCGGCGATATTGCGGGCGGCCCAGATGGCGGCCATTATTCCCCGCATTCTGGGCGGCGCGCCGCTGCTCACTACCTTGTGGGAGAAATGATGAGCAACAAAGCGCCCGACTCACCCGCCGGCTTCCTTTCCGGGCTGGCCGGCCAGCGCGTTCTGATCACGGCGGGCGCGTCGGGAATCGGCTTCGCCATCGCCGACATGCTTATCGCCCTCGGCGCCCGCGTCGCAATCTGTGACATAGCGGATGCCGCCATCGCCGAAGCGAAGAAGACTTTGCCGAAGCTCCTCGCCACCAAGGCTGACGTCGCCAGGGATGAAGATGTCGATCGGATGTTCGCCCTCCTGGCCAAGGAATGGGGCGGCCTTGACGCCCTCATCAACAATGCTGGAATAGCCGGGCCGACCGGCGGCGTCGATGAAATCTCGATCGCCGAGTGGCGGCGCTGCATCGATGTCTGTCTCACTGGACAATTCCTGTGCGCGCGGCTCGCCGTCCCGATGCTGAAGGCTTCGGGCGGCGGCTCGATCGTCAACATGTCGTCCGCCGCGGGCCGGCATGGCTATGCGTTCCGCACGCCTTACTCCTCGGCCAAATTCGCCGTTGTCGGCTTCACCCAAAGTCTCGCCAAGGAGCTCGGACCGCATGGCATCCGCGTCAATGCCATATTGCCCGGCATCGTCGAAGGCCCGCGCATCGACAAGGTGATCGGCGACCGCGCCCGTCAGCTCGGCATCAGCCACGCCGAGATGGAGAAGAACTATCTCGAGAAAGTATCGCTCCGGCGCATGGTGAGCCCCTATGACGTCGCCAGCATGGTGGCGTACCTGCTCTCCGATGCCGGCATCAATGTTTCAGGACAATCACTGGGAGTGGACGGTAATGTCGAAACCCTCTGAGCGGCCTCCGACCGCGGTCATCGGTTCGGGCTTCATCGGCAGGGCCTGGGCGATCAGCTTCGCGCGCGCCGGCTCGCAGGTGAGCCTGTGGGATCAGGCCGACGGCGCCGCCGGGAAGGCGCTCGATTACATCGCGGGCGTGCTCGAGGACCTGGCCCGGAATGATCTTCTCAATGGCGCTACGCCGACCGCCGTTCTCGCCCGCATCACGTCCGCGGCGACGCTCGAGGAGGCAGTGGCCGAAGCCCTTCATGTGCAGGAGAATACGCCGGAAGTGCTCGCCACCAAGATCAAGGTTTTCGAAGCGCTCGACCGGGCCGCCAGGCCCGATGCCGTGCTCGCGAGCTCGACCTCGGCGATCCTGCCGTCGCGCTTTACGGAAGGACTCAAAGGCCGGGCGCGCTGCCTCGTCGTCCATCCGATCAACCCGCCCTATCTCATTCCCGCCGCCGAAGTGGTGCCGGCGCCGTGGACATCGCCCGAGACGGTCGAGCGTACGCGGCAGTTCCTGCTGTCGGCCGGCCATGCGCCGCTCGTCATGAAGAAAGAGCTCGACGGCTTCATCATGAACCGCATGCAGGGCGCCCTTCTCGAAGAGGCCTTCCGCCTGGTGGCCGACGGCTATGCCAGTGTCGAGGATATCGATATTGGCATACGCGACGGTCTGGCGCTGCGCTGGTCGTTCATGGGCCCGTTCGAGACCATCGATCTCAACGCGCCGGGCGGGGTGCGCGATTATGCCGAACGCTATCAGGGTATCTACGAAAACCTGTTCCCGCAGATGCAGCGGCGTATCGACTGGACAGGCGCCGTGATGGATGTGATCGAGCCGGAACGCCGCAAGCTCACGCCCAGGCAAGAACTGCAAGAGCGCCAGGTCTGGCGCGATCGTCGGCTGATGGCCTTGGCCGCGCATAAGAAACGCGCCGCGAAGGATATCGGAAATTGACGAAAGAGACCCTGCTCCACCCATTCTCCGTCACCCCGACGAACGTCGGGGTCCATTGAATAGGCGCAATCTGGGCAAAGCCGCAGAAGCGGAATGAATTCAATGGATCCCGGCTTTGCGCCGGGATGACGGATTACTCGTGGAAGCTTCTGGCCGCATCGAGGAGCCAGGCACGGAACGCCTGGATCTTCGCCCGCTCATGCGCGAGCTCTGGGTACACGAGATAATAGGCGAAGGCCTCGATCTCTTTCGGCTCGGCCAGTCGCACGAGCCGGCCTTCCTTGACTTCCGTCTCGACCATGGCGTCCGGCAGCAGGCCCGCGCCTTGCCCGGCAATGATCGCGCGCAGCAGCAGGCCTGAATCATCGAAGGAGGGTCCGCGCGTCGGCGCCGGCTCGGCAAGGCCTTGCGCCTCGAACCACAATGCCCATCCTTTGCGATCGGCATCCTGCACCAGCGGCCAGCTGAGAAGGTCGGCAGCTTTTGTCGGTCGACCGAGGCGCGCGACGAGCGAAGGTGCCACCACCGGGATCATCGCGACCGCGAGAACATGGTCGCTCCTCAGTCCCGGATAGCGGCCGAGGCCATGGCGGATGGCGACATCGACGCCGTCGCGGGTGAAATCGGCGAGGCCGCTGCTGGTGACGATGCGGAGATCGATATCGCGATGCGCCGCCTGAAACGAGGCGAGCCGCGGCACGAGCCAGGCGGAGGCGAAGAACGGCGTGACACTCACCGTCAGCAATCCGCCGTCTTCTTCCAGGGCGACGCGGCGGGACGCTTCGGCGATCTGGCGGAAGGCGTTGCGGACCGGCGGCAGGTAGTTGCGCCCGGCCTCGGTCAGGACGATGCCGCGATTGACCCGGTCGAAGAGCTTGCGGCCGAGATTGAGCTCGAGCGTCTTCAGCATCTGGCTGACCGCACCCGGCGTGACCGACAATTCCTCGGCCGCCGCCTTGACGGAGAGATGCCGGGCGGCCGCTTCGAAGGCCTTGAGCGCGTTCAGGGGAGGTAATTTGTTCATTTAGAATTTCTAATCTAAACCTGAGAGAAATCCTGGTTTGAAAATCTCTATAGCGGAGGAATATATGAGTATCACGTATCGATCATAATTCAAATATTCTGAGGGAAACGACGTGCATTATTGGGACGCGACCGAACTTGCCGGACGCCTCGCAAGGCGAGAGATCTCGGCGGAGGAGACGACGCAGGCCCTCCTCGCCCGAATCGCCAGGCTGGAGCCGACACTTCATTCATATGCACTGGTGACGGCGGATATGGCGCTCGATCAGGCGCGGGCGGCGGATGCCGAGATCGCGCGCGGCATCCATCGCGGCCCGCTGCATGGCATTCCGATCGCAGTGAAGGATCTCTGCGCGATCGCAGGCCATCCGACCGGCGCCGGCATGGCGCCAGGCATGAGGCAAACGGCGACGGAGGATGCGACCTTGGTGCGGCGGCTCAAGGACGCCGGAGTCGTGCTGATCGGCAAGACCGAACTCAGCGAGGGCGCTTATTCCGATCACCACGCCGCGATCACGCCTCCGACCAACCCTTGGAATGCTGACTACTGGACCGGCATCTCGTCCAGCGGCTCGGGCGTCGCGACCGCCGCGGGCCTCTGCTATGGCGCCATCGCCTCCGACACTGGCGGCTCGATCCGCTGGCCCGCCGCCGCCAATGGCGTGACCGGCCTCAAGCCGAGCTGGGGTCGCGTCAGCCGACACGGCGTCGTCGAGCTTGCCGCGTCGCTCGACCATGTCGGCACCATGGCGCGCAGCGCGAAAGATGCCGGCGCCCTTCTCGGCGTGATCGCCGGCAGCGATCCACACGACCCCACATCGTTGCCGGATCCCGTGCCCGATTACCTGAAGTCCGCCGATGACGGCGTGAAAGCCCTGCGCATCGGCATCGATGCCGCGTGGAACACTGATGATGCGGATGACGAGACGATCACCGTTCTCGCCGAAGCGATGAAAGCCTTCGCCTCGCTCGGCGCCGAATTCATGCCCATCCGCATGCCCGATATCACCCAGACGATCGCCGACTGGACGCCCAATTGCGCCATCGAGGCCGCCGTCGCGCATGAGGCGACCTATGCGAAACACAAGGATCAGTATGGCGCGATCCTCAGCGCCGTGATCGAGACGGGACGCGCCCTCTCTGCTACGGACTATCAGAAGATCCTGCTCCGGCGCATGGAATTCCGTGGCCGCGTCAACGCCCTCTTCGCCACCATGGACCTGCTGCTCACACCCGTTCAGCCCTTCGCGCCCCTGACGATCGCCCGCATCAAAACGCTCGGCGCGCAGCCGGAGCTCCTCGCGAAACTGCAGCGCTACACCTGTCCCTTCGACATGAGCGGGCATCCGACCATCACCTTGCCCGGCGGTTTCAGCCGGCAAGAGATGCCGATCGGTTTCCAGCTCGTCGCGCCGCATCTCGGCGAAGCCCAGCTGGTCCGCGCCGGCGCCGCCTTCCAGTCGATCACCTCCTGGCATCAGCGCCATCCCCTCGCCTGACATGACCTCGACCTCCGCCCCCTCACGTTTCTTCTATGGCTGGGCCATCGTCGCCGCGGCCTTCGCCGTGACGCTTCTCGGCTTCGGCAGCGCCTATACGTTCAGCGCCTTCCTCAAGCCGCTCGAGCAGGAATTCGGCGCCTCGCGCGGCGAAGTCTCGCTCGTCTTCTCGCTGGCGGGTTTTCTCTATTTCGCCCTCGGCATCGTCAGCGGACCGCTTGCCGACCGTTTCGGCGCGCGCCTCATGGCCTCGCTCGGCATGCTGCTGGTCGGCACAGGCCTTGTCCTCGCCGGCCTCGCGCGCAACATCACCGAGGTCTATGTGGCCTATGGACTGGGCGTCGGCATCGGCGTCGGCTGCGCCTATGTGCCGGCAGTGGGCGTGGTGCAGCGCTGGTTCGTGCGCCGGCGCGGCTTCGCCTCCGGCCTCGCGGTGAGCGGCATCGGGCTCGGCACGCTGGTGATGCCGCCTCTCGCCGCCTGGCTCATCGACATGGCCGGATGGCGCCAGGCCTATATCCTGCTCGGGCTGTTCGCCGCTCTTCTCGGCATCGTCATGTCATGGCTCCTGGTGAATGATCCACGCCAGCGCGGCGTCGGCCCCGACGGCGATCCGCTCGATGCGGCGGCGGGAAAGAACGCGGCCCAAGGCATCACGGTCGGCGAAGCCGTCAGGACCCGGCAGTTCATCGGCCTCTATGCCGCGAGCCTCGCCTGCGCCTTCGGCGTCTTCGTACCCTTCGTCCATCTCGTGCCCTATGCGCTTGATCTCGGAATCAGCCCAGCCTCTGCCGTGCTGCTGCTCGGCGTGATCGGAGTCGGCAGCACCGCCGGACGATTTTTTCTGGGCGGCCTCGCCGACCGGATGGGGCGGCATGCCTCACTCGTCTTGATGCATGCAGGCATCGCCGCGGCGTTGGTGATCTGGGCAGTTGCCGGAGATTTCTGGACGCTGGCGCTCTTCGCCTTCCTGTTCGGCATGTTCTATGGCGGCTGGGTGGCGATCATCCCCTCTGTCGCCGCCGACTATTTCGGCGGCCGTCATATCGGCAGCATTCTCGGCGTGCTCTATACCAGCGTCGCTTTCGGCACGCTGATTGGCCCCAGCGCGGCCGGCTTCGCCTTCGACATCAACCACAGCTACCGGCTGCCGATCCTGGCCAGCATCGCGGTGAGCCTCATCGCCGCCGCCATCGCGCTGTGGGTGACGCGCCCTAGAAATCGTCCGGAAAGATCGACCTGAGATAGAGGAAGCAGGCATGGCGCGCCTGTTTCTGGCCCAGAATGCCGCTGGCATGCACCTGATTGGCGATCCAGAAGCCGTCGACAATGGCGTTGAGCGTGCTGGCGATGACGCCTGCGTCGGCCTTGAGCTTGCGTTCCTTGGCCAGCGCCACCACCTCGGCCCTCACGAAGGCATGGTACCGCGCCTTGAGCTCGACGAGGCGCCGGCGATATTCGGGATTGCGGACCGTTTCCGCCCAGAAGGCGCTCCACACCGCGACATGCTCGGCATTGGATATCTTGGGATCGAAGTCGAGCAGCACCATCGCTTTCAACCGGTCGGCGGGCGCCTCCTCGTCGGTGCCGGGACGGTTAAGGGCCGCATCATACTCGGCGACGAGGTGGTCGAGCGCCGCCAGAATGAGCCCTTCCTTCGATTTGAAATGGAAGGAGGCGACGCCATAGCTGCAGCCCGCTTCCTGCGCGATGTCGTTCATGGTGATGCCGGTGAGGCCCTTGCGCGCGATCACCTTCGCGGCGGCGTCGAGGAGCGAACGCCGGCGTTCCTGAACCTGATCCTCGCGCGAGGCGATGCGGGCTTTGATCCCCACGTCCGTTCCACTCATTGCCGTAGCTTATATCCGGCGCGTGATCGGACGGAAAACCGGTGTCCACTTTTCCTGATCACGCGCAAAACCCGGATATGCGGGCCCGGTCCTGTCGTCAAGCGGCAACCGGTTCCTTGACCTCGGCGGCCGCCTTCCGGATGCCTTCCCACAATATTCCGATCATCTCGTCGATCTCGGCCTTGGTGATGATGAGCGGCGGCGATAGGACGCAGATATTGCCGAGCGGGCGCACCAGGAGACCCAGATCGAAGCAAAACGCGTCGATGCGGCCGCCCAGCTTCTTGTCGCGGTCGGTCACTTCCGGCGATGACGGATCGACCAGAACCTCGACGCAGCCGACGAGACCCGACACCCTGACATCGGCGACATGGGGAAGCCCCTTGAGACTGCGCAGACCTTCGGCGAAATGCCCCGCCACCTCGCGCACATGCTCCAATATGCCGTCCTTCTCGATCACATCCATATTGGCGAGTGCCGCGGCGCAGCTCACCGGATGCGAGGAATACGTATAGCCGTTGCTGTAATAGCCGCCCTTGGCATTCTCGCCCGCGATCCTGGCGAGGAGACGGTCCGATATCGCGAAGCCGCCCAGCGGCACATAGCCCGAGGTGACGCCCTTGGCGAAAGTGATAATGTCGGGCACGACGCCGAAGACCTTCTCGGAAGCGAACCATTCGCCGCAGCGCCCGAATGCCGTCACCACCTCGTCCGAGATGTAGATGATGTCATGCTTCTCGCAGATGGCCTTGATGCGGGCATGATAGCCTTTGGGCGGAATGATGACACCGCCCGAAGCGAGCAGCGGCTCGGCCAGGAAGGCCGCGACCTTGTCGGGCCCGATCTTCGCGACCGTATCCTCGAATTCGCGCACCAGCCGGTCGAGGAACTGGGCTTCCCTCAGCCCTGATGCCAGGCGGATATTGGGGCTCGAAATGAAGGTGATGCGCGGCGCGGCGATGTCGAAGTTCTGCCAGTTGAAGGCGCGGCCGGAACAGGCGGCGGTCAGACTGGTGCTGCCGTGATAGCCCTCGCGGCGCACGATGATGTGCTTCTTCTCGGGCCTGCCCAGCATGTTGTTGTAGTATTCGGCGAAGCGCAGCGCCGAATCCACCGCGGTCGACCCGCCGGTGGTGAAGAAGACGCGGTTGAGATCGCCGGGTGTCACCTCGGCGATGCGTCTTGCCAGTTCCACCGAAGGCGAGTTGGTCGTGTACCAGGGCGAGTTATAGGAGAGCTTGAGCGCCTGGGCGGCGAGCGCGTCGGCGATCTCCTTGCGGCCATAACCGATCTGCGTGCACCACATGCCGGCCGGCCCGTCGATGATGCGGCGGCCATTAGCATCGACGACATGGATTCCCTCGCCATAGGCGATCAAGGGCCGCATGCCCTGGCCGAGCTTCGCCATCTCCTCGGAAGGCGACAGAAGATGCAGCTTCGCATCAGCCTCCGTCTCGCCGGCATTCCACTGCGCACCCTGTATGTCGGACATGATGTTTCCCTAAATTGACTACCATCCCCCTCACCCTGAGGTGCGAGCAAAGCGAGCCTCGAAGGGTATGCTTCAGCTCGTTCGCTCTATCCTGATGGATGCTTCGAGGGCCGCTTCGCGGCCACCTCAGCATGAGGGGTGTTGCAAGAGCTTTCCAAAGTCAGTCCAAGGATAAGGCGTTCGGCGGCAACGAGTCAATATTTTTGATTGTCCAGTCAATCAACCTCCTCCAATACGCCGCGCTGGCGTTTCGTTTCCACGAAACTGGCGAGGAAGCGTCGCAGCAGCGGGTTCTCGGTGGCGCTTCTCTGGCTCACCGCATAAAATGTCGAGTCATAGCCGAATTTATCGTCGCAGAGGCAACGCAGCTCGCCGCGCTCGACCCAGAGCGTCGCATAGTGGGCTGGTAGATAGCCGATGAAGCCGCCGCTCAAAATAAGGATGAGCTGCGCTTCCATCATTTCCACCGTCGCATCGGCCTGGCGGTAGCCGAGCCGCTTCAGATCCTGGCTGTGCAGATAGCCGCGCGCGACGATGGCATGGCCCGCCAGATTGCGCTCCACAACCTTTTCCTCCTCGCCGAAGAGCGGATGACCCCTGGCGCAATAGAGCGACTGCTTCTCCGCGCAGATCGGCAGATAGGCGAGATCGGAGCGCTTAGTGATGCTGGGCACGATGATGATGTCGCGCGCCCCGGCAATGAGCTGCGCTTCCAGTTCCTCGGGGCCGGTGATCATGAAATCGATCTGCACCGAGGGGGCGGCCTCGCGGAAATGTCCGACCGCCCGGGCGAGCGACATCTCCGCATTGGTGGCCAGCGCATCGACGGCGCCGAGCTTCACCACCCGACGCAGATTGAGCGATACCGTGCCGGCCTCGTTGCAGAAGCGGTCGACCGCCGCGAAGAGATCATGCGAGGCGTCATAGACGGCGCGCCCGGCCTCCGTCAGCGCGAAGCCCGAGCGGCCACGCCGGCAAAGACGGGCGCCGAGCCGCGCCTCGAGCTCGGCGAGGCTGGTCGATATGCGCGACTGGCTGAGATTGAGGACGAGCTGGGCGCCAGCCAATCCCTTGGCTTCGACAATGACACGGAAGATGCGGATGAGCCTGAGATCGATGTCGAGCAGCTGGCGCATTGGATACTTCCGCTTTCTGAATGTAACGATCTGATCTTGCCTCTTTTCCGATGGTTTCGGAAGCCCATAAGATTAAGTTGCAGCAATCGAGCGCGGCAGTCTGCAGAGACCGCGCGGATAGGGAGAACGACCATGCTGAAGTCTTTCAGAACACTCGTACTTTGCCTCGGCACGGCTCTGGCCGTGGCGGGATTTGCCGGCGGGTCGGCCGATGCGGCCGTCGGCAATCCGCAGAAAGTAACCTGCATGTATCCGGTCTGGGTCGGCTTCGGGCCGGTCCATCTCGCCAATGAGCTCGGCTACTTCAAGGAAGAAGGCATCGAGGTCGAGGAAATCCTCGATGACGATATGCCCAATGCGATCGCTGCCATGGAGCGCGGCGACATTGACTGCTATCTGCGCACCGTCGGCGAATATCAGGGCCTCGGCCGGCGCAAGGAAACGCAGGGAATCATCATCGGCACGATCGATTTGTCGACCGGCGGCGATGGCTGGGCGGCAGATCAGTCGATCAAGTCGGTCTGCGATCTCAAGGGCAAGGCCATCGCGGTCGAACCGAACCTGCCGGCGCGCCTCATCATGCAGATGGCGCTGAAGAAGGAATGCAACCTCTCGATCAAGGATACGGTACTGACCGATATCGCGGCGGCCGATGCGATCGGCGTGTTCGCCGATCCCAAGGTCGTGGCGATCGGCACCTATGAGCCGGTGCTGAGCCAGGTCGTCGCCGCGCACAAAGACCGCGGCGCCCATATACTGACCTCGTCAAAGGACCAGAAGGACCTGATCCTCGATATCATCATGGCGCATACCGGAGAGCTCAAGGCCAATCCTGACAAATATGTGAAATTCCTGCGGGCCATTTATCGCGCCATCGACTATTTCAACGCCAATCAGGAAGCGGCGATCCCGATCATCGCCAAGCAATTCTCGATCACCGCCGACGACTTCAAGGCGACCTTGCCGAATTTCCGCTACACGCCGCTCGCCGAAGCGAAGGAGTTCATCGGGACCGTCGACAAGGAAGGCCGCGTCTACGAGATCTTCAAGGAGACCATGGATCTCAATCTCGAATTCGGCTCGTCCGACGTGAAGCTCTTGCCGGAAGACCATATCGACCGGACGATCATCAACAAGCTTCAGTAGGCCGAATACCGGTCGGGCGGAATTGAAAAGCATGACCGTGACGAGCGGTGAAAGCGAGAAGCCGGCGGCGGAACGCGTTCCCACCAGGCCGGCGCGCCCGACGGCGTGGAAGGATCTCTTCACCTTCCGCGCCCAGGCCCAGCCGCGTCTCGAACTCTGGCTCAGCATCGCCGCCTTCCTGGCGGTGCTGGGCGGCTGGGCGTTCGTCGCCGAGAGCGGACTGGTCCAGCCGCAGATCCTCCCCTCGCCCCTGGCGGTGATCTCGGCCTGGGTGCGCCTCTTTTCCGACGGCTATATCGGCGATATCGCCATCAGCGTCGCGCGCGTCTGGGCGGCGTTTCTCGCTTCCGCCGTCATCGCCATCCCGCTCGGCATATTGATGAGCGGCTATCGCGCCGTCACGGCTCTTCTCGAGCCGATCATCGATTTCGTGCGCTACCTGCCGGTGCCGGCGCTGGTGCCGCTGACCTTGATCTGGCTCGGCATCGGCGAGGGCTCCAAGGTGACGCTGTTGTGGATCGGCACCTTCTTCCAGCTCATCTTGCTCATCGCCGACGACGCCAGGCGGGTCCCTAAGGAATATATCGAGACCGGCCGCACGCTCGGCGCATCCGACTCGGCCCTGATGAAGGATGTGCTGCTGCGCGCCATGCTGCCCAACATGGTCGACAGCCTGCGCATCACACTCGGCTGGTGCTGGACCTATCTCATCGTCGCCGAGATCGTCGCCTCGAGCTCGGGCATCGGCTACGAGCTGTGGACGGCGCGCCGCTACGGCAAATCGCCGGACGTCTTCGCCGGCATCCTGACCATCGGCATCATCGGCCTTGTTTCCGACCAGGCGATCCGCTTCCTGCACCGGCGCTGGTTCCGGTATTTGAATTAGGGGGCGGGCATGGCGATAGACAAGATTGCGGTGAACTTACCCTCGCCCCGCTTCAGCGGGGAGAGGGAGGGACCCAATGCGAAGCATTGGGAGGGTGAGGGGCCTCGTCGTGATTGCCCCCCGACCGTCCATGAGAGTTCAATCGTCGCAGAGGTTGCCCCTCACCCTTCCCGTCGCTTCGCGACGGGCCCTTCCCTCTCCCCGCCGCGCTGCGCTTGCAGGGCGAGGGTGAAAGAGGAAGCCGCGAATGAGCTTCATCCGCATCAGCGACGTGGCCAAGGAATTCTCCACCCCCGATGGCGGCACGATCCCCGTGGTCACACCGCTCTCGCTCGACATCCGGGAAGGCGAGTTCGTCGTCTTCGTCGGCCCCTCCGGTTGCGGCAAGACCACCGTCATGCGCATGGTGGGCGGGCTCGAGACGCCGAGCGCGGGCGAGATCTATCTCAAGGACAAGCGCGTCGACGGGCCGAGCCGCGACAAGGGAATGGTGTTCCAGTCCTATTCGTCCTTCCCCTGGCTCACCGTGTTCGGCAATATCCGCTTCGGGCTCAAATACCGCGACGATGTCTCGGCGGTCGAGAAGGAGAAGATCGCCCGCCACTATCTCGATCTCGTCGGATTGACGCCCTTCGCCGACTACACGATCAACCGCATCTCGGGCGGCATGCGCCAGCGCGTCGCCATCGCCCGCACGCTCGCCGCCAATCCGCTGGTGCTGCTGATGGACGAGCCTTTCGGCGCCCTCGACGCCCTGAGCCGCGAGCGCCTGCAGCTCCAGCTCATGGATCTGCGCCGGGCCGAGCGCAAGACGGTCATCTTCGTCACTCACGACGTCGACGAAGCGGTGCTGCTCGCCGACCGGGTTGTCGTCTTCTCGAAGCGGCCGGCCCGCGTCCTCGCCGACATTCCGGTCAGCGCCACTCTGCCTGAGAAGCGTGGCCTCGACATTCTCGATCATTCCGATTTCCGCAAGATCCGCCGCGATGTGCTGGCGCTGATCCGCAATGAAGAACGCAACATGGAGACAGCAGAATAAATGGGGGCTTTTGATTTCAACGGCAAGAAGGTGCTCGTCACCGGGGCAAGCCATGGCATCGGCTATGCCGTTGCCGAAGGTTTCGTGCGCCAGGGCGCCGACGTGACGATCCTCTCCAGCACGGCCGACATTCAGGACGCCGCAAGGCAGATGGCGCAGGCCACCGGCAAGACGGTCAGGTCAGAAATCTGCGACATCACCGATCGCGAACAGGTGCGCAAGTCGGTCGGCGGCATCGGCCCTCTCGATGTGCTCATCAATAATGCCGGGCTTGAGCGGCTCACCCCCATGTATGAGGAAGGCGATGAAGTCGAAAAACTCTTCGCCCGCATCATCGAGATCAATCTCGTCGGCACATATTATGTCACGCGCGAAGCGCTGATCCGCATGCCGGAAGGCTCGAACATCATCATCACCGCCTCGGTCTGGTCGAAGAGTGCCGCCGCCGAATTCGCCGCCTATGTGACGTCCAAGCACGGCAATCTCGGCTTCATGCGTGTGCTCGCCAAGGAGCTCGGACCACGCAAAATCCGGGTGAACGCCGTCTGTCCCGGCTGGGTGAAGACGCGTGCCGCGCTTCGCTCGCTGACCGAGGTCTCCGAGCGCGCCGGCATCGGCGAAGACGAGATGCTGGGCCAGATCCTGGCCAATCAGGCGTTGCCCGGCCTCATGGAGCCCGATGACGTGGCCAATCTTTATCTCTTCCTGGCCTCAGACCTGGCGCGCGACATCACCGGGCAGGCCGTCAATGTCGATCGCGGCGAGGTGATGGCGTGATGGGTGTGCTCAGCGGAAAACATGCGGTCGTCACCGGCGGCGCCAGCGGCATCGGCCGCGCCATCGCTATCGCCTTCGCCAAGGAAGGCTGCCATGTCACCATTGCCGACTATGCGAGCGATGCGAATATCGCGGTAGCGGTCAAGGCGGCGGGCGGCACGACGACAGGCCGGCGCGTCAATGTGGCGGACGAACCGGACGTCACTCAGCTTTTCGACGCCGTGCGCGAGAGCGGCGGTGTGGATATTGTCGTAAATAGCGCCGGCATACTTGTCGAGAAGCCATTGCTCGAGACAAGCGTCGCCGATTTCGACCGGCAGATCGGCGTCAATCTGAAAGGCGTGTTCCTGGTCGGGCGCGAGGCGCTCAGGCTGATGGTGGCGCAGGATCGCGGCGGACGGGTGATCAATATCGCCTCCGAGCTTGCCTATCTGGGGCGCGAGAACTGCTCGCTCTACTGCGCCTCGAAAGGCGGCGTTCTTTCGATGACGCGATCCTGGGCGCGTGAATTCGCGCCGAGGATCCTGGTCAACACGATCGCCCCCGGACCGACGGATACGCCGATGCTCGGTATCGAGCAAACCTCGGCCGAAACGCTGGCCAAGGAAGCGATGAATCCGCTCGGCCGCCTCGGCCGGCCGGAAGAGATCGCCGCCGCGGCCCTCTTCCTCGCCGGACCCGGCAGCACTTTCATGACCGGCCAATGCGTCAGCCCGAATGGCGGCGCGGCGATGTTCTGATGACTGTGACAACTGACAGCAGCCCCCTAACCCTGAGGTGAAATTGGCAATGCTCGCTGACTGGGACGCCATCCTCCGTCTTTCCCCTTCTCCCGCTTGCGGGAGAAGGTGCCCGACAGGGCGGATGAGGGTGCTGGCTCAACGAGCGCCAGTCTCTCATAAGAACACAAGACCGGACGTCATTCGCGCATCGAATTCGAGATCGGAATGGGCGGAAAGAACACCCTCATCCGGCCTTCGGCCACCTTCTCCCGCAAGCGGGAGAAGGGAAAGTGTTGAAGCGCTGGTAGGCAAAGGAAACGGAGGCACCTTATGAACAAACGAACAAGCAATGCGGATTTCCAGCCGCTCGATTCGGGACTCGTGCCGCGTTTCGCGGGTCTCCCGACCTTCATGCGCCTGCCGATCGCTCGGCCCGACCAAGTCGATATCGCGCTGGTCGGCATTCCCTTCGATGGCGGCACCACCAACCGCACCGGCGCCCGCCACGGCCCACGCGAGATCCGCAACCAGTCGAGCCTGGTGCGCCGCGTCCATCATGTCACCGGCCAGTCGCCCTTCGACAAAATGAAGGTCGGCGATTGCGGCGACGCGCCGATCAACCCGCTCGATCTCATGGCGACGCTTGAAAGTATCACGGCCTTCTACACCGAGATCCACAAGGCACGCGCGCGGCCGTTGACGGCGGGCGGCGACCACCTGATCAGCCTGCCGATCCTGCGTGCCATCGCCGCCAAGGGGCCGGTCGGCATGATCCATTTCGACGCCCATTCCGACACCTATGACAGCTTCTTCGGCAGCCGCTACAATCACGGCACGCCGTTCCGCCGCGCCATCGAGGAGGGCCTGCTCGATCCCAAGCGCGTGATCCAGATCGGCATACGCGGCGCCATCTCGGACGCCTCCAATTACGATTTCGCCCGCGAGGCGGGAGTACGCATCGTCTTCATCGAGGAATTCGCCGAGCGGGGACCGAAATCGGTAATGGAAGAAGCGCGCAAGCTCGTCGGGAATGCGCCGACCTACGTGTCCTTCGACATCGACGCGCTCGATCCCTCGATTGCGCCCGGTACCGGAACGCCTGAGATCGGCGGCATCACCACGCGCGAGGCGCAGGCCATGGTGCGCCTGCTCGACGGCGTCGACATCATCGGCGCCGACCTCGTCGAGGTCTCGCCGCCGCTCGATCCGACCGGCTCGACCGCGCTCGCCGGCGCCACCATGATGTTCGAGCTTCTCTGCGTGATGGCGAACAGCCCACGGCGTTGAGCGCCACATCGCGCGCGGCGCTCTCCCCTCGTCATGGCCGGGCTTGACCCGGCCATCCAGGCTCGACGCCGTGCAACTGTTGATCGGATAGGCTGGATGGCCGCCTCCATGGCCGGGTTAAACCCGGCCATCCGGGCGGCCATGACGGTTTGGAGGTGCTAATTCGCCCGGATCTCCTGCAGGAAGGCGAGTGTCAGGCGATCGTGTTTCTGCTCGAGATTGGTCGCGACCTCGAAAGTCGATGTATGGGTGAAACGCCCAGGCAGGATCGGGCGCATGCGATCGGTCTGCGTCCATATCGAGGCATAATGGACCGGCATGAAGCCGATGAACTGGCCCGACAGAACCAGATGCGCCATGGCCTCCATGTCGGAGACCGTGGCCGCCCCCGTCACGCTGTCGGGGGCGAGCTCGACATTGGACGGCAAATGGCTGCGGATGACATATCGGCAGCCGCGCAGCTCCACCATCTCGATATGGTCGGGCGCCCGGTCGAAAAGCGCATGACCGCGCCCGCAATAGAGCTCATGCAGCTCCTTGATGAAGGGCCGATAGCTCAGCCCCGGCACGTGGTGATAGAAGGCCGAGATGCCGATATTGATGCTGCCCTCGAGGAGTGAGCGCTCGATCTGCGACGGCTCCCTGATCTGCAGCGAGAGATGCACATTTGGATATTTGACGCTGAAGCGGCGCACCAGATCCGGCAGGCGCATGTCCGGATTGGTCACGGTCGAATCGACGACACCAATATCGAGGCGGCCGGCGAGTTCCTCGCGCAACTGGCTCACTTCGCGCACGAAGGAGACATGCGATTTGAAGATCGCCGTCGCCGCTTCATAGACCTTGCGGCCTTCGCTGGTCAGATCGAAACCGGCGCGCCCACGCTGGCACAGGCGCAGTCCCAACCTCTCCTCAAGAGCCGCCATCTTGCTGCTGATCGAGGCGGCGCTGACATTCATGCGCGCCTGCGCGGCCGAAAACCCGTTGCTCTCGACGATGACACAGAAAATCCGGAGCAGATTGACATCCACGCCATCCAGGGTGATCTGCGCCTTCGCCTCGCGGTGCATACTTTATCCTAGATGAAAATAAAGTTCATTTATTTAATATCGATCATAAGTGAATTCTGATCAAGACTGTAGTGAGCACCACATCCATTCTCCCGCGGCGACATTGCGGGCGCATGGACAATCATCAAAACCAACTGGTGCGGTGAGGAAAAACAGTCATGATCATCAGCAGAAGATCGTTCATTGCCCTGTGTGGAACGGCGGCGAGCATTGCCGTCCTCAGGCCGGCCTCGGCGGACACCATGAAAGTGGCCATCGTGATGCCGGGCAACATCACGGACAAATCCTGGAGCCAGTCCGGCTATGAAGGCATTCTCCAGGCCAAGGAGAAGCTCGGCATCGAGGTCGCCTATAGCGAAAAGGTCGCGCAGGCCGATCAGGCCGAGGCGATGGCCGACTATGCCAGGCGCGGCTACAAGGTGGTGATCGGCCATGGCGGCGAATTCCAGGATGCCGCCAAGCGCGTGGCCTCCAAATATCCCGACACGATCTTCGTCGTGAATAACGGCCAGCAGGGCGAAGGCAATATCGCCTCGGCCGACTTCAACTTTTCGCAATTCGGCTATCTCATGGGCTATATTGCCGGCAAGATGTCCAAGACCGGCAAGGCCGGCTGGATCGGCGGACAGAAGATCAAATTCTCCCTCGATCTCAATGCGAGCTACGAAAAGGGCTTCAAGGATGCCGGCGGCACGGAGGTCTTCACCGCCTACACGAATGACTGGGACGACATCGCCAAGGGCAAGGAAGCCGCCCTCAACCAGATCTCCCAGGGCGCCGACGTGATCTTCCCGACCATGGACAATGCGGTGATCGGCAGCCTGCAGGCCGCCAAGGAAAAGGGCGTGTGGGCTTTCGGGCTCTATTACGATGCGATCAGCGACTGGCCGGACACCGTACTCCAGTCGGCCATCTTCGACATCAAGGGCGCCATGCTCGACTATCTCAAGCTCGCTCAGGAGGGCAAGCTCGAGGGCAAGAACTACAATTTCGACCTGTCGACGCCCGAAGCGGCCCGTATCGGCACCTTCCACTCCGCCGTTCCGGAAGAAGTCAAGGCCGAGGTGCTGGCGCTCGCCGAGAAGATGAAATCCGGCGAACTCAAGCCGTAACGATGTGACCGGGGGCGCCTCGTGAGAGGCGTCCCCTTATCATTTGCATTGCGGATCAGGTGAGTGGGCGGGTGATGGATCACATTGTCATCGATGGGATCAGCAAGTCGTTTGGCGAGTTCAAGGCGCTCGACAACATCGATATCAAGATCGCCAAGGGCGCGATCCACGCCATTCTCGGCGAGAACGGCGCCGGCAAGACCACATTGATGAACATCCTCTACGGGCTCTACCAGCCCGATGAGGGCCGCATCCTGCTCGACGGTAAGGAACTCAGGCTGGCGTCGCCCGCCGACGCCATCGCCGACGGCATCGGCATGATCCATCAGCATTTCATGCTGGTGAATTCGCTGACCGTCACCGAGAACATCGTGCTGGGTCTGAGCGGCGGCCTCAGCACCGTCAATTTCACGACCCATGAGAGCCGCATCCGCGAATTGAGCACCAAGATCGGCTTCGACATCGATCCGACCGCGCAGATATGGACGCTCCCCATGGGCATGCGCCAGCGCGTCGAGATCCTCAAAGCCCTCTATCGCAAGGCCGAAGTCCTCATCCTCGATGAACCAACCAGTGTGCTGGCACCGAGCGAGATCGGCTCCTTCCTCGAAAGCCTCAGGGCGCTCAGGGCCGCCAATCACACCATCCTGCTCATCACCCACAAGCTCGAAGAGGTCATGCAGGTGGCCGACCGCGTGACGGTCATGCGCCACGGCAAGGTCACCGATGAGATCGATGCCAAGGACACGACGCCGCGCCAGCTCGCCCGGCGCATGGTCGGGCGCGACGTGATCATGAATCTCAAGCGTGTGAAAACCACGCCCGGCAAGGTCATCCTCACGGCCCGTGATCTTGTCGCCACCAACGACAGGGGTGTCAAGGCGCTCGACAATCTCAGCTTCGAGCTGCATGAGGGCGAAGTGCTCGGCGTGACCGGCGTCGACGGCAACGGCCAGCGCGAGCTCAGCGAAGTGATCGCCGGCCTGCGCCCTCTCGACAGCGGCGCGCTCGAGGTCTCGGGCCGCGACATCACCCGCCTCGGGGTGAAGCAGCGCAAGAACGAAGCCGGCATCGGCTTCGTGCCCGAGGACCGGCAGACGACCGGCCTCGTCCTCGACTATCCGGTGGCGACGAATCTCGTCCTACGCGACTATGATCGCCCCCCCGCCTCGCATCGCGGCATCCTCGATTTCGCTTATATGGCAAAGAACGCCATCGAGCTCGTCAAGCGCTACGACGTGCGCCTGCGCTCGCCGCAGCAGCTGGCCCGCTTTCTGTCGGGCGGCAATCAGCAGAAGGTCATCCTGGCGCGCGAGATCGAGGCCCGGCCGCGGATCCTGGTGATCATGCAGGCCTGCAAGGGTCTCGATATCGGCGCCATCGAATTCGTGCAGAACACCATCTTCGATCTCAAGAAAGCGGGCGTCGGCGTTCTCTATATTTCCACCGAGCTCGAACATGTCATGGATATATCGGACCGCATCGCGGTGATGTGCCGCGGTGTCATCACCGGCATTCTGGCGCCGGAGGAAGCGACCGGCGAGCGTCTGGGCGAACTGATGGCGGGCGTGAAAGGGGAGGCCGCCTGATGGCGCGGTTCATGCAATTCCTCTTCGTGACCAAGACGGTGTGGGCGGTGCTTCTGGCATTGCTCGCCGGATCGGTCCTGATCCTGGTCGCCGGCGCCAATCCGATCGAAGCCTATCGCTCGCTCTTCGGCGAAGCGTTCTTCGACTATTACGGCTTCGGCGCCACGCTGGTGAAGTTCTCGCCCATTCTGCTCGCCGGTCTCGCCGTCGCCATTCCGCTGCAGGCCGGCCTCTTCAATGTCGGCGCCGAGGGCCAGATCTATATGGGCGCGCTGTTCTGCGCCATCGCCGCCCTCTATCTGCCGGAAATGTACTGGCCGCTGCATCTCCTCATCTGCACGCTCGCGGGTGCGGCGGGCGGCGCCTTCTGGGCGGCGATCGCCGGCTATCTGAAGGCTTATCGCGGCATCAACGAAGTCATCGTGACGCTGCTGCTCAATTATGTCGGCATCAATATCGTCAGCTATGCCGCGGGCGGCCCGATGATGGAGGAAGGCGCACCCTACCCCTATTCGGCCGAGATTCCGTCCGGCCTGTTCCTGCCGCACATCATGAACCCGACGGACGCGCATATCGGCGCCATCGTCGGCGTGCTGCTCGCCATAGCCCTGGCGCTCGCCCTCAAATACACGACCTTCGGCTTCGCCATCACGACGGTCGGCAGCAATCCCCAGGCGGCGCGCTATGCCGGCATCTTCGTGCAGAGGCAGATGGTTGCCACCATGGCGCTTGGCGGCGCGCTGGCCGGTCTCGCCGGCGCCTTCGAGATTCTTGGCGTCAAATATCGCCTGTTCCATATGTTCAGTCCCGGCTACGGCTTCGACGGCATCGTCGTCGCCTTCATGGCGGCCGCCAACCCGATCCTCGTTCCCATCTCCGCGCTGTTTTTCTCAGGACTGAGATCCGGCGCGCAGTTCATGCAACGGGCCGTCGGCGTCGACAGTACGGTGATCGACGCCATCCAGGGCCTCGTCGTCATCTTCGTCGCCGCCAGCCTCGCCATCAAATTCAGCGATTCGCGCTGGGGCAAGATCCTGGCGCGGCGACGCGCCATGGAAGCGGCGGTCACGCTGGGGGAGAAGCAGAATGCTTGAGTTTCTGGATCTGGCGCTGATCACCGACCTGTTGCGCACCAGCCTGCGCCTCATGGTGCCGATCGCCTTCGCCGCGCTCGGCGGCGTCATCTGCGAGCGAGGCGGCATATATAATGTCGGGCTCGAAGGCATGATGCTGTCGGGCGCCTTCGGCGCGGCACTCGGCACCTTCCTCACTGGCAATCCCCTTGGCGGCGTGCTCGTCGGCATATTGTGCGGCATGCTGGGCGGCGGCGTTCTCGGCCTCCTGTCGATCCGCCTGAAGGTCAATCAGATCGTCTGCGGTATCGCCATCAATCTCGTCGCCCTGGGCCTGACCGCCTTCCTGGCGCGCCTGATCTTCGGCCTCAATGCCACGACCAAGACGCTGCCCGGCTTCACGCCCTGGGCCATATCGGGTCTGTCCAAAATTCCTTTCATCGGGCCGATCTTCTTCGACCAGGATCCGCTCATCTATTTCCTCTATCTGCTCGTGCCCTTCCTCTATTGGCTGATCTACAAGAGCGCCTGGGGCCTCTCTGTCAGGGCGACCGGCGAAAACCCGGGAGCCGCCGATTCTGCCGGCGTTCCTGTCTATTCGGTGCGCTTCGCCTGCGTGCTGCTGAGTGGCGCGCTCGCCGGCCTCGGCGGTGCCTATATCGTCGTGTCGCAGGTTTTCGTCTTCACCGAACATATGAGCGCCGGCAAGGGCTTCATCGCGCTCGCCGCGATCATCCTCGGCCGCTGGGATCCGATCGGTGCATTGCTCGCTTCGTGGTTCTTCGGTTTCTGCGACGCGCTGCAGCTCAGGCTGCAATTCGCCAATCCGTCCGTGCCCTATCAGATCTTCACCGCTCTCCCCTATGTCGCCTCCATCCTCGCCCTTATCGGCCTCTATGGCCGGGTGAAACCGCCGGCGGCGGTGGGCGTGCCCTATCAACGCGAATCCAAGACCTGAAGACATGTTGCTTAAACCGGGCACGCTGACCCTGAAGGATCTGCGCGACTTCTCCGCGCAGGATATGGAGCTCGAACTCGCGCCCGCCGATCGCCAACGCATGGCGCAGTCGCGGCAGGTCGTCGAGGATCGTATCGCGCAAGGCATCACCACCTATGGCGTCAATACCGGCTTCGGCACGCTGTCTGGTCATCTGATCTCGGCGCGCGACCTCGACGAGTTGCAACGACGGCTCATCGTCTCCAACGCGGCCGGGACTGGCGAGTTCATGGGCCGGAACGATGTGCGCCGCATGATGCTGCTCAAGGCGTCGGCGCTGGCAACGGGGCGCTCGGGTGCACGACCGCAACTGGCCGAAGCCATATTGGCGCTCCTCAACCACGACATCACCCCTTGCGTTCCAAGCAAAGGTTCGGTCGGCGCCTCGGGCGACCTTGCGCCGCTGGCCCATATGGGCGCCGCCTTGATCGGAACGGGCGATGTCCTTCATGCCGGCTGCATCGTATCCGCCACGGCGGCGCTCGAGGCGGCCGGGCTCAAGCCCTTCAAGTTCGCGGCAAAGGAAGGCCTTTCGATCGTGAACGGCACTCAGGCCTCCACATCCTTCGCGGTCGCCGGCCTCTTCCGCGCCGAGGAACTGCTCGCGGCAGCACTCGTCGCGGGCGCGCTCAGCGTAGAGGCGGCGCACGGCCAGGACATGGCGTTCGACGCCCGCCTGCATCAGGCGCGCGGCCAGCCTGGTCAGATCGCCGTTGCCGGTATGCTGCGCATGCTTCTCGCCGAGAGCGGCATCCGCGTCGACGCGCGCGTCAATGGACGCCTCCAGGATCCCTATTGCCTCAGATGCCAGCCGCAAGTGATGGGCGCCTGCCTCGATCAGCTGCGTCATGCGGCGACGGTCATCGGGCATGAGATCAATGCCTGGACCGACAATCCCATGGTCGACGCCGAGAGCGGCGACATTCTCTATGGCGGGAATTTCCATGCCGAGCCGGTGGGCATGGCCGCCGACATGATCGCGGTCGCTCTGGCGGAGATCGGCGCCATGTCGGAGCGGCGTATCGCGATGCTCACCGATCCCCATCATAGCCGGCTGCCGGCCTTTCTCGTCAAGGAAACCGGCCTCGATTCAGGATTCATGGTGGCCCAGGTGACGGCCGCCGCACTCGCCAGCGAAAACAAGTCGCTCGCCCATCCGGCAAGCGTCGATTCCATCCCCACCACCGCCAATCACGAGGACTTCGTCAGTATGGCGACCTTCGCCGCGCGGCGTCTCGCCGACATGGCGGACAACGTCGCGGCGATCCTCGCCATCGAGCTTCTGGCCGCCTGTCAGGGGCTGGAATTCCGCCGTCCTGCGCGCTCCAGCAAACTCCTCGAAGATATTCACGCCAGGATCCGCCGACTTGTTCCAGCCTATGAGGAAGACCGATTCTTCGCGCCCGACATCGCGGCGGTGAAGGATTTGGTCCTTTCCGGCGCGTTCCTCGCTATGCTTCCGCCCGACCTCGCTTTGAGCTCGGCCAGTTCCTGCCCATAAAATGGAGAAGAAAATGTCCGCATCAGAACTGTTGACGCTGCCTGCCCGCAAGGGCCGGGCCTGCCGCCTCACCAAGGGCCAGGCCATCAAGATCATCAACACGCATGGGCATCAGGTCGTCGATACCTGGGCCTTCAGCGCCGAAGACCTGCATGAATTCATGTCGAACGAGCATCTGCGGCCTACCATCGGCACGATTTTCCCGACCAAGGGCCACAATCTCCACACCAACCGGCGCCGGCCCATCCTGTTCTTCGAGGAAGACACCTCGCCAGGCATCCATGACACGCTTCTCGCTGCTTGCGACGACTATCGCTACGGACTCCTCGGCTGCACCGAATATCACGACAACTGCACCGATAATCTCTATGCCGGCATGCGCCAGATCGGGCTGACACCACCAGAAGTGCCGAGCCCGCTCAATCTGTGGATGAACATCCCGGTGGCGCCCGACGGCAAGACGGGGTGGGGTGAGCCCGTATCGAAGGCCGGCGACTATGTCATCCTGCGCGCCATGATGGACTGTGTCATCGCCATGTCGGCATGCCCGCAGGACATCCTGCCGATCAACAAGGGCAAGCCCGTCGAAGCCCACTACCAGATCCTCTCCTGACAACGGACAGAGCCATGATCAGACGTCCCGTTCCGTGGCCCAATGGCGCAAAGGTCGCCGTGGCCATCACTTTCGACATGGATGCCGACAGCCTCGTGCACATCGAGCATCCGCAGGATTCGATCACCCGCGTATCGACCATGTCGATGCTGAAATACGGGCCCGAAGTCGGTGTGCCGCGCATCCTCGACGGCTATCGCCGCTACGGCCTCAAGCAGACCTTCTTCGTTCCCGCCTGGTGCATCGAGCAATATCCACAGGCGGTGGAAGCGATGGTCAAGGACGGTCACGAGGTCGGTTTCCACGGCTATATCCATGAGGCGCCCAATTCGCTGTCACGCAGCGAGGAGCAATATTGGATGCAGCGATCGATCGCCGTCATCGAGAAACACACCGGCAAACGGCCGCGCGGCAACCGCTCGCCGCTCTACAATTACTCGATCCACACGACCGATCTCCTGGTCGAGGAAGGCTTCCTCTATGACTCTTCGCTGATGGGCGACGACGTCCCCTATATCCTTGACAATGGCAAGGGCGAGATCGTCGAATTGCCGTCAAGCTGGGCGCTCGACGACTGGCCGCCCTATGTGCATTCGATCGATCTGAATTATATGTTCCAGATCATGTCGCCCGACCGCGCCATGGAGACCTTCATGGCCGAGTTCGAGGCGATGCGCACCGCCGGCGGTGGCTTATGGATCGGCGTGTGGCATCCTTTCGTCAGCGGGCGGCTGTCGCGCTGGCTCCGGATCGAGAAGATGATCGAGTATATGCTGAATACCGGCGATGTCTGGTTCGCCCGGCTGGAGGATATTGCCGGCCATGTGCAGAGCCTGCGCAAGAAGGGCACCTATCAGGCGCGCGTCGACAAGCTGCCCTATTACGACAAGCTCCAGATCCCCTCGCCGCCGCCCTCGTCGATGCTGCGCAAGGGGTAGATTAAGGCGTGATGAGACTAGTGTCCCGAATCCGAAGTTCGCCAAAGCCAGCGGGACCTTCCGAGCGAACTTCGGATTCGGAAGGACACTAGAAAACCTAATGAATCTAGTGTGCTTTTGAACGCGAAGTTCCTGTCCGTGCAAGCCACCTGATATCAGGAACTTCGCGTTCAGCACACTAGCCTCATCTGCAACCCTCACCCTGAGGTGGCCGCGCAGCGGCCCTCGAAGGGTGGCAAGCGGCAAGACTTCGTGCCTGGATCATGCTTCGAGGCTCGCTTCGCTCGCGCCTCAGCATGAGGGCGTTAACGACTATAGTCATTTTGCGGGATAGGGAGGAAGAAATGAGCGAGCGGATCAATATTGCTGATATCAGCTGGCCGGAATTCGAGCGGCGCATCGCCCAGGGCGCGGTCGTCTTCGTGCCGGTCGGCGCTACCGAGCAACATGGCCGGCATCTGCCGCTGGGCGTCGATGCCATCATTCCCTCCGCCATTTGCGAAAGGCTCGCCCGCTTCTGCGGCGGGTTGGTCGCGCCGACGGTTGCCTATGGCAACCGCTCGCAGCCGCGCTCCGGCGGCGGCCCGGCCTTTCCGGGAACCATCAACATCACCGCCGCGACACTCACGCTGCTGCTGCGCGACATTCTCACCGAGCTTTTCCGGCACGGCGCCCGGCGCATCGTCATCGTCAACGGACATTATGAGAACACCTGGCCGATGGTCGAGGCGATCGAACTCGCGCTCGATCATATCGGCCGCGACCGCCTCGGCGATCTCAAGATCCTGCGCCTCGATCATTGGGAGCTGGTGCGCCCCGAGACGCTGGCCCGCGTCTTCCCCAATGGCTATCCGGGCATCGAGCTCGAACATGCGAGCGTCATCGAGACGTCGCTGATGCAGGTGCTCAAGCCCGATCTCGTCGATCTGAGCCAGGCGAAGAATGACGGACCGGCGAAGTTCAAGCCCTATGACCGCTTCCCGGGGCCGGTTACGGAAGTGCCGCCGTCCGGCGTCCTGTCGATGACGGCGGGCGCGTCGGCGGAAAAGGGCGAATGGCTGCTGGCCGACGTCATCACACGCATGGAGCAGGCGCTCGCCGAGGAGTTCGGCGCCGGCAAAGCCCGGTAGGACGGCGATGCTGTCTTTCAACCTAGCCGATGGCGGCCGCGTCGAGCCGGTGATCGGCCGGCTCGTGCTGGCAGGCTTCGCCGGGCGCAGCGCCGCCGACGTCGAGGCCCATATCGAGGAGATGGCGCGCCAGGGCGTCAAGCGCCCGCCTTTCGCGCCTATGCTCTGGCCGGTCGCGCCGCGCCTCATCACGCAAGGCGCCGAGATCACCGTCTATGGGCCGGATACGGTGGCGGAGGTGGAATATGTCCTCTTCGCCTGGCAGGACAGGTTCTATGTCACGGTCGGCAACGACCAGTGCGACATCGAGGTCGAGCGTGAGCTGTCGAGCGAAAAATCCAAGAATCTCTGCCCCAAGGTGCTGGCGGGCGGCGCCTGGCCGCTCGACGATGTGCTGGCGCATTGGGACGATCTCGAGCTGAGGCTCGCCTGCAACGGCACGATTTTGCAGCAGGACCGGCTCGCCGCCCTGATCCGCCCCGAGACCTTGCTCGCGAAGCTCGCGGCACTGGACGGCATCGAGGCCAATGGCCGGATGGTCTTTTCCGGCACCATTGCGAGCAAGGGCGCCTATCCGCCGGCGCCCTATCGCATCGACATGACGATCACCGATCCGCTGAGAGGCCGCGAGATACGGCACGGCTTCACCGTCACGGCGCTCAAGCCGCTGTATTGATCTCAATTCCGGAGGCAAGAATGGCCCTATCACCCAATGAAATCCCCAAGATCTTCGGCGACGTGCCCGCCTTCATGGGCTCGGCCTATACGCCCGATCTCGCCAAAGCTGGCAATCCCGATGCCGTCGTCGTCGGCATGCCCTATGACGGCATCGCCACCTTCCGCGGTGGTGCCACCCGGCGGGCACCGCAGGAGATCCGCAAATATTCGCTGCTCTTCGGCTCCTATCATTTCGATTGGGACCTCGAGACGCTCGATCATGTCACGGTGACCGATTGCGGCGACATCGACGTCATGCCGGGCGACACACCTTTGAGCTATCGCAGGCTCGAGGACCGCATCGCCGAGATCCAGCGCATCGGCGCCGTCCCCCTGATGATGGGCGGCGATCACGGCGTGACTTATCCCGCGGTGAAGTCGGTCGCCGCACGCCAAGGCGGGCCGCTCGGCTTCCTGCTGTTCGACACGCATCTCGATCTTTCCGAGAATTTCAACAACGACCGGCTGACGCGCGCCTCGCCGGTCTTGCGCATCTGCGAGCTGCCGGAGATCGATCCCAAGCGCATCGCCATCATCGGCCCCAAGGGTGCCCGCAACCTGCCGGAATGGACGCCGCTCGCGCGTGAGCTCGGCATCACCATCTATCCTGACCGCGTCGTCCAGAAGCGCGGCATCGAGGCGATCGTCGAAGAAGCGCTCGACATCGTGTCGCGGGACGGCCGCCCGCCCTATGTGAGCGTCGACATCGACGTGATCGACCCCGCCTTTGCGCCCGGAACCAACAGCATCGAGCCGGGCGGCTTCACGGCGCGCGAGATCATCAATGGAGTCCGGCTCGGCTGCGAAAGGGGTTTCTGCGGCTTCGACGTCGTCGAAGTCTCTCCCGATTACGATTCGAAGACCGGACATACCTCGACGCTCGCAGCAAAATTGATGGTCGAGGCGATTACCTGCCTCGCCGCCCGCAAGGCCGGCAAGATCCGCGCCTGGGACAGACGCTGATGCGCGCCCTCGTCCTTCCTCATACGGGCGGCCCGGAGGTGTTCCGCTGGGAAGAGGTCGCGACACCCGAACCCGGCGCCGGCGAGGTGCGCATCAAGGTTTGTTATTGCGGGGTGAATTGGGGCGATATCCAGAAGCGGCTCGGCAACTATCCGGATCCGATCGCCTATCCGGCGATCATCGGCCTCGAAGTGTCGGGCCATGTCGACACCGTAGGGCCTGGGGTTCGCGGCGTGAAGATCGGCGCACCGGTGGCGGCGATCACCGGTCCCCGGATGCTCGGCGGCTATGCCGAATATTGCGTCGTGCCGGCGGACTATGTGATCAACTTGTCGGCCGGCATCGATCTGAAGCTGGCGGCGGCGATCCCCGCCGCGTCCATCACCGCCTGGCATCTCCTCAACACCGCCTATCCGTTGCGCCGCGGCGAGACAATTCTCATTCATGCCATTGGCGGCGCCGTCGGCCTCATGCTGACGCAGATCGCCTCGGCCAAGGGCGCCCGGGTGATTGGGACGGTCGGCTCGGCCGGTAAGGCCGAGGGCCCCCTCAAGCTTGGCGCCGCCCATGTCATCGACCGCTCGCGGCAGGATTTTGTCGCCGAGGTGATGCGGCTGACCGACGGACGCGGCGTCGATCTGGTGATCGATTCGCTGGGCGCCGACATTCTCGAGCGCAGCTTCGATGTGCTGCGTTATTTCGGCCGGCTGATCAATATCGGCGAGGCGGCGGGTGATCCGCATTTCAATATCCGCGCCAAGCTCTATCAGCGCTCGACATCCATGGCAGGGTTCGAATTCCTGCATGCGAGGCCAGGCTCGGCTGTCTGGCGGCGCGGCATCAGAGCCATAACCGAGGGCCTGGTGATGGGGAAGCTCACGCTGCCGATCGAGGCCATCCTGCCTTTGCCGGAGGCCGGCAAGGCGCATGAGCTGCTCGCATCACGCACAGTGTCGGGGAAGCTGCTGCTGGAGGTTTCATAAGCGCTACTCTTGCGATCGTGGGCCGGCGCGTGAGATGGAAAATACCGGTGTCGGGCATAACTGTATTTTCCAACTCCCTGCAAATCGCTGCAAATCCGCTGTTATTCCCCTGTAAATCCGCTGTAAAAATTCCCCTGTTAATCTGCTGTTCTCAGCGGATTGACAGGGTCCGCACCACATCGAGCAGCACATTGGCGCCGGCGATGAGGTCGGCATCAGGCGTGAATTCCTTCGGATTGTGGCTGATGCCGCCGATGCTCGGCACGAAGATCATCGCCGCGGGTGCGATGCGCGCGAGCATCTGCGCATCATGCCCGGCGCCCGAGGTCATGCGGCGCACCGTGTGGCCGCGCGCCTTCGCCGCCGCTCCGATCTCGCGCACCAGCCCCTGATCGAAGATAACCGGTTCGAAACGGGCGAGGCGCTCGACCGAGACCGTAATCCCTTCCAGCGCGTTCAGGTAATCGGCAAGCGCCTGCTCATGGGACTTGAGGCTCGTTTCGTCGGGATCGCGTAGATCGATTGTGAAAATGGACCGCGCGGGTATGACATTGATGGCATTGGGCTCGAAAGCGATGGTGCCGACCGTCGCCACCGTGCCCGACGCCGAAGCCTTGGCGCGCTCATACAGAAATGTGATGACGGAGGCGGCGGCAAAGCCGGCATCGTGGCGCATCGCCATGGGCGTGGTGCCGGCGTGATTGGCCACACCTTCGAGCGTGATGCGCTGCCAGGAGATGCCTTGCAGATTTTCGACGGCGCCGATGGCGATGCCCTCGCGCTCCAGCACCGGCCCCTGCTCGATATGGAGCTCGATATAGGCGGCGGGCCGCGCGACATCATCTGACCCGGCATAACCGATGCGCGCCAGTTCCTCGCCGAGGAGCTTGCCGTCGGTGCCGCGCGCGGCGAGCGCCTCATCGACGGTGATGCCGCCGGCAAAGGCGAGCGAGCCCATCATGTCGGGTGAAAAGCGCACGCCCTCCTCATTGGTGAAGGCGGCGACGACCAATGGCCGTTTCGGTGTCAGGCGTGCCTCCTTCAGGGTTGCGATCACCTCGAGCCCGGCCAGCACGCCATAACAGCCATCATAGATGCCGGCATCAATCACCGTGTCGATATGGGAGCCCAGCATCAAGGGTGCCTCATGCGCGTTCTCCGACTCCGTCCAGAGCGCGAAGATATTGCCGACGCGATCCACCTTGACCGCGAGCCCCGCTTCCCTGGCCCAGGCGACGAACCGGTCGCGACCGGCCTTGTCGGCATCGGAAGCCGCGAGCCGGACGAGCCGGCCGTCGCCGTCTCGGCCGATCTCGCCCAATTGCTTAAGACGGCTCAGGAGACGGTCAGAATCGATCGCGAGATTGCTGAGGGCCATGCGCCATTCTCCTATAATCGGACGAAGTCCGCCAGCCGATCGCCGCGCGACACCTGTTCGCGCAATTCGGCCGGCGAGCCGTTGAAGGCGATGCGGCCCTTTTCCATGAAGACCACGCGGTCTGACACATCGAGCGCGAATTTCATCTCATGGGTGACGATGACCATGGTGCGGCCCGATTTCGCCAGATCCGCGATGATGCGCAGGACCTCGCCGACTGTCTCAGGGTCCAGCGCCGAGGTCGGCTCGTCGAAAAGCAGCACCAGGGGCTCCATGGCCAGCGCCCGGGCGATGGCGACGCGCTGCTGCTGGCCGCCCGACAATTGATGCGGATATTTGTTCTCATGCATGAGCATGCCGACCTGGTCAAGCAACTGGCGGGCCTTCGCCTCGATCTCGGACCGGCCGCCACGCTTGTGATAGACGGGCGCCATCATCACATTCTCCAGCACCGTCTTGTGCGGGAAGAGATTGAAGCTCTGGAACACCATGCCGATTTCCAGCAACTCATGGCTGAGTTTCGGCGGCTTCAGCTTCTCCTCATTCCCAGCCAGAATGGCGACGCCATGGAGATGCACCACACCGCGATGGAGGGCTTCGAGCCCGTTCAAGGAGCGGATCAGGGTCGTCTTGCCGGAGCCCGACGGCCCGATGATCGACACCACCTCGCCTTGCTTGACCGCCAACGAGAGGTCACTGAAGACAGTACTTTCGCCGAAACGCTTCTCGCCGCGCTCGAGGCTGATGGCTGGCTGTTGCGCAGAAGCGGTGAAACGCACCGCCGCGAACGCTTGCCCGTCGGCCGTCGCCGTCGACAGCTCCGTCTCTTTCTTCGAAAAATCGAGATGCTTCTCCAGGAGCTTGAGCAAGCGGTCGAATACGGTGACGATCAACACGTAATAAAAGGCGACCGCCAACATGGTCTCCATCACCTTGAAATTCTGCGTGTAATAGCGCTGGCCGACGAGCAGGATCTCCGACAGCGATATGACCGAGACGAGCGAGGTCAATTTGACGATCGAGACATACTCGTTGCCGAGCGCCGGCAATGCGATGCGCAGCGCCTGGGGGATGACGATCAGGCGCTGGATGCCGAGCTTGCCGAGCCCCAGGACGCGGCCCGCTTCATACTGGCCGCGATTGACCGCCATCAGCGCGCCGCGATGGATCTCGGCGATATAGGCGGTCTCGCTCAGCACCAGAGCGATCAGCCCCGCGACGAAAGGCAAGGACAGAAAGGCGCCGGTCGAGGGAAAAGCCTGCGGCAAGTTATAGACGAAGATCAAAAGCACCAGCAGCGGCAGGCTGCGGAAGAACCATATGTACACTGAGGCGGCCCGGCTCACCGCCCAGTAAGGTGACTGCCGTGCCAAAGCAACGAGGAAACCCAACACGACGCTCAGAACCCAGGCGGCAAGGCTCAATTCGACGACGAGAAGGGTCGCCTTCCAGAAGTCGCGGCTCCAGAAGAGCTGCAACAGATAGGTCCAATCGAATTCCATGAGATCTCGAGCCCTATTCGGTCAGAGATTTCTGGATTTCTTCCGGTGTCGGCATGGCAAGATTGTATTTCTTGAGAAGCTCCACATATTCGCCGGACGCGATGAGCGCCTTGAGCTCGGTATCGACGCGCTCCGCCAATGCCGTGTTGCCCTTCTTGACGGCAATGCCCATGACCACCGGGAAGAGAATTTCATCCGAGGTGATACGCAAGCGGTCGCCGGCTGTGATGACGGCCGCCTGCGAGACACCGGCATCGTCGAAGACGACATCGACACCGCGCGAGAACAATGCCTGCACAGCTTCCGCGGAGGTCGCATATTCCTGCACCTGGATCGGCTCGGAAGCGCATTTCGCGTCCGACACCTTCTGGAGCTCGGGCACCCAGGCGGCGCCTTTGAGATTACCGACCCGCTTGCCGCACAGCTCTTCCGGCTTCTTTGGCGCGAAACTGTCGTCGCCGCGCACCATGAGCGAGCCGCCGGTCTTGGCATAGGGAATGTAGTCGACGACCTTGGCGCGGGCAGGCGTCACATAAAGCGCCGAAGCGATCATGTCGTAGCGCTGAGCCTGCAATCCTGAGATCAGATTGGCGAAGCGCGTGTCGATGAATTTCACCGAAAGCCCGAGCTTGGGCGCGATCAGGGCCATCACATCGGCGTCGAGCCCCTTGGTCTCGCCATTCTCGATATAGTCATAAGGCGGGTAGACCTGGTCCGAGCCGATGAGAAGTGTGCCCTGCTCGATCGTCTCCACTTCGGCCGCCTGAGCGCCAGCGAGGCCGAAGGCAAGTGTCACCGCGCATAGTCCTACCAGAAGGCGTTTCGTCATTCTCATCTCTCACTCCCTTGCTTTTATGATTCAGGCAGCGCGTCTCCTTCGCCCAATCGCTCGGGCGTTGGCTTCTGCGTTGCGCTTGGTTCAGCGGATGACCGGCAGCTCGCGTGGCGCCCGCTTGGTCAGGAGGCGCGGACCATCCCTGGTGACCGCGATATTCTCCTCATGCACGATCATCTTGCCCGGCGCATATTCCATGCCGGGTTCGATGGTGAGCACCATGTTCTCGACGATCTCGGTACCGTCACCGAGGCGATGCGACGGCGGCTCGGTGAGTTGCATGCCGAGGCCATGGCCGAGACGGCCGACATTGTTGCCGATGGCGCCCGCGTCCTCGATGATCCTGGCCATGGCGCGCCAGACATCGTCGGTCTTCGCACCCGGCACGGCGGCCGCAATGCCGGCCTCGGTCGCCAGCCACAGCGCCTCATGCACGCGATGCGCCTCGTCCGATACCTTGCCCACCGCATAGTTGCGGTCGAAGTCGCAGAAATAGCCGTCGAAGGTCGAGCCCGTGTCGATGAACAGGATGTCGCCCGCCTCGATCAGACGGTCGTGCGGGCCGCAGACGATCTGCGCCACCCCGCCCAGTCCCGATATGGCCGGCATGAAGGGTGTCGAATCGGCGCCGCGGCGGGCGATGTCGATGCGCAGTTTGCGCACCACCTCGCGCTCGCTCTCGCCGATCCTGATTTGCGATGGCAGCGCCTCATAGGCGTCACTGGCGATCTGGCAAATATAGTGGATATGGGCGATCTCGGCTTCGGTCTTGACCATGCGGATTTCCCAGATGCAGGGCGATCCGTTCTCGAGGCTGAGCCCCAAGCTGCCCCGCAATTGCAGGAACTCCGCGACCGGCATGCGCAGCGCCATTTCGCGGCCCATCTCGGCGCCGACCTTGCCATGCTTGCGGGGCAGGCTCTCGATTGTCGATTTGAGCAGCGACAGGCCGTCATCTTCCGGATTGGGCGCCGCCCAGGTGCGGATATCCTTGACCCCGGTAAGCGCCATTTCTGGCGCGCCGATCTCCGGGATCACCGCGATCGGCGCTCCCTCACGCGGCACGACGACGAACCAGGGCCGGGTCGGGCTTTCCCAGAATTGCGAATCGAAGCCGGTGAAATAACGCACATTGGGCGGCGCCGTGAGGAGCAACGCATCGAAGCCATGGCGGTCCATGATTTTCTGCGCGCGCGCCGCGCGTTTCTCGAATTCGGCGGCCGAGAAGCCGCGCTGAGGTATCTGCAATGAACTATCCTTTCTGCATCACGGTCGTGGGCGACAAGCCGACGATCGCTTCATAGGAGGCGGGATCGGTGGCCGTCTCGGTGTTGATGACGAGGACGCGGCTGTCCTTGTCGAGCTTGAGCGCGGCGCTGGCGACCTGATCGCGCGCGATGGCGAGAAGCCCGGCAAGACCTGCCGCCCCGCTTTCGCCGGCGACGATCGGCTTCTCGCCGCCCTTCGGGAAAGCGAGGGCCCGCATAGCCTGCTTCGCCTCTTGCTCCGCGACGGTCATGAAGGCGTCGACGGTCCTTTCGAGGACGCGCCAGGCGATGAGCGAGGGTGTGTAGCATTCGAGCATGGCCATCACGGTCGGCTCGGTCGGCGCGACGCTGATGAGCTTGCCCGCTTTGGCGCTGGCGAAGACACAAGCGGCGCGATCCGGTTCGACGATGATGATCGTGGGCTTCAATGCGCCCAGACGATCGGCCAGATGGCCGGCGATGCTGCCGGCGAAACCGCCGACGCCCGCCTGCAGGAAGACATGGGTCGGCGCGGCCTGGCCCTGCTCTTCGATCTGCCGCAAGGCTTCATCCGCCAGGATCGTATAGCCCTGCCCCACGAAAGCGGGGGTTTCTTCATAGCCAGGCCACGAGGTATCGGAGACGAGAAACCAGCCTTTTTCCTTGGCGACGCGCTCCGATTCATTGACGGAGTCATCATAGGAACCCGGCACGCGCACGATCTCATCGGCGCCGAGCGCCGCGATGCGCGCGTCAGACACGCCTTGATGCACAAAGATCACCGCGCGGCAGCCGAGGAGACGAGCGCCGGCCGCGACCGATTTGCCGTGATTGCCATCGGTAGCGCAGCACACAGTGACGGAGCGCGCGAAATCTTTCGCCGTCGGCGAGAGAAGCTGCGTGACGCGCACCTCGCTGCCGAGATGGGTTTCGAGCAGGCGCTTGAACAGCACCATCACCGCATAGGCGCCGCCCAGCGCCTTGAAGCTGCCCTGGCCGAGGCGCAGCGCCTCGTTCTTGAGAAGAACCTGGCCAACGCCCGCCGCCACGGCGATCCCGGGCAAGGCGATGAGCGGTGTCGTGTCGATCGGGCCCCAGAGGCCCAGATAGGGGCGCACCAAATCCGGCGCGCTGCTCCCGACGGTCAGCCGGTCGGCTTCGCTCAAGGGCGAACCAAAAGCCGGCAAAGTGTTCAGATGGAGTGTCTTGGTCATGTGGCGAGAGAATATTGCAAACCACACGAGGATTGCGCTTGATTTTACCCCATTCTCTGCAAAGAAATTTCGCCACAGTCGCATAATGCGAGAAAGACCTGCACATGGCCAGACGACCGCATCCGGAAACGCTTGATGATTTCGACCTGAAGATTCTGGGAATCGTCCAACTCGACAATCAGATGCCGCAGCGGCTCATCGCCGACCGCATCGGCCTGTCGCCGCCGGCGGTGGCGCGCCGGCTGCAATATTTGCGCGAAGCGGGTGTCATCCGCCGCGATATCGCGGTGATCGATGAGACGGCCGTGGGCCGGCCGCTCACCATCGTGGTCGAGGTCACCACCGAGAATGAGCGGCTCGATCTCCTCGATGCTATGAAGGAGCGCTTCCTCGCCTGCCCGCAGGTCCGCCAGTGTTACTATGTCACCGGCGACATGGACTTCATCCTGATCATCAATGTCAGGGACATGGAAGAATATACCGAGCTCACCCGCGCCCTCTTCTTCGAAGGCGGCAATGTGAAGAGCTTCCGCACCTGCGTCTCGATGGAGAATGTCAAGACCAACGGTCCGGTGCCGCTTGCGACAGAGGTCTAGGGCTCCGGACACTCACATAGAATCGGGCCGGCGCTCTAACTCTTTGATTTGCGCATCGGATTATCCGAAAACCGCTTCGCACTTTTCGGTCCGATGCTCTAGCTCAAAGAAACTCGGCCAGCACCAGCAGGACCAGCGTCGAAGCGAGGCCGAGATTCACCGCGCGCGATGCGGCGGGATGCCGGAGGACGCGCGTCAACGCTGAGCCGGCGAGCGCCCAGAACATGTGGATCGCCACGATCGCCACAGCGAGCAGCAGGCATTTGAGCAGGGCGTCCGACAGCGGCCGTCCGGCCAGCAGGGTCGATTGCGCATAGACGGCGCCGATGGCGAGATAGGCCTTGGGATTGGCGATCGCCAGCGTGAAGCCGGCAAGCCAGCCCGGCTCGCTCCCGGCCGCCGCGGCCTCGGAGAGAGGCGGCGCCATGGCGATGCGCCAAGCCAGATAGAGTATATAAAGTGCGGCCGCGAGGCTGACGGCGAAGGAGACACCGGGCAGCTCATGGAGCAGAGCCGTGGCGCCCACAGCGACGGCGAGCAGCACGAGGATGGTGCCCAGATTGAGGCCGGCGCAGTAGGCGAGCGAACGCCGGAAGCCGAAGGCCGCCGCGGTCGCGGTGACGCTCATGGTGGTCGGCCCCGGACTCGCCATCAGTACCGCCGCCGATATCAGCAGCGTGACGAGACCCGACAGGGAAAGGTCCTGCAGCATGCATCGAGGCTAGACCCGCCTGGCCGCCCCCGTCTTGAACGATCGTGCTAAGCTTTCTTGTCGAACCGCCTGAGCACGTTCCAGGTCATCCGTGCCACTTCATTGTCGTAGCCGTTCCACGCCATGGCGCCGGCCCAGGCGATCGAGCCCACCGAAAAGACGGCGCCGCCGCCTTCCTTCTCGAAATAGACGAGATCGGCACGGATCGTCTCGTTCTGGGTGCCCGACATATCGGGCGTCGGATCGAGCATGTCCTCGGGCGTCATCAGATAGATGTCGGTATGTGATTTCGAGCTGCCGAGGATGAGCGCGTCGCGGGGCGTGCCCAGCGCGAAATCGGCACGGTCGATCTCCATGCCGGCCGCACCGCCGCCCGACAGGCCGAAGGCGCCGAATTTCCGTCCCGCCGTACGGTCGATGCCTTCGAAGATGAAATCGGCGCTCGGATCGGACGCGGCTTCGGTCAGTTCATAAGGCTCCGAGCGGTCGAAGCCCTGCGAGCTCATGATGAGGCCGGCAAGCTCGCTCGAGGGGCGGCCGTTGCGCCGCCACAGGCCCCCATATTCGCCGGTGAAGGCATGATGGAATTGGCCGAGACCCGGCTCCCACGGCCGGATGCCCGCTTCCGAGCGCCGGCATTCGATGACGCCCGGATGCTTGTCGCTGAAGGAAATGCGCCAGTAGAAGCCATTGCCGCCCAGATACATGAGCCTGCCGCCGCGATCGACGAAGCCCTGCAGCGCATCGAGCATCTGGAGCGAGTGATATTCGGGATGCGTTCCGGTCAGCACCACATGATAGCGGCGCAAGAGCGCCAGACCGTCGCGATGCAGATCCTCGTCGGTGATCACGTCATAGGCGACGCCCTGGTGCTCGAGCCAGCCGGTGATATGAGTGTCGGCGGTGAGCTGCCAGACATTGGAGCCGAGGCCGCCGAGAAAGCCCTTGATGCCGGGCTGCAGATCGACCACCGGCCGGTTGCGCGACGAATGGAATACGCCGCTGCCATCGGCATGGACTTCATAGAAGGAGAAGCCGAGCTCCGGATGCTCCTGCAGGAAAGCATGATGCCGGTCGATCTCGACGAGGCGCCCCATGCCAACCTCGGTGCCCGGCACATCGAGGCCCAGCCGGTGATTGGCGTAAGCGAGATAGCTCGCGGTCGGCAGCAGGAGGCAGACCGTGTTGCCGCTGGGCGACCGGCGCGGCGGCCTGACCGCGAAGACGCAATGATAGGCCGCCGCCTCATCGCCGTCGGGTACGAGACGGATCGCATAGAGACCGCTCTTCAGATCGTCCGGCAATCTGACCTCGAAATCGGTCTCCCATTGCGCGTCTGTCATGTCATCGGCATGGAAATGCATCGCCGAATAGAGTTCCGGCATCTGCCGCCAATCATGACATTGCCCAACCCAGCGCCAGCCGGTCATGGCGCGCGCCGGGCATTGCCACGTTTTGCCATGGAGCTGATGCGGCGAAGCATCGACCACCTCGGTGCCGTCTATGGCGCGGGAGAAATCCCAGAACGCCACGAGATCGGGCAAGCGGCTCAGTCTCTGCGGCAAGGCCAGTCGCGCGGCGGCCTCCAAGGGCTCCATCGCGCGGGCGAACAGGACGGGCGAATCGATCTTGCCGTCGAAATGACACTCGCCTGATGCGCGCGCCGCGATCAGCGCGGTGACGGCGCCGCTCTGGCGCAAAGTGGCGGCTGCTTCATCCTGCGCGATGATCTCGCTGTCCCTGGTGAGGCTTGCGAGACGCAGGCGCCCCTTGTCGAAGGACAGGACCAGGAGCATCCATTTCCCGCAAACCACAGGTGTCGCGAGCGTCAGCCAAGTTTCGCCGAGCTTGGCACATGCATGGCCCTCGCCGTCGATCAGCAGTTCGAGTCCGATGCCGGCGAGATGAAAGATTGTACGCTCCGTCTCTCCTACGAGGGTCGGCTGGACCGGCACCGCCAAAGTGAAGCTTGCGAGATCGGCCAGCACATCGCCGCGGTCCTCGATCCTGACATAGGAGCCGGGCTTGATCGGCTGCCGGCGCGCTTTGCGCTCGCCGCCGAGATCGAGCGCGATCGCCTCGTCCTTGTAGCCCGGCGCATCGGGATGACGGTCGCCCTGGATGAGGCGGCGCAGATCGGCGTGATAGACCTGCGCGCCATAGGAGCCGACCTTGACCGCCAGGGTCTCGCCCGGCGCGGCGCTCAGCGTGTTCGTATAGGCAATGAGAGACAGCATGGTTCAGCGCCGCATGGTCAGAAGTTCTAGTGGCAGGTCCGGTCCGCCGAGATCGCGCCAGCGGCGCAGGAAGACATCGCGCTCGGCGGTCGCGAGATCGCCATAGTCTACGCCATCGGCTTCCTCGATGGGCTCACCGCGCTTCGCCGGAAGCCGGGCGAGCCGCCAGCGCCGGTAGGGCTCCTTGCACAGGATGACATATTTGCCCTGGGGCCCGAGGCCGCGCATGACATTAAGCACCCGCTGCAGGCCGGGACTGCGATAGCCGAAAGGATCGGCCAAAAATTCCCGCGCGAAGGGCACATCATCCGGACCGATCTGGTAGCGCGCCATGTCGTCTCCTCGTCCAAAATGGGGCGGCTCGCGCCGCCCCGCTTGTTCACGCCGCTTTCCTGGCGATAGCGCCATGGACCTCATCCAGCGTCTTGCGCAGGATGCCGAACAGTTCGGAAATTTGCGTTTCGGTGATGATGAAAGGCGGCGCCAGCACAATCGAGGCGCCAAGCGGCCGGCAGATCAGGCCGTTCTTCAACGCCTGGCGCGACACGCGCTCGCTGACATCGAGATTGCCGGCGAAAGGCGCCTTGGTCTTCTTGTCGGCCACCATTTCGAGCGCCCCCATCAGCCCGACGCCGCGCGCCTCGCCCACCATCGGGTGATCGGCCATCGCTTTCAGCTGCTTCTGGAATGCGGACGAAACGGCTTTGACATTGGCGAAGGCGCCGCCTTCGATCTCGTCGAGCGCGGCCATCGCTATGGCGCAGCCGACCGGGTGGGCGCCGGTGGTGAAGCCCGTCGGTAGTTCCTCATATATGGCCGAAGCTTTCTCCACACGCTCGGTCATTTCCGGCGACAGGATGATGGCGCCCATCGGGAAGAAGCCGGCGGTGATGACCTTCGAAGCCACAACGATATCAGGCTTCATGCCGTATTTTTGCGACCCCCAGAATTCGCCGGTACGGCCGAAACCGCAGATCACCTCATCGGCGATGAGCGGGATGCCGTATTTCCGCAAGACCGGCTGGATGGCCTGGAAATAGCCTTCCGGCGGGGGAATGACACCGCCGGCGCCCATCACCGGCTCGGCGAAGAAACCGGCAATGAAGTCCGGGCCGGTATTGCGGATCGTCTGCTCGAGCTCGAGCGCCAGGCGCGCAGAGAACTCCGCCTCGCTCTCTTTTGGCAGCGCCTCGCGCCAATGATGCGGACAAGTGAGATGGCGCACCTCTTTCAGCGGCAGGCCGGAGGCCGATTTCACATAGTCCTTGCCGGTGAGGCTCGCGGTGATCACCGTCATGCCGTGATAGGCGTTCCTGCGGCTGAGCAGGAGGCGGCGATGCGGCTTGCCTTCCGATTCCGCCAGGAACCACAGAAGCTTCACCACCGTGTCGTTCGCCTCGGAGCCCGAATTCGCATAGAAGACGCGGTTCGCCTCCATCGGCGCCAGCTTGACGATGCGCTCCGAGAGGTCGAGCGCCGACTGGCCCACGCGCCCGAAGAAGGCGTGATAGGCCGGCAACTTGGCATAGGCGCGCTGCGCCGTCTCGATGAGCTTCTTATTGTCGAAGCCGAGCACCACATTCCACAGGCCGGAATTGCCCTCGAGAAATTTGCGGCCGCGATCGTCATAGATGTAGACGCCCTCGCCCTTGTCGATGATGACCGGCCCTTCCTCCTCAAGCGTCGGTATATGTGAAAAAGGATGCAGGAAGGCGCTTGGATAATTGCGTTTGCTCATTCTGGTTGCTCCCGGCTCGATGGCCTCTAGTGCTGGACAATATGTACCCACTCGCGCCGGCGATACCGGTGCGTTTGGAATAGGATCAATCTCTCTAAGCTCCTCATGCTGAGGTGCGAGCGAAGCGAGCCTCGAAGCATCCCTCAGGATAAAGTGAGCTTGCTGTACCTACCCTTCGAGGCCCGCCTCCGGCGGGCACCTCAGGGTGAGGGTAGATGAGAGGCAGCTCAGTTCATCAGTTGGCCTTGATGCGTGACCAGGCCCGATCATAGAGCTTCAGGTCGGCGCCAAGATCCTCGAATATCTGCAGTTTCGCGCGCACCTCGGGAGGCGGGTTGATCGCGGCGTTGTTCTTGAGCTCGGGCGGCAAGAGGTCGAGCGCCGCCTTGTTGACTACGCCATTGGTCAGCATGGTGGAATTTTGCGCGGCGATCTCGGGGCGCAGCAGGAACTCCATGAACAACTTGGCATTATCCTTATTGGGCGCCGTCTTCAGCATGCAGACATTCTCCTGGTACATCGTTGCCCCCTCTTCGGGAATCACGAAACCCAGCTCCTTCGGCCGCTTGTTCACATAGAGAACGCCGCCGACATAATAATGGGACGCCGCCATGTCGCCGCCCTCGATCAGCGGGATCACGTCATAGCGGAAGGCCGCGATATTGGGCTTCTGCTTGAGGATGAACTCCTCGGCGAGCTTGATGTCGGCTGGATCGCGGCTGTTCACCGACTTGCCGTTCATGATCAGGCCGATGCCGAGGGTCTCGCGCAGGTCGTCGAGCAATGTCACCCGGCCGGGATTCTTCGCCGCATAATCGAAGAGATCCTTCCACGACTTGAAGTCCTGGCCGCTGACCGTCTTGTTGTAGAAGATGCCGACCGGTCCCCAGGCATAGGGAAGACAGAAATCCGCCTTGGGATCCTGTTTGGAGCGCAGTGCCGTGGGATCGATATTCTCGAAGCCCTTGGACTGGTTGATCTTGCTCTCCTCGATAAGGCCGAGCTGCAGCATGATGTCGGCCATATGGACCGACGGCCAGACGAGATCATAGCCGGTGGCGCCAGCCTGGATCTTGGCCAGCATTTCCTCATTGGTCGAATAGGTGTCGAGCGACACCTTCACGTCGAATTCCTTGGCGAACTTGTCGATGATCTCGGGATTGATGTAATCGCCCCAATTGTAGAGATGCAGCTCGCCGGCGGCATAAGCGGGACCCGCCGCCAATGCCAAAAGAGCAGTTCCCGTCAGTGCGGTCTTCCTGAGCCAGTTCATCATTTCCTCCTCTTCCTTCTAGTTTCTACGCGATCTGAAATAGAGGCCGGCGCTCGCCACCACGAAAGAAAACATGATCAAGAGCACGGCCAGGGCGTTGATCTGCGGCCGGATGCCCCGCCGCATCATCGCCAGAATGAAGAGTGGCAAGGTCTGCGTGTCGACGCCGGCGATGAAATAGGTGATGACGACATCATCGAGCGAAATAATGAAGGCGAGCAGGAAGCCGCCGATGACGCCCGGCAGGATCAAAGGCAGCGTCACCCGTCTGAAGGTCGTCACCGGCCCGGCGCCCAGATCGGCGGACGCGACTTCCAGTGTGTTGTCCATGCCGGCAAGGCGCGCCGCCACGATGATATAGACATAGCTCGACAGGAAGGTGCAGTGGCCGATGATGATGGTGGCGAGGCTCAGCTTGAAGCCGACGCCGACGAAGAAGATGAGCAGCGCGATGCCGAGCACGATATCGGGCATCATCATCGGCAGGAACAGAAGTCCCTGATAGATGCGCTTGCCGATGAAGTCATAGCGCGCGGTGGCGAGCGCCGTCGCCGTGCCGATCACGGTCGAGACGGCGCTCGCCAGAAAGGCGACGATGAGACTGTTCCGGAGAACCTGGAAGATGCGATCGGGATTTTCCGTGAAGGCGGCGTCGAAGGCCGCTCCCGCCGGCTGCATGCCGAACAAGGTGCGATACCAGTCGAGCGTGAAGCCTTCCCACACGGCCATGTTGAGGGCATTGGCGTTGAAGGAATAGAAGAAGATGAGCGCCAACGGCGCATAGAGAAAGAGCAGGAAGGCCGCGCCATAGAGATTGAGCGCTGCCCAGCCGGGGGAAAGCCGCCGCTTAGGCATGCCCCACCTCCCCGGCCGCCCGCGCCTTGCCGGACCGGCGCATCCACAACACATAAAGCAGGATCAGGATCAGGACACTCGCCATGACGGTCATCGCCAGAGTCGAGCCGAAGGGCCAGTTGCGCGCCTGAAGGAACTGCCGCTCGATGACATTGCCGGTCATCTGCACTTTCGAGCCGCCGAGAAAGGCCGGCACGATGAAATTGCCGAGCGCCGGTATGAAGACGATCACAGCGCCACCGGCGATGCCGGGGGCGGTGAGCGGCAGGATCACCCGCCGGAAGGTCTGGAACGGCGTGGCGCCGAGATCCTGGGACGCCTGCACCAAGGACCAGTCGAGCCGCTCGACGCTGGCATAGATCGGCAGGAACATGAAGGGGATGAGCACATAGACGAGGCCGACGATCACCGCGAATTCGGTGAAGATCATGTTCAGTGGCTCGCTGATGATGCCGAGAGACATCAGCACCGTGTTGACGGCGCCGGTCGGCCGCAACAGCAGCAGCCAGGCATAGATGCGCACCAGAAGATTGGCGAAGAAGGGCAGCGTGATGGCGAAGAGCACGAGATTCTTCGCCAAAGGACTCATGCGGCTCACCCAGAAGGCGACCGGATAACAGACAACGAGGGCCACGACGACGGTGATGACGGCGTAATAGAGCGAGTTGAAGATGATCTGGATGTAAAGCGGCTCAAACTCCTCACCACCACCCAGGGGCCAGCCGAAGATGCGGCCATAGTTGAAGGGATAGAAGGACCAGACCACGCCGCCATAGAGCCCCGGCTCCAGGAAGCTGAAGACTACCATGATGCCAAGCGGGATCAGAAAGAAGGCGCCAAGCAGTATCGTGATGGGTGCGAGGAGCACGAGAAGCGCCCGCCGCCTCTGACTGGTCATGGCGCCACTGCCCGCCATCATGTCACCCCGCTCTTCATGAGATGCGGGGCCGTCGCCTGATAATGAAGGGTGACCGTCTGGCCGGCCCCGAGATCGAGAGGACCCGTGCCCCGGGCATGACGCTCGAGCGCCACGACCGGCAGGCCATTGCCGAGGCGGCCATGCAGATGGAGATCGGTCCCGACGAAGACGATATTCTCGATCACCGCCTCGAGGCTGCCGCCCGGGCCGGTCCTGCCCGGGTGAAGCGAGAAATGCTCAGGGCGCAGCATGACATCGACCTTGTCGCCCGAAACGAAACCATCCGCCCTCGCCGTGATGGCCGGGCCGCCCTCGATCTCGACATGTGAGGCGCCGCCGCTCTTCGCCAGCCGACCGGTGAAGATGTTGCTGGTGCCGATGAAGCCCGCGACGAAGCGGTTCGCCGGCGTGTCATAGATCTCCGCCGGCGTGCCAAGCTGCAGGATGCGGCCCTTGTCCATGACCGCGATGCGGTCGGACATGGTGAGGGCCTCCTCCTGGTCATGGGTGACAAAGATGAAGGTGATGCCGACGGTGTTCTGCAGGTTTTTCAACTCGATCTGCATGGACTGGCGCAGCTTGCGGTCAAGCGCCGAGAGCGATTCATCGAGGAGCAGCACACGGGGCCGGTTGATGAGGGCGCGCGCCAGGGCCACACGCTGCTGCTGGCCGCCGGAAAGCTGAGCGGGTTTGCGCCGTTCGAGCCCCGCGAGGCCGACCAGCCGCAGAATCTCGGAAACCCGCGTCGCTTCCTCGGCGCGTGGAACGCCCGCAACCTGCAGGCCATAGCCGACATTGCCGGCAACCGTCATATGCGGAAACAGCGCGTAGTTCTGGAATACGGTGTTGAAGGGCCGGCGATGCGCCGGCACCGGGCTCATGGCGCGACCTTCGAGATAGATCTCGCCCTCGTCCAGTTCCTCGAAACCGGCAATGGTCTTGAGCAAGGTGGTCTTGCCGCACCCGGAAGGCCCAAGAAGGGTAAGGAATTCGTTGTTGCGAATCGACAGCGTGATGCCGTCGAGCGGTGTCACCACGCCGCTTTCCGGGGTGCGAAAGGACTTGCGCGCCTGGTCGACGCGCAGCACTTCTTGTTCGGAGACCTGCCTCATCCCGCGGCGCCCACTCCCTGTTTGCATTTAAATGCTTCTAACGGCATTTCCTTGCGATACAGAAATGCTATAATGTCTTTTGCTGCATGTAAAGTACGTAAATGGACAATACCAAAAAACTCAAGAGCGAGCTTCAGTCAGAGCTCGTTAGCCGGATCAGCGAGTGGATCCGCAACCAGGATCCGAGCGGAAAGATCCGCGTGCGCGAGGCGGTGCTGTCGCGCGAGCTCGGCGTGTCGCGCACCCCCATCCGCGCGGCGCTGCAGCATCTCGTGGGTGAAGGCGTTCTTAGTCCGCATGAGCTGGGCGGCTACACCATGCTGCTCATACCCCCCGTCGCCAGCGACAGCATGGCGCCCGGCGACGAATCCGCCGGCCTCTATGGACGCATTCTGCGCGACATCATCCTGCATGAGATGCCCGATCCCGCCACCGAAAGCGCGTTGATGCGCCAATATGGGGCCGGGCGCGGCGAGATCCTGCAGGTGTTGCGCCGCCTGATGCGCGAGGGCCTCGCCGAGCCGCTCCCCGGGAAGGGCTGGACGATGCTGAAATTCGACGGCGAGCAGATGCTGAAGAGTTATCATCTGCGCAGCATCCTGGAGCCGGCGCTGCTCATCGACCGCGACTATGTCATCGACCGCCCGGTCCTCGAGCGGCTGAAGGCCGATCACCAGGCCGCCCTCGCGGCGCTTTCCGAGACCTCGTCCTGGCGCGAGATCTTCGAGCTCGACGCCACTTTCCACGAGGTCCTGGCGCGCGGCAGCCGCAACGACCTCATCGCCGACATCATCCGGCGGCAGAACCGCCTGAGACGACTCGCCGAATTCTTCAGCTATTCGCGCCTGGAACGTATCCGCGCCTCGATGACGGAGCATGTCGCCATTCTGGACGCCCTTCTTGCCGGCGACCCGGCCTGGGCGTCGGCGCTGATGCGCCAGCACCTGACGGTCTCACGCACCGAGACCGAGGATCATTTCAGCCGCGACCTCGAAGCCGTACGCTCAGCCTCGAGCGGCATCGAAAGGCTAAAATAAGCCACTAATTCGGCGCGTGATCGGACGGAAACCGGTGCCCGTTATTTCTGATCGCGCGTTGACTTGCCCAGGACAGCCCCGTTCGCTAGAGCTTACGTCATGCCAGACCAGGTGCCGCCCAAAGCCCCGCCCAAACTCGAACCCGGTGTCGTCGCCGCCGGCGTCTATGCCAAAGGCAAACGTGTTACCGACATCGAGATCGACGAAGCGGGCGCGTGGCGCAAGAAGCCCGGTCATGTCGTGTGGATCGGCCTGTTCGAGCCAAGCGGCGATCTTCTCGCCCGGGTGAGCGCGCAGCTCAATCTGCATCCCCTCGCCATCGAGGATGCCGAGAAGGCGCATCAGTACCCCAAGCTCGAGGAATATGGTGACGCCCTCTTCATCGTGGCGCGCACCGCGCAGATGGTCGAGGGCAAGATCGGCTTCGGCGAGACGCATCTCTTCGTCGGACGCGGTTATGTCGTCTCGGTGCGACATGGCGCATCCGCCACCTACGCCACCGTGCGCGCCCATTGCGAATCCTGCCCTAAGCTCTTGTCGCATGGCGAGGACTACATCCTCTACCGGATCCTCGATTTCATCGTCGACAACTACATGCCCGTGCTGGAAAGCGTGCGCGAAGAGATCGACGAGTTGGAAGACAGGTCCTGCATGAGACGATCAGCGCCGATCAGGTGCGCCGGCTCTATACGCTGAGACGCGAACTGCTCAAACTTCGCAATGCCGCCGTGCCGCTGGTCGATATCTGCCGCAGGCTCGAGCATACCGAATTGATTCCGATCGATGCCGAGATGCGGCCGCATTTCCGCGATGTCACCGACCACATACGGCGCACCCAGGAGAGCATCGATGCGCTCCGCGAAGTGCTGGCCTTCGCCTTCGAAGCGAACCTGATGATGGGCCAGGCGCAACAGGGCGCCATCACCCGCAAGCTCGCCGCCTGGGCCGCCATACTCGCGGTGCCGACGGCAATCGCCGGGATCTACGGCATGAATTTCGACAACATGCCGGAGCTCAAATGGCAATATGGCTATTTCGGCGTGGTCGGCGTGATCCTGGTTCTGTGCGGCATCCTCTATTACCGCTTCCGCAAGAGCAACTGGCTGTAGGACATCCGCAAAAGGTGTGAAGTTTATTTCCCCTCCCCCTTGCGGGGAGGGGTTAGGGTGGGGGTCGTGCGGCAGGGCGACGTCGGAGTTCGCGTCACACATGATCCATACCACCCGACCCCCACCCCGGCCCTGCGGGCCGACCCTCCCCGCAAGGGGGAGGGTATTTTTGGCGAACACCTTTCGAGACAATCTGACCGATCAGAGTGCGACCACCTGGCCCTCATGGATGGAGCGATCGGCGGCGACGACGATCTTGAGGCTCTTCACCCCGTCATTCATGTGATCGGTGAGGTCGATATCCTCCTCGATCGCCTTGAGCAGGTAGCGCTGCTCGCGCTCGCACAACCCGTCATGATCGGGCTCGTCCGTCATGTCGATGCGCTCATCGGGCTTCGACATGTCGGCGTGATGCCAGAGGATCTGGTTGGTCTTGGTATGGGCGTTGATGTCGTCGGACTTCACCTTGCCGGCGGTCTCGGCCATCACGATCGATACCGAGCCCTTGGGCCCGATCACGTCCTTCACGAAGAAGGCCGTCTCGCTCATCATCGGGCCCCAGCCCGCCTCGTACCAGCCGACCGAACCGTCGTCGAAGGAGACCTGCAGCATGCCGTAATTCTGCTTGGCCACCTCGTTGGTGAGCCGGGTGCCGATCGCATGCACCTTGACCGGCTTCGCCTTGGTCATCTGGCACATGACATCGACATAATGCACGCCGCAATCGACGATCGGAGGGAAGCTGTCCATCAGGCGCTTGTGCCATTCCCAGGTCTCGCCATTGGACTGCTGGTTGAGATTCATGCGGAAGACCAGGGGCGTGCCGAGCTTCTTCGCGATCTCGATGAATTTGATCCAGGACGGGTGATGGCGCAGAATATAGCCGATCACCAGCTTGCGCTTGGTGCGCTTGGCCGTCTCGACCACCTTCTCGGCATTGGCGACAGAATCGGCGAGCGGCTTCTCGACGAACACATGGGCCCCCGCCTCCATCGCCTTGATGGCGAAATCGGCATGGGTGTCGGGCAGCGTGTTGATCGACACGACATCGGGCTTGAGCTCTTTCAGCGCGGTGTCGAAATCGGAGAACTTCTTCGCATCCTTCAGCGCCTCGGGAAGCTTACGCTTGGCAATGCGGCGCTCGCACACGCCCACCACCTCGAAACCCGGAATGCGCGTATAGGCCAGCGCATGGCTCATGCCCATATTGCCGAGGCCGACCACCAAAACTCTTTTTTTCTTTGCCATATCTATTTTCCTCCGATCCTGATCACATTGCCGGTGCGTGCCGATTCTTCCGCCGCCAGCGTCGCTTCAAGGGCCGCGGCCGCGTCTTCCGGCCGCCCCACGCTCGGCGTCTTTCCATTCAAGGCGCAAGTCGCGAAATAAGCAAATTCATCACGTAGCGCCCCGCCGCGCACGCCGTCGAATTCGGGCCAATAGGTCGTATCGGGGCTGTGCAGCTTGTCCTTGGACACAATGCCGAGATTGGGGAAAGTGTCCTGGATATGGATGATGCCTTCCGTGCCGATGATCGACATGCGTTCGTCGATGTCGAAGGGCGTTTTCTCCGGCATGCACCAGACCGTCTCGAGCGTCGCCGTGGCGCCGCCGGCGAAACGATACATGGTCTGGCCGATATCGGGAAATTTGAGGCCGCGCACATGCACGGTCTGGGCATAGGCGCTGACGACGCGGTCGCCGGTGAACCACAGCATGAGATCGGTATCGTGGATCGCGTCGCCGACGATGGGTCCGATCTTGTTCAGGATCTCGGGCGTCCAGGCGGCGGGAATATTGCGCCTGGAGCTCATCGCCACGATCCTGCCGATCCGGCCGGCCTCGATCGCCTGCTTCGCCATGCGGTAGCGCGGATTGAAGCGGCAGATATGGCCGACGAGAAGAATGCCCTTTGACCGCTTCGCCGCGGCGATGATCTTCGCACAGTCGGCAACCGTCGAGGCCATCGGCTTTTCGAGGAAGACATGCTTGCCGGCTTCGAGAGCGGCGATGGCGGGCTCGGTATGCTGATCCCACATGGTGACGATCGACACGGCGTCGATGGCCGGATCGGCCAGCATGTCGCGGTAATCGCGATAGGTTTTCTTCACGCCATATTTCTGGGCGAGCCCGGCCAGACGGTCGGGCTTGCGGGTGCACAGAGCGGCCAGCTCCAGATGGGGAACACCGACAATGGTGTCGCAATGAATTTCGCCGAACCAGCCCAGTCCGATGACACCGATGCGCAATCTGTCCATGTGCTTGCCCTTTATCCTTTTAGTGGAGCGCTTCCTTACGCCGAAGTCGAGCAACTTTGGCGGGAAGCGCTCTAGAAATCCTCGAGCGTCAATTCACGGGTCATCACGATATTGCCGGCCGTCAGACCGCAATCGACAGGCAGCGCCACGCCGGTGATGGCGGCCGCCGCGTCGGACGCAAGAAAGCCGATGACATGCGCGACGTCGCTGGGTTCGACAATCCGTCCCAGCGGATACCAGCGCGTGAGCGTCGCCAGGACCTGCGGGTCCTTCTTCGCCCGTTCGTCCCAAAGCGGCGTGCGCACCGTTGCCGGCAATACGATATTGGAGCGGATGCCGAAGCGGCCATATTCGAGCGCCAGCGATCTGGTGAGCGAGATCATGCCGGCTTTGGCGGCGCTATAGGCCGGATCGCCCAGCGCCGAAAGCCCGTTGACGGACCCCACCGCGATGATCGAGCCCTGGCGTTTCTCCTGCATGGCGGGCAGGACGGCAAAGGCGCAATTATAGGCGCCGTTGAGATTGCCGTTCATATCGGCCTGCCAGCCGGCGGGATCGGTCCGCGCCAGCGTCGGATGATCGGAGTAACCGGCATTGTTGATGAGGATGTCCACCGGGCCGAGCTCCGCAGCAAGCTTGGCAAAGGCCTTGGCCACGGAAGCGGCATCGCCGATATCGGCGACCGCATGCGCTGTCTTAACTCCCTCGCGCTTCAGCTCATCGGCGAAGGATGTGACGGTCGCCTTCTTGTCGATGGCGGCGATCGCGGCACCCTCGTTCGCGAAGTAGCGGCAGACCGCCTGGCCTATTCCGCCCGCCGCCCCGGTGACGGCGACGATTTTTCCCTTGAAGCTCATGCCCGCTGATCCAGAATTCTCATGGCCTTGGCGATCCTCTCCATATTTGCTTGCCGTAAATGACCCCAGTTGTAGAAGGCGAGCTCGGTGACGCCGCCTGCGACGAGCGCCTCGACGGCGGCCAGGAATTCCGCCTCCTCGGCTAGATCCGGATAGGCCGGCCGCAGGATGCCGCGCAGCCTGCCCTTGCCGCGCAACCGTCGCTGCACATCGAAGAGATCGGCCTTCACGCGCGCCGCACCCGGCTCATAGAAACAGGCCTCGATGATGCCGGCCGCCTCCGCCTGAGCCTTGAGATCGCTGCCTTCATACCAGGTGCCTCCGGTCGGGCGCGCCACCGAAGGAATGATCGCGACTTTGACGTCCTTGCGCACGCTGGCGCGGATCTCGGTGATGAGCGATGTCACGACGCTCATGCGCCAATGCAGAAACTCGACCAATCCGTTGTCGCCGAACATATCGGCATGCCAGAAAGCCTCCGCCATGTCGGCTGGAAAATCGACGTCACTCGCCAGATAGTCGCTTACATCACGTGCGACCTGCGCCTTCAATCGCGCCGCGTCGATCCCCGCCTTCTCGGCACCCTTCACGCAGTGATCGCAGAAACACAGGCCCAGCATGCCGTCGAGCCAGCGGTTGGACGCGTTGAGCGCGAATTCATGGTGATAACCATGCGCATAGGGGAGGAAGCCGGCTGCCTCGACCGATATCCCCGAAACGCCGTAGCTTTCGGTCACATCCTTTGCGAGGCCCAGTGCATATGCGCGTGAAGCGGGGGCCGAGGGACAAAGGTTGTAAATGTATTTGTCGCCGAAGGCATTGGTGACCGCGGCTTCGGGGTGCGCGCTGCCAAGCGGCGTATTGTGCAGCAGCACCAGCCAGACATTGACCGCCATCCGGCCGGCGTCAACCAGCTCGCGCAGGACATCGCGCTCCTTCAGCATCGCATTCGCAATCGGCTTGATCGCGCCATAGCGGGCATGATCCGCACGGAAATAGACCGTGCCGTCCTCGGGAAAATAGACCTTGCCCGAGCGTCCATGCGGCCTGAGGAACTTGCCGGCATGATAGCTGCCGGCGATGGTCACCGTGTCGAGACCGAGCTTCAGGAACTGGTCGGCGGCTTTGCCGACACCTTCCTCGGCGAGATCCCAGGCATAGGTGTAGATGGCCCTGTAGCTCATGAAGCGGATTGTCCGGATGTGGGGCGCGGCAAGGGTTAGGTCCCGAACCAGCCTTCTTTGAGATAATGCATGTATTCGAAGACGGTGTTGTGCTTGCGGATGAACACGACTTCCAGGAAGTCGCCGACGATGAAGGGCGGGATCAGGATCTCCTGCCCTTCGATGTGAGGCGCCAGCGCGGCAACCCGGAAGGCGATATGCGGATTATTGCGCACGACATCGGGCACGGTCGTCCCCTCCGCATAGCGCAGGAACTCGATATGCTCAGGGTGATTGCGCGGATTGGTCACCCACACACGGCTCTGCTCCACCCAGTTCTCGTCGGGCTGGGGAATGGTGGTTGTGATGCCGACATGATCAAAGACGAACATGGGCCCCGTTCTCCGGATGGAAGGAATGAAGCTGGCGGCGGCCGATCAAGGCCGCCGCCGCTTGTCTTCAAGAGCGCCGGACGTTCAGACGGAATCGTCGCGGCGCTCTATTTCTTTGTTTTGCGCATCGGATTATCCGAAAACCGCTTCGCATGGCCGGGTCAAGCCCGACCACAAGCTTTTCGGTCCGATGCTTCTAGAGATTAGCCTTGATCGCCTCGACATCCACCTTCTTGTAGTCGTCGGAGAGCGCAAAGCCTTCGGCATCGGCCTTGACCTTGGCTGCATCGAAGGAGTTGGCAGCGTCGACGAGATCGTTCTTGACCACATCGGCGACCTTGATGTCGCCCTGGATCTGGCCGATCTCCTTCGCCGTATCGAAGAAAAGCTGCCAGCTTTCCGGAATGTGGTAGCCCCATTTCTTGCGCTCGTCCCAGCGGCCGGCGAAGACATTGGCGAGTTGCATCATGGACTCCGTCGCGACGGAGGGATTCATCTGCGAGGACAATCCCGGGAACTGCTCCATAACGATCTGCGTCGCGGCGCGCGGATTCTGGCGCCCGTATTCGAGGCCGGCTGCCCAGCCCTGGAGATAGCGGGCATAGAGGTCCTTCTTCGCCGCATCCTCGAAATCCGCCTTGCGGATGACGAAGCTGTTGGCCGGCAGCTTGGAGAAATTGCGGCCGAGGAAATAGTCGAAATCGAGTCCCTGGCCTTTCCACTGGGCGCGCCAGCCTTCCCAGGACAGAGCCGCGTCGCCATTGCCCTGCGAAAGGACGGTGCCCCAGGCCGGCCAGCCGCCATCGACATATTTCACCTTGGAAATGTCGACGCCCGCCGCCTTGAGCATGGGATCGCAGATCGATTGCCAGCCGGCGGAACCCAGCACGATCGTCTTGCCTTCGATGCCTTTGATGTCGGCCGGCTTCTCGCCCTTGCGGAAGGCGAAGTCGAACACATCGGCGCCGCCCATATGGAAGACCGAGACCAGCGGAATGCCCTGCGCCAGGCCCAGCGAGAACACGCCGGGTGAGGGATAACCCATATCGGCCTGGTTCTGATCGACGAGCTTGACGCAGGCCGTCGCGTCGGACGGACCGGGCTCAAGCGTCGTTTCGATATCGCCGAAATAGCCGTATTTCTTGCCGACCCAATAGGGATAGTCGTCGAGTACTTCGATGGTGCCGCGCGGCGAGACCCAGCGCACCGTATCCGCCGCATGGGCCTTGCGGGCACCCAGGCCGCCCAAGGCCGCGACCGAAACGCCCGCGGCGGTCAGGCTCAGCAGGCGGCGCCGTCCAATCATCATGCGAGTCATGTCTGGTTTCCTCCGTTATGTGCTGTCGTGTTATCCGGTCACGCACTTCTCTTTCTTGTTTTGAGTCCGAGCTCTCCGTTTACGCCTCCCAGCTCGCCCATTTCTTGCCGATCCAGTAAAAAAGCACGTAGATCGATATGCCGATGATGGCCAGGATGAGGATGATGGCGAAGAATTGCGGCATGCGGATCAGGGCCGAGTAATAAGTGAGGCGGTTGCCGAGGCCTTCCGCACCCCCCACCATCTCGGCGCCCACCGTGGTCAAGAGACCAAAGATCGAACCGACCATGAGACCGACGATGATCATCGGCATCGCCATGGGTATGCGGATCTTGGTGAAGATCTGGAAGGTCGAGGCGCCGAAGGAGCGGGCAAGCGCGATCTTGGCGAGATCGACGCGCCGGAAACCGGTCGCCGAATTGATCATCACCATCGGGCCGGAAGCAAGCGCCACCGCGATGATGCGCGGCTCGCTGCCGAAGCCGAGCTTGAGAATGAGGAGCGGCACCAGCGCCAGCATCGGTGTCGTGACCAGCAGCAATATGTAAGGCGTGACGATCTTCTCGACGAAGGGAAACTGGGTGATGACGGCGGCAAGGATGAAGCCGATCGAGGCGCCGATGGCGAATCCCGTCAATAGTTCATAGAGCGTGATGAAGAGATGCCACTGGATGAATTTCCACTCGGTGAACAGCGCCGTGACGATCAGGCTCGGCGTGGGCAGCACATATTGTGGCACATTGAACCATTTGAGCAGGAACTCGGCGCCGCCGATGATCACCACCGCCACCAGGATGATGACCAGGGTCTCGACCTTGGTGCGGTGATCGCCGAGGCCCAGGGACGCGCCCGACAGGCCGACACCGTCGCCGCCTCCGCCGGCCTTCTTCCGGTTGAATTCCGGAATCTTGTCGCCCAGCGCCTTGTCCACCTCTTATTCCTCCCTTGAGCGATGTCCCGATCGTTTCCGAATTGTCTTGGAGCAATCCTTATTGCCAAAGTCTGTAGTTTTGGCGGGATGTGCTCTAAGTGATCGCCAGCCCTTCACTGGGGCTGCGACCGTGATCGATGCTCGCCTTGATATGCAATACGCGTTCGATGAAATCCGGCCGCGTCTGGATCTCGACCGGACGCGGGCGCGGTATGTCGATGTCGAAGATGGTGGCGATACGCCCGGGCCTTGCCGACATGACGGCGACGCGGTCGGCCAGGAAGATCGCTTCCGAAATGGAATGGGTGACGAAGGCGATGGTCTTGCCGGTCTCCATCCAGATTTCCTGGATGAGCAGGTTCATCTCGTCGCGGGTGAAGGCGTCAAGCGCGCCGAACGGCTCGTCCATCAGAAGCAGCGACGGGTCGACCGACAGGCTGCGCACGATGGAGGCGCGCTGCTGCATGCCGCCCGACAATTCGCGCGGGAACTTCGTCTCGAATCCTTTCAGATTGACGCGTTCGAGCAGCTTGTTGATACGCGCCTGATCGGGTGGCTTGCGCTTGAGCTCGAAGGGCAGAGCGATATTGGCGGCAAGATTGCGCCAGGGGAGAAGATTGGCGTCCTGGAAGATCATGGCGATCTCAGGATGCGGCTTGGTGATCTTCTCATGCCCGAACCTGATTTCGCCGCTGGTCAGTTCGTGCAGGCCGCCCATCGACCAGAGCAGGGTCGATTTTCCGCAGCCCGAAGGCCCCAATATGCAGAGGAACTCGCCGTCTCGTACATCGAGCGACACATTGTCGAGCGCATGCACCGCGCCGGTGCGGGTCTGGTAATATTTTGTGGCGCCCGCAATGACCATCTTGGGCGCTGTCTTGTCCGAAGCGCTGGGTACGCTGCGCATAGGCGTCGCATCCATCATGTTTCCGGCCCTCGACGACAATCGTGTCGTCGCTTTTTCTATTTTGTCAAATCATGTTACAAAATTTCAGAGTCTGCAATAGCCTAGTGGCACGCATTAGCCGACCCGTGGTGAGGAAGCGAGTAAAATTGCGCCGCTACGAGGTGATCGCTTGCTCGATGGTCAAAAGCCTGTAATTTATTTACGAAACAGACCGGGGCCACAGGACAGGAAATGGCGCGGCGACGCAGCGAGAATTCAGGCGAGCAGCCACCGGCGATCGACATCGTCTCGCGCATCGAGCGTATAGAAAGCGATTTGTCCCCGTCGGAGCGCCGCGTCGCGGCGATCGTCGGGCGCGACTACGAAGCCGCCACCCGCATGACGATCGCCGATCTCGCCAGGAAGGCGAAAGTGAGCCAGCCCACCGTCACCCGCTTCTGCCGCTCGGTCGGCTGCGGGTCCTTCGCCGAATTCAAGATCAGGCTGGCGACCACGCTCACCGTGGCGTCGGCCTATCTCAAATCGGACCGCGCCTTCAACGATGATATCGGCCAGCTCGCCCAGACGATCATGATGCGCGCGGCGGGCTCGGTGCGCGAATGTCTCGACCAGCTCGACACGAAGACGATCGGCCAGGCGATCGCGGCTTTGGCGGAAAGCCGGCGGATCGATATCTATGGCCAAGGGGGCGGCTCGGCCGCCATGATCGAGGATGCGAAACTGCGGTTATTCCGCTTGGGGCTCGCGGTCTCCGCCTATAGCGACGGGCATCAGCAGCGCATGTCGGCGGCGACGCTGAAACCCGGCGACACGGCATTCGCGATCTCCAACAGCGGCCGCACGAAGCCGGTGATCGAGGCGATCGAGATCGCCCGCTCCTTCGGCGCCCGCACCATCGCGCTGACGCGGCCGGGAACGCCGCTCGCCAAAGCCGCCGATATCGTCATCGCGATCACCATCGCCGAGGGCGACAATGTGCTGGTGCCGACGCCGTCGCGCTATGCGCATCTGGCCGTGATCGACACGATCGCCGCCGGCGTCGCGGTGAAGCTCGGCGCCAAAGCCCGGGAGGCGCTGCGCCGCGTGCGCTATACGCTCGCCCGCATCGGCGTCGCCATCCCGACGCCCGCGACCGACCCCACGCCCCTGATGCGGGCGCGGGATCCGCAGGAGTGAGGCGGGAGGCCTCGAAAGCGAGCGATTCCAGCAGGATAGGCTGAATCCGGATCAGCGGGCTTTCATGTTGTTTTTGTTCTCTTTTCGTTCTAATAGACTCGCATGGAATTTGTCCCGGCGATCCCTCCTCAGCCTGCCCGGCGGCGGCCCGCAAAGCCTGCCAGCCTGGAGGAATTGCGCCGGCTTCTCGCCCCGCCTCTCGGCCGTTCGGCTAAAAGCCGGTTCTTCTCCTTCGAGCTGCCGCTCGACAAATATCTGCCCCGGCAAGGCCTCTCGCTCGAAAGCCTGCATGAGATCCATGCCGCGACACCGGAAGACCTGCCGGCGGCTTTCGGCTTTCTCGTGGCACTCACGATCTCGCTCAGTTCCTCAGAGCCGGTCTTCGTCATCGGTTCGGCGCAGAGCCTTGCCTCCGCCGGCCGGCTTCATGGTCATGGCCTGAACGCGCTCGGACTCGATCCCGGTCGCGTCACTCTTGTCGAGGCGCGCAACGACAAGGATGCTTTCTGGGCGATCGAGGAGACCCTGCGCTCAGGCGCAGCCCCGGTGACGCTCGGACTCCTGGCGCAGAATTTCGATCTCAAGACGAGCCAGCGCCTCAGCCTTGCCGCGCGCGAGGCGAAGCGGCCGCTTTTGCTACTGCGGCCGCCTGGATCGGGTGCCGCGAGCGCGGCCGAGACGCGTTGGCGGATCGCCTCGGCCCCGGCCCGGCGCGATACGACGGGCGGAATTCTGGATTTGTGTTGGCGCGTGATGCTCGAGCGCTGCCGCAATGGGTCGAGTGGTGAGTGGGTGTTGGAGTGGGTAAATGCGTCGCATCGTTTCCGTCTGGCTGCCACGATGGCCCGTCCTGCGCTTCCTGACAGCGCAGGGGCCGTCGGGCGATATAGCGCCTGACCGGCCTTTCGTCCTGACCATCGAGGCGTCGGGTGGCCCGCGCATCGCCGCCACGAATCCGGCCGCCGAGAAGCTCGGTCTGTTCGCCGGCCAGGGCTTGAGCGATGCCCGCGCCAAGGCCGGCGGCCTGCTGCAGGCCCGCTTGCTCGAGGCCGACAAGGATGCGCAGGCACTCCGCCGCCTGGCGCTGTGGGCGACACGTTATGCGCCCGCCGTCTCGCCCTGGGGAAGTGAAAATGGCGGTGACGGATTCTTTCTCGACATCACCGGGGCCGCGCATCTCTTCGGCGGCGAGGATGCCTTGCTCGAGGACCTCATCACGCGTCTCGGCAAATTCCATCTCAGCGCGCGCTGCGCCATTGCCGGCACGCCGGGCGCGGCCTGGGCGCTTTCTCACCATGGCGCCGCTCTGCCGCTTTCCTTGGCCGAAGGGCGGGAGAAAGAAGCGCTGAGCCCGCTTCCCATCAGGGCCTTGCGGCTCGGTCCCGAAACCCATGAAGCCTTGCACCGCCTCGGCTTCAAGCGCATCGGCATGCTCATCGACGCGCCGCGCGCGGCCTTCGCGGCGCGCTTCGAGAAGGAGCTGCTCATTCGCCTCGACCAGGCCTTCGGTCTCCGGCCGGAGGCCTTGCATTATATCGCACCACCGCCCGTCTATCATGCGCAACGCTCCTTTCTCGATCCGATCTTCACGCAGGAGATCGTCGTCGCCACGGCCAGGAAACTCGTGGCACGTCTCGTTCCCGCTCTCGAGCGCGACGGCGTCGGCATCCGCGCTCTGCGCCTCGGCCTCTATCGCGTCGATGGCGAAATGCGCCAGCTCGATCTGGGGCTTGCCGCACCGACGCGCGACCCGGCTTATATCGCCCGCCTCATCACCCTCAAGCTCGACGGCCAGACGCGCGGGCTCGAAGCCGGCTTCGGTTTCGACTGCGTCAGCCTCTCCGTCACCGCCGCCGAAACCATCCACAGCGAACAAGGCGATCTCGCATCGTCCGGCGATCACCAGGAAGACGCGCAAAATCATGCGCGCCTTCTCGATGCGCTGCGCCAGCGCCTCGGCGCCGACAGCGTGCGGCAGCTCAAGCCCGTCGAAAGCCATATTCCCGAACGCGCCGAAATCCTGGTCAAGGCGGACAGCGTAAAAGCCGCCTGGCCCACAGCTGATGCGGACCGCTCGCGACCAACGCTTCTTCTGCCACAGGCGGAGCGCGCGGATGTCATCGCCCTCATCCCCGACGGGCCGCCCCGGCAATTCCGCTGGCGCGGCAAGTTTCATAGCGTGGCCGCCGCGCAAGGGCCGGAACGCATCGCGCCCGAATGGTGGCGCAGCAGCGTGTTTGCGCCGACCCGCGATTATTATTGCCTCGAGAATGACGCGGGCCAGCGCTTCTGGCTCTATCGCGAAGGCCTCTATGGGCGTGAGACCGATGCGCCGCGCTGGTTCGTCCATGGCTTCTTCGCGTGAGGCGCCGTCATGGCCTATGCCGAGCTCGCCGTCACCAGCAACTACTCCTTCCTGCGCGGGGCCTCGCATCCCCACGAGATGGTCGAACGCGCCAAAGAGCTCGGCCTTGCCGCCATCGGCCTAGCCGACCGCAACAGTTTCGCCGGCGTGGTGCGCGCTCATGCGGAGGCCAAAGGCCGGAAAATAAGATTCCTTCCCGGCGTGCGGCTGGTCACGACGGACGGTTTCCAGGTGCTGGCCTATCCGACCGATCGCGCCGCCTATGGCCGGCTCTGCCGCCTGCTGACGGACGGAAACCGGCGCGCCAAAAAAGCCCAATGCCATATAGGCCTCGATGAGATCTGCGGCGCGCGCGAAGGCCAGATGCTGATCGTGCTGCCGCCGGACAAGCTCACCAGCGCCTTCAAGACGCAGCTGGTAAAGCTTGCCGGCGCAGCGCCGGCGCAGGTCTTTCTCGGCATGGTTCATCGTCATAAGGGCGATGAAAGGCAGCGCTTCGCCCGTCTCGCCGAATGCGCGCACCAGCACGGCACGCCGCTCGTCGCCCTCAATGACGTCCACTATCACCGGCCGGAGCGGCGGCCGCTCGCCGATGTGCTCACCTGCATCCGCGAGAAATGCACCATCACGGAAGCGGGCTTCCGTCTCGACGCCAATGCCGAGCGTCATCTCAAGTCGGAAGCCGAGATGCTGCATCTCTTCGCCGGCCATGAGGAGGCCGTCCGGCGCAGCGCCGAGATCGCGGCGCGCTGCCGTTTCTCCCTGGACGATCTCAAATATGAATATCCCGACGAGCCGGTGCCGCCCGGCAAGACGCCGCAGGAGCATCTCACCGATCTCGCCTGGAAGGGAGCGGCCAAACGCTACAAGGGAGGAGTGCCCGAGGATGTCGCCAAAAACATCCGCGAGGAATTGCGCATCATCGAGGAACTCGATTATGCCCGCTATTTCCTCACCGTGCATGATGTCGTCGCCTTCGCGCGCAGCAGATACATTCTCTGCCAGGGGCGCGGCTCGGCGGCGAACAGCACGGTGTGTTATTGTCTCGGCATCACCGAGGTCAATCCGACATCGACCAAGCTGCTCTTCTCGCGCTTCATCTCACAGGCGCGCAACGAGCCCCCCGATATCGATGTCGATTTCGAACATGAGCGGCGCGAGGAGGTCATTCAATATATCTACGTGCGCTATACGCGCGAGCGCGCCGCCATCTGCGCCACTGTCGTGCATTACCGCTCGCGCCGCGCCATTCGCGAAGTGGGCCAGGCGCTGGGCCTGACGCCGGACGTCACCGCCGCACTCGCCAAGACGATCTGGGGCTATGGCGACCACATGCCCGATCAGTATATACGCGAAGCCGGCTTCGATCCTGACAATGGGAAGATCCGCCAGGCCGTCGACATCGCCAATGAGCTCATCGGTTTCCCGCGCCATCTCTCCCAGCATGTCGGCGGTTTCGTGCTCACCCAGAAGCCGCTCTCAGAGACCGTGCCCATCGGCAATGCCGCAATGGAGGACCGCACCTTCATCGAATGGGACAAGGACGATATCGACGCGCTCGGCCTCATGAAGGTGGATGTGCTGGCGCTCGGCATGCTGAGCTGCCTGAGGCGCGCCCTCGAAATGCTGCGCATCCAGTACCGCAAGCCCTACTACACGCTGGACGATCTGCCTTACGAAGACCCGGCGACCTATGAGATGCTGTCGAAGGCCGATTCCGTCGGCGTGTTCCAGGTCGAAAGCCGGGCGCAGATGTCGATGCTGCCGCGGCTCAAGCCCGAGAAATTCTACGATCTCGTGATCGAAGTGGCCATCGTGCGGCCCGGGCCTATCCAGGGTAATATGGTGCATCCCTATCTCAAGCGGCGCGACGGCATCGAGAAGACCGTCTATCCCTCGCCCGATCCCGCTTTCGGCCCGGCCAATGAGCTGGAGGAAGTCCTTAAGCGGACCATGGGCGTGCCGCTCTTCCAGGAGCAGGCGATGCAGATCGCCATCACCGCGGCGGGCTTCTCGCATGACGATGCCGATCGCCTGCGCCGCTCGATGGCGACCTTCCGCAACAAGGGCTCGGTCAGGACCTTCCGCGACAAGTTCATCACCGGCATGACCCGACGCGGCTATGACCAGGACTTCGCCGAACGCTGCTTCAGCCAGATCGAGGGCTTCGGCGAATATGGCTTTCCGGAAAGCCATGCCGCTAGCTTCGCGCTGCTCGTCTATGCCTCGGCCTATATCAAATGCCATCACCCGGATGTGTTCTGCGCCGCCATCCTCAACAGCCAGCCCATGGGCTTCTATCAGCCGGCGCAGCTGGTGCGCGACGCGCGCGAGCATGATGTCGAGGTCAGGCCCGTCGACATCAATGACAGCCACTGGGACTGCACGCTCGAACGCCTCTCGAAGGAGCGTTCGGCGGTGCGGCTCGGCTTCCGCCAGATCGGCGGCCTGAAGGAAGAGGAGGTGAATGAAAAGCTCGTCGCCCGGCGGGGCAATGGTTATTCGAGCCTCGAGCAGCTCGCCCGCCGCAGCGGCGCGGCACGCTTCACCTTGGAGAGGCTCGCCGAAGCCGATGCGCTCACCTCACTTGGGCTCGACCGCCGCAACGCGCTCTGGGCCATGCGGCGCCTGAGCCGGCTCGATATCGACTCCGAGCCGACGCCGGGCATCGCCTCCGCCAGCAATCTGCCGCTCTTTGCGCCTCATATCGAGGACGGGCTGTTCCACGAACCCTCGATCGCCTTGCCCCAGATGCAGCTCAGCGAAGAGGTGATCGATGACTATGAGACCACGGGGCTTTCGCTCAAGGCGCATCCTTGCCGCTTCTTCCGCGCCGATCTCGAGAAGCTCGGCGCCATCACCAGCGCCGCCCATCGCGCCGAGACCCTTAAGCAGAATACCAAGGTCACCGTCGCCGGCATCGTCCTCATGCGGCAGATGCCGAGCACCGCCAAAGGTGTCGTCTTCATCACCCTCGAGGACGAGACCGGTATCGCCAATATCATCGTCTGGCCGCAGGTCCTGGCGGAGAACCGGCGGGTGGTGATGACGGGCGAGTTCCTCGCCATACGCGGCCGGCTGCAGCGCGAAGGCCTCGTCATCCATGTCATCGCCGAGCGCTTCGTCGACCTCACCGCCGAATTGCGCAAGCTGCGGCAAGGCGATCTGTTCGAAATGGCCCCGCCCGCCCTCGTCAAGAGCCGGGATTTTCACTAACCCAGCGTACAAAGAGGAGAAATCTCGCATGGCTAGCATTCTTCTCGAAGCAACATATATGTTTAATAAACACTTCTGTTGTGATATGCCATGAACAGCAGCCAAGCGAGGCGGTTTCTTTCCCGACTGGGCTGCCGATTCGAACCCGGCAAGGGCGGCCATCTGATTGTCCGGCGCGGAAATCTCAAATCGGTTCTTCCTCAGCATGGAGGGTCCAAGGAAATCGGCAAAGGCTTGTGGCTCAAAATACTGAAAGACCTGGATCTGAAGGAGGACAAATAGTGCTGCGTTATCCAGTGATCCTCAAGAAGGACAGCAATGGTACTCTCCTCGTGACGGCGCCGGACTTCCCCGAGCTGACCACGTTTGGCGAAGACAAGGCTGACGCTCTGATCCGGGCTGCTGATGCCATCGCTACCGTGATGCAGGGCCGGATCAGCGACAGGGAGAAAATCCCCAAACCCTCGCAGGCCAGACGGGGCCAGCCCTATGCCTATTTGTCTACCCTCGTCGCGGCCAAGCTGGCGCTCTATGAGCTCATGATCAAAACCGGCACCCGGAAAGCCGATCTTGCCAGGAAGCTGGGTGTTCATGCTCCGCAAGTGGACAGGCTATTGGATCTCGACCATGAGTCCAGGCTCGACCAGATCGACAGCGCCGTGCGCGCGCTTGGCAAAGAGCTCGAGATCCGGATCGTCGAAGCCGCTTAAGCCCGGATTACAACGCGATCACATTGTGGATGAGCGCGAAGAGATCGCCGGTCTTGATCGGCTTGCGCAGATAGGCGATTCCGCTGCCGCCAATCTCAGCCTGGACCTTGGCGCTATGGTCCGCCGTCACCACGATGGCCGGCACCTGATGGCCGACGGCGCGCCGCAAGGCCTCGATCGCCTCGGCACCGGTTCCCTGATCGAGATGATAGTCGGCGATGATGAGATCGGGTGTCTTGTCGAGGCTCTGCAGCGTCTCGAGCGCCTCGCCCGCCGATACCGCGGGAATGGCGCGCATGCCGCCTTCCTGCAAAAGCTCCAGCATGCCTTCGAGGATGGCGAGGTCGTTCTCGATGACGATGGCGGTGAAATGGGCGAGGTCCACCGGCAGCCGCTCCGTCACGACCTGGGGCGCGATCACCCGCGTCGGCGCGGCACAGGCCGGCAGCTCGATCGCAAAGCGCGACCCCTTGCCCACATGGGAGGCGACGGTGATCCTGTGATCGAGCAGCCTGGCGATGCGCCGAACGATGGCAAGGCCTAAGCCCGCCCCTTTCGGCGTATCGGGCAGATCCTGGCCGAGCCTCCGGAATTCCTCGAAGATGAAATCGCGCTTGTCCTCGGGGATGCCGGGCCCGGTATCCCAGACCTCGATGGAGATCATCATTCCGCGCCGGCGCGCGCCCAGAAGCACGCCCCCCTTCGCCGTGTAGCGCACGGCATTGGCGACCAGGTTCTGGATGATCTGGCGCAGGAGGCGCGCATCGCTCAGCCCGAAGAGCTCAGACGGCACGCAGCGCAGCTTCAACTGCTTCTGATCGGCCAAGGGCTGGAACTCGGCGGCGAGCGTCGCCAGGATCTCGGCCACCGACAAGGGCACGACATTGGCCTCGACGCTGCCGCTATCATAGCGGGAAATGTCGAGCAGCGTGCTCAGCACCTCCTCGACCGAGCCGAAAGCCATATCGACCTTGCCGGCGAAATGGACCTGGCGCGCATCGAGTCCCGTGCCGCTCAACAGCGATAAAAAGATCCGCGCCGCATTGAGCGGCTGCAGCACGTCATGGCTCGCGGCCGCGAGGAAACGCGTCTTGCTCTTGGTCAGTTCCTCGGCGGTGTCGCGCGCCTGGATCAACTCCACCTCGATGGCGCGCCGTTCCATCACCTCGCGGGTCAAGGCGGCGGTGCGCTCCTCGACGCGCTGCTCCAGCGTCTCCTTCGCCTCGCGCAAAGCGTCGCTGGCACGGCGCTCGTCGGTGACATCGGCGAAACTCACCACGATGCCGCCATCGGGCATGACATTGCCGCTGACCCTCAGGATCGTGCCGTCACTCTTGACGAGCTCGACCGGATCGAGATCGGCTGACGGGTTGCGCGACCACTCCTGGACCCGCAAGGCGCCGGCGCGGTCGAACGCGAAGACAGATTTGCTGACCCAGTCCCACAGGCGATCGAAGCCGGCGAGCGGCGCCACCAGGCGCAGCGGCAGGCTCAGGAGATCGACGAAACGATGGTTCCAGGCCTTCAGCCGCAGGTCCCGGGAGAACATACAGATGCCCTGCGGGAGATGATCGAGGGTCGCCTGCAGGAGCCGCGACTGCTCATCGAGCTCGCGCTCGCGTCTCAGCCTCTCGCCCCGCACGATATCGGTGATGTCGGTCTGGAACACGACCGTGGCGCCGGCGCCGGTCTTCTTGTTGGAGACCTGGATCCAGCGGTCGCCGGAAAGCTGCTGGATGAAAGAGGCATGCGGCTTGCGAAACAGCTCGATGCGCCCCACGCACCAGGCCTCGGCGCTCTTCTGCTGGTCGAGCACCAGGAAGCGGCTCCGCGAGAAGCTCTCCGCGATGCGTCGAAAGGATGTGCCGGGCTCGAGCCTTGCGGCGATGTCCGGCAGAAGTGACCGGAACGGCGCATTGCACATCACGAGCTCTTCGGCGTCGTTGAAAAGCGCGAAGCCCTCGCTCACCGCCTCGATCGCCGAGGTGAGATTCTGCTTGGCGATTTCCGCGTCGTCGCGGGCATCCTCGAGGCGCGCATAGGCGTCGGACAGGTCCTCCAGCGTGCGCTTGAGATCGCCGGTCCGGGCGCTGACCTGGCCCTCGAGCAGGATCGCCGTCTGGAACAGCGAAAAACCGTTGCCGGAAAAATCCATCGAACGCTCGACGCGGTTCATCAGCGCCCGGTTGATCTTCTCGAGCTTGCGCAGGCGGACTTCCGGCTCTTCGGCGGCTTGCGTCATGGCGCGCGTGGTTCCTCCGCCTTGCGCCTGCCCCCGCCGATGGCGACACCGGTGAAGGTCTGGTTGACATGCATCGAGCGGTATTGCTCGCCATAGGTGCTGAAGCCGACGACCCCATGGCGCTTCAGCACCTGCGAGACGGCGAGGCTCTTCTGCTTCTGCTCGGCCTCGAGGCGGCGCAGGATGCAGTCGAAGCCGAGGATGAGGTCGAGCGATCCCAGCTCGTCGGCGAGCCTGGTCAGCGCGGCATCGAGATTCCGCGCGATATCGTCGCCGTCGGCGACGGTGAGGACAAGGCCCTCATCGATCCCGCAGTAGAAGCGAAGCGACCCGTCCGCCTCGACTTTCTGGATCGAGCGCACATGATATTCGCCGCCGACCCTGACGACGACCGGATAGGCGGCGAAGGTCATCGGGTTGAGCTGACGCTCGTCGAGCCCCACCATCTTCGCATAGGCAGGGGCGGCGGGCTCGGCATTGATCTCCATCACCAGCCGGCGCACCGGATCGGCCTCGGTCACCACCATCTTCTTTTCGGTCGGGCGGAAATGATCGTGCTTGAACACACTGAACGGGCATTCCGTCTCGATCAGCGCCAGCACCGCGGCATTGGTATGGAAAGCGCCCTCGGCAAAGACCCAGGTCGTGCCGAAATCGAGGCCGTCGCCGGCCGAACCGCCGAAAAGCGGAACAGGATCGAGGAAACGGCTGATCGAGGAGACGACCATCTCCTCCTGCCGGCTCAAGCCGTCGATGAGCAGCATGCCGAAGGTCTGATGCGGGATCGCGCGCACCGAAAGCGGCGCCAGGCCCAGATCGGCGAAGAGCTCCTGCACGACCAAATTGCCCTGTTCCATGCGGAAGCGATCGAGACCGGCGATCAGCCGGATGCTGGCACGGTAGTCGGCGCCGCCCATGCTGACCCCCGTCAACGTATTCTCGCGATAACCCTCGGAGGTGATCTCGCCGGCGGTCGTGCAGCCGATGGCCACGACGCCCGGCATGAGCCTTCCGATCGCCTCGGCCAAAACGGCGCGGTCGTAGCTGGGCGAAGCGAAAACGATCACCAGCGCCATGGCGGGCTGGTCGATCTGGCGCAACAACTCGGCCACAGCCATGGCGGGATCCGAAGCGGCGGAGAATCCCTGTCTAGCCGGCACGGGACGGCTCCAGCTCCATGACACTCTCCGGCTGATCCACGGCCAGCCCCTGCAATTTGAGCCTCTGCATGATCAGCACCGCCTGGGTGCGGTTGTGGATCGCGAGTTTCTTGAAGATCGAAGTAATGTGCGCCTTCACGGTCGTCTCGACGATGTCGAGCTCATAGGCGATCTGCTTGTTGAGTTTGCCTTCGCAGATGAGGGTCAGCACCTTGTATTGCTGCGGCGTCAGCTCGCGCAGGCGCGCCAGGATGTCGATCTCGCGTTGACGCGCCGCGACGCCTGGCAGCACCGGCATGTCGGCCGCCACACCGAAATGAAGTTTGCCGTCGAGCAACTGGCGCACGGCGGCAATGATCTTCTCGCGCTTCTCGCTCTTGTTGATGAAGCCTGCGGCGCCGAGATCGCGCAGCTGATGAACGATCTCCTCGCCCGAAATGGAAGAAATGATGCAAAGCGGCGTGCGTGGACTGGCGGCCTTCAAGCTGACGACGCCCTCGAAGCCGGCAATGTCGGGCATCTTGAGATCGAGCAGGATCAGATCCGGCCTAGCGCCCTTGGCGAGCGCCAGATGCGCGGCTTCGATCGAATCCGCCGTTTCCACCCGTGCCATGGGAAAGGCGACATGCAGCGCCATTTCGAGGGCTTCCAGGAAAAGCGGATGATCGTCGATGATCAGAAAGCGCAATGGCTGCATGGCGCCAGTTTGCACGCCCGCGCGGCGCAAACAAGAAGCCAGTCTCCAGGAGACCCTTCAAGCCTCCCGCAATCGGCTGGATCTGGTCTCAAAGCCCTGAAATTGCGACTGAATTTGCCCGCGCAGAAATCACCCTGACCTATTCGCAACTCCAGCGGGGCCGCTCAGCGCGTCGCCGCCGACAGGGTCTTGCAGAAATCGGTGAGGTGCCGGGCAGCGAGGCGGCGCTGCTCGGGATCGCGGGTCAGGCGGCCCACGACGGTGACGGCGGCGCATATTTCCTCATCCCAGTTCACGATGGGGGCGCAGATGCCGAGGTAGTCCGGCACAAAGGTGCCGAGCGTCATGGCGTATCCCTGCTCGCGCACCGTCCGGGTGATGCCGTCGACATCGAAATCGATGGCATTCTCGAGCTCTCTCTCCTTCTGAATCTCGCTCTCGACGAAGGGGCGGGTGAGGCGCGCCGGCATATGGCTGAGGAATACATTTCCAGTCGCCGAGCGCAGCAACGGAAAGGTCGAGCCCAGCACGTCGGGAGAAATCAGGGAATCGGGCGTGCGCTGCCAGCGCACTGCGATTGGTCCTTCATGGCTCCAGATCGCGACATGCGCCGGCATATCGAGCTGATCGACCAGGTCCTCGAGATGATCGCTGACCCGGTTGACGACATCGATGCGGCGTATGGCGGATACGCCCAGGCGCAAGGCGAAGAGACCGAGATCATACTTTCCGGACCGTCTTTGCTGCGAGACCAGGCCGCCCGCGACCAGGCTGTGCAGATAGCGATGAGCCTTGCTGGGTGCCATGCCGCAGGCCGCGCCGATCTCCTTCAGCGACATCGGCCCCCTGGCCGAGGCGAGGGCCTTGAGCACGGTCATGCCGATATCGACGGATTGAATGCCACCATGATCTCGCTCCGGCGCGGGCACAGGTTCCGTATGATCCCCTGCCGTGAAGACGGCAGACGCTTCAGGGTCATGTCGGTTCATGGTTGCTCCCGAACCATTCCAGAGCCCTGCCCCCAAAGCCCGACTGCGATGACATGAAAACTCTAGGTAGCCACCGTCGACAATATATCCATTCTTCCTCTTTTCCAAATGCGTTGACGTTTTTTCACCATCGAATACTGGGGCGCCTCGACACCTGCGTGGAAACAAAAGCACCGCCTGGGATAAAATGACAGTTCAGCGCCTATTCGAAGTCAACTTCACTTGTTCTCGATGATCGGGTAGCCGCTTGCTCGCCAATCCCGCATGCCGCCGGCAAGATGGGAAACCTGCGTGTAGCCCAGGCGAGCGAGATCGCCTGCCGCTTTCTCGCTCATTCCTCCCATCAGGCAATAAAGTACGATCCGCGCATTTTTGTCGCCGGCGAGTGCTGCTGGATTATCCGCGATCTTGTCGAAAGGAATGAACGCATCCGTCCCTTCGATCTCGCCCTCATAAGGGATATGGACGTTGATCAGCAGAAAATCCTTCTTCTCCATCATCTGGGCCAATTGCGCGCTGCTGATGGTCGCGTAGCTCTGCCGGGCCGCGTTCTCCTGCTGCGCGAGGGCCGCATTGGGCGCCGTAGGCAATGCGACGACGAGCGCCAGAGAGAACACCGAAGCCGGGAGTTGTAAAAAGCTCTTCAAATCACTACACCTCGTCATGCATCTTGCGGCGCAGACAACGACGAACCGGAGCCCATCGCCAGACTTCAAAGTGACGCATGCGATCCGCCGCTGCCCGGGCTGGCGCCGACAGGAACTAGCGCAAAGGTGATCATCGAAGGGCGGGCTCGAGTCTTGACGGCACGGGGTGATTGCCGTCATATCCCGACCCTCGGCGCATGCGCGTTCACCAGTGGGAACTGTCAGAATTCCGCCACAAGCTCCGGGCACGCAAGGAAATATGTCTATGGCCAAACAGAAATCATGGCGCAGATGGGTGGCGATCCCCCTGTCGATCATGATTCTGTTCGCCCTCCTGTTCGCGGGCGCGGCGCAGGCCGGTTCATCATCCTGCGCATCGACCGCGGCGGCTATCGCCGACCTGACCGGCCATGATGGTCCGATGCTCGGTGCCGGCGACGACCTTTCCAAGCAGACTCCATTTAACGCTATGCGGAGTTGTTGCAGTTTCACCTGTGTCGCCAGTTTCATCGTGACCGGCAGTGCGGATGAGCCGCCTGCTGCGCGCCGACACCAGTCAAGCGTCCTTTCCGACCAATGGCCGGAAACGCTGGCAGGTGAAGGGCTGAAGCGGCCGCCGAGATCGATCCTCACGGACAACGGGCACGCCTGAGTCCCGACAGGGCCGCGTGCCATCCAGGCTACGCCGTCTTATCGAGGATCAAGCTATGCTACTGACAATTCGGGCTCTTGGCGTCGGACTTTGCATGATCCTGGTTTCGCCTGCGCTGGCCCATTCGGGTATCGGCATCAATGGCGGGCAGCTCATCGAAGCCGCGAACCGGCATATCGAGTTCATCGGCGGCCCTGCTTATGAATCGATCATTTTCGCTTTGTCGGACGCCCGGCAGAAGCCCATTCGCGCCGCCGGCAGCGCCGCCTATGCCACCATCATCCAGCGGGAGCAGCAACTCCGGATTCCCTTGCGCCCGGACGGCGAGAACTGGCTGTCCGCCAATCTGCCCGCCCCCATGCTCCTCGGTGCGTCGGTCTCGGTCTTCGTCGAGCTGGCGACCGGCGAAACACTTCAAGCCCAGTTCGAGGCCCGCTAGATGACATCCTCTTCGGCGCCCCCAAGACCATGTAAAAGCCACGCAATTCTGCTACTCCCTGATCCCAACAAACGAGGTCATCGATGCTTTGTCCGGATAGAAAGCGCAAACCAGAGATGGTGAGCCGGCGCACCATGCTGCGCTCGGTGCTTCTGCCATCGCTGGCCGGCCTCGTGTCGCTCGCGACGACGGGACGTTCCACCTTCGCGACGACGGACGTCGTGGTGCCGGGGGCCCATCCCGTCACGCCCGTGGCACCGCAAACAGGCGTGGCGGCCGGCGCCGAGGTGGAGCTGTTCCCCATTGCCTATGATGATGTGCGCAAGGTATCGCGCCGCTTCCGGCGCAAGGAGGTCGCCTACGAGACCCCCGAGCCACCGGGCACGATCATTATCGATGTCGATGCGCGCCAGCTCTATTTCACTCTATCCGGTGGACGCGCCCAGCGTTACGGCATAGGCGTCGGCAAGCAAGGTTTCGAATGGTCGGGCAGCGCGATCATCCGCCGAAAGGCGATGTGGCCACGTTGGGTGCCGCCCAAGGAGATGGTTGCCCGCGACCATCTCGCGGCACAATGGGCGGGCGGCATGCCGGGTGGACCCGAGAATCCGCTGGGTGCTCGCGCCCTTTATCTTTACCAGGGCGAGGTCGACACGCTCTATCGCATCCATGGCACGTCACAGCCGCAGAGCATCGGCAGGGCGGTGTCGTCCGGCTGCATCAGGCTTCTCAATGCGGATGTCGCCGATCTCTTTGAACGTGTTCCGATCGGGACCAAAGTGGTAGTCCTGCCCTCGGCGCGACAGGTCGCCGCCCAGGAGGCGCCCAGATTCGGGCGCGCCAAGCGCGGACGCGATCGGTGATGAGCGTGATGAACAGACGCAGCCTTCTTGCCTGCGCCGGTCCGGGAGCCGCGCTATTGGCCTTCGCCGCTTTTCCGGGCGCCGCCTTCGGGCAATCCGATCTCGGTTCTCCGCAACGTATCCGTCAGGTGAAGGCGGCGCTCGCCGTCACGCCCAGCCAGGAAGGCCCGTGGTCCGACTATGTCGAGGCCCTCACGGCCTATCGCGCTGCGGTGCGCGAGGTGCGGGCGGCGGAGATCGACCTGATGGGGGGCGCGCAAGCTATCGACGGCGCGAATGACGCGGTCCTGCAAGAGCGGCAGAGTGAACGGATCAAAGCCAAGGCTGCCCTCAAGGCCAGCTACGAGACCTTCTATGGCGTGCTCGACCCCGCTCAGCAGCGGATCGCGGATGCCACCCTTACGGCGGGAGAGTGCGGGAGATAGAGCATCGGAGCGAAAAGCTTGTGATCGGGCTCGACCCGACCATGCGCAGCGGTTTTCGGATAATCCGATGCGTAAACTCATCGCGATCTTGTCCGCGCGCGCAGGAGGAACTGGGCCAGCATCAGAAGCGTCAACGACGTCAGGAGAACGGCCGTGCCGATGGCGTTGATCTCCGGTGTCACGCCGCGCCGGATCGAGGAAAAGACATAGATCGGCAAGGTCGTATTGGGACCGGCCACGAAGAAAGCGATGATGAAGTCCTCGAACGAGAAGGTGAAGGACAGCAGCAGGCCGGCAAGGATGGACGGCATCAGAGCCGGCAGCACCACTTGCCGGAACGTGGCGAAGGGCGTGGCGTAGAGGTCTTCCGACGCCTCGACCAGGCTGCGGTCCATGCCGGCGAGTCGCGCCCTTATGATGAGGACGACCACCGCCAGATTGAACAGAACATGAGCGGCGATCACCGTCCACAGGCCCATTTGCAGCCGCACCATGCCGATGGCCTCAAGCGTCGGATTGACGGCGTCGAACACGGTCACGAAGGCGATCAAGGTCGATATGCCGATGACCACGCCCGGCACCATGATGGCGATATAGATCAAGGCGTCAAACAGCTGGCGCAGCCAGCCGCGCATGCGTTCGAGGCCGAGCGCGCAGAGCGTTCCCACCGTGGTGGCGATGATCGACGTGCAGCTGGCGATGGTGATGCTTGTCACCAGCGCCTTGACGATGATCGGATTGGTGAAGGCCTTGCCGTACCATTCGAGCGAGAAGCCCTGCCAGTCCATCGCGTAACGTCCGGCATTGAAGGAGAAGAAGACGATCAGCGCGATGGGCGCGTAGAGGAAGACGTAGATGAAGGCGGCGTAGAGTCGGAGCGGCATGGCTACACCAGCGCGGCGCGGCGCACATCGCCGCGGCTCAGGACAAAGCGCATATAGACGACGATGGTCACGAACATGATGGCGACAAGGGCGGTGGAGACGGCGGCGCCGAAGGGCCAGTTGCGCGACTGGAGGAAGAGATCGACCAGTGCATTGCCGATGAAGAACACCTTTCCGCCGCCGAGAAGCTGCGGCAGGATATACTCGCCCATCAGCAGGATGAAGACCAGCATCGAGCCGGTGGCGACGCCCGGCAGCGACAAGGGCAGCGTCACCTGCCGGAAGGTGCGCCAGGAATCGGCGCCGAGATCGGCGGACGCCTCGAGCAGGCGCTTGTCGAGCTTTTCGAGGCTCACATAGATGGGCAGCACCATCAGCGGCAGGAAGCCATAGACGGCACCGATCAGCACGGCCCAGGGCGTATTGATGATGCGCAGATCGGCTATGCCCAGGTAAGCGAGCCAGCTCGGAATGCCTTTCGAGCCGAGGATCATGATCCAGGCGTAGTAACGCAGAAGCTGACTCGTCCAGAACGGCACGATCACCAGCACCAGGAGCAAGGTGCGCGAATTGGGGCTCGCCTTGACGGCCAGGAAATAGGCCAGCGGATAAGCGAAGAGCACGGTGAGCAGCGTGCCCAGAGGCGCCAGCGTCAGCGTGTTGAAGAAGGCCTGGCCGCGTGCCGGCAGATTGGCGTAGTTCTCCAGCGTGAAGGCCGGCGCGTAGCCGCCGGCATCGGCCCGGGCGCCGAAGGAATAGATGATGACGACGACGAGCGGCAGCACCAGCAGGAAGAAAAAAAACAGCCCGGCCGGCGCCACCAGGAGAGCGGTCACGGCTTTCGATCGGGAGGCTGGCGCGGATGCCACGGCGGCTCTTTTCATCAAGTTTCAGAATACGAAGGCATGAAGGAAGAGGCCATGCGCCGCGCATGCCCCTCACCCTTCCCGCCGCTCGCGCGGCGGGCCCCTACCCTCTCCCCGCTTCGCGGGGCGAGGGTAAGAAGCATGCGTCTTCGCATCACGCCGACTTGAAGCGCGCCATGATCTCGGCGCGCAGCGGATTGGTCAGCGTGGCGGCGGCGCCGAATTCGAGATTGGTCAGCAGATCCTGGGCCGGATAAAGAATCGGATTATCCAGCATCGCCTTCGGCACCAGCTTGTTGGCGCGCGCGTCGGTCGAGGGATAGCCATGCGCCTGGACTTCCTTGGCGTTGATCTCGGGCGTCAGCAGCCAGTCGATCAATGCATAGGCCGCCTCCTTGTTGGGGGCGACTTTCGGAATGGCGTAGTAGTCGGTCCAGATCTCGCCGCCTTCCTTGCCGATCACATATTGCATTTCCGGCAGGTCGCGATGCAACTGCGTCGCATCACCGGTCCAGCACACCGACATCCAGGCATCGCCGTTGCGCATCGAGGGCTGATAGTCGGAATTGATGGCGAAGAGATGCGGCTTGGCCTCGAGCATCAGCTTCTCGGCCTCCGCCAGCTGCTTTTCGTCATTCGAGTTGAAGGAATAGCCGAAATATTTAAGCGCATTGCCGATGGTGGTGAGCTGATAGTCATGCACCATGACGCGGCCGGTCAGCGGTCCCTTGGTCAGGTCCCAGAATTCCTTCCAGCTCTTGGGATTCTGCGTCACGTTCTTGGTGTTGATGATGAAGCCGGTGGTGCCCCAGTCCTTCGGCACGGCGTAGACGGTGCCGTCGATCGTGCCTTCCGAGGTGAAGCGCTGATCCTGCGTGCTGACGTCGTAATTGGGCAGCTGCTTGAGATCGAGCGCGTCGATAAGGTCGAGCCCCTTATAGGTCGAGATCGTGTAATTGGTCGGCACAAAGACGTCCCAGCCGGTCGAGCCCGCCTGGAGCTTGGCCAGCATCTCCTCATTCGAGCCGAACACATTCATGTTCACCGCGACGCCGGTCTTCTTGGTGAAGGCGTCGAGATTCTCCTGGCTATGGTAATTGGGCCAGGTGGTGAGATTGACCGTGCCCGAAAGCGCGGCATAGGCCTTGCGCGGACGAAGACCCGGCACGGCGCTGCCCAAGACCGCCGTCGCCAAACCTAAGCCGGTGACGCCGAGAAAATGCCGGCGCGTGACCGAGCCCTTCTGAAAGCGGCGCAATTCATCCATGAATTTCTGCGGTGTGATGATCTTGTCGTCTGACATTGGTTTCCTCCCTATCGTTTTTCTACGCACTCAATCCTTCAAGAGAATCAGGGCGGCATCCGGCGGCCAGCCGACCGCCACCTTGTCGCCGATCTCGAAGGCCAAAGCCTGATTGCCATGGCGTGGACTCCTGACCATGAATTCGCCGAGCTTCTCATGCGTCACCACATACTCAGTCTGCTCGCCGAGGAAGATGCGGTTGAGAACACGCGCCTCGGCGCGAAAGGCGACCTGGTTGGGCAGGTCGGTCGCGGCGGCGGCGAGCCTGATCTGCTCGGGACGCACGCTCACCAGAACGGCTTCGCCGGCCTTGGGCGGCGATGTCGAGCGCGACGCCCGGCCGGTCGCCTTCATGCCGTCCGCCAGCGCCACATCGATCAGCCCGCTCTTCGGCGCGCCGGCGATGCCGGCGAAGAAATTCGACTTGCCGACGAAGTCCGCCACATAGCCATTGACCGGCTCGTCATAAAGTTCGCGTGGCGTGCCGGTCTGGACGAGGCGGCCTTCCTTCATGATGCACACACGGTCCGACATCGACAGCGCCTCTTCCTGGTCATGCGTAACCAGCAGAAAAGTGATGCCGACATTGCGCTGCAGGTTCTGCAGCTCGATCTGCATGTCATGGCGAAGCTTGCGGTCGAGCGCCGCCAGCGGCTCGTCGAGAAGCAGCACGGCCGGACGGTTGATGAGGGCGCGGGCCAGCGCCACCCGCTGCTGCTGGCCGCCGGACAGTTCCCAGGTACGACGCTGGCCATAGCCTTGCAGGCGCACCATCGCCAGCGCCTCGTCCACCGCCTTGGCGATCGCCTCGCGCTGCGGCCTGGGCGAGCGCTGACGCAGGCCATAGGAGACATTGTCGGCGACATTCAGATGCGGAAACAGCGCATAATGCTGGAACACCATATTGACCGGGCGCCTGTAGGCCGGAACGCCAGTGACATTATCGCCGCGGATGAAGACCTCGCCTTCGCTCGGCTGCTCGAAGCCCGCCATCATACGAAGACAGGTCGTCTTACCGCAGCCAGAGGGCCCCAGCAGCGAGACGAAAGCGCCTTTCGGCAGATCGAGATCGACCTGGTCGACAGCCACCACCTCGCCATAGCGCTTCGACACGCCGCGAAAGGAAATGTCGGGGGTCGCCCTCTGGGTCATGAACAATACGCGCCCGCGCGCCACACGCGGAATGTCGATACTGATGGCGGTAGCAGACGGATCGGCATCCGGGCTCTGGCGATATATCCCACAATCGGTAAAATGATCGCAGTCGAGAGCTCAACTGTATATATCCTAAATGGGATAGAAGCGGATGGCCAACGTAGCCGATATCGGTGAAAGAGCCTGGAATGACAGCCTGGCCACGATCATTGCCGCGATCGGCACGGCGGATTTCGCCCCGGCCCTGATCGACGCGCTCAAGCATGTGGCGCCGTTCAATTATTCGGTAATCTTCGCCTATTGCCAAGGGGCCCGGCCGATCGACCTCTTCGACACTTTCCCGGCGGCGAAGCGGCGCATCTTCGTCGATGACTACCAGGCCGGTCCCTATCTCCTCGATCCCTTGTACATTGCCGATCCCAGGGCCCATGGGCCGGGACCGCACCGGGTCTCCGATCTCGCCCCCGACCGCTTCCCGCAAAGCGAATATTTCCGCTCCTACTATGTGCAGACCGGGCTCTCGGAGGAAATTGCCTTCATGGTGCCCATCAATGCCGCGACCCGCGTCGTTATCTCGCTGATGCGAGACGCGGCCCGGCTTCAGCCTTTCGCGATCCGGGAGCGCAAAAGGCTACAAAGCGTGGCGCCTCTCGTTGCCGCGGCGGCGACGCTTCATTGGAAGGATGTCGAAAGCCGGTTCTCGGGTCAGGGCCCGAACCGGAGGATCAACGAGACCGAACGTCTCCTCGCTTCGGCCTTCCTTCATTTCGGCGAGGGCCGGCTTACATCGCGCGAGAGCGAGATCGTGGAGCTCGTGCTCAAAGGCAATTCATCGGAAGCCATCGGCAAAAGGCTCGGCATCGCCACCGGCACGGTACGCATCCACCGCAAGAACATTTATTTGAAACTCGGTATCGGTTCGCAGGGGGAATTGTTCTCGCGCTTCGTCGCCTCGATCCCGCGCGGGCTCGGCCCCGACGACGAGGGCGTCGCTGAATGACACCGGCAGATGTCCCATTCATCAAGTGAAATCAAGGAACTGTGATGATGGGTTCGCCGGGAACCGGCGTATTCAGGCAGCCCGCAACATCCAGAACCGACCCTAGCGCGGGATGCGAAAAAGTGGATACCGGTTTTTCGCGAGAATCCCGCGCTAACCACTAGAATCGATCACGTTTATCGATTCGATCCAAACTCATCGTGATCTAAGGACCTTCAATGCATCTGGGCTTTCTTCTGCGCTCCGCTCCCTGGCGCCATATCCTCGCCATCGTCCTCGCCGCCTTGCTCGTGTATCTGTTCGGCGCCGTTCACGGCCAGTGGAGCCCCATGCACAGATGGAACCGGGCGACGGCGGATGCGTCCCTGCTCCTCTTGACACTGACGATGGCGATCGGTCCGGCGGCGCGCCTTCTGACCCGGCTGCGTCTGCTGGTTCCGCTGCGCCGCGAGTTCGGCATTTATGCCGTGCTTCTGGCGCTGATCCACACGCTGATCATATTCGACGGCTGGCTGGAATGGGATCTCGCGCGTCTCGTCGGGCTGGCATTCCATCCCGATCTCGCCCGCTATGTCATGATCGAGCATGGCTTCGGACTGGCCAATATTATCGGCCTTGCCGCGCTCCTCTATGGGTTGGTTCTCGCAATGACCTCCGCCGACCGCGCGGTGCGGTTCCTGGGCGCCGCCACCTGGAAGTTCGTCCAGAGTGCCGCCTATGTGCTATGGGCGCTTGTTCTGGCGCATACGGCGTATTTCCTCTTCATCCATTTCCTCCATTTTCACCGGCAGACACCCGACGCAAACCCACTTCAGATTTGGTTTGCCGGGCTTGTTGTGCTCGTTCTCGTGCTCAGGATCGCCGCTTCCATCCTGACCTGGCGCCGGCGCCAAGGGTCGCCCGGACCGGGAGAAACCCGGATGAGTCCGGTCGGATGATCGATGAATTGCACCAAGGGACCCCTGCCTTGGCCTACTCAGCATATCGATTGATGAAGGGAATGGCGGTTTCGCTGGTCGCCTTCGGCATGCTCGGCACTGTGGCGGCGCTATGGGAGAATCCGCTCTTCATCCGGATGACGCCCGTCGGAGGCTGGGAGATCGGACTGTTGGGAATGCTCTCGCTGCTTCTCGGCGTCTATACGGTTGTCAGGCGTCCGGCATGCTCGCTTCGTGCGGCGGGCGTCGGCGGAACATAGGGCTTTCTCGGTGTCGCATGTTCGGTCTGCAATAAACTGCTCCTTCTCGCCTTCGGCGCGGATGTTCTGCTCACCTATTATGAACCGGTCCGCCTCTATGTCACCCTTGCCGGCATCGTGCTTCTGGGATTGGCCGTCCTGCGCGAATGGCGCCGCGGCGCCGGGCAGGCGGGAACCGCCGGACCGGATGCCGAGAGCACGGCGCTGTCCTCTTCCTCCTCCTGATCTATACCGCTCACGGGGCGGTAAGTGCGGATTCGCGTCGTTTTGCGGAAGACAGACCGGCGCGGGCGGCGTTAGGCTCCATCCCATGGAAAACACCCGCCCCGCCATCGACACGCATGAAATGTCCAAGCAGGTCTCGGCCCAGGGACGGCGTAGCGGCGGGCGCGAAGGCCGGCGAAGCTTGCGCGCCCGGGCGATGCCGTCTTTCCCGGCGCTCACCCGCAATATTCCCGTCTATGAGATCGTGCCCGCCGAGGCGATCGAGCTCATCCATGAGGAGTCGCTGAAGATCCTCGAAGAGGTGGGCTGCGAGTTCCGCGATGCCGAAGCGATCGCCATGTGGACGCGCGCCGGCGCCGATGTGCGCGACACGCGGGTGCGCATCGACCGCGCCTTGCTCATGGGGCTCGTCAGCCAGATCCCGCCTGAATTCACCCAGCATGCGCGCAATCCGGAGCGCTCGGTGACCATCGGTGGCAAGAATTCGGTCTTCGTGCCGATGTATGGCGCGCCCTATGTGCGCGATCTCGACAATCAGCGTCGCTACGGCTCGCTCGCCGACCTCAACAACTTCCACAAGCTCGCCTATATGTCGCCGACGCTTCACTCCTCGAGCTCGATCATCTGCGAGCCGATGGAGGTCGCGGTGCCGAAGCGGCATCTCCATATCATCCATTCGGCGCTCAAATATTCGGACAAGCCCTTCATGGGCATTGTCACCGCCAAGGAGCGGGCCGAGGATGTCATGAAGATGGCGGGCATCGTCTTCGGCGACGATTTCGTGCGCGACAATACCGTCGTCGTGTCGATCACCAACTGCAATTCGCCCCTGGTGTGGGACGCGACCATGCTCGATGCGCTGAAGGTCTATGCGGCGCATAACCAGCCCTGCATCCTGGCGCCTTTCGCGCTGTGCGGCGCCTCGACATCGGCCTCCTCCGTCGGTGCCGTCGCGCAGGTCAATGCCGAGGCGCTGGCCGGCCTCGCCTTTACCCAGCTGGTGCGCCCGGGAAGCCCACAGCTCTACGGCCAGTTCATGGTGACGGTCGACATGAAATCGGGCGCCCCCATGGGCGGCACGCCGGAAGCGGCGCAGATGATGTACCTGATGGGTGCGCTGGCGCGGAAATATAACCTGCCCTGGCGCACATCCGGCTTCCATGTCGGCTCCAAGCTCAATGACGCGCAGGCCGGCTATGAGGCGAACATGCTGATGCATGCCGCCATTCTGTCCGGAGCTCATTATATCTGGCATGTGGCCGGTTGGCTCGAGGCGGGCCTGTGCGCCGGCTATTCGAAATTCGTCACCGATACCGAGCAGCTCGCCTCCTGGTACAAATATGGGCAAGGCGTGTCCTTCGCCGATTTCAAGGACGCGATGCAGGCAGTGCGCGAAGTAGGCCCCGCCGGCCATTTTCTCGGCACCCAGCATACGCTCGAGCATTTCGAAAGCGCCTTCTTCATGCCGACGCTCATGGACTTCAATTCCTTCGAGCAATGGTCGGCCGAAGGGGCCAAGGACCACGACCAGCGCGGGCGCGAGAAAGCGCGCGCGATGCTCGCCCAATATGAAGAGCCGAAGCTCGACGAGGCGGTCGAGGAAGCGCTCAACGATTTCATCGCCAGGCGCGAAGCGGAACTCCCCAACAGCGTGAATTAGAGCATCGGACCGAAAAGTGCGTGCGGTTTTCGGGTAAGCCGATGCGCAATAAAGGAGATAGAGCGCCGGACCGATTCTACGAGAGCGTCCGGCGCTCTAGCCCCGGATCGTCGCCTGGAAAAAGGCCTCGACGCGCTCGCGGCGCTCGGGTTCTATGTCGTGACGCAGACGCGGAAAAACTTTCCGTGCCTCCTCGTACTCGGCATCGATGAAGGTCAGGACCGGCTCGGGCATCGGTCCCGATCCCAGCTCGCGCGTGACCGCCTTGCGGACCATGAGCTCGGCTACGATCTCGACCACCGAAGGCGGCACATCACAATGGTGCAGCAAAGTCGGAAAATGCATCGGCGCTACCGCCTCCTGCGGATGGTGGCGCAGCCAGCGCAGCGCAGCGGCCGGCCGCAGCGCGTAGAATATCTTCTTCTGCGCCACGATCCGGCCGTCGCCGAAAAGCTTGCGCCGCTGATCTTCACCGAGATGCAGATAGTGGCGGGCGATGAGACGCCGGTCGGCGACTTCGTGAGCGAGATTGAGGAACGCGTCGCGGAAGCCGGCATCGACGCCATAGGCGATCGGCGATTTGAGCCATTCGACGATGACGGCATTGCCCTTCAAGAGAAGCTTGAGCGCCTTGCCGAGGTCCCAGCCATTGACATCGAGCACACCGTCCATTTCCGTCTCGATGACGTCGCGGCGTTGCCAAAGGGACAGGTAATGCTGGATCGGCCGGACGAAGACGAAGCGGCAATCATAATCGCTGTCGGGCGAGGGAAAGCCCCAGGCCCGGCTGCCGCTCTCGATCGCGAGCGGTATCGTCACCTGATGATCGCGCGCTATATCGGCAAGCCGCGCGTCGATCCGCGCGACCACCGTTTCATCCATGCCCGCATCGACAGTCCTCAGCCTCTCACCGTTGGCCATTTGCGCCCCGCTCATTAGCGCGCATCCCGGCGAAGTGGAATCACTTCGCCGAAGAGGATCCGCGCCAGATCAATATTCTGGAGCAAATCCTTGACGCCAAAGTCTTCAACTTTGGCGGGATTTGCTTAGCGCGCATCCCGGCGAAGTGGAATCACTTCGCCGAAAAGGATTCGCGCCAGATCAATATTCTGGAGCAAATCCTTGACGCCAAAGTCTTCAACTTCGGCGGGATTTGCTCTAGAATGGCAAGGTCCCTATCATGACGGATGCCCTGCGAACAGGTGAGCGCACAGAAGTCTTCGGCTTCGCCGAGGTGAGCGATATCCCCATTCCCTATCTCGCCAGGACCCGCAGCTATTATTCGGCGCTGGGTTACGGCGCGCCCTATCAATGGGCGCATTACGCGCACGTACCTTTCACGCCCCTCGCCAAGCCGCTCGGCGAATGCCGCATCGCGCTCATCACCACGGCCGCCCCCTATAAGCCGGACAAGGGCGACCAGGGACCGGGCGCTCCCTACAATGCGGCGGCGAAATTCTACCAGGTCTATTCCGGCGACACGGCCGTGGATCACGATCTGCGCATCTCGCACATCGCCATAGATCGCGCCCACACGACGGCCGAGGATCAGGGCAGCTATTTCCCGCTCGGGGCGATGCGGAGGGCGCTGAAGCAGGGCCGCATCGGCGCGCTCACCCGGCGGTTTCACGGCGCGCCGACCAATCGCAGCCATCGCACGACGATAGAGACGGATTGTCCGGAAATCGTCCGGCACTGCCGCGAGGACCGCGCCGACGCGGCGATCCTGGTACCCAATTGTCCTGTCTGCCATCAGACGGTGAGCCTTGCCGCGCGGGCGCTGGAAGAAGCCGGCGTCGCAACGGTCATCATGGGCGCGGCCAAGGACATTGTCGAATATGTCGGCGTGCCGCGCTTCCTGTTCTCCGATTTCCCGCTCGGCAATTCCGCCGGACGCCCCGGGGACGAGGCATCGCAGGACATGACGCTGGATCTGGCCGTGCAGCTGCTCGCGGCCGCGCCGGCGGCGCGCACCACCGTGCAGTCGCCCTTGCGCTGGAGCGCCTCGGCGGCGTGGAAACTCGATTACTGCAATATCGACAGGCTCTCGCCCGAGGAGATCACGCGACGGCGCGCCGCTTTCGATGCGCAGAAAGCCGTCGCCAAGGCGCTGCGGCAGCCGGATTAGATGTCTTCGTGAAAAATGGGCGGGGGCAGACGGGCGCAACCATTGACCAGCCTGCCCCCTGGTGCGGAGAGGGCGGAACCCCCGAGCACCTGAGTTGCGCAATCGTCGCTTGAGGAGATGGGAGGAACCCCAATGACCATATTGCGATGCAATAACCCTAGCAACCGTCGTGCCAGATCTATAGAGACAAACAGATTTTGTCTATATCATTGAAATTACTTATAAAAAGATGTCGGACAAATCTTGCTCGCTCACTTTGGCTAGTCATCCCCTGCCCGTCCATTGTGCAGCGCAGCGCCTTTTCGGGCAGCACCGGTCGTGCCTGCGGAATTTTTGATCAGACCGGTTTCGGCCTGCCCGCGCAAGGCGGCGAGAGCGCGATGGAACCTAGACGGCTGGGAAAACTTGATGATGGGTCATCCATGCTGAGGACTTGGCCATGAACCGACAGGACTTTCTTCGCGCGACAGCGCTGACGTCACTCACTGCCATAAGCTTTTACTACAATTCCTGGCCGGCTGCGGCCGGTGTGCCCTCGCCGGCTGAATTTGTCGAAAAGGCAGGTATAGCGGGCAACTTCGAAATTCTCTCGAGTGAACTGATGCTCGGTTCAACCAACCCGGAAATCAAACCCTTCGCACAAAAAATGATTTCCGACCACAAAGCGGCTGCGGAAGAACTGAAAGCAGCTGCGGGCGGCAAATACCCTGTGCCCGACAATCTCGACAAAAAACATCGCGAGCTGATCCACAAGCTTAAAGCCGCCGACAACCGAGAGGAAACCTACGTCAAGATGCAGGTCAAGGCGCATCAAGAGGCTGTCGAGCTGTTTGGCAAGTACATCAAAGAGGGAAGTGATGCGGAACTTCAGGCCTTTGCGGCCAAGACTTTGCCTACTCTGCAAATGCATCTCGATATGATCGAGAAGATCAGTTCACAGAGTAGCTAGCGATATCCCGGATTGTAAATTCGCTGCGGTTGCCTGACCAGTCCGTGAAGCCATGAATCTGCCGGCGGACGGCTCCCCCGAGTCCGTTATGCACGGATGGCGGCCAAATTCCGCGGCGCCGCGAAATGACGCGATGGGCCAGATTTAGTGTAATGATTTAAGCCCGTGCAATTCCAGGGCTTCTATCACTCCATCGAAGATCAGGCCGACTCCTATCGCGGAAACAAAGACTCCGACAATGCGAGTAGTCGCATCGATGCCCATGGGTCCTATGCGCCGCGTCAACCTCTCCGCATAGGCCAGGCAGAGGTAGGTGACTGCCATAGTCGCCACAATCGCTGCCGAAATTGCGACAAGGGAACCGATTTCGGACGTGGAAATCCTTGATTATCGAAGTCATTCCGATGATCGTGGCGATCCCCCCTGGTCCGAACATGAGCGGCATCGCGAGGGGAACAAAGGCGATGTTGGCGTCTCCTGCGTTTGCGCCGGACATGTCCAAGTCGCCGCCCGACTTTTTGGGCATGAACAGCTCAAAACCAATCTTCATCAGAATGATTCCGCCGACGATGCGAAGCATGCTGAGCGGAACGCCAAATAGCCGAAGGATGAATGCGCCGAAAATGAAGAAGAAGAAGAAGCAGAGTAATAGCGAATATAGGCAGGCCTTCCAGGCCACTGCGCGATGTGTCGCCTCATCTTTGCCGACCAACAGCTTAAGGTAGACGGGGAGGACTTCGAGCGGATTGATGATCGCGAGCAAGGTCGTGAACGTTCCCACGAATAGTGATAGCTCGCGTCCCATCGGTTCGGTCCCTCCTACTGCGCTGTGCGATGAGTGTCCAAGTAGCAGAAGATACGGACAGAATAAAGGTTGGACCGGCAATCAGTTGTTACCGGCCGGCGACACGATACGGGAAACTTGATCGTATAGGCGAGATTCTGGACCGCTCGGAGCAATGCGCGTTGCTACCTAAGGAATGGACTTGCTAGCAGTGGTGAGAGATGGCGCCCGTGGCGGATACAAACATGGCACGCTTTGCCTCGTCTGCAGCGAAGAGGTGACTCCTCCGCTCAACAAGCCGGCGACTAGCGCAAAGAACACGATGCTGAAGAGCTCGAGTCTGCGAATAATCTCCGTCTCCCTTACCATCTCCTCTAGCCACGCGTCTGTGGCACGACTGCAGCTGCTGGAAACGAGGAGTAACAAGGGCCGTCGACCAATTCATCAGCTACCCCCGCGAAGGCGTTGGCGATGGTCACGCCGAGATCCTGGAAGCCTCCTCAGTGCAGGACGTGACTCTTTCAAGCTACAGCTATTTGACGCCGGTGCAGGATGAAGGTAACGTTCCCGAGCGTCGAGCCAGCGACATCTCATGTCGGAACGGGGGATGAGAGGTCGTAAGACGGCTTGGATGGATCATGACTCGTCTGAACTACAACATGATCCCGATGGAACGGCTTATGGAACAGCACGGTTGAGATAGGTCATCACTGCTATCGTTTCACCGCCGATTCCGACTCGCGGCGCAAAAAGATCATTCGGCATGTTATCACTCAAGAATGGCAAAACAGTCTCGCGTGAACAGGATAGCAAGTCCCTCGGCCGCCACTGTCCTGCCCTGCTTGGCGCCCTCATCCTTTGCCTCCTTGCGCTTGCATCGCCGAACAGCTGCATTGCCGCAGAGAACGAGTATGTGGGGAGCGCTGTATGTGCCGGATGTCACGAGGCCCAGCACAAGGCATGGAGAAATTCACATCATGGGTGGGCGCTGCGCGAGGCGACGCCGGACAATGTCATCGGCGATTTCAATGATGCGGCATTCACCCACAAGAACGTCACCTCCCGCTTCGTCCGCAAGGATAATAAATTTTTCGTGGAGACCGATGGGCCTGATGGACAACTGGCGACGTACGAAGTGCGCTTTACCGTCGGAATCGCGCCACTTCAACAGTATCTGGTCGAGACCGACAAGGGGCGCCTGCAGGTCCTCGACATCGCTTGGGATGCCGAAAGAAAGACCTGGTATCACCTCTATCCATCGGCGGATGTTTCTGCCGGCAACGGTCTGCACTGGACCGGAAGCTACAAGAACTGGCAAAGCCGCTGCGCCGAGTGCCACCAGACTGGGTTTGTCAAAGGTTACGACCCGCAAACCAAGAGCTATCAGAGCCGCTGGGCAGAGCTTACCATCTCATGCGAGTCCTGCCATGGGAGTGCCAAGGCTCATGTAAAGTGGGCGAATGCCCCTGCCCGTGCGGGCAAGCCTGATCCATGGCACGATTCCCTGAAGCTCGGCGCAGGTCAGCAGACCAGCGAGCTCAGGGTGTGCGGTCCATGCCATGCCAGACGCGCCGCCTTTACGGGCGACAGCCCCCCACCCGGAGAGATCCTGAGCGACCACTACAATCTGGCACTCCTTTCACCCGGTCTCTATTTCGATGATGGTCAGCAGCAGGACGAGGTCTATGTCCTGGGCTCCTTCCTGCAATCGAAGATGATGGCGAAAGGCGTCACGTGCTCAAATTGCCATGAACCACACGGTGCAAAGCTCGTGGCGGATGGCAATGCGATCTGCACGCAGTGCCACAGTGAAGCGGGGCGCCAGGAGTTTCCAACTCTTACCAAGGCGAACTACGACACGCCCGCCCATTATCACCACAAGGAGGGCACAGAAGCCGCGCGGTGTGTGAGCTGTCACATGCTGGAGCGAACCTATATGGGCATCGATAAGCGGCGCGATCACTTCTTCCGCCGGCCGGACCCGCTCCAGTCAAAGGCGGCGGGGGCACCCGACGTCTGCACGGGCTGTCATGGGGACAAGACGCCCGATTGGGCAGCTCAGCAGATCGGATCCTGGTTTCCCCATCCCGATCACGCCTGGCAGGACCGCTCGGCCTTCCTGACATTTGACCGGGAAGTTACGCAGAGGTCGGTGGCGGCACTCGCGGACTATGCCCTCAAGCTGGACAATCCGCCAGTCGCGCGCGCGACCGCGCTCGAGAGAATAAGTGGCTACGCGGATGCAGCGCTCGTTGACAAGCTTGCATCGCTTTTCTCGGATCAGAGCGAGATCGTGCGCGCGGCGGCAATCCCTTCTGCGCGTGCGGCAGATCCGGACAGGCGGCTTTCGATCCTCAAGCCGCTGCTCAGCGATCCCGTGCGGAGCGTGCGTCAAGCGGCGGCAGCGGAGCTTGCCGGCGAATCCGACGCGATCACGGACGCAGAGACGCGGACCGCGTTCGAACGCGCTTTGAGTGAATATCGCGCGGCCCGGGAAGCTCTCGCCGATACGCCGGAAAGTCAGATGGCGCTCGCAGGACTGGCGTTGTCTTTGCGCGACTGGGCTGCGGCGGAGGCATCCTTCAGCGAGGCTGTCCGCCTCGACGCGCAGATCGTGGGCGCCTGGGTTATGCTTGCGCGGCTTCGTTCGGCGCTCGGCGATGATGCCGGCGCACGCAGCTATCTCGAGGCCGGTCTTGCCAAGTCTCCTAAAAGCATCGAATTGCTGCTGGCCCGCGCCGAGGCTGAGATCCGAATCGGCAACGACGCTAAAGCCATCGACTGGTACCGCCGCATCGTAGCCATCGAGCCTTCCCAGATAAATGCGCTGGAAGGGCTTGCGGTTTCGGCCCTGCGTGTGCGCAACGCTGGTCTCGCCCAGGATGCAGCGAATACGCTGCGGAACCTCGATCCACCCCAGGCTGAAGCGCTGGTGGTATCGGCAATTGTCGCCTATACGCTTGGTGATCGCAGGCGCGTGGTAGAGGATGCCAAACGAGCGCGCGCTCTGAACCCCTCCGTTACCTTACCTGCGGAGATTGAACAGATCCTCACACAGCCTTGACCTATTCCCCTGGTCGACTGCGAAAGCTCCTGCCGAGCCCGATAGCGCAAAAAGTACCCCGTTTCCGAGGCGCCCTTCTTATCAGTGAATGCCGACGATACGCAGAACCAACAGCACCAGAGGCAAGCGCGTTGCGAGCAACGGTGCCCCAGTGGACCCGTTCCAGCGTGACTAGTGTCAGGATTCAATTTTGACTCGAATCTGGTCGCCTTCCGGATAGAATCACATGAAATCAAACCCCGGTGGGAGGCGCATAACATGGCCTTGACGATTGAGCCCGGATCGATCGATCACCTGTCGCAGGTGATTGGTCATGTGGTGGCGCCGGCCTTTCTACTCGGCGCGGTTGCGAGCTTCATCTCCGTCCTGACGACGCGGATGAGCGGGGTTGTCGACCGCATACGCAGCATCAACGACGTCCCCGATGAGGGTCATCCCAAATCGCGGCTTAAGGCCGATCTGCCGCGCCTGCGGCGGCGGGCGGCGCTGCTCCACCGAGCGATTTTCCTGGCGATCAACAGCGGCATTGTCGCGGCAATTCTAATCATTGCCGCTTTCGCATTTGCATTGGCGGGGAGGTCCCATGCATGGACCGCCGCTATTCTCTTTATCTTTTCCTTGGGGCTGCTCTGCGCTTCGCTTGTGGTGTTCGCCCTGGAAGTCAAAATAGGGCTCGACGAGCATGATCACTATTAGCACGGAGATAGCGGGGAAAACCGCCCAACGCAGCATCTTCGTCGTTGTTCATCACAGAGTCGTCACTAGCATTTTCTACCGGATTCCTCCGGAGGCTGCCCGATCGTTTATGACGATTATTTAATCGTCGCTCAGGACGCGCCTGCAGTCTATTGCCCTTGAGGACATTGCCGAAGGAGGGAAAAGGCGGTATTTTTTTGGGTCGGAGGGGTACGATTGTTGATGCAAGCCGTGCCAGAACATTGCTTGCGGCAATCAGCCCCCACGCGGAAGAAAGCCCACGCGACATTCTGAGGACGCCGTGTTGGTACGCAGCCTGCACTGCACGGGTCGTGTGTTTGTCGAGTTGAGCTTCGGCACAAGCGAAGGTCCAGACAATGGCCTGGCGCAATTCGACAAGGCGACATGCAGCGGCGCTCCGTTGGCGCACAGCGGGGAGGACTGGAGTCGGTCGGCTCGCGGTCTCGATTTCGCTCGTCGCCCTGGCAACAACCAGCCAGACCGCGCGTGCGGACGAGGGTGGTGTCAGCTTCTGGGTACCGGGGCAGTATGCGAGCTTCGCCGCCGTCGCGCCGACCCCTGGGTTTTCCCTGCCGATGTTGTCCTACTATTATTCGGGCAATGCAGACGGGGACGTGGAGCTGGACCGCGGTCACACAGTGAGCTTCGGCGTCGATGCCGATTTCTTCGGCCAGTTCATCGCACCGACCTATACCCCGGATACGACCATCGTGGGCGCGCGCCCGAGCTTTTCAGTCACGTTCTTCCCCGGCTGGAACCAGACGTCCGCCGACGTCAGAGTGGGGCCGCTGTCCGCGAGCCGGACCGACGAAATCACCGGCTTTGGCGATCTCTATCCCACCGCACAGCTCTTCTGGAACCAGGGCGTGCACAACTGGATGGCCTATGTCACCGGCGGTATCCCGGTCGGCGACTATGACCCCGACCGGCTCGCCAATCTCGGGATGGGCCACGCCGCGATCGATGCGGGTGGCGCCTACACCTATCTCAATACCGAGACCGGCTGGGAGTTCTCGGCGACCGCCGGCCTGACCTACAACTTCGAGAACCCCGATACCGACTACACCAGCGGCATCGATTCGCATCTGGATGTCGGCACATCGCGCTTCCTGAACGAGCAGCTCTTCGTCGGCGCCGTCGGCTATGCCTATGTGCAGCTGACGCCCGACGAAGGACAGCGGGCCGCACTCGGCGACTTCGAGAGCCGCACCTTCGCGCTCGGTCCGCAGGTCGGGTACAATTTCACGATGGACGAGGTGCCGATCTACACCAACCTGCGCGGCTACTACGAGTTCGACGTCGAGAACCGGACCGAAGGTGGCAGCGTGTTCCTGACCATCGATCTGCCGATCTCGGCACTGGCGAAGGCGAAGGACCAATAATCCTGTAGCTTCGACCTCGCTGGACTGGCTGAAAGCGCTGCAAACATGGGAGGCGATGATGCAACTACGCGAGCGCCTATGCACCCTTGGTTGCGCCCTGATCGGCGCAACGACGCTGGCCGCGCTTCCGGCGCTGGCGCAGGTAAAGAAGCCCAACGTCGTGTTCTTTCTGGTGGACAACGTCGGCTGGGGAAACTTCGGGGCTTACGGCGGCACGATACCCACGCCGCGCATCGACGCGCTCGCCAGGGAGGGCATCCGCTTCAACAACTACAATGTCGAGGTGCAGTGCACCCCTTCGCGCGCGGCCATCCTCACCGGACGGCATCCGGTGCGCTCAGGAACCTCCTCCGTCCCATTTCCCGGGCAGGGCAAAGCCGGATTAGCGCCGTGGGAATACACCATCGCCGAGCTGCTTTCCGACGCTGGCTATGACACCGCCCTTTATGGCAAGTGGCATTGTGGCAACACCCAGGGGCGGCTGCCGAACGACCAGGGCTTCGACGAGTGGTGGGGCATCGAGAACAGCTGGGACGAGGCGGGCTATACCGCCTGGCCGCAGTTCAAGGACACCGGCGTGCCGGTGCCCATGATCTGGGAGGGGGTCAAGGGCAAGCCGTCGACGCCGGCGATGCCGCTTGACCTAGCGGTGCGGCCGATCGTCGACGAGAAGTACATCATCCCGAAGACCGTCGACTACATCAAGCGCGAGGCAAAAGCAGACAAGCCATTCTTCGTCTATGTGGGCTATTCCGAGATGCACATGCCGGTCATGGTGAACCCGACCTTCGGCACCGAGACTGAGCGTAGCAGGGTATTTGAGGACGTCATTGCCGAAATGGACTACCGCGTCGGTCAGGTGCTGGATGCCGTAAAGGAAGCAGGCGTCGAGGACAACACGATCTTCATCTTCAGCAGCGACAACGCCAGCGGCGGGGCGCTCCCGCAAACCGGGCCGGGTTCGAACGGACCCTGGCGCGGCGACTTCTTCTACACGCCGTTCGAGGGCAGCATGCGGGTGCCTGCGGTGATCCGCTGGCCGGGTAAGGTCTCGGCTGGTGTCGTCACGCAAGAGATGCTGGGGGCGGTGGACTGGCTGCCGACGCTGGCGGGGATGGTGGGTGCGTCGAGTCGAGTGCCCAAGGACCGACCGATCGACGGCGTCGACGCTTCAGCCTTCATGCTGGGAAAAAGCGACACCACGGGGCGCGACAGCTACATGTTCTTCGGCAATGACGGCGAGCTGATGTCGATCAAATGGAAGTCTATCAAGACGGTGTTCCGCTACGCGGTTAACAGTCCCGATCCCGCCATCCAAAGTGGCTATATCAAGCCGCAGCTTCCCATGATGTACGACTTGAGCAGCGATCCGCACGAGGACAACAATCTGTTTTACACCGATCTGACCAACGGCGCGCTGCTGGCGCCCGACTTCAAGCTCATCGAGGAATATGAACGGAGCATCAAGGAATACCCCAACATCAAGGTCGGCGAGGATTTCACGGGCTATAAGAAATGAGTACCCGATCAGGCCACCCGCCATGCTCCGGGCGGATGGCGCCGTCGACGTGCAAAAAGTTGTCTCCATGGCCACGGGGCTGAAGGACATCGAGGAGCCCTTCCCTGCCCGGCGGCACCAGGAGGGGACGCTGCTGGATCCGCACTCGCCGATGCGCTGGCTCTTTTACGCCACTTTCGGCAGGCCGAACGCTGATGGCAAGATTGAGAAATGGGTCGACGTGGTCCGCTCGGTCGAGCCGGCCCCCCAACGGTCCCGCAGGGCACCAAGTGCAATACTCATCGATGCTCCCCCACATCAAAGGAGCTATCAAAATGCCAACGAATCAACTGAACCTTATCGCGGAATCCGGTGCCGGCAAGCTGTACGACACCGGCGACAAGGCGATCTTCGTCTGCCGGCTTAAGGGCGACTGGCGCGAAATGGGCAAGCAATATGGCACCTTCGCCAAAGACAAGGTCCAGCCGCTGTGGGACCATTGCGTCAAGCCGGTGCTCGACAAGGGCTGGATGACCGAAGCCGTGGCGCGCGCCACGTTCGGCACCCGTGTGTTCAGAATCCTCCTCGGCGCGCATGCAGGCTTTCTACAATGGCGTCTCCGATGCGATGGGCTGGCCGGTCGACAAGGTCGTGCTGCTGGACCAGTCCGGCTTCCTGGACGTCTACCAGGCCAAGATCCACTCCTTCGCGGGATGCTCGTCGCTGTTCTGCTGGGGTGATGCAACCAGGGACGGCCATACCTACACCGCGCGCAACCTCGACTGGTTCAAGGCGTTTTGCGACTTCCCCCTCTTCTTCACCGTCTTCAACCCGACCGACGGCACCAACAAGGTCGCCAATATGAACTGGGCCGGCTGGATATATGCCCAGAGCATCCTCAACGACAAGGGCGTTTACACCGACGTGCACGATGGCACGTCCATGGGCGGCCAGGTCATCTCGGTTGACCGCCCCTCCTTTGCCAACACCATGTTCGATTGGCTGGTGGAATCCTCCAGCGCCCAAGCCATCGGTACCCGTTTCGGTGGGGCGCGGACGGACATGCCGCTCATCTGGGGGATCGCGGACAAGAGCGGCAATTGCTTTTCCTTCGAGACCGCGCTCTATGCCAACATGCGCGTGGATCCGACCGCGTCCTACCTCGGCGTGGTCAACACCTTCCTGAGCCCGAACTGGGGAATCCACATTCGCGACACCGCCAGCAACTCGCTGACCCGGCTCAAGAATGTGCGCGAGCGGGCGGCCGAGGCGCTTGGCAAGATCGACGCCGCGAAGATGATGGAGATCTTCGACCTGACGCTGTTCACCGACGACGGATTGTTCAGGGAGAGGGGTGGCCCCACCAAACCGACCGTGCAGGACATTGACCTCACGAACTACCAGATCGTCACCGATCTCAATGCGTTGCAGGTCTGGCTGAAGATCCCGCAAGAGGGGGACTGGCGCCTTATCGATCTCAAAACGTTGTTCGCCGGGTGAGGAGCGGGATCGTGGTGCGGGAGTAATAACAAAGCGAAAGGGAAGAGTGAGGCAATTACCTACTTTTCATTTGGTTTTCCTCGACGGTGTCGTAGAGTCCCGTGCCTTCGCTGAACACGCATGAGCCGTCACTCACTCCAATCCTGAGGCAGGAAACACAGGAGGGCATCATGAATTCGCGTAAGCTGCTTTTCTCATATCTGATTGCGTCCGGGCTCTGCAGCGTCGCGGCCCACGCGCAAACGATTACCGGCACGCCGGGCTCGCCCGACGCAACGACGACGATTGATGGGCGATACCTGCCCCCACAGCCGCCACCGTTCGGCGGCGTGATCAATCTCGAGGCGACGAAGTCCACGCCCTATTGGCCGCCCCAGGTGGTGCCGCCCAAGGGTGCTCCCAACATCCTCCTCATCATGACCGACGATCAGGGCTATGGCGTTTCAGGCACGTTCGGCGGCGTCATCCCGACGCCGACAATGGATCGCATAGCGCAAATGGGGCTTCGCTATACTCAGTTTCATTCGACCGCGCTTTGCTCGCCGACGCGGGCCGCGCTGATCACCGGACGCAACCACCACTCGGTCGGCTTCGGCATCATTTCCGAGCAATCCACCGGCTATCCCGGCTATGACAGCGTCATCGGCGTCGACAGTGCCACCATCGGCACGATCCTCAAGCAAAACGGCTACGCGACATCCTGGTTTGGCAAGAACCACAACACCCCGAGCTACCAGTACAGTTCAGCCGGGCCATTCGACCAATGGCCGATCGGCATGGGGTTCGACTATTTTTACGGCTTCATGGGCGGCGAGACCGACCAGTGGACGCCCTATCTTTATCAGAACATGACGCAGATTTTCCCCTGGGTCGGAAAGTCCAACTACAACCTCACCACCGATCTGGCGGACGAAGCGATCCGTCATTTGCGGCAACTCAACTCAGCCGCGCCCGACAAGCCGTTCTTCCTCTATTATGTCCCAGGCGGCACCCATTCGCCGCACCAGCCAACCAAGGAGTGGATCGACAAGTTCAAGGGCAAGTTCGACATGGGTTGGAACGCCCTGCGCGACCAGATCTTCGCCAACCAGAAACGGCTCGGTGTGATCCCCGCGAACACCCAACTGACGCCATGGCCGGATGATCTGAAGAAGTGGGACACGCTGACCGCTGACGAGAAGCGATTGTTCGCGCATCAAGCGGAAGTGTTCGGCGCCTATGCGGCCTACACCGACCATGAGATTGGCCGCGTCATCCAGGAGGTCGAGGATGAGGGAAAACTCGACAACACTCTGATCATCTATATCAGCGGCGATAACGGCACCAGCGCGGAAGGCACCACGGTCGGCACGCCAAACCAGATGACCGCCTATAACGGCATTCTCGATCTTCCCATCGCGGAACAGTTGAAGGCCTATGACGCCTGGGGCCTCCCCCCAACCTATCCGCACATGTCGGTCGCATGGTCATGGGCGTTTGACACGCCGTTCAAATGGACCAAGCAGGTGGCGTCGCATTTCGGCGGCACCCGCCAGGGTATGGTCATCGCATGGCCAAACCACATCAAGGATGCGGGCGGGATCCGCACGCAGTTTCACCACATGATCGACATCGTGCCGACCATCCTGGAGGTGACCGGCATCCCGGCGCCTCTGGTTGTCAACGGCATTGCGCAAAAACCCATCGAGGGGGTGAGCATGGCCTACACCTTCGACAAGGCCAACGCCAACGCTCCCTCGAAACGCACCACGCAATATTTCGAGATGTTCGCGAACCGCGCGATCTATCATGATGGCTGGATCGCGGCGACGACCCCGCCTGCCCCACCCTGGCTCCTCGGTACCGTCAAGCTCCCCGAAGATGTCATCAACGGCTATAAATGGGAGCTCTACAACCTCAACGAGGACTATTCGGAGAACAACGACCTCGCCGCGAAAATGCCCGACAAGCTGCGCGAGTTGCAGCAGCTTTTCCTGGTGGAGGCGGAGAAATACAATGTCTTCCCTCTCGACAACTCCGTCCTGCCACGCATCATCGCGCCACGGCCCAGCGCGACAGCAGGGCGAACCCTCTTCACCTACCCGGGCGAGGTGTCCGGGCTACCCGTCAGTGACGCCCCCAGCATCCTGAACAAGTCTTACACCATAACCGCCGATGTGGATGTTCCCCAGGGCGGTGCGGAGGGAATGATCACCACTTTGGGCGGCCGCTTCGGTGGTTATGGCCTCTATCTGCTCAAGGGCAAGCCGGTGTTCCTCTATAATGCCCTCGACCTTGAACGCTTTCGCTGGGAAGGGCAGGACGCGCTGGCACCGGGCAAGCACACCATCGTTTTCGACTTCACCTACGACGGCCCGGGCTTCGGAAAGGGCGGCACCGGCGTGCTGAAGGTGGACGGCAAGGACGTTGCAAACCACAAAATCCCACACACCGTGCCCTTCATCATGTCAATCGACGAAACCTTCGACGTGGGCGTCGATACCCGCACTCCGGTCGACGATGGTGACTACAGCGTGCCTTTCCCCTTCACCGGAAAGCTCGACAAGGTTGCCTTCAAGCTGGGGCCAACACAGCTCGGAGCAAATGATCAAGCTATTATCCGTAGTCAGCTCGCCAAAGCGAACAACTAGGCTGCGCACTGATGAGGCGTCCTCGAAGCCGGCATAGCAGAGATGCTCGCGATGTCCGCGAGCGCGGGATGCGAAAAAGTGGGCACCGGTTTTTCGCATCCCGCGCTAGAATATTAGAAACGATCACGTTTATGAGTTTGGATTGACTCAATCCAAACTCATCGTGATCTAGTGACCCGAAGCGGACGACGGTGCTGTGGCCCGCTCAGTCACGCGCCCGGAATACCGTGATGTTGGGCGCGGGCGGATTGGGGTATTTCTTGACCGATGCAAGGTATTCCTCGACCACCTTGAATGCGGGCTCCCCTGCCCAGCCAAATAGGCCGCCGACCACGAGGTCCTCGTGCGGGTCCATTTCGACGTTGTAGACGAGGGGGTAGCCAGCGAGCGGCGCGCTGGCTGAAAAGAGGCCGGGTTGGCGCTGCGGACCGATCCCGGTTGGATGGACGTCGGTGAAGTAGATGCGCCACTGCTTCCAGCGCGCTGCGACCAGGTCGCCGCCGATGAAACTGAGCAGGCTCTCGCGGTGCCCCATCGGGCTCTCGCCCAGCAGCACGTCATACTGATCGATGCCGTCGATCGGCCGGTCGGTCGGCAGGGAGCCGCCAACGATGTGGGCGAAGGTGGGCAGGAAGTCCATGATCGAGAACATCGCGTACGACGTGGTATCCGGCTTTACCTTGCCGGGCCAACGGATGATCGCGGCGGTGCGGATCGCCCCTTCGGTCACCTCGCCCAACTCGCCGCGATACGGGCCTGCATTGCCCATGTCGGGCGTGCCCTCGTTGCCGAACTCCCGCGCCGTCTCGCCATACGGTCCGTTGTCGGAGGCAAAGACGACGACGGTGTTGTCCTCGATGCCGAGTTCCTTGAGCGTGTCGAGAATTTGCCCGACGTGATGGTCGCCCTCCATCAGCTTGTCGCCGTAATTGCCAATCCGCGACTTCCCCTTAAACTCCGCCGAGGGCAGGTTCGGCACGTGCCCCATGGAGAACGGCAGGTAGAGGAAGAATGGCTTTCCGGCCTTTTTCTGCCGCCGCATGAAGTCGATCGACTTGTCGGTCAACTCGTTGTCGATCTCGGCGCGCACCGCCGGTGTGAAGGGCTTCACGGTCCGCAGTGGCCCGCCGGCCGTCGCCTCGACGATCTGGGGACCCTTTGCCAGGAGTTCCGCGGGCGGCACCGGGATCGAGTGCGTCAGCTCCATCGTGCTGACATACGTCGCCGAGTCCCAGGAGATGTCCGGCGGAATGCCGTAGAACTCATCGAATCCATGCGCCGTCGGCAGGCTTTGCGGGTCGACGCCGAGATGCCACTTCCCAAATATTGCCGTTTCGTAACCGGCATCCTTGAACAGCTGCCCCATCGTGAACGCCTTAGCGGGCAGTGTGGAGGGCGTGCCCGGGAGGATGATCAGCGACAAGCCGTTGCGGATCGAGTACTGCCCGGTCATCAGCGCGGCTCGTGACGGCGAGCAGGCCGGTTCAACCAGAAACTGCGTCAGCCGCAGCCCCTCTCGGGCCAATTGGTCGAGGCGCGGCGTCGGCGCGCCCCGAAGCTCTCCACCGCCATAGGAGCCGAGGTCGCCATACCCCATATTGTCGGCGAGAATGAAGACGACGTTCGGCTTCTGCTCCTGCTGGGCGACGCCTGACGTTGCCGCAGCGATCAACATGAGTGCTGCCAAAGTGGGTCCACGCATGATTGAATCTCCCAGTTGCCGCATTCGGCGCGCAAAGCAGGTGAGTTCGAATTGGCCGACTATATACCCACGTCCGTTCCGCTTCTACAGCTGAACAGCACACTACAACTTCGAAACGCCGCCACCGGAAGTCAGCGGGGACGGAACCATCACACCCTACCCACCCACCGACACGCGGACCACGACCGTGCTTGGAGGACAGTCGGCTTCAAGAGCATGATCCGGAAAGGTTCAAAGCGGTTTTCCGAAAAGATCATGCGCAAACGAGAAGATAAAGCGTGATGGCGATGCTGCTGCTCGACCTCGGTAGCGAATGACCCGAAGCGGACGCTGGCTACAGCATCGGACCGAAAAGTGCGAAGCGGTTTTCGGATAATCCGATGCACAAATCAAAGAGCTAGAGCGCCGGACCGATTCCATGTGAGCGTCCGGCACTCTAGCTAGGTTGTAGGGCCTGCTGGCGATCGCATCGCGCTGCCCTCATCGATTTTGGGTAGCCGTTGGGCGACAGGATGTTGTGGCACGAGTTGCTGCATGGGTATTGCCAGTTGACGGTTTTCGCGCCACCATCTGCCCTGATTGAATATCCGGGGCACAGGGAGGGAATTCATGCGTTACTTAATTTGTGCCAGTCTATCTCTCATTATTTCGACCTCAGTGGCATCGGCCGCCGATTTAACCGGCGATCAAATCAAAGAAAAGCTCATCGGGCATACACTCAAATGGAAGGCAGAAAAATACAAGGTTAGTGGCGTCACCAAATACAACGCTGACGGAACTGCAACATCCAATATGGACGGAAAGCCCGAAGTGGCCGGAACTTGGCGCATCAAAGGCAACAACCTTTGCGACAAATTCGGAAAGCAGAAAGAGTCTTGCACTACGCGGATCGACCAAATAGACGATAAGGTTTTTATGTGGAGCCGTACCAAGCTGTGTCGATCATTGTCGATTAGCTGTCCATTGATTATGCCTTGGCCCCCATCGCAAAGGCGCTCAGTAAATCTGGAATGAGGTAGCCGACAAGCTCTAATGAGAGCGAAGAAAGCCCGCATCATCACCGTCATACCGTGAAAGCCGCGTCAGCTCTGGCCGCAGTCGCTGGGTTAGTATCAGGTGTCGCTCAGGATCGATAACCAAGGTGAAGCCTTGCCTCGACGACTTGCGCCCGCCGAAGTCTCCAAGCGAAGATATGCCAAAGCAAATTATGGAAGGCGTCAGTCAGCTCGAGCAGATGCAATGGCAGCGTGCACTCTTGCCCCGAGCGGAGCTTTGGAATTGACTAATTCAATGTCCGAGTCTGACCCAGAGCAGACATTGATCAGCGTGACTGTCCCACAGAGGAACTCCCGGCGGGGTCAGCGATTGATTAAGATGTGAATGTCAAGGCACCTTTCGGTCCATCTCTGGACGTAAAACCAGGCTTTCCTGGGCAGTGGCTTCATTGCGCGAGCCCATAAACACGGCGGGATGCACGCCTCGGTTCACCGCAACGTGCAGCATGTTTGCAGGAATGAAGATATAATCTCCCGGCCGCACCATGTCGCGATACTGAAGTTGATCGCCAGTCCACAATTCCATTTCATCGCCGCTGAGCATGTAAAGCGCGGTTTCATGATGCTCATGCACATGCGCCCACGTTCGTTTTCCTGGCGGCAGCGTGATCATCCCAAGCCAAAGCGATTTTGAGCCGACCGTTTCCGCGCTTACTCCGGGCTCGTAATCGCTACCTTGTTCTGCGCGGTACCCCGCACCGCTCTTGACGACCAATGCTTTATGGGGAGCAGTGACTGAATTGTCGGCCTTAGTAGCCTCAAGGATAGTCATGGCAAGCTCCTGTACTATGCGTCGGAGGCGCATAAGCTCACCGGAGGGTACTCAAAAGTCTTGAATCCAAGACCGAAATGCTCCGAAATGTTCCGAAATCTTACGAAAATCACCGGTCTCGAAACATGTCTACCGATTTCGCCTTCGGCCCGTTCGTCCTTGACACGCGGCGCGGACAGCTTCTCCGCGAGGGGCTGCCGGTATCCGTCAGCAGCAAAGGGCTGCGCCTGTTGGAAGCGTTTCTTGCGTCATCCGGTCGAGTCCTCACGAAAGCTGAGCTCATGCAAGAAGCATGGGGTGACGCCGCGATTGAGGAAAGTAACCTCTCGGTCCAGATCGCGGCGCTCAGGAAGCAGCTTGGGCCGACGCCCGCTGGCGGCGAGTGGATTGCAACAATTCCACGTGTCGGATATCGTTTCGTCGGGCTTCCTGTGCACGGTCTGGCAGGAGCTGGCGATACGAGCAAGACCCCGCCTGCGGAGCGTCAGCACAGACCGTCAATTGCCGTGCTGCCTTTTGCCAATCTGAGCGGCGACAAAGAACAAGAATACCTCGCCGACGGTATCACCGAAGACATCATTACAGCCTTGACGCGTTTTCGCTGGTTCTTCGTCATCGCGCGCAACTCAAGCTTCGCCTACAAGTACAAGTCGCTTGACGCAAAGCAGATCGCACAAGAACTTGGCGTACAGTATCTGCTCGAGGGAAGTGTGCGAAAGTCAGGCCAGCAAATTCGTATATCCGCACAACTCATCGAGGCCACATCAGGCCAACACATCTGGGCTGAGCGCTATGACCTCGAACTGACTGAGGTTTTTGCTATTCAAGACGCAATTGCAGAGCGCGTGGCAGGTGCTATCGAACCGGAGCTGCTCAGGACTGAAGGGGCGCAGGCAGCGGCTCGACACACCGGCAATATCACGGTTTGGGACCTGGTCCGTCGCGGGACCTGGCACTTCCATCAGGTGACACGTGACAACCATCTGAAAGCCCGAGAACTATTTCGGCAAGCCTGCAAACTCGATCCCGAACTTCCCGAGGCTCATCTTTGGCTTGGGCGAGTGAGTGCCGGAGTGGTCCCGTATGGCTGGTCCGACAACCCTGTCGCTGATTTGCAGGAGGGCCTGGAGGCGGCCCTAAAGGCGGTGCGTCTTGACGAACGAAACCCCTATACGCACTACGCACTTGCAATCGTCAGTGTGTATTCGGAGCGGCTTGAGCAGGCGATCAGAGCCGCTCGAAAGGCCATCGAAATCAGTCCCAGCTTTGCATTGGGCCATTGCGTTTTGGGGATGGCGTTTCTTTTCAGCGGTCGTGCAGCGGAGGCGACTGCGCCGCTCGAATATGGGCTACGGCTGAGCCCATACGATCCACAGAACTTTGTGTGGTTCAATATTCTTGCACTCGCGCGCCTTTTCTCTGGACGTGGGGAAGCCGCGCTTGAAGCTGCCGCACGTGCCTTACAGGTTCGGCCCAATTGGTCGACCAGTCTGGAAGTTCTCGTCTACTGTTATGCTGCGCTCGATAAATGGGACGAAGCACGCCGCTGCGCGCAACAGATGGCCAGCGTTGCAAAACAACCCGGCGACGTACTAGCCCCCCTTAGGGCTCACAACCCGGCATGGACAGAGCAGATGAGCAGCGCGCTTCGTCGGGCAAATATTTAATAGCCGACGCAAATCGCCTGTCCGCTTATGATGCTGTGGACGGCTCCTCCACCTGGTGCGCAAGTGCCATAGGATTGGTGGCCAAAAGGTGACCACGATTCGGAGGAGCTCGATATGCAAGCGGTGACGACAATCGGTTTCGACATTGCGAAGTCTGTTTTCCAGGTTCACGGCATTGACGCAGACGGCCAGGGGGTTATTCGCCAGCGTCTCAAGCGGTCACGGGTTCTCGGTTTCTTCAGGAAGCTTTCGCCTTGTGTGGTTGGTATCGAGGCATGCGCGTCCTCGCACCACTGGTCGCGCGAGTTGCAGGCACTCGGGCACACGGTTCGATTGATGCCGCCGGCCTATGTGAAGCCGTATGTGAAACGCCAGAAGAACGATGCGGCCGATGCCGAGGCCATTTGCGAGGCGGTGCAGCGGCCAAGCATGCGGTTCGTGCCGACCAAGACACCCGACCAGCAAGCCTGTCTGATGCTCCACCGTACGCGGCATCTGTTCATTCGCCAGCAGACTGCGCTGATCAATGCGATCCGCGCCCACCTTGCCGAGTTTGGCATTGTCGCACCAGTCGGCCGCAATGGCGTCGAGAAGCTGCTCGATGTGGTTGCCGATCCCGACGATGGACGCGTGCCCGAGATTGCGCGCGAGTGCCTGGAGGCACTGGGCCGTCAACTATGGCAGCTGAAGCGGCAGATCCTGACGTTCGACCAGCATATCAACGCCTGGCATCGCTCAAACGAGACCAGCCGTCGGCTCGACGAACTCCCCGGGGTCGGTCCGGCGCTGGCAACCGCGCTGGTCGCCAGTATTCCCGATCCGAGGGCGTTTCGCTCGGGACGCGACTTCTCAGCCTGGATTGGGCTGGTGCCGAAGCAGAACTCCAGTGGAGGCAGGGAGAGGCTTGGCAATATCACCAAACAGGGCGATCGATACCTGCGCTCGCTGTTCTGTGCTGGCGCGTTGGCGGTGATCCGATACGCGAAAATCCACGGCACCAAGCATCGGCCATGGCTTGCCAAGCTGCTGGAGCGGCGGCCGACAAAGGTGGCCGCGATCGCGTTCGCCAACAAGATTGCCCGCATGGCCTGGGCGATGATGGCCAAGGGCGAGCGTTACAGGGAACCCGTCGCGCTGGCTCGCTAGGGCACGGCGACTTTGGACGAGATCGCGCCGGCAACGGCGTGATGTGAAGGCTGGAAAGGACTGACAGCAGGTAACGCAGAACCGGTCGATCCGGCGATCAGGACAACCCACATGGGCCACAGCATTGTCGAATGCGAGCTTTTGACCGGGACCTGATCCGCGGAAGGCATTATGGCCAGCGGCCCTATGAGCCGCGCTCAAAGGCCGAACACATGGCTGCTACGACCAGCGCTGCGACATGCAAAAGAACCTTGACAGCCCGGAGCCGTCCACACATGGCCCTTCGCGTCATCGTGCTGCGCTGCGAAAATTGGCCGCTATCGGGGGCAAAGCTGACATGGCCGGACTTGCGGCTGGCTCGGCCCGGTCGCGAATGACCCGAAGCGGACAGTGCCCCCAAGCGCCTTGACGGCGAAGGAGCAAGAGGAGAAGCTAACCTTGTAAAATCAGACAGTTGCCTGGCGGTCGGAGGGTTCGCCGGAGGCTTATATGACACGACAAGAGCGAAAGCTTGCCGCGATCCTGGCAGCAGATGTTGCCGGATACTCTCGCTTGATGGCCGCGGATGAAGCCGGAACACTCGTTCGGCTAAATGGCTTACGTGCAGATCTGATCAATCCCAAGATCGCACAATATCAAGGGCGAGTGGTGGGGTCCGCTGGTGACAGTTTGTTGATTGAGTTCGGGAGCGCTGTTGATGCCGTGCAATGCGCAGTCGAAACCCAGGAGTGGATCGCGCTACGCAACACAGAGTGGCCCGACCACAATCGTATGGTATTCCGCATTGGGATCAATCTAGGAGACGTCATTTCTGATGGTGGGACGATTTATGGCGATGCTGTTAACTTGGCAGCTCGCCTGGAAAAGCTGGCGGCGCCCGGTACTGTCGTTGTCGGGCGCAGCATCTATGATCAGGTCAAAAGCAAGCTTCCATACGCATTCGTCGACCTAGGTGAACAACTCTTCAAAAATATTGCCGAGCCGGTGCGCGCCTTTGAGGTCGCGCCGGCAGAGCAGCTTAACACACCCTTGCCGACCTCTGATAATCTGCCCCTTCCGGCGAAGCCCTCTGTCGCGGTGCTTCCTTTCAACAACATGTCTTCCGATCCGGAACAAGAATATTTTTCGGACGGGATCACGGAGGACATCATTGCCGAACTCAGTCGTAACCCCAGCCTCTTTGTCATCGCTCGCAATTCTTCATTTGTGTTCAAGGGGCGCGCCGTGGATATCGCTGAGGTCGGGCGGAAGCTGGGAGTACGCTATGTCGTTGAGGGCAGTGTTCGGAGAGCTGGCAAACGCATTCGAATTACGGCCCAATTGATCGAGGCTTCCTCGGGCAACCATGTGTGGGCCGAACGCTATGATCGCGATCTCGATGATTTATTTGCTGTTCAGGATGAAGTTACCGATCAAATCGTCTGGGCACTTGCCGGGCGGGTCGGCGCCGCTGAAATCGATCGTTCTAAACGAGAGAAGCGGGGGCGCCTCGATGCCTACGATACACTTTTGCGCGGGATAGAGGCCTTTCACCGCTTCTCCGAAAAGGACAATGCAAATGCGATTCAGCATTTTGAGTCGGCCATAGAGCTGGACCCGACCTCAGCTAGAGCTTATGCATGGTTGGCAGAGGCGAATGGCTACGCATCTGTGTTCGCGGCCGACGCCTCGCGTCGGGTCCTATCTCTTCAAGCCGCTCAACGATCTATCGAATTGGGCGAGGCAAGTGGACACGCCGAGGCTATAATAGCTAGCAATTGTCGGTGGAACGGGGATTTCGAAGCCGCCGAAGCTCATTTGAACCGTGCCATTGTGCTCGGGCCGCGAAATCCTTACGTGCTTGCTTGGATGGGATATTTTCGGCTTTGGCAAGGCCGAACGGTCGAAGCTCGAGATATTGGGGAGCGCCTTCGCCGGCTCGATCCACTCGATCCGGGTTGGGTTCATGAACTCCTTGCCTGTGCCTATTACTTGCTCAGCGACTACGCGGCCTCGCTAGAATCATTCCGGAGGTGGCGAAACAATGAGCACTACCGTGGCCTCGCCAATCTCACTGCATGTCTCGGTAAACTTGGGCGGATCGACGATGCTATCGTCGCTTGGCGGAAATGCATCGCTGCGAGACCAGGCTTCACAATCGAAGAATACAAAATGGGGTCGCCATATCTGCGGAAGGAGGATTTGGAACATTGGCTCGATGGTCTAAACAGGGCAGGTATCTTGGAGTGATGAACTCACTCCTTAAGTTGTAGGCCGCCCAAGGTGGTTATGTGCATTCGGACAATCTTCCAAATATCATTCCGCCGATACCAGACATTAGTTTCACAATACGATCGATCCCACTCGGCGCCATCGGCTGCCCGAAACCGCTGCCGCCACTCGAAACTTGTTGTCGCGGCATCACCTAGGGCGCTGATCACGATGTCATCTGCGGGCGGAAGATCAATTGATAGAGGACCGCCGCCGACTTCTAAAACTGCCAGCCACCACTTCCGCAAATCAGGCAACGTCGTCCGCTCCCCGACAGCGAAGATAACGGCATCATTCCAGTAATACGACAAATACAGTTCGGGCTCTCTACGCAGCCAATCTTCGCCCCTCCTCCTGTGAAGTTCGCGTACCTCAGCGATGATGGCAAGCTCTTCCGCGTTCATCTGGCCTCCATGTCGACCAATGCTCGGTCATCTGGAGAGAACATACTGTTTCCCAGGTTCGATAGCCAATCTGGTTATGATCTCATGTCCGGTATTGGCCTCAAGGCGACATCCCAGCTATCAAATACGATGCCCGGTTTTGAGGGGAAAGCTGCCGTGCAGCGGACATGGTCATGAAGTCCGAATCTGACCCAAAGCGTACATGAGGCCGGCGTCCGCTCCATTGCCTATACGATTTTTCCGGGATTCATGATGCCGTTCGGGTCCAGCGCATTCTTGATCGCACGCATGGCTTCGATAGCGCTACTGCCATGCTCCGCTTCCAGGAAATGCTTCTTGCCTTGGCCGATACCGTGCTCACCGGTGCAGGTGCCCTCCATAGCAAGCGCACGTTCTGCGATACGCTCAATGAACGCCTGAGTGCGAGCGACTTCATCGGCGTCTTCCATCATTACCAAGACGGACGCATGAAAATTTCCGTCACCCGCATGTCCAACGATTGGCGCAACAAGACCGCTTGCTTCAATGTCTCGTTTCGTCTCGGTGACGCATTCCGCCAAGCGTGAAATAGGCACGCAGACGTCAGTCGCAACGGTCCTTGCGCCAAGGCGGAAAGATGAATTTGCCCAAAAAACGTCATGACGAGCCTGCCAAAGGCGTGTCCGCTCTTCAAGGCTTGTAGCCCATTGGAAGCTACTGCCATCATAGTCGCGTGCAACCTCGCCGAAACACTCAGCTTGCTCGGCGACGCTGGCGTCCGATCCGTGAAATTCAAGGAACAGCATCGGTGTTTCCGGCATGCTGAGCTTTGAATATGCGTTGAATGAGCGAATCTGAACTTCATCGAGAAGTTCGACGCGCGCGACAGGGATACCTACTTGAATTGCAGCTATGGCGGCGCCGCAGGCAGCCTGGACCGAAGGGAATGCACAAACACCGGCCGAAATCGCTTCCGGAATCGCATGAAGCTTCAGTGTCATCTCGGTAATAACGCCAAGTGTACCCTCTGCACCGACAATTAGGCGAGTTAGGTCGTATCCAGCCGATGACTTTCGTGCCCGCCTGGACGTGGTCATGACCTCACCGCTCGCAAGCACAACCACCAGCGCGAGGACATTATCCTTCATGGTCCCGTAGCGAACGGCGGTCGTTCCTGAGGCGCGCGTCGAGGCCATTCCACCAAGCGAGGCGTCCGCTCCCGGATCAACGGGAAAGAACAATCCCTGATCCCGCAGATGCTCATTGAGCCGCTTTCGCGTAATACCGGGCTGAACGACACAATCAAAGTCCTCTGCGTGCACTTCTAGGACCTGGTTCATATCCTTCAAGTCGATGGAGACACCCCCAAACGGCGCATTGACGTGGCCCTCGAAGGAGGTGCCGGCACCGAACGGAATAATCGGAACGAAGTGACGAGCGCAAATTTGAACGATCTGCTGAACCTCAGCGGAGGACTGCGGGTAGATGACCGCGTCCGGCGGCTCGGAGACGATCCAAGTGGTGGTATTGCCATGCTGTTGACGGACAGGTTGTGAGGTTACCAGCCGATTGCCGAATGTTGCGGCTAGTTCTGCAATGGCTTGCGCGCGCGCGGCGGGTGCAAGGCGCGACCGTGTCGTCTCGTTCATAGGAATATTCCTGACCTGAACAAGCAGCGTCACGTTCTACCAGAGGCCTCGGCGGTCGAATTGTAAACTCACTAGTCGGTATACATAGGATTGGCTTAATGTAAGGCATGCCCAGATCCGCAGAGCGCACCCGGCGACAAATTCTCGACGCAGCCTATGAGCTCTTCTACCGGAAGGGGTTTAGCCGCGTCGGGGTCGACGAGGTCGCTGCTTTCGCAGGTTTGACCAAGCGTACATTCTACTACCACTTCACCAGCAAGGATGAACTGCTTGGATCAGTGCTGGCCTTGCATAGCGAGCTGTCATTGGCGCGCATCCGGAAGTATGAGGACCGTTATTCTGGAAGCGCTGACGAAATAATAGACGTCCTCTTCTCCGAGCTCGCCAGGTGGTCGGCGAAGCCCGGTTGGGCGGGAGCCGGATTCACCCGCATCGTTATGGAACTGGCCGACCTCCCCGGCCATCCGGCTCGGGCGATTGCTCATCGCCACAAAGCAGCTGTGGAAGCGTGGTGGGCAAGTCTTCTTGAAAATGCGGGCATCTCGGCCCCTCTGGAACGGGCGCGCGAAGTCGTACTCCTTATGGAGGGAGCGACAGCGTTGATCCTCATTCATGGTGATCGAACCTACGCCAAGGCCGCGTGCCAGGCCGCAAAGAAACTTGCTGGCGAATCTTCGCCGACCGCATCCACCTGCACGTGCCGGCATGCCAGCTCACGGAGATCGAGGAGTAGTGCGAAGCGATCTTGAGAAATAGGAACTCAACTGAAGACCCACTTCGTCCCCGTAGTCTTCTATCGGCCCTAAGGCGACATCCGAGCTGCCAATTGCTATGCCCGGTTTTGAGGAGAAAGCCGCCGTACAGTGGACATGGCCATGAAGTCCGAATCTGACCCCTAGCCGACCTCAGGTGGCCGTGATGCGAACCTTCAGTCGAAAACGCAAAGCAGGCTTCCTTGAGGCCGTCTTCCTGTTACCAGTCAATGCGACCGTCGACCTTTCCGGACAGGCTTTCGATATCCCCGCCAACTAGACTAGCGCATCGACCTATCAGGGCAGGCTCCAAAAGTGATAAAATGGCGACGCTGCGGCATGGGGCACCACCGTTCCCGACCTGACTCAGTATCATCTCAGGGAGGTGATTATGTCTGTTCCCTTTATCATGCAGGGCAATTTATCGCCTGTGCGGAATCTATTTGTCTGTTTGGCTCTATTGTACAGCGCAGCGAGCATCTATGCGGCCGAGCCGCAGAGATGGTGCACTGATGCCGGTGGTCAGCGGGCTGAGCTGGTCTTCGCCGATGACGGGCCTCCTATCATTAAGATCAAGGATAAAGTCACGGAACGTCTTGATGAGGCGACATGGCGTGGGCATGTCATCTTCGGGACCATGGACTATGAACTCGGCGAGATGTCCTACGAAGACCAGAAGGTGGTAATCTATGACGACCGCGTATTCTGGCCCTAGTGTCCCGAATCCGAAGTTCGCCACAGCCAGCGGGAACACCCGAGCGAACTTCGGATTCGGAAGGACACTAGAAAACTCAATGATTCTAGTGTGCTTTTGAACGTGAAGTTCCTGTCGGTGCTACCCGCCTGATATCAGGAACTTCGCGTTCAGCACACTAGCTCTCGTGAACGCCCCGGCTGGTCATAGGCATTCTGGAGTCGTAGTTCAGCGCGTTGGCCGCCTTGGCGATGGCTTGTAGGGCAATCCCCAATATGCTGCACCGCATGAGTCGGCTTCTGGTCCATCGCATCGTCTCGCCGCACTGCAAAAATCAATCGCTGTCGGGGCATAGCTGACATGGCCAACCTTACCGCTGGTTCGACCCGGTAGCGAATGACCCAAAACGGACATTGCTCCTCCTTAGGAATCGGCGCTCGGTTGTCTGCCACTTCTCGTTCGCTGCCCAGTGGCAAAGTGCTAGGCTGTGTATATCGCACATGGCGTGTTCCCAGGAGAACCACGAAACGGCGCGAAGCCCAAATCACCACCGCCACGGCCGACGCCGATTTGTAAGGGATCGTGAAATCTGTCTCCCTGTCTTTATGTCACAGGTTTGCTGCCGCCACAGGAAATCTCTACGCCCGAAGGCCTTGACTCCCAAAAAATCGAGGTCTCTACTCCTCAGGTGGCTTTTGTGGCGTGTCTGAGCGTTGAGGTGACCAGATGGCATCAGACATCTTTGCAAAGATCGGGGACATCAAAGGGGAATCCCTAGATGTCAAACACAAAGACGAAATCGAGGTGCTGTCGTTCTCCTGGGGTGTCGCAAATACCGGGAACATTGGCACCGGCGGTGGCGGCGGCGCCGGCAGGGCGACCTTCCAGGATCTCTCCATCGTTCACAAAATCGACAAGGCGACTCCGAGGCTGCTGGAGGCGTGCGCGACGGGCGGGCATTTGAAGGACGCCACCATCACACAGCGCAGAGCGGGCAAAGGCCAGCAGGAGTACCTCATCATCAAGATGAACGACGTCATCATCACCGGTGTCGCGCTCGGCGACACCAGCGACGACACGGGATCGGAGACCGTTAGTCTGGCGTTTGCCAAGGTCGATTTCGAGTACAGGCCGCAACGGGCAGACGGGTCCCTCGATGCGGGGATTCACTTCAAGTTCGACATCAAAGCCCACAAAGGCGGCTAGTGTGCTGAACGCGACGTTGGAGGAAACCTGCCTGGACAGGTCATGGAGCCGTCAGAATCATTGACGCGTGAGTTGTCGCTCGAGGAGGCGGTCTCGTTCGCGATCCTTCTGCAGAAAAACCAGCAGTTCGACGAGGCCCACGCAATGTACCGCCGGGTGCTCGAGACAGCGCCTGATCATCCACGTGCGTTGCACTACGCCGGCGTGCTCGCGCATCAACGAGGACGGAACGACGAAGCCCTCACGCTCATCGAGCGGAGCCTCGCGCTCGTGCCCGATAATGCGGACTGGTTCAGCAACCTCGGCATCGTCTTCCAATCGGACGATAGGCTGGACTCCGCCATCGACTCGTACCAGCGTGCGATCGCCATCGATCCGAGCCACGCGAACGCCCACAACAATCTAGGAGTGGTCCTGCGGGCGACCGGACAGTCGGTCGAGGCGGAAGCAGCGTATCGCGCAGCCATCCGATTGAATCCCGAACATATCGACGCGTACACCAATCTGGGCATTCTGCTCAACGGGTTGAAGCGCACTGAAGAAGCCGCGGTGTGTTACTGCAAAGTCATCACGCTCAGACCAAAGCACCGCGAAGCGCGAAAACTGCTGGCCCTGGCGCACTGCACGCTGGGCCAGATCTGTGAGGCGGTAAAAATCTACGGAGAATGGCTCGAAGAAGAACCAGGGGATCCGATTGCGCGGCATATGTTGGCGGCCTGCACAGGTCGAGATGTGCCCGAACGCGCATCAAATGAATTTGTCGAGACAACCTTTGACGGTTTTGCATCGAGCTTCGAATCGAAGCTTGGGAGGCTGTCGTATCGTGCGCCATCGCTCGTCGCGGCAACTCTGGAAGAGTCCGGCATTGAGCCTTCGCATCGCCTTGACGTGCTGGACGCGGGATGTGGAACGGGACTCTGCGGCGCAATCATCGCGCCTTTTGCACGCCGGTTGGTCGGCGTGGATCTGTCCGAAGGGATGCTGGCACACGCTAAGGACAAGAACATCTACCACGCACTAATGAAAGCTGAGTTGACCGAGTACCTGCGCGACAACAGTCAAACCTTCGACCTGATCGTGTCGGCCGACACGCTCGTGTATTTCGGCGACCTGAAAGGCGTCATCGCGGCGACCGCAGGAGCATTGCGCCCAAGCGGGCTCTTCGTGTTCACGCTCGAACACGCGGTCGGAGACAGCGCGGGTGTCAACTATCGCCTTGAGCCACACGGGCGTTACAGTCATGCCCAGGCTTACGTCGAGCAGTTGCTCAACCTCTTCGGCCTGCAGTCGAAAGTCATCCAGGCCGAATTACGCATGGAAGCAGGCGCGCCAGTGCAGGGCCTGGTGATTCGTGCGGCGAAGTCTGCGGCTGGCTCGCCGGGTAGCCCAATCCGGCCATCACTAACAACCCGCGTTGACTCTTCTTGAGGGTAATGATTTTCTCGATCTTTGAGGTGCCATGTCGATCCGAGATAACTTACGGCGCCTCTTTGACCATTGGACGGCGGTTTAGCCCAAGAGCCAGAATGCGAGGCTACTGATTGGCAATAAAAGTTTGAGTCTTGTCGGAGGCGAGTTTGTTTCCTGTCCCAAAGCGAAGGATCCTGTCGACCCACTGGGGCACATATGTCGCGGTATCTGAGGGTAGTGAGTTAGTGGGGCTGGGTCCATTTGAGGGTGATCCGGCGCCGTCCCCAATCGCGCGTTCGATTATCGATGCGATGCATAGTCCGGCCCGAATATTGCGACCGATGGTCAGATCTTCATTTCTCGAGAAAAGACACAAAGCTGGCGGTGAGCTTCGTGGCCGCGAACCGTTCGTCGCGGTCAGTTGGCCGGTCGCAATTGCCTTAGTCGCCAATGAGCTCGACCGGGTCCGCTTGGCCCACGGAAACTCTGCGATTTTCGGAGGCTCATACGGGTGGGCGAGTGCGGGCCGGTTTCACCATGCCCAAAGTCAGATCCATCGCTTTCTCAATATCATAGGGGGTTATACCCGCTCCGTGAACAGTTACAGTTTTGGCGCCGCAGAAGTCATTCTTCCTCACGTCATAGGAGACCATCGTGGATTGTTCACGGAGCTGACGACGTGGCAGACAATAGCCAAGCACTCGGAGCTCGTAGTCGCGTTCGGCGGTCTCTCAAGCAAGAACGCACAGATCAATGCCGGGGGGCTTCGTCGGCACGGCCTCACTGAGAATCTAGAGCGTCTGCGGCAGTCTGGGGTCGACATCCTGTCTGTAAGTCCTATCCGCGATGATACGGATCCGGCATGCAACGTAGCCTGGTTGCCGATCAAGCCGACGACCGATGTTGCTCTCATGCTGGCAATCGCCCACGTCCTGATCGCCGAGGATAGACACGACATGACTTTTCTGGAGCGCTACACCGCTGGTTTTCCGGCTTTCCGCGCTTACGTGATGGGTGAGAGCGACCAAATGGCCAAGACGCCAGAATGGGCCTCGCCAATCTGCGCAGTCCCGCCGGCCACTATTCGGGACCTTGCTCGGCGCATGAGTAGTCGCCGGACGCTCTTGACGATGTCGTGGTCGCTCCAACGGGCCGAACATGGCGAACAGCCCTACTGGATGCTGATCACGCTGGCCGCGATGCTTGGACAAATCGGTTTGCCGGGAGGCGGCTTTGGGTTTGGGTACGGTTCAGTTGACGGCGTCGGCAACGCTGCGCAGAGCATCAAGTGGCCATCTTTGCCACAGGGGCGCAACCCGGTAGAGACGTTCATCCCAGTTGCGCGCCTAGCGGACATGCTGCTTTCTCCGGGCGGCGCGTGCGACTACAATGGCCAGACACTGACTTATCCTGATATTCGTCTGATCTATTGGGCTGGTGGCAATCCGTTTCATCATCATCAGGATCTCAATCGGTTGCTAAGGGCATGGAAGCGCCCTGAGACTGTCATCGCTCACGAGATGTTCTGGAATGGTCTCGCCCGCCATAGCGACATCGTGTTACCCGTGACACTCCAGATTGAGCGGAATGACATCACATGCTCCCCGCGAGATCGGGCACTGATCGCCTCCCATAAGTTGGTTGAGCCTCCCGGCGAGGCCCGTGACGACCATTGGATATTCGCAAGCTTGGCACGTGAATTGAGCCTCGAAAGCCTCTTCACTGAAGACCGTGACGAGGAGGGTTGGCTGCGTCATCTGTACGACTTGATAGTACGTGAAAATATCCGGTCTGACATGACGCTGCCCGATTTCGACGAATTTTGGATGAACGGCATGGTATTGTTTCCCGAAGAGACGAGCTCGCCACCATTACTCCAGGCATTCAGGTCCGACCCTGCGGCCCACCCTCTCTCCACGCCGTCAGGGCTCATCGAGATCTATTCAGAGCGGGTCGCTAGTTTCTGCTACACAAACTGTCTTGGGCACCCGGTTTGGATGCAGCCGAACGAGTGGCTGGGAGCGTCCACGACAAAGCGCACCCTGCATCTTCTTTCAAATCAGCCCAAGACGAAACTTCATAGCCAGCTCGATCACGGGATCAATTCTCGTGAGTCCAAGATACAGCAGCGCGAGCCGATCCGCATGCATCCTTTGGATGCCGCATCGCGTGGCATTTCCGACGGAGCGGTCGTCCGGGTGTTCAACGAGCGTGGTGCTTGCCTGGCCGGTGCCCGCCTGTCGACGGAAGTGATGCCAGGTGTTGTGCAGCTTTCGACCGGCGCATGGTACGATCCATTGATGCCAGGTTCACCTGGAAGTTTGGACAAGCATGGAAACCCGAATCTTCTGACTCAAGATCGCGGCACGTCCAGTTTGGCTCAGGGTTGCAGTGCCAATTCCTGCCTTGTCGAAGTGGAATTGTTCGTCGACGATCTTCCTCGCATTACTTGTTACGATGCACCCGATATCACCCAATAGAGCATCGGCCCGAAAAGTGCGCGCGGTTTTCGGGAAAGCCGATGCGCAATATCAAAGAGATAGAGCGGGCTGACTCCACCCTCGTACCAAAGGTCGAATTTGCGAAAGAGAAAGCTGTCGGCCAAGTTATTGGGGATCCTGCTGCTGATCATCAATCATAATAGGCGAACCAGGCAAACAGTGGATCGTAGCGCCACCGACAATCGCGACGCCGTCGAGCACCAAATCTCTAACGTTTCTTTCGTCGGTCGAAGTTCCGCTCATGGCCCTTCGCGTCATTTCGCTGCCCTGCGGGAATTGGACGCTATCGGCGCATAGCTGACATGGCTGGACTTGCGCTGGCTCGATTCGGCCGCGAATGACCCAAAGCGGTCATGGACCGTTAGACCCGGTATCATGCACCTCACTGAGGCAAGTAACGCCGTCGTCGGTTCGCGCACGTTAACGCATTACGCCCAGCCGAGCGCCTTCATGGCGAGACCTGCGTGCCAGATTTTCTGCATGTGCTTGATCTTGTCGCCATCGAACTGCATGACATAGACATAGTCCGTAGCCACTTTCTTGCCTGTCGGCGGAACCGGTCCGCCGTGGCCGGTATGCGTGGCATGGAAGACGGCATAGGCCGAGACATTGCGCCGCTTCTCGTCGGTGGCAAAGGACACGACCTCATAGTGACCGTCGGGCATGAAGCCAAGCAGACCCTTCATCCAATCACAGTACTGCTGCAGGCTCTTTACGTCGGCGAGCGGCTCGGCTTGCGCGGCGAATGTCGCTTCTGGCGTGCAATAGGCCTTGCACCCCTCCCAGCCCATACCGGTCTCACAGGCGACGAAGAACTTGTCCGCGATTTCGGTGATCAATGCCACGTCAGGAGTCTCCTTTGACAATCAATACCGCTGTTTGATGATCTGCCGAGAGTGGCTGCGCTCCACCTTGGAAGCCTAGCACAACTGAACGCGTCCTCGCAAAAACAGATCTCTATTCGCCCAGCGACAGGCGGCCGAAATTCATGGTGGGCGAGCAGATGCCGCTTACTCTCCCCGCCTAGTGTGCTGAACGCGAAGCTCCTGATATCAGGCGGCTTGCGCCGACAGGAACTTCGCGTTCAAAAGCACACTAGAATCATTAGATTCACTAGTGTCCTTCCGAATCCGAAGTTCGCTCGGATGGTCCCGCTGGCTGTGGCGAACTTCGGATTCGGGACACTAGCCCACTAGCCCATATTGTGCCGGAACAGCAGGTTTCCAGTGTAGCGCTTACCCTGTTACAGTATCACTTATGGAGGACCATCTTAGCAGAGACAATTGATCGAGGAGCCGGAGCAATGAGCACGAGCCCACTACGCGCGGCGGTCGCTGGCGGCGGCTATTGCAAAGCGGGGCCGCCCGAATGATCTCCAACCGCCGCGTCGCCGCGACATTAACGCCATCACCGTAGATGGTGTCACCTTCGACAATAGCATCGCCGAAATTGCCAATGCCTACAGCATCGGACCGAAAAGTGCGAAGCGGTTTTCGGATAATCCGATGCGCAAATCAAAGAGTTAGAGCGCCGGACCGATTCCATGTGAGCGTCCGACGCTGTAGAGGACCCAAAGGCGAACGCCGTCCCGCGGATGTGATCGGCAAGATGAACCGGTAAGCGGCTAAATGACAAAAACGCGAATCCAACGGTAGCTCGAATTGGAGAAAAGCAATGAAGATTGGCATCATCGGAGCCGGGCAGATCGGCGGCACACTAACCCGTCGCTTCACGGCGTTGGGACACGAGGTTTTCGTAGCCAACTCGCGCGGCCCCGAAACGCTCTCCGATCTGGCCGCCGAAACCGGCGCCACTGCCGTATCGGCCCCCGAAGCCGGTCGCGGCGTGGACCTCATCGTGGTCACCATTCCAATGAAGAATATCCCGGACCTCCCAGCCGGTTTGTTCGCCGATACGCCGGAACATGTGGTCGTCGTCGATACTGGCAACTACTACCCGCGCCAACGCGATGGCCGCATCGAAGCGATCGAGGCGGGCATGGCGGAGAGCCAGTGGGTCGCGCAGCAACTGGGTCGCCCGGTGATCAAGGCGTTCAATAACATCTACGCCCGACACCTCCTGGAGATGGGCCGACCTAAAGGCACGACCGGGCGCATCGCTTTGCCTGTTTCCGGTGACGACGAGGCAGCCAAGGCGATCGTGCTGAAGCTCGTCGATGAACTGGGCTTTGACGGCGTCGACGCTGGGGGACTGAAGGAGTCCTGGCGGCAGCAGCCCGGCACGCCAGTCTATGCCAAGGATTTCGACGCAGAAGGTGTGCGGCGTGCTCTGTCCGAAGCCAGCAAAGAGCGCACTCCGGAATGGCGCGGGACGGCAAATAGCCCCGGTAGCTTCACCGCGCCCAATTGAGGCGCCGCCCTGACGCGGTTTGCTGCCGCCTCCGGAAGCCGATGACGCGATTGACCCGGAGCAGACTCGCAATTCCGTGGTCCCGGGTCTAGGATTTCGCGATCGTAACGCCGCGGTTACCTAGGCAACGCCCGATGGAACGCCGCCTTGCTGCTATCCTGGCCGCTGACATAGCGGGCTATAGCCGCCTCATGGGCGGGGACGAGGAAGGCACGCTCAAGACGCTGAACCTCTATCGCAGCGTGATGACCGATCTGATCGCGGAGCATCAAGGGCGCGTCGTCAATACTGTCGGCGACAGCCTGTTGGCCGAATTCGGCAGTGCTGTGCTGGCCGTACGCTCCGCCGTCGCGGTGCAACGGGCGCTCGATCGGCGCAATGCCGATCTTGACGAGGCGCGACGCATGCATTTCCGCATCGGCATCAATGTTGGCGATGTCATGGTCCAGGGTGCGGATATTATGGGCGACGGCGTCAACATCGCCGCTCGTCTGGAGCAGATGGCCGAACCGGGCGGCATCATGGTGTCGGGGACGGTCTGGGAGCAGATCGAAGGAAAGCTCTCATTTCCGTGCAGGTTTGTGGGCGAGCAGACCGCGAAGAATATCGCCCGCCCGGTGCGCACCTACCGGATAGCCTGGGAACAGCCGGACATGGAAGGCGGACGTCTGTGCAGCCCGCCCGCTGCGCCGCCGTCCGACAAGCCATCCATTGCCGTTATCCCTTTTGTCAACATGAGCGGAGACCCCGAGCAGGAATACTTCAGCGACGGCATCACGGACGACATTATCAATGCGCTTTCGCGCTTCCGGACGCTGTTCGTGATAGCCCGGCACTCTTCGTTTCAATTGCGCGACAAAGCCATCGGGACAGTCGAGGCGGCGTGCCGGCTCGGCGCCAGGTACATCGTCGAGGGGAGCCTGCGCAAGCACGATGGTCGAGTCAGAATCAATGTTCAGCTTGTGGACGCAGCCGCCAACAGCAATCTCTGGTCAGACTGCTACGATCGCGAACTGAAGGATGTATTCGCCATTCAAGATGAGGTCACACGGATCATCGTATCACGGCTCGTGGGAAGACTGGAATCTGCGGAGTTGACGCGCGCCCGGCATCGGCCGACAGAAAATCTCCAGGTTTATGAGTGCCTCCATCGCGCCATTTCGCTGATGGGCGCCACCGGCGACAGCAAAAACGAAACAGTTCAAGCGCTGTTGCTAAGGGCGATTTCGCTCGACCCGAACTGCGCCCGCGCCCATGCAGAGTTGACCTTGACCTACGTCTTCGACTGGCTACGCAGCGATGCCCTCGAGGATCTGGACAAGGCGTTTGATGCAGCGAGGGCAGCATTGACCGCCGATGATCAAGACAACCGGGGCCATCTTGCCTTCGGTTTCGCCTGCATGCACCGGCGCCTGTTCCAGCAGGCGCAGGACCATTACGAGCTGGCTTTGGCGCTTAATCCCAATGACTCCGAAGCCATCGCCAATATGGGCGAACTCCTGAATTACAGAGGAAAACCGGAGGAAGCGATCGACTGTATCAAGCAGGCGATGCGTCTCAACCCCTTACATCCGGAATATTATTGGAATGACTTGGCTGGGGCATATTACAATTGTCACCGTTACCGCGATGCCATCGCTGCGCGCCTACGAATGCTGCAGCCGTTTTATGCGCACGACATATGTTTGGCGGCCTGTTACGGCCAACTCGGCGATACCGCCCATGCCAAGCAGCATGCTGAAATAGTTCTAATGAACATCCCGGATTTTTCGGCGCGAGGTTTCGTTGCCGGTGAACCTTTCGAGAGAGAAGCGGATCAATTGCATTTGCTCGAAGGCCTGCACAAGGCGGGACTGCCAAATTGAAGTTTGTGGCGACTTGCGGTTCGGTTCGCACCAGTACCGAATGACCCGGACCGGACTCACATTCAAAGCAGACGTCCGGCGGGAGCCGCCGCGCCGTACGGATCTACTTACCGCGCCCACAGGAAGAGCAGCAGCACCAAGGCCACCGACATGCAGACCACCAGCGCGGTGACAAGGCCTCGACTCGGGCGCGGGCGGTTGTGCGGTGCGGGATCAATCTGCGGAAAATCGGCGCCGGCATGGTTGAAGGCGTCGAAGCGGGAACGCTCGGGGCTGTCCATCGGTTCAACATCCGGTGAGGGTAGATCGGTATGGCAGCGATGTCGGCAGGCGCCTCACACGCCGCCGCCATCTCACCACACAGCGCAGAAACCGCTACATGGTGAGGGCCGAGATTACCAACCAGCCGCCGAGGCGGCAAGCTGAGCTTTCCGTGGCTAGATATTTGCCGAAAGAGCCGCTGGAGCGCCCCGATGACCTGCAATAGTTGGCGGACGGACTGCGCAAGGCGGGCTCCCGGAATGACAGTACTGATGTCCGGAATTGGCCCTAAGGCGACATCCCAGCTACCAAATGCGATGCCCGGTTTTGAGGGGAAAGCTGCCGTATCGCGGACATGGCCATAAGTCCAAGTCTGACCCATAGCGGATCATAGGCTGGGGCACATCAGATCGGCCGTGCCGGATTGCCCACCACACGCACACCGGGAGCCACATCGCGTGTGACGACCGCGCCGGCGCCGACGATAGCACCCTCCCCCACCGTTACGCCCGGCAGAAGGATCGCACCGCCACCTATCCATACATCCTCACCGATGCTCACCGGCAACGCTCGCTCCAAGCCGCGGCGTCGCTCGTCGAGTCCGTGGGCATGGTCGGCGCAGTAGATCTGCACTGCTGGTCCCAGCATCGTCCGCCGTCCGATCCGGACGGGCGCAGTGTCGAGAACAACGCAGTCCGCGTTTATGTACACCCCGTCGCCAAGTGCGAGGTTCCGGCCGTAGGCGACGTGGAAGGGAGCCTCAAGGAAAACCCCCTCACCGATAGCGGCGAAAAGCGCCGCGAGCTCGGGCGCACAGGGACCACGCAGTGCGGGGTCCATGGTGGTGTGACTCCAGCAGGCCTGCCGCGCCGTATCGCGCAGCGCCTCGAGCTCGGGCGTCATGCAGGAATACCAACGTCCGTCGGCCACTTCGGCCAACGCCGCGGGCGGCGGATGGATGGCTGTTATGTGCGCTGTCACTTGGCGGTGACGCGGCCCCCTACCGGGCGGGTTGCTCATGGAGAGACTGTAGCCGAAGAAGATCGCCGCCGGGTACAAATCTCTTCGCTCTGCCGCCGCCGAATTGGAAATGTCCGATTGTGGCCCTAAGGCGACATCCCAGCTATCAATTGCGATGCCCGGTCCTGAGGGGAAAGCTGCCGTACAGCGGACATAGTCATGAAGTCCGAGCCTGACCCACAGTAGACATGATGGGCCTGCCGGCGGTATGGGCACGTGGATCGCCAAGCACTTAGCGCAGCCGTATATTGACACGCTTATCCAGCTAACCGCGGGGGGAGAACAGCCATGACAAATCCAGCCTACGTGCTCGGCCATTCGGCATTCGAGCTGGAACGCTTGGCTCGCCAGGAACGCCTGATCGGACCATCGACACGGGATTACTTCCTAGCTGCCGGCATCGCACCGGGCATGCGGGTGCTCGACGTCGGCAGCGGGACCGGCGTCGTTGCCTTCCTTGCGGCGGAGCTGGTCGGACCGTCTGGAGAAGTGATCGGAACCGACTTGTCGCCAACCGCCGTGGCGAGGGCAAGCGACGCGGCGGTGGCCCGTGCGCTTCGACAGGTGTCTTTCCACGAGGGCAATCCGGCCGAGATGACCTTCGGACGGCCGTTCGATGCCATCGTCGGCCGCTATGTCCTGCTGTTCCAAGCCGACGCGAGCGAGATGCTGCACCGGCTCGCCAAGCAGCTGCGTCCCGGAGGCATCATCGTCTTTCACGAGCCGGATTGGAGCTTCGTACGCTCCGATCCAGTGGCGCCGACCTATGACCGCTCTTGCCGGTGGATCATCCAGTCTTTCGATCGCGCTAACACGAGCACGAATATGAGCGCGAAGCTGCACCGCGCCTTCGTGGGCGCCGGCCTTCCCCCGCCGACTATGCGGATGCAGACCGTCATCGGCGATGCCAACACCGCCGCGGAGTGGTTGCGGGCAGTTGCCGATCTCGCCATCGTGCTGGCGCCAACGATGGAGCGGCAAGGTGTGGCTACCTCGGCCGAAATCGCTAGCGACACTCTCGCCGACCGCATTGTCCAGGAGGTAGCGGCCGGCGGAGGCATCGTTGTCGGTCGCGCTGAGATCGGAGCGTGGGTGCGGATTCAGCCCTAATCCAGTAGGCTACACCAACCGAAGCCACGCTCCTCTAGGCGACAAGCGAGCGAACCTGTGAATGGCAGCTTCTGGCCCCAGGGCGTCATCCCAGCTACCAATTGCGATGTCCGGTTTTGAGGGGAAAGCTGCCGTGCAGCGGACATGGTCATGAAGTCCGAATCTGACCCACAGCGGAAGTGGGCGTGATAGACTCCCTGTCAGGCCCCTCTTACAATCCCACCGGGTAGGATCATCTGCGAAAGCGATCATCCCTATGGCCGAAGGACAAGTTCAGCGCCGACTTGCCGCCATTCTGTCTGCGGACGTGGCCGGCTACAGCCGGCTCATGGAGCAAGACGAGGCGGGCACGCTGGCGGCGTTGAAGGAGCGGCGGAAGGACATTCTCGATCCCCTGGTGGCGGCGCATCACGGTCGTATCGTTAAGCTGATGGGCGATGGGGTGCTGGTGGAATTTGCTAGTGCCGTCAACGCGGTTGCCTGCGCAGTGGAGCTACACAAGCGAATGGCGGCAGCGAGCGACGGTCTACCTGAGGAGCGGCGAATTTTGCTGCGCATTGGCATCAATCTTGGCGATGTGATGGTCGAGGGCGGTGATCTCTACGGCGACGGCGTCAATATAGCGGCGCGTCTGGAGAAGCTGGCGGACCCGGGCGGCATCTGCGTTACCGGCAAGGTGCATGACGAGGTGCGCCGCAAGCTTGACCTCGTATTCGAGGACGCAGGCGAGCAAACGCTGAAGAACATGACCGAACCGGTCCGCATTTATCGGAGCGGGGGTGAGCGGGGCCGAGCGCCCGCGACACAGCAGGCGCCTTCGCCGGAGAAGCCTTCGATTGCAGTATTACCTTTCGTCAACATGAGCAGCGATCCGGATCAGGAGTACTTCAGCGACGGTATCACGGAAGACATCATCACCGAGTTATCGCGCTTCCATTCGCTATTCGTCATTGCGCGTAACTCCTCATTTCAATACCGGGGCAAGGCCGTCGATATGCGACGGATCGGGCAAGAGCTGGGCGTGCACTACGTCGTCGAGGGCAGCGTTCGCCGGGCAGGCGACCGCGTGCGCATCACGGCGCAGCTGCTCGAGTGCGAAACTGGCACCCATTTGTGGGCGGAGCGTTACGACCGCGCTCTCGACGACATTTTTGCGGTGCAGGAAGAGATTACACGAGCGATCGTGTCGGGATTGCCCCGAATGCTCGGCGAGGCGCAGATAGAGCGTAAGAGACGCAAACCGACCGATCACCTCAGCGCGTACGATTTCGTGTTGCGCGGAGAGTGGCACGTGAGTCACGGTGATGCCACGGGTAATCCACAGGCTTTGGCCATGTTCGAGCAGGCGCTTGCCATCGATCCCGATTGTGCGCGTGCCCACGCCAATATCGCCTATCAGTACGCTTACAACGTCTTTCTGACGGGGATAAGGAACGACAAGGTTTTGCAACACGCGCGCAAACACGCCGAGCGCGCGCTAGCGCTGGACGACGACGACGCAACCGCGCACGAGATTGCAGCATTTGTGTACATTATGGCGGGAGAGCTCGAGCTTGCCGAGAGTCATGCCGCGAGGGGGGTGATGCTCAATCCGAACGATCGGCACGCTGTCGGCATGCGTGGTACAGTCGCCAACTTTCTCGGCGATGCGCAGCTCGGAATCGAATGGCTCTTGAGGGCGCGGCGCCTGGATCCCCGCTCCTTCGATGCAGGCCGCGAACCATTGATCGAAGCCTACTACGCGTCCCACCAGTACGCGGCGGCGATCGACGAGTTCAAGCAGTGGCGCCGGCCGCCGGCTGGCATGTGGCTAGTGGCGGCAGCCTGTCATGCGCAGCTCGGTCGCATGGATGAATCGCGCGCGGCCTTGCGACGCTTCGAAACTGAGCGACCGCATGAATTCAATTTTGCCGAATCCGTGGCCGCTCAGGTTGGAATGTACAAGCGGCAGGAAGACCGCGACCATTGGCTAGATGGCTATCGCAAGGCGGGGCTGCCGATATGAGGATGAGCCTTCGCTCGGTCCGCAACTCTTCACACTGCAATTGAAAATTTGAAATCGTGAGTCCGCCCGTACTAACGGCCTCGGTTGCTCCTGGCCCATCGCGTCATTTCGCTGCGCTGCGGAATTTGGCCGCTATCGGGGAATAGCGGACATGGTTGGACTTACTGCTCGCTCAGCCCGGTCGCTTATGACCCAAACCGGAAGTCCGCCCTGATAGACTCCACGACGGGGTACCCATACAATCTGGGCCACTGCGAGTTCCGAGGACGAATCGCTCCGCATGGCCGAAGAACGCGTCCAACGGCGCCTTGCCGTCATCCTCGCCGCTGACGTCGTCGGCTTTAGCCGGTTGATGGAGCGGGACGAGACCGCCACGCTTGCCGTGCTCAAGGACCGCCGCAAGAAAGTGTTGGAACCCTTGGTCACGCGCCATCAGGGACGGGTCTTCAAGGTTGCCGGCGATGGCGTGCTGGTCCAGTTCGGCAGTGCGGTCGATGCCGTGCAATGCGCCATCGACCTGCAGCAGGAGATGGCGAGCGCATCCGCCGACTTGCCAGAAGATAGCCGTATTGTCCTGCGCATCGGCATCAATCTCGGTGACGTTATGGTCGAAGGCAACGATCTCTACGGCGATGGGGTCAATATAGCGGCCAGGCTGGAGCAGATGGCGGATCCAGGGGGCATCCTCGTAGCTGGTACTGCCTACGATCAGGTCAAGAACAAGATCAAATCGAGCTTTGAGGACGTCGGTGCCCAGAACCTGAAAAACATCCAGGAGCCGGTGCGGCTCTACCGCGTCGTCGGCACGCCACAAATCGCCCGCGCGGCAGCGGTGGCTCCGACCGACAAACCCTCGGTCGCCGTTCTCCCGTTCACCAATATGAGCGACGATCCCCAGCAAGAATATTTTGCCGATGGGATAACCGAAGACATCACTACGGACCTAAGCAAGGTTTCGGCACTCTTCGTTATCGCGCGCAATACGGCGCTCACGTTCAAGGGTAAGAGCGAGGACGTTCCACAGATCGCGAGACAACTCAAGGTCAGCAATATTTTGCAGGGCAGCGTGCGCAAGGCGGGTGGCCGGGTAAGGATTACCGCGCAGCTGGTTGATGGAAGGAGCGGTGGACACATCTGGGCAGAGCGGTTTGACCGAGAACTCAACAACATCTTCTCGCTTCAGGACGAGATATCCGAGGCTATTGTGAATGCATTGCAGCTCAAACTGTTGCCTGAAGAAAAGAAGGCCATCGGGCAACGCGGAACGGACAATGTCGAGGCCTACAATCTCTATTTAATGGCACGCCAGAGCTATATCGTCGACAATGAAGGTGACGAGAAGTCGGCGGAAGCGATTATCCGCCTCTGTCGCAGGGCCACGGGAATTGACCCAAACTATACCCTCGCCTGGACGCTTATGGCGCTGGGGCAAACGAAATTGCGCAACACAAGAGGAGGAAGCGGTGATGACGGTTTGGCGGCTGCAGAGCGGGCACTTGTGCTTGAGCCCAATCTGCCTGAAGCTCATGCCGTAAAAGCCAGAATCTTGGCCGAAGAGGGCCGAACGGATGAAGCATCGGTCGAGATAGCGATCGCTCTTCGCCTGGATCCCGAATCTTACGAGGTCAACAGATCGGCTGGCCTATTGAACTATAGACAGCATCGAATTGGGGACTCTATTCCCTATTGGGAAAGAGCAGTGCGGCTTATGGAGTCTGATATCAATTCTGTGGCCATGCTGATCAGCTCCTATAACTCCATCGGAGACGCCGAAGGTGTCCGGCGCGCGGCGCATATTGCGCTCACGCGTGCCGAAAAGGTGTTGGCGCGGGATCAGAACAATGGCGCGGTAGTGAGCTACAGCGCATATGCTCTAGCTGCGCTTGGTGAGGCCGAGCGCGCAAAGGAGCGAATGGACCGCGTATTGCTGATTGAGCCCGACAATTTAAGTAGGCGCTACAATTTTGCTTGTGCCCTCACAGTATATTTGAACGACACGGACTCGGCGATCGAGTTTCTGGGCCCCGTCTTCGCAAAGATCGCCGCTGGCTTCCTCAAACACGGCAAGGCTGATCCTGACCTTGATCCGCTTCGCGATGACGCACGCTTCAGAGAGATGGTCGCCGCTGCCGAGGAGCGTTTGGGGCAGCGTGGGGCGGGTCTGCAAAAATAGCGGCACGCAGGATTAGCACTACAGTCGCCGGTTGTCCGAGCATCGTCTTGTAGGAGGTTAGATTTGAAGGTCAGCTCATGGCCCTAAGGCGACATCCCAGCTACCAAATGCGATGCCTGGTTTTGAGGGGAAAGCTGCCCTGCAGCGAACATGATCATGAAGTCCGAATCTGACCCATAAGAGACTTAAGCCGAATCGCAATCCCGAAGTCCGATGAACCTTCCATTGCTGCGCTAACTTTCGGTCTGGAAGCCGACAGCGCCCCAAAGGTCTGTTCACCCTGACCATGCGTGGTCACCTGCTAATCCCCATTCGCTCCTGCAGAATTATGGATCAAACCGGCTTCGATGTTTTCAGCCATGTGCCGAAGCGGTCCATCGCTTCGGCGAGCTTCGCGGGATCGCGCAGGAAACACATGCGCAAAAATCCCTCGCCACCCGGTCCGAAGGTGCCGCCGGGCGCCAGGCCGATGCCGGCCTCGTCGATAATGCGAAAAGTGGTGGCGAGCGAGTCCGTCATGCCGTCGAGCGCGAAGAACATATAGAAGGCGCCCCTGGGCAGCTCGAAGCGGATCTGCGGATGCTGGCGCAAGGCGGCGGCCACGAGATCGCGATTGGAGCGCGCCTTCGCCACCTGCGCGGCGATGATCCTCGCCCTCGTCGAGCGCCACGGCGCAGCCCTGCTGCAGAAAGGCGGCCGTGCCCGAGGTGTTGTATTGGATGATGCGCTCGATGGCGGGCCCTACCGCTTTCGGCGCCTGCAGCCAGCCGACCCGCCAACCGGTCATTGCCCAATTCTTGGAGAAGGTGTTGGCGAGCAGGAGCCGCTCCTCGGTGTCGCAAATATCGAGGAAGGAGGGCGCCCGGGTCTCGCCCTTCGCGCCATAATAGAACCGCGCATAGACCTCGTCGCCGACGATCCACAGTCCGCGCTTGCGGCATTCATCGCGCACCGCCTTCAGCTCATCGAGGCTCGCCGTCCAGCCCACCGGATTGGACGGCGAATTGAGCACGATCGCCTTGCTGCGCGGTGTGATCGCCGCGAAGAGCCTGTCGAGATCGAGATGCCAGCGGCCATTGGCGAAATCGAGCGCCACCTCGACGGGCCTGGCGCCCGCGAGCCGCATGGGACCGGCATAATTCGGCCAGGCGGGGGTGGGCAGAATGATCTCGTCACCTGCGGCGGCGATCATTTGCAGGATGGTCTGGATCGCCTGCATGCCGCCACCGGTGACGAAGAAGGTCTCCGCCTCGAATACCCGGCCATAATGGCGCGTGTGGTAACGCGCCAAGGCTTCGCGCAAGGGCGGGATGCCACGTTGCCAGGTATAGAAGGTCTCGCCCCTGAGCAGGCTCTCGATCGCCGGACGGCAGAAGGCTTCCGGCGTCGGCACATTGCCTTCGCCCGACCAGAGCGGAATGACGCCGGGCCGTCCGATGCCGTGATTGACCGCCGCCATGATGCCTGAATCGGGCTCGTCGCGGCTGGCAGGTGTGATGGAGGAGAGAAGCGCGCCGGCGGAATGCGGGGTCATACGAAATGTGTCTCGACCAAAAAGAACCCGGGTGACGAGCACCCGGGTCCCGGGAGGGATTGTCTGTGGAATCTATTTCTTCTTCGCCGCCTGCGGGTTGTTCACCAGCGCGTCGCGGATCTCGCCCAGGAGCTTCTCGGTGGGCGTGGGCGCCGGCGGCGGCGCGGCCTGCTCGGCCTTGCGCACCCGGTTCGAGACCTTCACCAGCTGGAACAGGATGAAGGCGACGATCAGGAAGTTGACCAGAGCGGTCAGGAAGCTGCCATAGGCGAGGACCGGGCCCTGATCCTTGGCGGCCGCCAAGGTGGTCGCGTTCACTTTCGAGGACAGGCCGAAGAAGTAGTTGTTGAAATCAAGGCTGCCGAAGGCCCCGATGATCGGCATGATCAGGTCATCAACGATCGACGACACGATCTTGCTGAAGGCGGCGCCGATGATCACGCCCACCGCCAGATCAAAGGCGTTGCCCTTGAGGGCGAAACTCTTGAATTCCTGCCACATGCTCATCCCACTTGCCTTTCATGAAACGCCGGTTGCCCCGGCCCCCAAACGAAGAATTTGTACCTCAGTCACACATTGGTTGAAAGCCATGGCCGCATATAGCCAGAGCATATCCCGCTAAAGTTGCAGACTTTGGCGATGAGGATTTGCTCCAACATATTGATTTGGCGCGAATCCTTTTCGGCGAAGTGATTCCACTTCGCCGGGATGCGCGCAAAAGCGTGATGGCTTTAGGACGAGTCCCCATCACGCTTCATCTTCTTGTTTGCGCATGATCTTTCCGGAAAACCGCTTCGCACTTTTCCGGATCATGCTCTAAAGTGCGGCAAAAGTGACCTGGGGTCCGATGTTCCATAGCTGGACCGTATTATTCGTGGGCCTCGCTTATGTCGGCCTGCTGTTCGCGGTGGCAAGCTTCGGCGACCGCCAGGCGCGTGGGCGCGCGCCCGGAACGCCGCGGCCCTTCATCTATGCGCTGTCGCTCGGCGTCTATTGTACCTCCTGGACCTATTTCGGCAGCGTCGGCGTCGCCTCGCGCTCCGGCCTCGATTTCCTGCCCATCTATATCGGCCCCATTCTGGTGTTCGTGGTCGGCTGGAAACTGCTGCAGACGATCGTCGACATCTCGAAGCGCCAGAACATCACCTCGATCGCCGATTTCATGTCGGCGCGCTACGGCAAGAACGAGATATTGGGCGCCATCGTCGCCCTCATCGCCGCGGTCGGCATCATCCCCTATATCTCCATACAGCTCAAAGCGGTGTCCTTCGCCCTCGAAACCATGATGGCGATGCCCGGCTGGTCGACGGCGGGTGGCGTTCTCCTGCCGATCACCGAGGACATCGCCTTCTTCGTCACCGTCGCCATGGCCGCCTTCGCCATGCTGTTCGGCACCCGCCATATCGACACGACCGAGCATCAGGACGGGCTGATGATGGCGATCGCGGTGGAATCGGTGGTCAAGCTCTTCGCCTTCGTCGCGGCCGGCCTGTTCATCACCTTCGTGATGATGGGCGGCCCCGCCGCCCTCATCGATCAGGTGCGCCAGACGCCCGATATCGCCGCCCTCTTCAGCAAGGGCTTCGCCGGCGGCTCCTGGCTCACCCAGACGCTGCTCGCCATGATCGCCATCATGCTGCTGCCGCGCCAGTTCCACGTCACCGTCGTGGAGAATGCCAATTCCGGCGATATCAGGCGCGCCGCCTGGCTGTTCCCGCTCTATCTCGTCGCCATCAACATCTTCGTCGTGCCGATCGCCATTGCCGGCCTCATTCTGTTCAAGCCGGGCGTCACCGATGGCGATACCTTCGTCCTGGCGCTGCCGGTGCTGGCCGGCAGCCCGACCTTCGCACTCATCGCCTTTCTGGGCGGCCTGTCGGCGGCGACGGCCATGGTGATCGTGGAAGCCGTGGCGCTGTCGATCATGGTCTGCAACAATCTGGTGATGCCGATCATGCTGCGCCGGCGCATGGAGCGGGCGCAGATCCATCACGACATGGGATCGGTGCTGATCACGATCAGGCGCATCGCCATCGCGGTCATCCTGCTCCTCGCCTACAGCTACTACCGCATGATCGGCTCGACCGCGGCGCTGGCCCAGATCGGCCTCATCTCCTTCGCCGCGGTGGCGCAGTTCGCACCGGCCTTTTTCGGCGGGCTCGTCTGGAAGCGCGGCACCGCCCGCGGCGCCATGGCCGGCGTCACCGCCGGCTTCGCACTTTGGGCCTATACGCTGTTTCTTCCCTCTTTCGCCGATGCCGGCTGGATCGACCGGAGCCTCATCACCGACGGACCGTTCGGCATCGGCCTGTTCCGCCCGCGCATGCTGTTCAATCTCGGCTTCGACCCCCTGACCCATGGCGTCATCTGGAGCCTCCTCGTCAACAGCGCCGTCTATGTCGCGGTGTCGTTGCTCAGAGCACCATCGCCGATCGAGCGGATGCAGGCGGCCGTCTTCGTCACCCGCGACATTCCCCTTGGCGCCGCACCCGGCTTCCGCCTGTGGCGCACCGCGGTGACGGTAGGCGACGTCGAGGCGACCGTGGCACGCTATCTCGGCGCCGAGCGGACCTCGCGTGCCTTCGCCGAAGCCGCCGCACATCGCCAGATTCCGCATGATCCCAAGGCGGAAGCCGATATCCGCATGCTGCGCCTCGCCGAACATCTTTTGGCAAGCGCGGTCGGCACGGCCTCCTCACGCCTGGTGATGGCGCTCCTGCTCGAGCGCCACTCCAAAAATCCGCGCGGCGCCATGAAGCTTCTCGACGACGCTTCGGCCGCCATACAATACAACCGCGACATCCTGCAGTCGGCGATCGACAATGTCGGCCAGGGCATCGCGGTGTTCGACAGCGAAGGCAAGCTCGTCTGCTGGAACGAGCGCTTCTGCAGCCTGCTGGCGCTGCCCACCGATCTGAGCCGCATCGGCACGCCGCTCGAGGAAGTGATCGATGTGATGTTGCGCGCCCAGTCCGTCGAGCCCGCCCGCCTGCCGCAGATGCGGCTCGACCGGATGAGCCGGATCACCGCGACGCATGAACCCTTGATCGAGAATCTCGGCCATCGCGGCGTGGTGCTCGAGCTTCATGCCAGCAGGATGCCGGAAGACGGTGGTTATGTGGTGACCTTCACCGACATCACCCAGTCGGTGCAGGCGGCGGAGGCGCTGAAGCGCGCCAATGAGACGCTGGAGCGTCGCGTCGAGGAGCGCACGGCGGAGCTGACCCGGCTCAATACGGAACTGGCGCGCGCCAAGTCGGAGGCCGAGGCCGCCAATCTCGGCAAGACCAAGTTCATCGCGGCGGCGAGCCACGACATCCTGCAGCCGCTCAATGCGGCGCGCCTCTTCACCGCCAGCCTGGTCGAGCGCAAGGTGCGTGGCGAAAGCGGCGAACTGGTGCGCAATGTCGATGCCTCGCTGGGCGCCGTCGAGGACATATTGTCGGCACTGCTCGACATATCGCGTCTCGATGCCGGCGCGCTCAAGCCCGAACCCACCATCTTCCTGATCGATGACCTGCTCAAGGCGCTCAAGCTCGAATTCGCGCCCGCCGCCCTCGAGCGCGGGCTCAGCCTGACGGTCGTCCCGTCTTCGCTGGCGGTGAATACCGACCGCAAGCTTCTGCGCCGCGTGCTGCAGAATCTCGTCTCCAATGCCATCAAATATACGCGCAGCGGCCGTGTCCCTGATGGGCTGCCGCCGCACCGGGGACGGCTTGCGGATCGAAGTGCACGATTCAGGGCCCGGCATCGCCGAGCATGATCAGACAGTGATCTTCCAGGAGTTCGAGCGCCTTGGCCAGGACAAGGGCGTCGAGCCGGGCCTCGGTCTCGGCCTCTCGATCGTCGAGCGCATCGGCCGGATGCTCGAGCATCCGATCCACCTGATCTCGCGGCCGGGGCGCGGCTCGTGCTTCGCGATCACGGTGCCGCTGGCGTCCCGCCATGAGCTGGTGCAGAAGCGTCCGCGCGCCGTTTCCCGCCTGCATAACCGTGTCGGCGGGCTCACCATTTTCGTCGTCGACAACGAGCCGCAGATCCTGGATGCCATGCAGGCGCTGCTCGGCGGCTGGGAGGCGCGCGTCATCACCGCGCGCAGCGCCGCCGAAGCGCTCGACCGTTTCGCGGCGGAAGCGGAGGCGGTCGACGTCATCCTCGCCGATTATCATCTCCACCGGGACGACGGGCTCATCCTGATCGAGCGCCTGCGCGAGATCGCCGGGCGACCGGTGCCGGCGATCCTGATCACCGCCGACCGTTCGCGCCTTGTCCAGGAACGCGCGGCGGAACAGAGCGTTCAATATCTGCGCAAGCCGGTGAAGCCGGCGGCATTGCGCGCCACGTTGGCGCAATTCGCCGCCCAGGCCCAGGCGGCGGAATGATTATCCGGCGGCCGCGTGGCCTTCACCGTCGATGCGGGCCGCGGCGATGACCGCCTGGGTGCGGCTGCCGACATCGAGCTTCTGCAATATGGCCGAGACATGCGCCTTGATGGTGGCTTCTGAGACGCCGAGCTGGAAGGCAATCTGCTTGTTGAGAAGCCCTTCCTTCAGCATCATGAGGACGCGCATCTGCTGCGTCGTCAGCGTGGCGACACGCTGCGCCAGGGCATCGCCCTCGCGGTCCGCCGCGCTGACGGCATCGAGCCCCTCGGGGGCCCAGATACCTCCTTCCAGAATGGCGGCGATCGCCCGGCGCATCTCCTCGACGGCGAGCGATTTCGGGATGAAGCCGGAGGCGCCGAGATCGAGGGCGCGGCGAATGATATGGGGTTCGTCGCTCGCCGAGACGATGGCGATCGGAATTGCGGGATACTGGGCGCGCAGGAACATGAGGCCGGATAGCCCCTGGACGCCCGGCATCTTGAGATCGAGCAGGATCAGATCGACGTCGCTGTCACGATCGAGGTGGGCCGTCACGGCATCGAGCGTGCCCGCTTCATCGAGCTTGATGCCCTTGAAAGCCCCGCTCAAGGCCTGTTTCAATGCGACGCGAAACAATGGATGATCATCGACGATGATGACCCTATAAACTGGCATTCCGCCCCATCCTCCCTTAACCGGCCAGTTGCGCTGGCCTTCTCTGTTTTCCGCAATCTATCGCTTCACCTCCCAAAGGCCAAGGCTTGCCGCATGAACGCCCACAGACTGCTTTATCCCGAAACAGAGCCCTATCGCACCGGCAGGCTGAAGGTCTCCGCCTTGCACGAGATCTATTATGAGGAGTGCGGAAATCCGTCAGGCAAACCGGTCGTGGTGTTGCATGGCGGACCCGGTGGCGGCATCGTGCCTTTCCTACGCCGCTTCCACAATCCGCAGGCCTATCGCATCATTCTGTTCGATCAGCGCGGCTGCGGGAAATCGACACCCTTCGGCGAGCTGCGCGAGAACACGACCTGGGATCTCGTCGCCGACATGGAGGTCCTGCGCGCATTTCTCGGCATCGAGCGCTGGCAGGTGCTGGGCGGCTCCTGGGGATCGACGCTGGCCCTTGTCTATGCCGAGACCCATCCGGAGCGGGTCAGCGAGCTCATCCTGCGCAGCGTCTTCCTTTTGCGTCAGGCCGAGCTACGCTGGTTCTATCAGGACGGTGCCAGCTGGCTCTTTCCCGATGCCTTTGAGGCCTATCAGGCGCCCATCCCGGAAGCCGAGCGGCACGACATGATCGCCGCCTATCACAATCGGCTCACCGGGGACGACGCGGCGACGCTCGGCGCCTGCGCCCGCGCCTGGAGCGTGTGGGAGAGCACCTGCCTTTCGCTGCTGCCCAACAAGGAGCGCATCCTGCAGGCTGCCGACGACCGCTTTGCCTATGCCTTCGCCCGCATCGAATGCCACTACTTCATGAATCGCGGCTTCTTCCGCGAGGATGGGCAAGCGTTGAAGGAGGCGTGGCGCGTGAAGGACATTCCGGGCGCCATCATCCAGGGCCGCTACGATGTCGTGACGCCCGTGGCGAGTGCATGGGCGCTGCATAAAGCCTGGCCGAAAGCGCGTTTCGAGCTCGTCACCGAGGCCGGACATACGGGCACGGAGCCGGCGCTTGCGTCGTCGCTCGTTAACGTTACGGACGCCTATAGTTGAATATTCAACCAATTGTCCTTGGTCCCGACGCGAATATGCCCGATGTTTGCCACAGTCTCACCCCGATGTGACCACGAACGGAGATCAACCTGCTCTCTGATCCAGCGGGGGATCATCGGCTATTCATGTGCCAAGGGAAGGGGGGCTTCCCATCTGAGATCCTTCGCATTTACGAGTTGGCGCGCGCGGCTCCTGTCGCCGTCCCGAGCTTGCGTGTGCCAATGACCCGTCCGTCCCGTTGTGGACGGACGGGTCTCATTTTTTCTGGACGGGCGTCCAGCAACCGATGAATTGATTTAGCGCTCCAGCGAGTTGACGAACACTTTCGTCACAGCGCGGTACCGTCCTTGCCATCCATCTCGCGCGCGAAATCGAGGAAGCGGTCGAACATCTTGCCGAAGATGTCCATCATGCGGTCGACCTCCTGGTCGCTCGGCAATTTTGTGGTGGCGCCGCTCTTCTCGAGCTCAGCGACACGCTTCTTCAAGGCGTCGTTCTCGCGTCGCAGCCGGGCCAGTTCCTCGGTCCCGTCGAGGCCCTGATCCTTGACGGCCAGGCATTCCCAGACACCGGCGCGGGCGGCGCATAGCGACATGACGCCGGTCTCGGAATCGAGCCTGAGATAGCCCTGCTCCACTTTCTCCAGAACATAACGGCCGGTGATCTCGGCGGCCCCGGCCGTCGATGCGGCAAGCGCGATCGTCAGCGATACAAGCAATGGGCGCAGCATGGGGGCTCTCCTTTTCATCCCTATGTTACCGCAAAACCTGCCGGCTTTATGAAGATTGTCCCGGACGACAAGCGTTCTTGTTTTGTATTTGGCGGCCCGAATCGCGTAGGATGGGGCCATGACCCTCGATCAGACCGGCCTCCAGATCGGCAGCCAGGCTTTCAGCCTGGGCCAGATCCTGCTCGCCGGCGCCGCTTTGGCCTTTCTCCTTCTCATCATCACCGCGGTCATGGCCTGGCGCGGTCAGAAGCAGCGGCGCGAGGAAAGCCTCGAAACCCTGCGCCGGGCCTCCGAGCTCGAATTCCGCCTGGCCGAAATGGCGGGCCAGCTCAGGAGCTTCACCGACCAGGCGGCGAGCGGCCAGCAGCATCTGGCGCGCACCCTCGATGAACGGCTCGACCAGGTGAGCCACAGGCTGGGGCGCGGCCTCAATGAGCAGTCCGAACGCACCCACCTCTCGCTCAAGCATCTCTATGAGCGGCTGGCGGTGATCGACACGGCGCAGGCCAATCTCACCCAGCTTTCCTCCGAGATGGTCTCGCTGAAGGACATCCTCGCCAACAAGCAAGCGCGTGGGGCCTACGGACAGGCCCGCATGGAAGCGATCATCCGCGACGGGCTGCATGCCCAGGCCTATGAATTCCAGGCGACGTTGTCGAACGGCTCGCGGCCGGACTGCCTGATCAAATTGCCCGATTCCGAATTGCGCCTGGTGCTCGATGCCAAATTCCCGCTCGAGGCCTTCAACGCGCTGAAAGTCGCCAGCGGCGAGAACGACATCCGCTCGGCCGAGACGAGATTGCGCCGTGACGTCATCCTGCATGTGAAGGACATCGCCGGCAAATATCTCATCGCCGGGGAGACGCATGAGACGGCGATCATGTTCGTACCGTCGGAATCGATCTATGCCGATCTCTATGAGCGCTTCGAGGACGTCCTCCAGAAGGCGCATCGCGAGCGGGTGATCATCGCGTCGCCCAATGTCCTGATGCTGCTGATCCAGACCATGCAGGCGATCTTCAAGGATGCGCGCATGCGCGAGCAGGCGGGCGTCATCAAGATCGAGGTGGCGCGGCTGCTCGAGGATGTCGTCCGGCTCAAGGACCGGGTGCTCGACCTGCAGCGCCATTTCGGCCAGGCGAGCACGGACCTCGAGAAGCTCGGCCTCTCCGCCGACAAGATCACCAAACGCGGCCTGCGCATCGAGCAGCTCGATGTCGAGGAGCCGGCGAAGATCGCCGGCGAGGATGCCCAGCTCCGGCTGGTGCAGGGCAGCTGACATTCCGCATCGGTTACTCCCCCGCGGGTCGTTTAGCGGAACCCGTGAGCGTTTCGACATGCCGTAACGCCCGCGCGGCGAGGACGGCCAAAATCGTGATGCTGACAGCGCTGAATGCAGCCGCCCCGTTGAAGCCTATCGTGAATGCAGCCTTCGCCTCCTCGATCAGACCAGCCGGCAGTTCTGACGTCACAGAGCTGAGTTTCGGTGACAGTGCACTTAATTTGAGTTTCTGAGTTTCGTTCAGTTTCGGTGACAGTGCACTTAATTGATCGTGAGTTTCGGTGACAGTGGTGTTTCGGTGACAGTGGAGAGTTTCGGTGACAGTGCACTTAATTGATCGTGAGTTTCGGTGACAGTGGTGTTTCGGTGACAGTGCACTTAATTGATCGGCTGCGCCGAACGGCATGGTATTGAATGCACTGTCACCGAATACCCGAAATACCCGAGCAAGCCGCGCGGGGTGCCTCGGGTTGATGACTGCAGTTTCGGTGACAGTGCACTTAATTGATCGTGAGTTTCGGTGACAGTGGTGTTTCGGTGACAGTGCACTTAACTGATCGGCTGCGCCGAACGGCATGGTATTGAATGCACTGTCACCGAAATACGCTGGGTGTTTCGGTGACAGTGCACTTAATTGATCGAGAGTTTCGGTGACAGTGCACTTAATTGATCGTGAGTTTCGGTGATAGTGGGTGTTTCGGTGACAGTGCACTGGTTTCGGTGACAGTGCACTTAATTGATCGGCTGCGCCGAACGGCATGGTATTGAATGCACTGTCACCGAAATACCGAACGGCATGGTATTGAATGCACTGTCACCGAAATACCGGACCGGCTCGCCGTGGGCGGACATTCCCGAGCGCTGCGGCCCGTATACGACCTGCTACAACCGCTTCGTCAGATGGCGCAAGGCGGGCGTCTGGGACCAGCCCTTCGATGCTGTATCAAGGGCTTACGATGGCGATATGCAGATGATCGACAGCTCGTCGATCCGGGTTCACCAGCATGGTGCCAACGGTAAAAAGGGGGCGCGCCGGATACCGCCCCCGGGGCGTGAGCCTGACGACAGATGCATGGGGCGTTCGCGCGGTGGACTGACCACCAAGATCCACGCGCTGGTCGATGCGCGCGGCCTGCCGATCGCGCTCAAGCTGACGCCCGGACAAGCACACGATGGCAGGAGCGCCGCCGGCATGCGCGATACGCTCGGCGGCGGCGACGTGCTGCTCGCCGATCGCGCCCACGACAGTGATGCCTTGCGCCTCGAGATGGCCGCGCGCGGCGCATGGGCCAACATCAAGCCGATGCCCGGCCGCAAACGCCGCCCGCCGTTCAGCGCCTTCCTCTATCGGTACCGTAACCTCGTCGAATGCTTCTTCGGCAAACTCAAGCACTTCCGTGCCGTCGCCACCCGCTTCGAAAAGTACAGCGAAAACTACCTTGCTCTCGTCAAACTCGCTTCAGCCAAAATCTGGATGCGCTTTACGAGTCGGTGAGCTAGGAAGGCCCCTCGAACGCTCGGAGAGGCGTTCATGCAGGAGCCCGACGATGATCAAGATGAGTGTCTACTATCCGGCCGATGGCGGTTCGAAATTCGATCACGACTACTACCGCACCCGCCATATGCCACTGATCCAGGAACGGCTCGGCGATGCCTGCCTGCGCTACGAGATCGATAAGGGCCTTGCGGGTCGCGAACCTGGAAGCGCGCCGGAGTTCGTCGCGGCGTGCCACGTCTACTCGCCGAGTCTGGCGACATTCCAGGAGGCGTTGGGTCCCCACCGCGCGGAGATCGCCGCGGACGTCGCCAGCTATACGGACATCGCCCCCATCGTGCAGATCAGCGAAGTCGTTGAAGGGTAGGGGCTTCGGCGTAGGCGTAGCGTTGAACTCTCCGGGATCGGCGTAGTGCTGGCCCATCTGATCCATGGTGACGTAGCCGGTGCCGAACCGGTCGACGATCGGGAACGTGTAGTTACCGTCGAAGCGAAAACTACCTTGCTCTCGTCAAACTCGCTTCAGCCAAATCTGGATGCGCTTTATGAGTCGGTGACCTAGAGTCCGAGCTTCGCTTCCACTCACTGTGCAAATAGGCGGCGCATCGGTTACTCCCTCGCCGATGGCCCGGTGGAAGCGGTGAGCGTCTCGACATGGCGTAGCGCCCGTGCGGCGAGCACGGCCAAGATCGTTGCGCCAACCGCGGTCAATGTGGCAGCCCCGTTGAGGCCGGTCGTGAATGCAGCCTTCGCCTCTTCAATCAAGCCAGTTGGCAGCTGTGACGTCACAGAGGAGACCGCCCATAGACTGTCGCTGACGGCATAACGTGCTTCCTCGCTGAGAGTCTCAGGCAAGTGGCCGAGTATCGCCTGACGATAGACGGTGGTGGAGAAGCTGCCGAGCAAAGCGATGCCGAGGGAAACACCGAGATCCTGCACGGTCTCTGTCATGGCCGAGGCGGATCCCGCCTTTTCTGGCGGCGCCGATCCGACCACGAGGTCCGTGCCGAGCGCGGCGATGGTGCCATTGCCGAGATAAGCCAGCGCCAAACCGGCGACGGCCATGGCAACGCCGGACGTGTCATTGCTCAGCAGGCTGAGCAACAAATAGCCCAACGCCGACAATATCAGCGAACCGGCGACGACGAAGCCGGGCCGGACATGCCGGGCGATAAGGGGCGCGCCAAGACCGCCAGCGATCATGGCGAGTGCCGCCAATCCCATCCAGAGGCCGGCGGCAAAAGGAGAGTAACCGGCCACCAGCTGCAGATATTGAGCGACGAGCAGCATGGTGCCGCCAACGGCGATCAGTCCAACCAGCAGTACGATCAGCGCCACCGAAAAGGCCCGGTTGGAGAAGAGCGTCATGTCGAGCAGCGGATCGGGAAGCCGCCGCTGCCGCCTGACGAATAGAATGGCGAACAAAACGCCCACAATGAGAGCACCAATCGCATCTGGAGAATGCCCATATTTGGCGATCTGCTTGATACCGTAGATCACCGGCAGCATGGCGGCGAGCGACAGGGCGACGCTGGTGAAATCCAGCTTTCCACTGTCCGGGGCGCGATATTCCGGCAACAGGACGGGGGCAAGCAGCAGCAGCAGCGCGACGACAGGTACCGCTATGAGGAAGGTCGCGCCCCACCAGAACTGTTCCAGCAGAAAGCCACCTGCGATCGGCCCCAGCGCATAGCCGACACCGAACATCGTCGCCCAGATGCCGAAGCCAAGCGCGCGCTGGCGAGGGTTGACGAACATGTTGCTGATGAGCGCCAGCGTCGAGGGCATCAGGGTCGCGCCTGCCACGCCCAGCGCCGCCCGCGCGGCGATCAGCAAAACGGCACTGGTTGAAAAGGCGGCGAACACGGATGCGGCGGCGAAGGCGGTTGCGCCGATCATCAGCAGCTTGCGCCGGCCGATACGGTCGCCGAGCGTACCCATGGTGATGAGGAAGCCGGCGATCATGAAGCCATAGGCGTCCATGATCCACAGTGCCTGCGTGCTGGTCGGCTGCAAATCAACGGCGAGTGCCGGCAAGGTCAGATGGAGAAGCGTCAGGTCCAAACCCAGCAGCATGGTTGGCAGGGAAAGCAGGGCCAGGCCCAGCCATTCGCGGGTACCTGCCTGAACGGGCGCCGGCGTCGGCGCGTCGCCCGGATGTGTCGTCAGTGTTTCGCGGTGAGATGTCATATCGCCTCCTTGTCGGAAGCGGACAATCCGGGCAGAATGTTACTGTTACAATGTAGGAAATTATCCTATTAGTGAAGGTAATAGCCTTGCCCGCCCAGCCCCTCGCGCGCACGCGACATGATCTCTCCGATTTCCTCACCCGCCACAGGAGGAAGCTGCTTCCGGTCGATGTCGGCTTGCCGACCACCGGTGGTCGCCGCACGCCGGGTTTGCGGCGCGAGGAAGTCGCCCACCTCGCGGGTGTCGGACTCACCTGGTACACCTGGTTCGAGCAGGGCCGCGATATTCAGGTTTCCGAGAGCTTTTTGCTCAAGGTCGCAAAGGCTCTGAAACTGGATGATGCCGAATGCAGCCGGCTGTTCCTGTTAGCCCACCGTCGCCCGCCTCCGCCGGAAGCCTATCAATGGCCATCGGTCGGCCCGCTCATCCAGCAGTTGCTGAACGATCTGGTCGCGCGCCCTGCCTATGTCCTCAACCTTCGTTGGGACGTTGTCGCCTGGAACGCGGCGGCTGATGGTCTATTCGATTTCTCCGGCCGTGAGCAGATAGACCGCAACATCCTTCGCATGGTCTTCGCCGATCCCGAGCTGCGCCGCCGCCTGCCGGCATGGGGAGAGGATGCGCCACGCCTGCTCGCGCAATTTCGCGCCGACTTGGCAACCGCGCCTGACGATCCCTCCATGCATGTGCTAATTGACGAACTGAAGAGGCTGTCCGCGGACTTCCGTCGCTGGTTCGAACGTCCGAGCATGGATAGCTGCGGCCGGGGCATAGGAGCGATACTCGATCCTGACGGTAAACCGTTCCAATTCAAACACGAGTTATTGACGGTCGACGAGCACCGGCATCTGCGAATGATCGTGTATTTCGCGTGTTAGGGTCAAACCCGCACAGAGACGGTCATCCGCGACGGATTTCATGTCTTGCAATCGCGGCCGAAATCCTGGGATGTTGGGAAATTCCAGCATGAGAGATTGCGTCTGACGGAAATGTCAGTGAACCCATGCGGCTGTGATTCCAGATGTAAGGTTTGGGAAACTTTGCAAGTCGGGAAACACACGGCCCTTGGCATTGAGAATTCCCTGCGCCGGCAGCTCTCTTATCGCTAAGCTCTTGAACTTGCTGGGTTGGAGAATTTCCAGCGAGAATTTCCCTGCAAATCCCTGCATCCGGTTCGTCGCGGACGTGCGCCGAGAGACTTCTTCGACGAGCCTAATTGCCTACATTTATCTTTTCATTCTCAATCGGCGGCGACAGCCGGAGCACCACCGCTACTCTTGGACGGCTTGGACAGAAGGAAGGCCAGCGGCAATGTGGCGAGCGCCACATACATCATCAGAAGATAGTCATTGGCATAGGCGATGACGGCGGACTGCTTGGTCACTTCGGCATTGAGCGCCGCCTTGCCCGAAAGCGTCGTCATATCCCAGACCTGATTGAGACCCGGCATATGCAGGCCGAGATTGAACGGCGTCACCTGGGCGGCAAGATCGGCATGCATGACCGCGGTGTTGCGGGTCAGCAGGAAAATGACGATCGAGATGCCGATGCTCGAGCCGATATTGCGCATGAGGCTGAACAGCGAGGTCGCCTGGGTGCGATAGCGCGGCTCGAGTGTGGCGAAGGTGATGGTCGAGAGCGGCACGAAGACGAAACCCAGGCCCATGCCCTGAATGATGCCGGTGCGGATGATGGTCCCCTGTGAGACGTCGGTGGTGAAATACATCATCTCCCACAGAGTGAAGGCGATGAGCAGCAGGCCGAAGGCAAAGAGGAAACGCGGGTCGACACGCGAGATGAGACGGCCGACGATCATCATGGCGACCATCGTGCCGATGCCGCGCGGCGCCATCACGAGGCCCGCGGTCAGCACCGGATAGCCCATGATCTGCTGCAGGAACGGGGTGAGCAGCGCCATGGTGGCGAGGAGGATGATGCCGACGATGAAGATGGCGATGAGACCGATGGAGAAATTCCGGTCGGCGAAGATCTTCGGATCGATGAAGGGATTGTCGGCCGTCATCATGTGGACGACGAACATGTAGAAGGCGGTGATGGCGATGCCGGCCTCGATCATGATCTCGGCCGAGGAGAACCAGTCGAGATTCTCACCGCGGTCGAGCATCATCTGGAGGCCGCCGATGGCGAAGGCGAGGAGCAGAAAGCCGGTCCAGTCGAAGCTCGCCTTGGTGCGCGGCGAGTCGGAAAGATAGGTCATCAGGCCGGCAATGGTGAGGATGCCGACCGGCACGTTGATGAAGAACACCCAGCGCCAGTTGTAATATTCGGTGAGCCAGCCGCCCAGTGTCGGGCCCAGGATCGGCCCCACCATGACGCCGATGCCCCAGATGGCCATGGCGGAACCATGCCTTTCGCGCGGATAGGAATCGAGCAGCACCGACTGCGACAAAGGCACGAGCGGCGCGCCGAAGACGCCCTGCAGCAGGCGATAGAGCACCATCTGCTCGAGCGAAGTGGCGAGACCGCACAGAACGGAAGCGACGGTGAAGCCCAAAACCGCGATCACGAAGACGGGCTTGCGGCCGAAGCGCGTCACCAGGAAGCCCGTCACCGGGATCATGATGGCGGCGGCGACGATATAGGAGGTGAGGACCCAGTTGATCTGGTCGAGCGTGGCTGAGAGCGAGCCCATCATGTAGGGCAACGCGACATTGGCGATGGTCGTGTCGAGCGCCTGCATGATGGTGGCCAGCATCACGCAGACCGTGATGATTCCACGATGGGGAACGGCGTCGCTCATGTTGTCTTCCGATCGCGCATCGAGCTCTCCGATGCGCCCCTTATTCCGCCGCGGCCGCCGTCGAGCCGAAAAGCGACCACAGGCTGCGGCTATGGCCGGTGTCGATCGAGACGTCGACGCTCATGCCGGAGGTCAGCTTCGGCGCGCCCGCTGCGTTTTCAATGGCGAGCTTCACCGGCACGCGCTGCACCACCTTCACCCAGTTGCCGGTGGCGTTCTGCGGCGGCAGCACCGAGAATTCGGCGCCGGTCGCCGGGCTGAGACTCGTGACCTTCGCCTTCCAGGTCTTGCCCGGATAGGCATCGACGCTCACCTCAGCCTCATCGCCGACCTTGAGATAAGTGAGATCGGTTTCCTTCGGATTGGCCTCGACCCAGAGGTCGTTGCTGGCGACGAGGCTCATGGCAGGCTGGCCGACCGTCACATAGGAACCGACGCGCAGATTCTCGACATTGGCGACAGTGCCCGGCCAGGGCGCCAGAATGGTGGAGCGGGTGAGGTCGCGCTTGGCCTTGTCGACCGCCGACTTGGCCTCGAGCATGCGCGGATGATCATCGACGGACCCATCGGCCTTGCCGCCCAATTGCGACAGCGTGGCGTCGGCGGCGCGCTGAGCGCCGCGCAATTGCTCGGTTGCGGTGTCGAGATCGCGCCGCGCCTGATCGAGCGAGGCTTGCGCCGCGACGCCGCGCTGCTGGAGATTGAGCTGGCGGTCATAGGTCGTCTGAGCGTAATCGAGCGACGACTTGGCCTGATCTATGGCGGAGAGGTTCTGCCGGTAGGTCGCCTGCAGTGCGACGAGATCGTTGCGCACCATGCCGAGCTGTGCCTCGGCGCCGGCGAGCGCGATGCGGAACGGTTCGTCGTCGAGCTTGAACAGCAGAGCGCCCTTCTCGACATAGTCGTTCTCTCGCACGGCGACCTCGGCGACGGTGCCCGGCACGTCGGTCGCGACATTCATGATCGCGGCCTGGATATAGGCATTGTCGGTTTCGACATAGCGGCCACCGGCAAGATACATCTCGCCGGCGACGGCGAGCGCTACAAGCGGGCCCAAAGTAAGGAGGCCGAGACGAATGAGCTTGCGCTTGTTGCGCCGCTTCGGCGCGACTGGCAGCTCGACGACATTGCGTTCTTCTCGGGGCTCGCGGGTTTCGCGGGCTTCTGTCTTGGCTTCAACGGCGGACATTTCCAACTCTCCGCTCATCGCCGGCATCACTCATGATGGCGACGAGATTATCTTTCATCCTGGCGAGGAGGCGCATTGTCTCATCGATCTCGCCATCGCTCATACCCTCGAGGAGCTCGGCGCGGGTTTCCGCGGCGATGACTTTCAGCGTCTCCAGAAGGGGGTGCGCCGCAGGCAGCAGATAGAGCGACCAGGCACGGCGGTCGGTCGGGTGCGGACGGCGCTCGATGAGGCCGGCCTGCTCGAGCCGGTCGACCAAGCGGCCGACGGTGATCGGCTCGACCTCGAGAAGCTCGGCCAGGGCGCCCTGATTCAGGCCCTCCTGAACATAGATCTCCTTCAGGACCTGCCACTGCGCCCGGGTCAGGCCGGTGCCGCGGACATTCTGCTCGAACCGCTTGCGCAGGAGGCGCCCGGTATCGATCAACAGAAGACCTAAGGATGCATGTTCGGGTTTCATAACGTCAGAAATTTAAGATGCCGGGATATACTAAGCAAGCTTATTATATCCCTATCTAATGTAAGCTCAGCTATGTTTTGAGTGCATGCCTGACATAGAGCCTTTCCCGTTTTGATCGAATCAAGGGATTCGATCAAAATGGGATAAAAAGGCTCGATTACATAATATCTGGAGCGCTTCCTTGTCGCGAAAGTCGAGCAACTTTCGCGGGAAGCGCTCTAGGGTCGCACGGGGCACCGTGCCGCCCTCTCCGATGGCCGTTGGCCCTTCCCCCTGCCGGCCAGTCGTCTATAAAGCGGGCCCTGTTCAATAAAGTCTGCGGAAGAGGAGAAAGACATGGCTGTACGCGTCGCGATCAACGGATTTGGCCGCATTGGCCGCAATATCGTGCGGGCCATCTTCGAATCGGGGCGCAAGGACATCGATGTCGTAGCCGTCAACGATCTGGGCCCCGTCGAGACCAACGCCCATCTCCTGCGTTATGACAGCGTGCATGGCCGCTTCCCGCATGAAGTCGCGGTCGCGGGCGACACGATCTCGATCGGCAACGAAAAGTTCAAGGTCACCGCCATCAAGGACCCGGCGCAGCTGCCCTGGAAGGAGCTCGGCGTCGATATCGCGCTCGAATGCACCGGCATCTTCACCTCCAAGGAGAAGGCCTCGGCCCATCTGACCGCTGGCGCCAAGAAAGTGATCGTCTCGGCGCCCGCCGACAATGCCGACCTCACCGTCGTCTACGGCGTCAATCACGACAAGCTCACCAAGGACCATGTCGTCATCTCCAACGCGTCCTGCACGACGAACTGCCTGGCGCCTGTCGCTAAGGTGCTGCATGACGCGATCGGCATCGACAAGGGCTTCATGACCACGATCCACGCCTATACCGGCGACCAGCCGACGCTCGACACGATGCACAAGGATCTCTATCGCGCCCGCGCCGCGGCCCTTTCGATGATCCCGACCTCGACGGGTGCGGCCAAGGCGGTCGGCCTCGTGCTGCCCGAACTCAAGGGCCGCCTCGACGGCGTCTCGATCCGCGTTCCGACCCCCAATGTATCGGTGGTCGATTTCAAGTTCGTCGCCAAGCGGGCGACGAGCGTCGAGGAAGTCAATGGCGCCATCAAGCGCGCGGCCGAGCAGCAGCTCAAGGGCATTCTCGGCTACACCAACGATCCCAATGTCTCGATCGACTTCAATCACAACCCCAATTCCTCGACCTTCCATATGGACCAGACCAAGGTCATGGACGGCACGCTGGTCCGCGTGCTCGCCTGGTACGACAATGAATGGGGCTTCTCGAACCGCATGGCCGACACGGCCGTCGCTTTCGCCAAGCATATCTGACCATGACCCGCCCGCTTCATATCGCGCCGTCGATCCTCTCCGCCGATTTCGCCAAACTCGGCGAAGAGGTGCGCGCCGTCGATGAAGCGGGCGCCGACTGGATCCATATCGACGTGATGGACGGGCATTTCGTGCCCAACATCACTTTCGGCCCGCCGGTGATGGCTTCGATCCGGCCGGTGACGAAGAAGACCTTCGACGTCCATCTGATGATCGCGCCGGCCGACCGCTATCTCGAGGCTTTCGCCAGGGCCGGCGCCGACATCATCACCGTACATACCGAGGCGGGTCCGCATCTCGACCGCTCGCTGCAGACCGTCAAGGCGCTCGGCAAGAAAGCCGGCGTGGCCCTCAATCCCGCGACGCCGGTCGATCACATCAAGCATGTGCTCGACCGTCTCGACCTCATCCTCATCATGACGGTCAATCCGGGCTTCGGCGGCCAGAGCTTCATCCCTGCGATGATCGACAAGATCCGCGAGACGCGCGACCTCGTTCAGGGCCGCGACATCGATATCGAGGTCGATGGCGGCATCACCGCCGAAACCGCACCTTTGGTGGTCAGGGCCGGCGCCAATGCGCTGGTCGCGGGCTCCGCCGTCTTCAAGGGCGACGCCAAAGCCTATGGCAAGAACATCTCGCTGATCCGGACCGGCGCCACCACAATCGCCGCCTGATCGCAAAACCTGACGCCGGATGACGCGCTGGCGCGCCGGTTGACAGCCCCACCAATCTTCGTGTTCTTCGCCAGTGTGTCCGCGGCAGACTGAACGAAAGGTGGCAGCCATGGCCGACAACCCTCGATGGCGTCGCTTCGACGAATGGAATGCGAGACCTTTGCGTCACGACCAGTTCGCCGCCGAAGACCCTGAGGCCGGTTTCGCCACTTTCCACAGTCCGTGGGATCCCTCCCCTTCCGCGCGCGTGGAGAATGGAAGCGTGGTCGAGATCGACGGCAAGCCGAAAGCCGATTTCGACATCATCGACACCTTCATCGCTGATCATCATCTCGATCCCGACGTGATCGAGGAAGCCATGGCGATGGAGCCGACGGAGCTGGCGCGCATGCTGGTCGACATCAACGTGCCACGCGAAAGGCTGGAAAGACTGGCGCGCGGCATGACACCGGCGAAACTCGCTTCCGTCGTCGCCACCATGTCGTCGCTGGAGATCACCTTTGCCTACGCCAAGATGCGCCAGCGCCGGACTCCGGGCAACCAGGCGCATGTCACCAATGCCAAGGATGATCCGCTGCAGCTCGCGGCCGACAGCGCGACCGCGGTAGCCCTTGGCTTCGATGAGGTCGAGACGACGATGCGCGTCGCCTCCAACGCCTGGGCCAACGCCATGGCCTGCACCGTCGGCGCGGCCGTCGGGCGGGGCGGTGTGCTCTTCCAGTGCTCGATCGAAGAGGCCGAGGAGCTGCAGATCGGCATGGCGGGCCTCACTTCATATGCCGAAACGGTTTCCGTCTACGGCACCGAAGGCGCTTTCCTCGATGGCGACGACACGCCGTGGTCGAAGGCCTTCCTGACCGCGGCCTATGCGTCGCGCGGGATAAAGGCGCGCTGCACTTCAGGCGCCTCCGCCGAGCTCTTGATGGGCTTTCACGATCGCCAGTCGGTGCTCTATCTGGAAGCGCGCTGCCTGTGCCTGCAACGCGCCATGGGCGTCCAGGGCACCCAGAATGGCGGCATAGACGGGGCGCCGCTCACCGCCTCGATGGCAGGGGGTTTGCGCGAGCTCATGGCGGAGAACCTGCTCGCCGCCTGGCTCGGGCTCGAATGCGCCTCCGGCAACGACACCCGGATCAGCGAGTCCGAGATCCGCGTGGGCGCCAAGATCACGCCCTATCTGCTGGCGGGATCTGACCTCATCTGTTCGGGCTTCGGATCGATCCGCAACTACGACAATTCCTTCAACGCCTCGCTCTTCAACGGCGAAGACATCGAGGACTATCTCGTCCTGCAGCGGGATTTCGAGGCGGGATGGCGGGCTGACGCCGGTAAATGAAGACGAGGTGAGCCGTCTCCGGATGCGGGCGATACGCGCCATCGCGGCGGTGTTTGAGGAACTGGAGCTGGCAAAGGTGCCCGAAGCCTGGATGCAATCGGTCGCGGCCGCGTCGGGATCGCAGGAAACACAGAGCTTCACGGCGGGCGAGGTCACGCGGATCAGCGAAGCGATCCGAAATCGCGGTCTTACCGCCGTCAATGTCGTGCGCGCGCTTGCCCGGCGCGGTTTTGCCGATGAGGCGGAGAACCTGCTGCTCATGCTGCGCCAGCGCATTTCGGGCGACTATCTGCAGACCTCCGCCATTCTGCGTGACGGCAAGGTGAAAAGCGCCCTCAATGATCCCAACGACTATCAAGGACCCGGCAGCGGCTATCGCATGTCGGAAGCGCGCTGGCAGGCGGTGCGCGGCATCCGCGATATCCAGACTCGCGATAAGGTGATGGAGCGCGAACGCCGCGCCGATCCGACTGCACCGCCCTGGCTGGTGAGCAAGGGAAGCGCCGCTAAAGGGCACGACCCCACAGAGATCGTGATCGGTGTCAGCCCGGCCTTCGGATCCGAACTGAACCGGACGACCGCCGGGCATGAGCTGATCGACGTGCTTCTGGCCTTGACCGAAGGTATCAGGGAAGGAGGCGGCGTGCCGCGGCTCGTGCGCATCCGGCACACGGCCGATACGTCCTTTCTCGGCCTCACCGCGGCGCGGCTTTCCGGCTCGCGCTACGGCATCGGCATTCAGGCCAAGGGCACCGCTGTCATCCATCGCGCCGATCGATTGCCGCACCTGAATATCGAGTTGTTCTCCAACGCGCCGGTGACCACGCTCGATCATTATCGGGCGATGGGACGCAACGCCGCTCTCCATGCGTTGGGGCAGTCACCCGAGCCGGTCGTCGTGCCGGTGGATGGACGCGCTTTGGGCGCGCGTCACCATGTTCATGTCGCGATGCTCTACGCGATCGAAACGGAACTGGCGGATCCCGATGCCGCGCCTCTCGAGCTCACCATGGTCCTTGGACAGAGAACATTCGCATGACCAATCCCCTAGACCTCTATCCCGTTTCCGAGCGCGCGCCGGAGCGCGCCGTGTCGTCGTCGGGCGTCCCCATCGGCCGTTTCACCGTGGAAGAGGTGATGGCCGGCACTATCGGCCCCGGAGACATTCGCATTTCGGCCGATGCCTTGCGCCTGCAAGCCGAGATCGCGCGCGCTGCGCAGCGCGAATGCCTGGCGCGGAATTTCGAGCGCGCCGCCGAGCTCGTCGCCATACCGCAGAACATCATCCTCGAGACCTATGAGATGCTGCGCCCCGGAAGGGTGACAGATCCGGGCCTTCTGTCGCAACAAGCGGAGATGCTGCGCCGGGACTACGGCGCCCACAGCATAGCCGCGCTGGTCGACGAGGCAGTTGCGGCCTATACCCGCCGCGGCCTTTTCCGCCCCCGCTATTGATGCGCTGAGGATATCGCGCGACGGAACGCACCAATACCGATCACGATGAAGATGGCCAGTGTGACGAGCTGCGTTATGGCGAAGGGCGCCTCACTTCCCGTCGGCGCCAAGGCCCGCAGGAACGGGATCTTCAGGAAGGCCTGAGCGATGGTCACGAAGATCAGGAGATAAAGGCTCGCGACGATGGCGAGGGCATGGATCCAGCGCCAGGCGCCGACGAGATGGCGAAAATGCGCCACGAGCCAGGCCACGAGGATCGCCGTCGAGACGATACCTGTCGCGAAAGCGGGCGTCACGCCGGTGAAGGGAAAGATGAAACCGGTGAAGGTGACGGCTGCGGCGGTCAGGAAGAACCATCGGGTCCAAGAGGTGGAGTGCCTGCCACTGAACAGCCCGGCGGTCGCGGCGATGCCGATAACGATGGCGATGAAGCTCAGGATCGTATGCACGACGGTCAGGATCCAAACATAGCTGGACATACGCAACCCCTATCCTTTGCCAATCCGAGACTAGCCGAGTCGCATGATCGGGACCAGCGGCCGGGTGGCGTTCAGCCCTTGGCAACCCATTCCTTGAAGGCGGTGAGCCAGGTCGTGATCACCTTTTTCGTCTCCTCATCCGTCAGCCTGCCGCCGGAGAATTTCTTGTCCGCCGGACCGACGAAGATCTCGGGCTTCGGCATGGTGATCGCCTCGAGGCCGACGAGGTTCTGGCGCAAGTGATACTGCGCGCGGGCGGTACCGACCGGACCTCCCGAGGCGCCCATGACGCCGACCCGCTTCCACTTGAACGGATTGCCGGACCGCGACAGCCAGTCGAGGCCGTTCTTCAGCACGCCGGCGACCGAGAAGTTGTATTCGGGCGTCGAGATGATGATGCCATCGGCCTCACGCACGCGCGCCTGAAGCGCTTTCACGCTCTCGGGCACCCCATGCTTGTCTTCCTCATCGCCATCATAGAGAGGTATGCCGTGCAAGGTGACGATCTCGATCTCCATGTCCTTCGGCGCCAGCTCACGCACCGCTCTGAGGAGCTGGGTATTGTAGCTGTCCTTGCGGAGGGCGCCGCTGATGGCGAGGATCTTCATTATGTAATCTCCTATGGCAGATCGAAGGGCAGGATCTCGGACCGGGATGTGGCCCTAAGGGTGAGGCTCGCCTCTTTTACGATGGCGAGCCCGTCTCTTCCATGACACTTTGCCATTCGGGTCAAGCGTGCCTTTGGCGACCTCAAGCCGGTAGGGCGGCTTCACCCCCTGTTTTTTCCTGAATGATCCATATCTGGAGGTAATGGACGGCATCGGTCTTGGACGCATTGAATTCCGAATCGCGCATGCCGATCAAGTCCGTTTCCGCGACGACGTAGCTGACAACGACCTCACGGCGCGGCGCGGGTGTCAGCTCAGGTTCTGGTCATTTTCGTTCGAACACGCCGCCTTCGCCGACATGCATGTTGGTGAGCAGCCGCTCCTGGTTGATGAGTCGCCATGACAGGAGCTTTTGCGCATAGCGGAGCTCCGTGCCCAGATGCTCGGGTCGCCCGGCCAGATTGGTGAATTCATGCGGGTCATTCATGACGTCGAAGAGGAGCGGCGGCAGTGCGGCAAAATGCACATACTTGTACTTCCGGTCGCGGATCACGGCATAGGAGCATTCATCCGATGAGATGCCCAATGCCTGTTCCACCCTTTGGCTGCGCACATTGCGGAAATCATGCTCGAAGAATACCGCATCGCGCCAGTGGTCCGGCGTCTTACCCCTGAGGAACGGCACGAGCGAGCGCCCGTCGCAGCTCCGCGGAATGTCAGCCCCGAGCCAGTCGAGGATGGTTGGCATGATGTCGATGGCTTCGGTGAAGGCCTCAACTGCGCTGCCTCGGCTCGCCTTCGCCCCGGGTCGCGGATCGCGGATCACCAGCGGCAGGTGGAAGGAGCCGTCGAAATAGATTTCCTTGCCCCACACATAGTGATCGCCCAGCATCTCGGCATGATCGCTCGTCACGATAATGAGCGTGCGCTCATATTGCCCGCTCTCCTTCAGCTGATCGATCACGCGGCCGAGATGATAGTCGGTCTCTTCGATCAGGCCGTAATAGGTTGCCTTCATCTGGCGGATCTCGAGATCGTCGGCGCGCACGAGATCGAGCGGATTGTGCTCGTCATAGGCGTCGGGCCGTGCCACGTTTGAGATCTCATGCGCCAGCAACGGATGCTGCTTGCCTTCCGCTTCCGGGCTCGCCGCACGGTGCGGGAAATCTACATCCTTGGGGTGCACATTCCCATTATAGGGTTCAGGGGCGATGATCGGCGGATGCGGCCGGAAGAACACCAGATGCGCGAACCACGGACGCGTACGCCTGACCGACAGCCATTTGATGAACTCGTCGGTGAGAAAGGCGGTCTCGCTGTGTTCGGCCTTGTGCTGGGTCGGGATGAAGCGGAAGCCACGATCCGGCGGCTTGACGAAGCCCTGGCGCGGCCGGAACGCGTCCGCGCGCCCCTTCGGCAGGTCATAGCCCAGCGCGATCAACTCCGAGATCCAGCGGCCCATGTCTTCCGGCAGATGCAAGGGTGTGACAAAACCCGGTAGCACACCCTCGTCATAGGCGGTGAGCGCCGGGTCGTTCGGATGGTGCCGGCGCGGATCGGGTGTCGTGTCGGTATAACCGAACAACGCCGGCTCATAGCCGAGCTTGCGCGCTTCGAGCGCCAGGTTTGTATGCCTCCCATCGAGTGGCGTCCCGTTGCGCCCCGAGCGATGGCTCATCAGATAAAGGCCGGTCAGGAGGCTGGTGCGCGACGGGCCGCAGGGCGTGCACTGGCCGAAATGGTTGCGAAATGTCACGGCCTCCTTCATCAGCGCATCGAGATGAGGCGTGCGTACATTCCGGTGTCCGAGTCCCGAAATGCAGTCGCTCCGCCACTGGTCGGCGCAGATCAGAAGGACATTGGGCTTGAAAGGTGCAGCGGTCATTCGTTCATCTCGGCTATGGCGTTCTTGGCGATGGATATACGGGCCTTCTCGCCGATCTTGAACAAGCGCTGGCCCGGCTTGTTCAGGAGATCGACCTTGATCGTGACGTCCTGCGCTCTGGTATAGTGCCGCACCATGGCGCCCAGCACCTGCACCGCCGTCACCGTGACCTCCGTCTCGACTATCCCGCCATTGGCCGAAGCCTTGTGATCGGTCGGCGAAATGTCGATCGCCTCCGGCCGCACAGCCCAAGACGTGGTCTGCGCGGTGACGCCGAACAGGTGCTTCACTGTCGCGGGATCGAAGATATTGAAGTCGCCGATGAAGTTGGCGACCGCCAGATTGGCCGGGTGATTGTAGATCTCGGCCGGTGCGCCGATCTGCACAAAGCGCCCCGCCTGCATGATCGCCACGTGATCGCCCAGCATCAGTGCTTCCTCCTGGTCATGGGTGACGAAGATTGCCGTGAAGCCCACATCATGCTGCAGCCGCTTCAACTCGTCACGCAAGCGCTTGCGAATCTGCGCATCGAGCGCCGAGAGCGGCTCGTCCAGAAGGAGCAGCTTAGGCTCGAGCACCAAAGCGCGAGCCAATGCCACGCGCTGCTTCTGTCCGCCAGACAGCGCAGCAGGCCTTGCCTTGGCGCGCGGGCCGAGGCCCATCAGCTCGATCACGCCGTCGACCTTTTTCCTGATTTCCGACCTGTGCAGCTTTTTCTGCTCGAGCCCAAAGGCAAGATTCTGCTCCACCGTCATATTCGGGAAGAGCGCATAATGCTGGAACACCATGCCCACGCCGCGGTTCTTGGCTTCGACCTTCGTCACGTCGCGTTGGTCGAGCCTGATCACCCCGCTGTCGGGATGGGTGAGGCCGGCTACGGCGCGCAGCAGCGTGGTCTTGCCGCAGCCCGAGGGGCCGACCAGCACACAGATCTTGCCTTCATCGACGTCGAGATTGATATTCTCGAACACGGTGGTCGCGTCGAATTTCTTGGTGAGCTCCCGGATCTCGACATAGCTCATGCTTCGTCTCTCCGCGATGTCACCCACACGACGATGGCCGTCGCCACGAAGATGACGACGAAATAGGTGGTGATGAGCACGCTCAATTTGCGGCCGCTGCCGCCACTTAGGACGCCCATGAATATTTGCAGTGTCGGGAAGTGACCACCGACCAGCAGATTGGCATAGACGAAATCGCTGATCGCCAGCGTGAAGTTCATCACGAGCCCGATTATGAGCCCCCGCTTCACGCAAGGCAGGACGACCCGCCGCAGGATCAGGGCATCGGATGCACCCAGCAGCCGACCCGCCTCGAAGAGCTCGGTCACGCGCAAGGCCCGCAGGTTGTTCTTGATCGGCACATAGTAAAGCGGCGCAGCGAGCGGCATATAGCCGAAAATCAGGATCCAGGGCGAACCGTTGAGCACGATTCCGTAATTGCCGGAATAGATCCGCAGGAGACCCAGCGCCAGCACGATACCCGGCACCGCGTAAGGCAGGATCACCAGCCCCGCCAGATACTTGTCCAGTGTCGGGAAGTAGCAATGTGCCACCAGGATCGTCGGCACCACGACGAATGGCGTCACGAGGAGCGAGCCGAAGCCGACGATGAGCGAGTTCTGAATCGATTGCAGGAAGCGCGGGTCCTTGAGGATGTTCTGGACATGGGCCAGCGTGTAGCCGTCAGGCAGGATCGTGCCGGCCCAGTCGATGGCGACGGAATTGAGGAAGATGGCGACGATGGGAAGAAGCTGCAGGCAAACCAGGAGTCCGACCCACATCCAGTCCTTTGCGCTGCGCTCATGCATCGGGCATCACCGCTCCCTGTCTTTGGTCTTCAGGAACAACTGCTCCACGACGATCGGCAGGATGAGGCTCACCACCAGCAGCATCGCCAGCGCATCGGCGAGATAGGGATCGGAGAACACATCGCCCGCGGTGAGCTCGCCGATGCGGATGGTGACAACATTGGCGCTGCCGCCAACCAGCGCCCACGCGGTGGCATACGTGCCCATCGCATTGGCGAAGAGAAGGAGGAAGGAGCCCAGGAGGCTTGGCGCCAGAATGGGGAGCCCGATGCGCCGCCAGAAGGCGAAGCGGCTGGCGCCCACCAGATGGGCCGCCTCCTCGATCTCGACGGTGATGGCGGCGAGGCTCGGCAGCACCAGAAGGATCGCGAACAGGATCTGGAAATAGGAATAGGCGATGACGAGACCCGAGGTCGAATAGATGTTGAAGTTCTCGAGGAGGCCGATCCGCTGCAGCAGGAGCGTGAAGGAACCGCTCACCCCGAGCATGATGACGAAGGCAAAGGCGAGCGGGAAGCCGGTGAAATTGGCCCCAATATTAGAGCAGATGACGATGAGTTGCTGTACCCGTCCGGGCATGCGCTTGAGGAGCACCGCAGCGGGGAGGCCGATGCCGAGGCCAATCAGTGCAGTGGCGACCGAAATGAGAAAACTCACCTTGAAGGAGCCCAGATAGAATTTGCTGGTGAGAATCTCGCGATAGTTGGAGAGCGAGAAGCTCGTCTCGGTCTGGATACTGTTGGCGGCGACCGCGAGCAGAGGCGCGATCTCGAACATGAGGATTACAAGGAGGAAAGGCACTGTGGCAAGCCATGCCAGAATCCGCGTCCTTGCCGATATGTCGATCATCGCCCCTCGTCCTGCGCGCGCGGCAAGGCTGAGAGAATGGAACAGAACGGGTGAGGTGCTCGGACGATCGAGGTCCGCTCCGTCCCCTCACCCTCTCCTTGCCGTACAACGAGGCTCATCGAGGCTCGGAGCGCTACATCTTCGACAGCACCTGGTCCTGCCAGGCGCGCCCGAGCTGTTTGGCTGCGTCCATCCACAGCGCGGAATTGACGGGCCGCGCCTTCGCATATTGCTCCTTGGGCAGAACATTTTCCGCCGCATCGGGAGGCAACGTGATGTGATCGATGAGGATCGGCCGCGCGAATCCTCGGGCGAAATTGATCTGCCCCTCTTCCGAGAAGATAAATTCGCGTGTCATCTTGGCGATGTTCGGCCGCTTGCTATACGCGTTGATTGTCGTCGTATAGCCGCTGATCACCGAGCCTTCCGCCGGGATCCATACGTCGAATTTTTCCTTGCCGACAAGATTGCGGTAGTTAAGCGCGTTGAAATCCCATACGATACCGACCTCGATCTCGCCCTTCTCCATGTTTCCGGGATTGGCACCGATGGTGAGAAGGCGCTTCTGCTCGGCGAGTTTGGCGAAGAGATCGAGGGCCGGCTGCAGGTTGTCTTCGCCGCCGCCGAGCGCGATTGCCGCCGCCAGCACCAGCGCATTGGATTGCGCCGCTTTGCCGACATCGCCAACCGCCACCTTGTAGTCGCCCGAGGCGAGATCGCTCCAGGTCTTGGGCGGGTTCGCAACCTTCTTGGAGACGAGGAAGGAGATCGTGCCGGTGTAACCCAGCATCCAGTGACCTTCGTCATCCTTGGCCCAGGCCGGGATCTTCTCCCAGTTGGTGGGCTTATAGGGCTGGCTGATGCCCTTCTTCGCCGCGATCGGCCCGAACTCGATGCCGATCTCGCCGAAGTCGGCCGAGGCATTGGCCTTCTCGGCTTCGAATTTCTGCAGTTCCTCGGCGCTGCTCATATCGGTATCGGTATGCTTGACACCATATTTGGCCATGATGCCCTTCCACTGGGCGCCCCAATTGGCCCAATCGTCGGGGCAACCGAGACTGACGATTTCGCCTTCCTTGCGCGCCGCCTCCTCCAGTTCGGCGAGCGTTTCGGCGCCGGCTGGCGCGGGGAGGAAAGCGAGGCTGGTCGTCGAGAGAAGTCCGAGAAGTGTGGTCCTGCGTGTGATCAGCATCTTGAGTGACTCCGGTTGACGGTACGGCGAACCCTATTTGCTACCCGCATGTCAGTTGCATGTGGGTTTGGCGACGGCAGACCTTGCGGGCCGCAAAATTGCAGGAGTCGAGCGTTCGCCGATGGCCTGCCGAGCGAGGAAAGTCGCTGGACGAAGCCCGGCAGGCTATTGGGATCAGTCTCCGGCAAGTGGGCAGCCGGAGAAAGAAGTCACGAACGCTTAAATCCACCCGCGAGCAAAGATTAAGCCTTCCCCTTGAGCTTGCGGCGGACTGGCCACCGCATGCAGTGCGCTCTGCACACACCGATCAAATGCCCAAACGGTCAATCTGTCAATTCAAAATGGCTGTTCAGTCATGGATATTTGGGCGGCTGGCCAGGACTGCTCCATTCCTTGGATGGGGAGGAAATTCACTGTCGCTCATGCCTCCTCATCCGCCACGATAATCTCGACGCCGGCGAGCTTGAGGACGCTTTCGAGCGCCGCATCGACGGGCTTGTCGGTGATGAGGCGGTCGATCCGCTCCGGCCCGCAAATCTGGAGGAGCGCATTGCGGTTGAGCTTGCTCGAATCCGCCAGCACCGTGATGCTTCTGGCGCTCTCCGTCATGGCGCGCGCCACATGGGCCTCGTCTACGCTGTAATCCATGATCTTGCCGGCCGAGCTGACGCTTCCCACCGCCAGCACGGCATGGTCAGCATGGATCCTCTGGATCTGCTCCACCACCTGCGCGCCCAGTGTTTCGAAGGCATCGCCATAATAGCTGCCGCCCATCAGGTAGACGGGACCGCGCTGCGGCGCTTTCCACATCTCGGCCGCCACCGGCGTGGCATTGGTCATAATAGTGAACGGACCGTACTGTGCCAGCTGTTCGGCGAAGAAGATGGTCGTCGTTCCACAATTGATGAGGAGACTATCGCCTGGCTCGAACAGCTTCGCCGCTCGTTTTCCGATACGGATTTTCTCCAGCCTTGCGGTGGCGCGACGCTCGTCGAGCGGACTCTCATGCGCCGACTGGGTGGCGGGCGCCGTCGTCGCCCCGCCATGGAATTTGCGCAAGAGCCCTTGCTCGGAGAGGCGAGCCAGATCACGCCGGACCGTCTCGCGCGAGATGTCGAGATCTTGCGCCAACTCGTCCACCGTCACGCGGGCGGATTGCTGCACCAGCTCGAGGATTTTGCTCCGGCGGTCGGCAGGTCGCATCTTGAAGGTCTCCTATTCGGCGCAATCGGGCGGTCCGCCAGCATGGGCGGATCGGGGCGACAGTTTTCCCTGCTCTTCGCAAAACGGTCAACAGACGGAACAAGGCGCGGGAAAGATGGCGGCTACACAGCCGGGTCGGTCACACGCCGCGATAGCCGAATTTGACGATGCCGGTGCGCATCAAAACATACATGAGAGTGAAGACGGCGAAGACCAGGCCGTTGGTGAGTGCGGCGAGAGCAAATAGCTCGGGGCCGAGACCGAAGCGTAGCGAGCCCCAGGCGACCGAGGGCAAGGTCGGGATGGCGCCCAGATTGTAGAAGGAGATTTCGAGATTGTTGAAGGCGAGGATGAAGCTGATGAGAAAGGCGCCGAAAAGGCTCGGCCAGATGGTCGGCAAAGTGACTTCCCAGAAGCAGCGGGCCGGACTGGCGCCGAACACCATGGCGGCGTCATCCATCTGCCAGTCGTAGCGCACCAGTTGGGCGAGCACGATGAGGAAGGCGAAGGCGGTGCCCTCGACCGCATTGGCGGCGATCGCCGAAAAGAGATTGCCGGGAAGCCCGAGCAGGCGGGCGTTGAAGGCGAGCGATGAAATTCCGATCAGCAGCTCCGCCACGAAAAGCGGCGCCAGGAAAGCGATCAGGATCAGCGCTCGGCGGCGCGAGGGAAAACGCAATACGCCGATGACGCCGGCGGTGGCGAGCAACGTCGAGAGGATGCCGCTCCCCAGGCCGATGATAAGGCTGTTCTTGAGCGCATCGGCGTAAAGCGAATTGTCCAGAAGCTCGACATAGGCGTCAGTGGTGAAGGAAGGTGGGAACGGCCAGACGATGTCCTGCGAGAAGGAAGCATAAATGACGAACAGGATCGGCGCATAGAGGAACACATAGAGGAGACAAAGCAGGAAGCTCATCGCCAGGCGCCGCCAGCCCTCCGCCTGATCGCCGACCGACGTCATGGCGCCCCCATGCCGGTGAAGCCGCTGCGCTTGAGATTGATGGTGAAGCCCATCACCGCGAGCACCAATAGCGAGAAGGCAAAGAGGACGACGCCCATGGCCGAGCCCAGCGCCCAGGTGCCGGTCTCGCCGAATTGCTGACCGAGGCTCATGCCGAAGGAGGTGGCGCTGGGCCCGCCGAGGAAACGCGGCGTCACCGCCGAAGCGAGGCAGGGAATGAACACCAGCGCCAGGCCAATGGCGGTGCCGATCCAGTTGAGCGGCCAGGTCACCTCGATGAAGGCACGCCACGGGCCGGCGCCGTTGATCTTCGCCGTCTCGAGCAAGTCAAAGTTGAAATTGACCAGCGACAGATAGATCGCCGTCACCATGAAGGGAACGAAGAGATAGACATGGCCGATAGTGGCCGCGAGCGGCGTGTACATCAAGGCGGCGATGGGCGGCATGCCGAAGATGCCGAGAGCCATATTGATCAGGCCGCCAGGACCGAAGATACCCTGGAGGGCGGCGATGCGCAGGATAACGCCGGTGAAGAAAGGCGCCGCCAGCAGCAGCACCAGCAGCAGGCGGTAACGTCCGCCATGGCGGGCGATGAAATAGGCGACCGGCCAGGCGTAGAGAAGACAGAGTAGCGACGTCACCAGGGCGCCGACGAGCGAGCGCAGCAGGAAGGTGCGATAGGCAGGCTCGGTGAAGAGCACGCGGTAATTGTCGAGATTCCAGTCGGGATAGAGCTCGTAGCTCTCGGTGCGCCAGAAGCTGAACATGAAAATCGCCAGAAGCGGCAGCAGCAAGGTCACCAGGATGAAGAGAACACCCGGCCCGGCCAGCAGCAGCAAGGGTGGAATGCGCTTCACGACCTGAAACACATGCCGGCGGTCACCGACCACGCGACCGACACGGCCTCGCCGATCGCCACTTTCTGATCGCGTGAGGAAGCACTGGCGACGATCTCGCTGCCGTCGGCGAGGCTCACAATGTAATTGGCGGTCTGGCCCTTGAAGATGATGTCGCGCAGGCGGCCCGCGAGATGATTGCCGTTCGCCGTGCGCTCGGGCGTCACTTCGATATCCTCATATTTGATGAAGAAGCGGATATTGTCGCCGGCCGCGATGCCGCCCGGATGCGGCAGATGCAGCCGATGTCCGCGCCACGTCAGAGCCAGGCTGTCCGGACCGACCATCTCAGCGCGCCCCGTCAATTGGTTCGACTGGCCGACAAACGCGGCAACGAAGGCCGTGGCGGGCTTCCGATAGACGTCGTTGCGGGGACCTATCTGCTCGAAGACGCCATTGCGCATGACGGCAATGCGATCGCTCATGGTCAAGGCTTCTTCCTGATTGTGTGTCACATAGACGAAGGGGATATCGAGCTCCTTCTGATAGCGGCGAATCTCGACCTCCATCTCGGCGCGCAATTCGCGGTCGAGATTGGCGAGCGGCTCGTCGAGGAGGAGAAGGGCAGGTCGGGAGATGAGGCCGCGCGCCAGCGACACGCGCTGCTGCTGGCCGCCCGAAAGCTCATTGGGATAGCGCTCGGCGAGGCCGTCGAGCCGCAAAAGCTTCATCGCCCAAAGCAGGCGCCCGTCGCGCTCGGCGCGTGCCACCTTCTGCATGCGCAACGGAAAGACGATGTTCTCCGCCACCGTCTTGTGCGGAAAGAGCAGGAAATTCTGGAACACCATGCCGATGCGCCGCTTATAGGGCGGCATGGCGGTGACATCCTGGCCACGCACCAGGACGCGGCCGGCCGTCGGGCGCTCCAGGCCGGCAATAATGCGCAGCATTGTCGTCTTGCCGGAACCGCTCGGGCCCAGAAGCGAGAAGAACTCGTCCTGGCCGATATCGAGATCGATGCCGTCGACCGCCTTGACAGGTCCGAAATGCTTCGAGACGGATTGAAGCGACAACGATGCCGGCCGGTCGTCTGCCTTCGTCATCGCCTCTTCCGCCGTTTGCAGTTGTTCTGTCTTAAGACGCTTCAACATCCGACCAGATGCGTTCCCATTTTTCCGGCGACGAGGGCTGATCGAACATGTGGAGTTGACTCGCTTCGGCGCTGCGATTCTGGAAATAGAGCGCGATCTCGTCTTCCGACATCAAAGAGCGCACATCGACCACGCCGCCATAGCCGGTCGAGCGCACGACACGTACATAGTTCTCCTTCTCGAGGAAGAGATTGATCCAGGCATGGGCGAGCTCGGTGCGCTCGCTGTCGGCGTCGGCGCTCACCATCCAGGTATCAACCCAGCCGAGGCCGCCTTCCTTCGGCTTCAGCACATGCTCGACATCGAAGTCGATCTTGCCGTCCTTGCGCAGCACCGTGAGCTTGCGATAGCTCTCGGCGAATTCGGGCGCCGCCCAGACCGACTTGGCACGCATCAGGCGGTCGAGCGCGTCATAGTCCTGATAGCGGGTGAGCAGCAGCTTCTTCTGCTCGATGAGCAAGCGTTTCGTTTCGGCGAGTTCGTCGTCGGTGAGCTGATAGGGATTGAACGACTTGCCGTCGGGCCGCGAGCCGTCCCTGGTGCCGAGCTTGGTCGCGGCGAGGATGCCCATCAGCGCGATATTCTCCTCGAAGCGCGAATTGGTAGAGAAATGCCCGGCATATTTGGCGTTCAGCAAGAGATCGATCGAGCCTACATCCTCCTTGGCGATCATCGAGCTGTTGATGGTGATGCCGTAGCCGCCCCAGCAATTGGGCGCAGCGACATTGTTCTTGCCCTCGTCGTCGGAGAGAAGGACGAACTTGTCGGGATGGAAGTCGGCGAACACTCCGCTCATATTGGGGATCTTGCCGTAATCGAGCGCTTTGGTGAGACCCTGGCGGAAATACAGGCGCGGCCAGAAGCCGTCGGCCATCACCATGTCGAAGTCCTTGGTGCCGCCGACCTTCAGCTTGTTGAAGGCTTCGGAATTTCCGTCGAAAAAAGTCGGCGCGAACTTCGCTTTGAACTTGTCCTCGAAGGCGGCGATCGTCTCGTTGATCGCATAAGGCTGCCACATGAGAAGCCGCAATGTCGGCGTCGCGGCTTGCGCATCGCCGATGAACGGTCCCGGGCGGCCCAGAACGAGCGCGCCCAATGCCGCCGTGGCGGCGCCCCTCTTCAGCACGGCGCGGCGCGATAACTTCCCTTCCTTCACGGTCGGCATGTTCCTTCCCTCCTTTGTGCTGTTTATTTTTTCCACAAATTACAACATTATTGCTACAGAATGCAAGAAAATGCTATAAATCGCACAACAAGCCACAACGAAAAATTTGCCCAATCTTTTCAAATGACTAGGAGACGGCCGTGCTTGCAGAGGAGCGCCAGAATCACATTCTATCGCTGGTGAGGGCCCATCGGTCGATCTCGATCACCGAAATCCAACGCCGGCTGAATGTCTCGCGCGAGACGATAAGGCGCGATCTGGTAACGCTCGCCGAGCAGCGCAAATTGCGTAAAACCCATGGCGGGGCGATCTCGCTCGAAACGCACGAGCCGGAAATGGCGGTGCGCCAGGTTACCAATGTCGGCGGCAAACAGGCGATCGGCCGCCTTGCCGCCAGCATGATTCCCGACGGCGTCTCGATCATCCTGGCCGGCGGCACGACCGTGCAGAGCGCCTCAGATAATCTTGCGACACAGCAGAATCTCACCGTCTTCACCAATTGCCTGGCCAGCGCCATGAAGCTCTCGGGCCGCAACGGCAACCGGGTGCATCTCATCGGCGGCGAGATCCAGGCGCAGAACCAGGCCTGCCTCGGCCGCGACGCCACGCAGATGCTCGCCAATTACTTCGCCGACTTCGCCATCATCGGCGCCGGCGCCATCTCGCCGCGCGGCACCCTCATGGATTTCAGCCGTGAGGAAGCGGAACTGCACAATCTCATGCTGCAGTCGGCGCAGACCGTGATCGTCGTCGCCGATCACCAGAAATTCGGCCGCTACGCGCCGGTGCAGGTGCAGAGCCTCGAGCGCACGCATTATCTCGTTACCGACCGCGAGCCCGACGCCGATATGGCGGAAGCCCTCTCGCCGCTCAGCGTCGAGGTACTGGTGGCCCACAACTAGCCAGACAATCAAGAGATGAATGGGAGAGACTGATGAAAGACGAAGCGCTGCGCCGCGAGATGATCGCCACCTGCATATTCATGAATGAGCGCGGCATCAACCAGGGCACGTCCGGCAACATCAGCGTGCGCGTCGAGGGCGGCTTCCTGATCACGCCCTCGGGCGTTCCCTATGCGGACATGCAGCCGGAAGACATCGTCCATATGAAGCTCGACGCATCGCATACGGGGCCGCGCAAGCCCTCGACCGAATGGCGCTTCCACCGCGACATCATGAAGAAGAAAAAAGAGGTCGGCGCCGTCATCCATCTGCATTCGATGTTCTGCACCTCGCTCTCCATGCTGCGGCGGGAGATCCCCGCGGTCCATTACATGATCGCGGCGGCGGGCGGACCGACGGTTCCTTGCGTGCCCTATGTCACGTGGGGGACGCAGGAGCTTGCCGATTACATATTGGCGGCGCTCGAAACCCGGCACGCCTGTCTCCTCGCCAATCACGGCATGGTCTGCGTCGGGCCTAATCTCAAGAAAGCGGCCTGGCTCGCGGTCGAGATCGAGACGCTCGCCGCGCAATATTGGCGGGCGCTGCAGATCGGCGTGCCGCATATCCTGCCCGACGAGGAGATCCAACGCGTCATGGAGAAGTTCAAAAGCTACGGCCAGGGCAAAGAGAAACGCGTCCCCACCTGCTGCTGATCATGCTGGTCGGCGTCGATATCGGCACACAGAGCCTGAAGGTCGCGGTGGCGGATGCGACGCTCGCCGTGCGGGGCGAGGCACAGCGTACATATTGCACAGACTTCGCAACGGCCGGCCATGCCGAGCAGGATCCCCGCCTGTGGGAGGAAGCGCTCAGGCCCGCCATCGCCGAGGCGCTCGCCGCGGCGAGGACGCCGCCGCGGCAGGTGACGGCACTGGCGCTGTGCGGCCAGCTCGACGGCTGCATTCCGGTCACGGCGCGCGGTGAAGCGCTCACCTCCTGCCTCACCTGGATGGACCGCCGCGCCGACGCGGAAATCGCCGATATCGACCACCGGCACTTGCATCGCACGACCGGCCTCATCGCCGATGCGAGCCATCTCGGCGCCAAGATCCGCTGGCTGAAGCGGCAAGGCGGCGTTCGGGCGGCGCGTTATCACCAGCCCGTCTCCTATCTTGTCGAAAGATTGACCGGCGCAGCCGTGATCGACCACGCGCTCGCCTCGACCAGCATGCTCTACGGCCTGACGGCCTGCGACTATGACGCGTCCTTACTGTCGGCCTTCGGCGTGGATAGAACTGAGCTGCCGAGAATAGCGCGCGCCGACGAGATCGCCGGCAACCTCACCGATCAGGGCGTCGAGCTGACCGGGCTAATGCCGGGCCTGCCGGTCGCGGTCGGCACGGGCGATGATTTCTCGACACCGCTTGGCGCCGGCCTCGCCGAACCGGGCGCGGTCTCGGTCGCCGTCGGCACCGGCGAAGTGGTGGGCGCGCTTTTCGCCGCGGCCGTCATAGATCCCGAACGGCTGGTCGAGACACATGCCTATCCCTCAGGCGGCTATTTCGTCGAAAATCCCGGCTGGCTGGCGGGCGGCGCCGTCGCCTGGCTCAAAGACCTGTTGCGACTTTCCGATTTCGCCGCCTTCGACGCGGAAGCGGCCAAGGCGCCGGCCGGCTCGGACGATCTTCTGTTCCTGCCGGCGCTCACCGGAGCCATGGCGCCCGAATGGAATGCCGGGGCACGCGGCTGCTTCTACGGCCTGACGCCCGCTCATGGCGCCCGGCATCTCGCGCGCGCGGCGCTCGAAGGCTGCGGCTTCGCCATGCGCGACGTGCTCGATCGTCTCATCGCACTCGGCGCGGCGCCCCGGCACATCACGCTCCTGGCCGGCGGCGCCCGCAGCCGGCTGTGGGCGCAGATCCGTGCCGATATCGCCCAGCTGCCGGTTGCCCTGCCTCCCACTACACATGGCTCGGTGATGGGTGCGCTCATGCTGGCGGGCGTCGCTTCCGGCCGCTTCAGCCATCTCGCGGACGCGGCACGCCGGGTGGCGCAGCCTGCCGAGTTTCTTGCCCCCGATCCCGCCAACGCGGCCAGGCTCGATGACGCCTATCGGCGCTACCGGCAGCTCTTCGCCGCACTGAAGGATCTTTTCCCGCAACCCAGCCGGACGAGCTGAACCCCATGCCGAGCCCAGACAAGATTACCCAGCTTCTCGACGGCACCTATGAAGACCCGGACGGCCTCGGCAAGCAGCGTGTCGATACGCGCTTGCTCGTCATCGCGCCGCAGCTCGACGGCATGGAGCGCGATCTCATCAAGGCGCTCGATCTCGGCCGCCATGTCGCAGTGGTGAGTGATCAGACCACCCACGCGATTTTGGGGCAGAGAGTGGAGCGGGCGCTCGCCGGCCTGTGCACGGTCCATAGCCTCGTTCTTCCCGAAGCGCCGCATCCCGACGACGATACGGTGGGCGCGATCCGCAAGGAGACGACGGGAGCCGATGCGCTCATCGCCATCGGCTCCGGCACCATCAACGATCTGTGCAAATATGCGAGCGCCCAAGACAAGAAGCCCTATGCCGTCTTCGCCACTGCGCCGTCGATGAACGGCTATACGTCGGTCAATGCCGCCATCACCGTGCACGGCCACAAGAAATCCTTGGCAGCGCAAGCTCCGCGCGGCGCGTTCTTCGATCTGGCGATCCTTGCCGCCGCACCCAAGCGTCTCATCCGCTCGGGCCTCGGCGACAGCCTGTGCCGGGCGACCTCGCAGGCCGACTGGCTGCTCGCCCATCTCCTCCTCGACCAGCCTTACCGGCGGCTTCCCTATGCGCTCCTCAAGGACGATGAAGCCCCGCTCTTCGCCCAATCGGCGGCGCTGATGGCGGGTGATCTCGCCGCCATGGAGCGGCTGGTGCGCACCCTGGTGCTGTCGGGCTTCGGCACCGCCATCCACGGCAGTAGCCAGCCGGCGAGCCAGGGTGAGCATCTCATCAGCCACTATATCGACATGCTGGGCGATCCGGAGCGCCCGCTCGTCTATCACGGCGAGCAGATCGGCGTGACGACTCTGTCGATGGCACGGCTGCAGCATGAGATGCTCAAGCGCCCTCCCCGCCTCGCCGCCGATAACGAATCTCAGGCGAGCTTCACCGCCCGCTACGGCCAGACACTCGGATCTTCCTGCTGGGAGGACTTCGCCCATAAGCGACTCAGCGCCGAAAAAGCCGAGGAGCTCAATGACCGCATCGCTCGTTCATGGCCGGACACCGCCGAAAAGATCGCCGCCATATCGCTCACGCCCGATCACCTTGAAAAGGTACTCAAGACGGCCGGCGCACAAGTCATGCCGGAAGCGATCCACCTGCCGCGCGCCTTCTATCATCAGGCGCTGCTGCGCTGCCGGGAGATCCGCAACCGCTACACCTTCCTCGATCTCGCCGCGAATGCCGGCATGCTCGCGCCTATGCTGGCGAAGCTCTAAAGTGATGGCTTTAGGATGAGTCGCCATCGCGCTTTATCTTCTTGTTTGTGCATGATCTTTTCGGAAACCGCTTCGCATGGTCGGGTCAAGCCCGACCACAAGCTTTCCGGATCATGCTCCAGACCGGCCCAGGCTCTTCAGTGCCAACAAAGCGCGATCGCGTGCCGCGGCATGGTCGACGATACGCGCCGGGTAGCCTTTGACATCCGTCTCATGCTCCCAGGGCCGATGAAGGACGGCGTTGGGGAGATCCCTCAGCTCAGGACACCATTTGCGCACATAATCGCCCTGCGGATCGAATTTCTCGCCCTGCAACACGGGGTTGAAGATGCGGAAATAGGGGGCCGCATCGGCGCCGGATCCCGCCACCCATTGCCAACTCGCCGCATTATTGGCGATGTCGGCGTCGAGAAGCGTGTCCCAGAACCACTTTTCACCGGCCCGCCAGTCGATCAGCAGATCCTTGATCAGGAAGGACGCCGCGATCATGCGCACTCGGTTGTGCATGTAGCCGGTTGTCCATAATTCGCGCAGTCCCGCATCGACGATCGGATAGCCGGTTTCGCCCCGTTGCCACGCCGTCAGGGCCTTGGGGTCATGGCGCCAGGGAAAATCATCGAACTTCGCCTGGAAGGCCTTGTCGGGCAGATCCGGCCAGTGATGCAGCAGGTGACAGGAGAATTCACGCCACAGGAGCTCGCTCAGGAATTTCTCACCCGGCCGGTCGAGCCGGCCATGGGCCGCGGCCATGGCGCTGCGCAACGCGGTCCAGCATTGGACCGGGCTGATCTCGCCCCAGTGAAGATGCGGCGAAAGCCGCGAGGTACGTTCCAGATCCGGCCGGTCACGGCCGTCGGCATAATCGGCGAGCGCATCGGCAATGAAGCTTTCAAGCCGCCGCCTCGCCCCCTCCTCGCCTGGCGACCAGTCGGCGAAACCCGTCGACCAGTCGGGGTGGCGCGGCGACAATCGCCAATCCTCCAGCCTGTCGCTGTGGATATGGCCAGACGACGGCGTGATGTTCCGGGGCGCCGGACGTGGCGCACGCGGATCACCCACTGCGAAGCAGGCGCGGGAAAACGGCGTGAAGACCTTGTAGGGCTCGTTCTGCCCGGTCCTGATCGCCTCGGGCTCATGCAGAAGGAAGCCGCCATAACGATGGCAGGCCACATTCTCGGCCTCGGCGGCGTCCTTGATGCGTTTCTCCAGCGCACCCGCCCAGGGCGCATAGTCGCGAGTGAAATGGAGGGATGCGGCACCCGACTCGCGCAGCACATCCGCGATGACCTTATCGGCAGCGCCGCGCCGCAAGATGAGAGGCGTTTTGAACCGCGCCAATCGTTCCGTCAGCTGAACCAGGCTCTTATGCAACCACCAACGGCTGGCGCCGCCCCAGGCCCAGACGCCCGGCGTCACATCGTCGAGCACGTAAAGGCAGATGAGCGGCCCTGCTTCGGCGGCCCGATGCAGCGCCGCATTATCGGCAAGCCGCAGGTCCTGGCGAAACCACATCACGGCCGGCTTCGACATCGTCTCAAAATCCTTTCCTATCGCTCACAACACCGTGAAGCCGGGATGCAAATCAGGATTTTAGGCCGACGGCAGGCGTAAAACACCTATCCACATTCACACGGAGGAAAACGACATGCCGATGCAACTCGACCGCCGCACCCTGCTGACCGGCAGCGCCGCCCTTGGCCTTTCGTCCGTCGCCTTCGCCCCCGCCGCGCGCGCCGCCGCACCCATGAGCAACAGCGTTGGTGCGCCCTATATGCGCTACAAGCTTGGTGAGTTCGAGATCACCGCCTTCAATGACGGCACCCGCGTCACGCCGAATCCTGAGAAGGTCTTCGGCGTCAACCAGAAACCGGAAGACGTTGCGGCGGCGACGGCCGCGAACTTCCTGCCCGCCGACAAGATGGTCAACAGCTTCACGCCGGTCCTCGTCAATACCGGCAAGGAGCTCGTCCTGTTCGACAGCGGCAACGGCGCCAATGGCCGCCCCGCCACCGGCCACCTCGCGAGCCAGCTCAAGGCGGCCGGCTTCTCGCCCGAGCAGATCGACGTCGTCGTCATCACCCATTGCCATCCCGATCATATAGGTGGGCTGATGGAGGATGGCGCGGCACTTGCCCCCAAGGCGGACTATGTGATCGGCGAGGCCGAATATGCCTTCTGGTCGTCGCCCGACCGCGCCAATGGACCGACCACCAATGCCGCCAAGGTCGTGCAGGCCAATGTGGTGCCGCTCAAGGACAAGATGACCTTCGTCAAGAAGGACGGCGAGGTGGCGGCCGGAATCCACGCCGTCGAGGCCTTCGGTCACACGCCGGGCCATATGGCCTGGCATGTCGAGAGCCAAGGCAAGCGGCTCCTGATCGGCGCCGATTTCTGCAATCACTATGTGCTGTCGCTGCGCTATCCGAAATGGCATGTCAGCTTCGATGCCGACAAGGACAAGGCGGTCGAGACCCGCCTCATGCTGCTCGACATGCTGAGCGCCGACAAAATTCCCTTCACCAGCTATCACATGCCGTTCCCCGCGGTCGGCTTTGTCGAGAAAGGCGCCGATGGCGGCTATCGCTTCGTGCCGGCGAGCTATCAGCTCATGCTGTAGTTCGCGTCCAACAATCGGGTTGCGCTTTTCAAACTTGACATCTCGTCAAGATTGTTTCCATTATGTTCTCCCATGCCGTTTGTGGGAGAACTTGATCCATGTCCCGGCCGGAGACTTCGACACCCCCCGATGACCTCGTCCACTTGGCGGAGACGGGCAACGCCGATGCGCAATGCGATCTGGGCCGTTGGTATGCGGAGAATTTGCCCGAGACACCCTATGCACGAATGTGGTTCCGCCGCGCGGCAGACCAGGGCTTGCCCAGAGCTCTTCACAATATGGGCGTCCTCGCCGCCAGAGCCGAAGACAATGAACTTGCTATAGAATGGTTCAGGAAGGCTGTCGCGGCGGACTGGCTCAACTCGATTTTCCCCTTGGGCAAACTGCTGCAAGAAAGCGGCGACATGCAAGATGCGCTCGAGATCTATAATCAGGGAATTGTAAGGGGCTGCGCCGACTCCATGCATGCGATGAGCGAGTTGATCCTCGATAATGAGATCAGCAGGCTCTACGAGAATGCACATGATTGGTGCGAAAGGGCGGTCGCCGAAGGTCATCTTGGTGCTCACATGCAACTCGCCCGGATGTACCATGAGGGCCTGGGCGTGCAACCTGATCCGCGGCAGGCCGTCTCATTGTGGTTGCGGGCCGCGTGGCAGGGACATCGAGGCGCACAGCTGATGATCGGCATGGCCTGCGACGTCGGTCGCGTCCTGAAGGAGGATCGGGTCGCGGCCATGCGTTTTCTCTCCGCCAGCGCCGCTCACGGATATGATGCGGCCGAAGCCTGTTTGAGCAGTGTGGAGCGCAAGCTCACGCGCGAGGAAAGAGCGCGGTTCGAGGCTGATCCGATCCTGGGCACGCGTCCGGACTCTGAGGCTTCAACCAACGCTCCCCCTTCCCATCTTCTGTGGGCCGCAGAGGCCGGTGACGTGGAGTCTCAGAACTATGTCGGTGTCTGGTACTCGAATAACCAGCCTGATACAGCCCAGGCCGTTATGTGGTTCAGCCGTGCCGCGGATCAGGGCGATGGCAACGCCTTTCACAGTCTGGGCGTCGAGGCCTTCAATTCAGGCGACATGCCTCTCGCCACCGAGTGGTACAAGAAGGCGATTGCGGCGGGAGTACGGGATTCTCTCTATAACTTGGGTTGGATTCTCAATGAGAATGGGGAGACTGCCAAGGCCCTGGAGCTATTCCAGCAGGGAGCAGAGCGGAACTGTCCCAGTTCCCAATGCGCCCTCGGCCGCCACGCCTTTTACGAGAGAACGCCGGAGTCGTACAAAAAAGCGCGCTATTGGGACGAGAAGGCGGCGATGCAGGGCGTCGCCGACTCGCAGGCGCGCCTGGGCACCATATATCACGAAGGCCTGGGGGTCGAGCCCAATGAGGAAGAGGCGATCCATTGGTGGCAACAAGCGGCGCGCCAAGGACATCACATCGCTCTGTATAAAATGGGTGTCGCGCGTCACAAGGGGATCGGCATAGCCAAGGATCTGCTCGCCGCAATGCTGTTTCTCAGGGCCAGCGCGGCTCACGGCAACGAGGACGCCAAAAACTACTTGCCGCAGGTGGAGGCCGAACTGACGCCTGACGAAAAACTCGAGCTCGAGGCCTAGACGAGCTCAATCATGCATTGATCGGGACAGCGGTCGATGGCGCTAGATCACGATGAGTTTGGATTGAATCAATCCAAACTCATAAACGTGATCGATTCTTATATATTAGCGCGGGATTCTTGCGAAAAACCGGTGCCCACTTTTTCGCATCCCGCGCTAAGCCTTCACCTTCGCCTTGGCGGCGGCGCGCTTGTCGAGGAGGCGCGTCAGCCAGTCGGGATCCATCTCCGGCACGGAGGAGAGAAGCAGCTCGGTATAGGGCGGATGCGGCGGCGAGAGCACTTCCGTCTTGAGCCCCTGCTGCACCACACGGCCCTGATACATGACCACGATCTCGTCGGCGATGGCGCGCACCGTCGCGATGTCATGGGTGATGAAGAGATAGGAGACATTGGTCTCTTTCTGCAGCTTGAGCAGCAGCTTGAGGATGCCTTCCTGGACGATCTGGTCGAGGGCGGACGTCACTTCGTCACAGATGATGAGCTCGGGATCAGCGGCAAGTGCGCGCGCGATGCAGATGCGCTGCTTCTGGCCGCCGGACAGCTCGCCCGGCAGGCGGTCGATCAGATCCTCGCTGAGCTCGATCTGCTCGAGAAGCTCGACCACCTTGCGGTCGCGCTCCTGGCCCTTGAGACCCAGATAAAAGTCGAGCGGGCGGCCGATGACATCGCGCACCCTCTGGCGCGGATTGAGCGCCGTATCGGCCGACTGATAGATCATCTGGACGCGCCGCAGCGTCTCCTTGTCGCGATCCTTGAGCGCCCGCGGCAGGGGCTTATCGTTGAAATAGACCTGGCCCTTGCTGGGCGGCAGAAGTCCGGTGATGACGCGCGCCAGGGTCGATTTGCCGGAGCCCGATTCACCCACGACCGCTACCGTGCGCCCGCGCGGCACCTGGACCGTCACATTCTCGAGCACCTTGACGACGCCGCCATAGGTGGCCTCGACATCGTGGATGCGCAGCACCACGTCCTTGGCCGCGCGTTCCGGCATGGCGAGACCGCGCACCGCCCAGAGCGTCTTGGTATAGGCCTCTTTCGGATGCGCGAGCATTTCACGGGTCGGCGCCTCCTCGACCAGATTGCCGTAGCGCAGCACCATGATGCGATGCGCCATCTGGGCGACGACCGCGAGATCATGCGTGATGTAGATCGCCGCGGTATTGAATTGCTCGACGATATCGCGCATCGCCGCCAGGACGTCGACCTGGGTGGTGACGTCGAGCGCGGTCGTCGGCTCGTCGAAGATGATGAGATCGGGCCGGCACGACATCGCCATGGCCGTCATGGCGCGCTGCAGCTGGCCGCCCGACACCTGATGTGGGTAGCGATTTCCGATGGTGGCGGGATTAGGCAGCTTGAGCCTTGTATAGAGATCCTTGGCGTCGGCTTCCGCCTCATTGCGCGGGCGCACATCATGTCCGACCGCCGTCTCAACCGTCTGGTCGATGATGCGATGCGCCGGATTGAAGGACGCGGCCGCGCTCTGCGCCACATAAGCGATGCGCGAGCCGCGCAATGCTCGGCGCTCCTCCTCGCTCGCTTTGCGCAGGTCCATGCCGTCGAAGATGATGCTGCCGCCGGTGATGCGGCAGCCCGGCCGGGCGAAGCCCATGGCGGCAAGTCCAATGGTCGACTTGCCCGCTCCCGACTCACCGATCAGGCCGAGAACCTCGCCGCGCCGCAAGGTGAGGCCGACGCCCTTCACGATCTGGTGCCAGACATCGTCGCTCTGACCTTCGATCCTCAGATCCCTGATCTCGAGGAGTACCTCGCCCTTGGTGCGTTCACTTTTCATCACGCAATCCGCTCGTTTTGTGTAGGAACCAGTCGACCACGAAATTGACGGCGACGGTGAGCAGCGCGATGGCGCCCGCCGGTATCAGAGGCGTGATGTCGCCATAGGTGATGAGGGTGGCGTTTTCGCGCACCATCGTGCCCCAGTCGGCGGTCGGCGGCTGGATGCCGAGACCCAGGAAGGACAAGGAGCTGATGGTGAGGAAGACGAAGCAGAAGCGCAGGCCTAATTCGGCGACCATGGTCGGCATGATATTGGGCAGGACTTCCCTGAACAGGATCCAGCCCAGTTTCTCGCCGCGCAATTTGGCCGCCTCGACATAGTCCATGACCACGACATTCATGGCGACCGAACGCGCCAGGCGGAAAACGCGGGTCGAATCGAGCACCGCGATGATGATGATCAGATTCTTGACCGAGGAGCCGAAGATCGACAGCAGGATGAGCGCGAAGATGAGCAGCGGAATGGCCATCAACGCGTCGACGGCCCGCGACAGGAGCTGGTCAACCCAGCCGCGGAAGATCGCGGCGATGATGCCGAGGCCGCCGCCGATGGCGAAAGCGAGCAAGGTGGTGGCGAGCGCGATGCCGAGCGTGTTGCGCGCGCCATAGAGGATGCGGGTGAACATGTCGCGGCCGAGTTGGTCGGTGCCAAGCCAGTGGGTGGCGCTCCATAATTCGAAGGGCTGCTGGCTCACCACCTCGGCCTCGCCATAGGGCGCTATCCAGGGCGCAAAGAGTGCCACGAAGATATAGATGGCGATGACGATCATGCCGAACCAGGCGCTATACGGCGCCTTCTTCAGCGTCCGCCAGACATTCTGCGCCACTGTGCGGCGGGCTTTGACGCTGCGCGGTCTGGCGGGATCGGCTGTCTGGTCCGTGCTCATCGCGGGTGCAAAAGCCTCGGATTGGTGGCGATGGAAATGATATCGGCCAGCAGGTTGAGCAGGATGTAGGCGACGGCGAAAATCAGCGCGCAGGCCTGCACAACCGGGATGTCGCGCGAGCGCACCGCGTCGACCATGGCCTGGCCGACGCCCGGATAGACGAAGACCACCTCCACCACCACCGCGCCGACGATGAGATAGGCCATGTTGAAGGCGATGACAGTGGCGATCGGCGCCCAGGCATTGGGCAGCGCATGGCGCAGGATGATCTGGCCGGGCGACACCCCCTTGAGCCGTGCCATCTCGATATAGGGACTGGCGAGAAGGCTGATGATTGCGGCGCGCGTCATGCGCATCATATGGGCGACAATGATGAGCGTCAGGGTCAGAACCGGCAAAGCGGTGCGCTGCAACCGCTCGAAGAAGGGCATGTCCGCCGTCACATTGGACAGCGAGTGAAAGATCGGGAACTTCACCGCCAAAAACAGCATCAATATGTAGGCGACGAAGAATTCCGGGAAGGAAATCGTGGTGAGCGTCACCGCATTGACGGCACGGTCGAAGAAGCTGTTGCGATAAAGGGCGGCAAGCAGGCCCAATCCCAAGGCCAGAGGAACCGCGACAAGCGCGGTGATGCCGGCGAGAAACAAAGTGTTCAGAAGCCGCGGGCCGATGATCTCCATCACACTGCGGCGGAAGCCGACGCGGGACGAGAAGGACGAGCCGAAATCGCCCTGCAGCACGCCGCCGATCCAGTTGAGATAGCGCTCATGCGCCGGCTTATCGAGACCGATCTCCTTCTGGAAAGCCGCTACCGTCTCAGGCGTCGCCGACTGGCCCAAAATGGCCTTGGCGAAGTCGCCAGGCAGGAATTCGATGGCCGAGAAGATGATGAGAGACACGACAAAGAGCGTGATGAGTCCCAGCCCCAGACGCTGCAGTACCGTTCTCAGAAGTGGATGCATCGGCATAATCCAAAAAAACCGGGCCGCTCTCGCGAACGGCCCGGAACCCAATAATATTATGCAATCCACCAGCGCTCGGCGATCTTCAAGCCGTCATTCTCCCAGTTGGGAGCGACGTCGCCATGCGCGAGTTTCTTCGAATTGGCGGTCACGAAGTTGTTGAAGACGAGCACGATGGTGCCGCCGTCGTCATGCACGAGCTGTTGCATCTCGGCATAGATGGCTGCGCGCTTGGCCTCGTCGAGCTCGGCGCGCCCCTGAACCAAGAGCTCGTTGAAGCGTGGATTCTTCCAGAACGTCTCGTTCCAGGCGGCGTCCTTCGCATAGGCGATGGAGAAGGCCCAGTCGCAGGTGGGACGACCGCTCCAATAGCCGGCGCACCAGGCTTTCTTGAGCCAGACATTGTCCCAGTAGGCGTCCTCGGCCTCGCGCACGACATTGATGTCGATGCCGCATTTAGCCGCCGTCTCCTTGATGAGGACGCCGGCATCGACGGCACCGGCGAATGCCGCATCGGCGACCGAGAGATCTACCTTCAGGGTCTCGTAGCCCGCCTTCTTGAGATGGAACTTGGCCTTGTCCGGATCGTATTTGTATTTCGGCTCCGGATCGATCGCATACTTCACCGCCTTGGCGATCGGGTTGTCATTGCCGACCGTGGCATGGTCCAGGAAGATCTTCTTCTGGATCTCCTCGCGGTCGATCGCCCATTTCATGGCGGTGCGCACGTCGTTGTTGTCGAAGGGCGCCATGGTGGTGTTCATCGGCAGCACATAGTGGCCATAGCCCGAAAGCTCGAGGATCTCGACATTGGGGTTGCGCTTGAGAAGATCGAGCGTCTTAAGGTCGGCACGGCCGATCCAGTCGACATCGCCGGTGGTCAGCGCGTTGGTGCGCGCGGCGACATCGGTGATGGCGATGAACTCGACCTCGTCGAGATAGGGCTGGTTCGACTTGAAGTAGTTCGGATTGCGCTTGAACTTGGCCGACACGCCCGGCTCGAATTTCTCGAGCACGAAGGGGCCGGTGCGCACGCCCGACTGCCAATCCGACTTGCCGTCCTTCACCGGCATGATCGGAATGTGATAGTCGCTCACCAGATAGGGGAAGTCGGCGCTGCCGTCCTTGAGCGTGAATATGACCGTCTCCGGACCGTCGGCCTTGATATCGGCGATCGGATCGAGAAGCGACTTGGCGGCCGATTTGGAATCGGGTCCCATATGGTGGCGGAAGGAGGCGACGACGTCGTCGGCGGTCACCGTCTTGCCGTCATGGAACGTGGCGCCCTTGCGCAGCTTGAACGCCCATTTCTTGGCGGCGTCGGACGGCTCGTAGGATTCGGCGAGATCGGGCACCACATTGCCTTTGGCGTCGATCTCGGTGAGGCTGTTCGACAAGGCGCCCCAGAAGGCGCATTGGGTGAAGGTGTCGGGATAGCCGACGGGGTCCAGCGTATCGGTCGTGGCGCCATGGGCCAGACCAAAACGGGCGGAACCGCCCTTCTTCGGCTCGGCACGCGCCGCCTTGACGAACATCATATTGCCGGCCGCCGCGGTGAAGCCCGCCAGCATGGCGAGCTGAACGAAATCACGACGGGAAACCTTGCCCTTGCCGGCAAGGCTGGTGGCTAATTTAAGTTTCTGCTCTAATTCGCTCATTGCGGATGTCTCCTTCGAATGTGCATTTCCAAATCGAGGAGGGGCCGCAATCCGTGCGCCTAATACCGGAGCCTGCGCTCACTGCATAGCCGGCGCGCAGTCACCGTCTCCTCCCCGATACCGTCCAGTTAAGCCCTGTATTCGTTTTTATCATTTTCGGTATGCAAAACTGTCATGATGCCAGCACCTCGTCAATGGTTCTGACGCCTCGTGGCGCCTGTCATACGACAAGTTTAATGCCCAGGCTCGATTACGACATGTTAATGCAAAAACCGTCTCGCATCCCGCGCTAGGCCGCTGTCAGATTCACAAATGTCACGAGGGATGCGGTTCTCCCCCTCGCCCCTCAAAGAGGGGAGAGGGAGGGGCCCAACGCGCCAGCGTTGGGAGGGTGAGGGGCATCCTTGTTACCCCTCCTTCTAGCTAACGCAGCAATCGCGATAGATCCGCTAATCATTCCGCCAAGAGACCGGGTGCCCCTCACCTTCCCATTGCTTCGCAATGGGCCCCTCCCTCTCCCCGCTCCCGCGGGGCGAGGGGAAGAACGGCACTTCTCGTGAAATATGTGCATACGATAGCGGCTTTCGCCGGGATGACGAAACTGGTGGTGAAATCGGCGATTTCCTGGCCGGCTGGCGAAACTCCCTCCTCCGTCATTCCGACGAGGTCGTCGCGCTAGGAGGGGATCAACGCCTTGACCGCCTCCAGGGTCTCGGCCTCCGGGGCGGGCTTGTCCCAGCGGATGCGGTGCACGCGCGGGAAGCGCAAAGCGACGCCGGACTTGTGCCGGCTGGAGGGTTGCACGGCATCGAAGGCGATTTCCAGAACGAGGTGCGGCGCCACCTGCCGCACGGGGCCGAAACGCTCGACCGTATTGGTCCTGATCCAGCGATCGAGACGCAGGAGCTCCTCGTCGGTGAAGCCCGAATAGGCCTTGCCCACCGGCACAAGCTCCTCCGGCGTCTTCCACACCCCGAATGTGTAGTCGGAATAATACGAAGAGCGCTTGCCCGAGCCACGCTGGGCATACATCAGCACGCAATCGAGGGTGAGCGCGGCGCGCTTCCATTTGTACCAATGGCCCTTCGGCCGGCCGGCCAGATACGGGCTGTCCTTGCGCTTGAGCATCAGCCCCTCGATGCCGTTCTCGCGCGCCCGCTGCCATTTCTCCTCCAGCTCGCTGAAGGCCGCAAATGGCACGAGCGCGCTCACATCGGCGAGACTGGGCGTGAAGCGCTCATACCAGGCTTCAAGCCTGGCGCGGCGCTTGAGGTAGCTCAGTTCGCGCATATCCTCATCGCCATCGAAGAGGATGTCGTAGAGGCGGATATGAGCCGGATAGTCCTGCAGCATCTTGCCCGTCACGCTCTTGCGGTTGAGGCGCTGCTGCAGATCGTTGAAGGGCGCCACCGCCCCGTCGCGCAAGACGAGAAGCTCGCCGTCGAGCACCCCCGTCGTATGCGCGAAGGCCTGGACGATATCGGGAAAAGCGCTCGAAATGTCATCGCCGGCGCGCGAGAAGAGACGCACATCGCCAGGACGCGCCGAAATCTGCACCCGGATGCCGTCCCATTTCCATTCGGCGGCGATCTGCTCGGGCGCCAGTCCCTGCCAGTCGCCCGCCTCGATCGGATGGGCCAGCATCACCGGCCGGAAGGTCGCCTTGCGGCCGGGATCGGGCCGCTCTCCCCGTCCCTCCAGCCAGGCGAACATTTCGTCGTAGGGCGGCGCCACGGCGTGCCAGACCTCCTCTATCTCCTCGACAGTGCGACCGAAGCTCTGCGCGATGGCCGTCTTGGCAAGGCGAGCCGAGACGCCGACGCGTAAGGCGCCCGACAGGAGCTTGAGCAAGGCGAAGCGGCCCTTGACGTCCAGCCGGTCGAGCAGGCGTTCCAGCACACGGGGAAACTCACGCGACGAGGCGGCGCTCACCTCGGCCACGACATCGCCGATGCTGGGCGGCGGCGCATTGGCGCGGGAATCCGGCCACAGAAGTGAGACCGTCTCAGCCGTATCGCCGACATAATCGCGCGACAGGCGATAGAGCAGCGGATCGACATGCGGCTCGAGAATGGTCTGCAGTGTCTTGCGGAGCGGAAGGCGCAAAGGCAGGCCGTCGGTCAGCGCCGCCAGCGCCCAGCCGCGATCGGGATCGGGGACCTTGCGGAAATAGTCCTCGAGCAGCTTGAGCTTGGCGTTGCGCGCCGTGGTGTAGACGAGCCGATCCAGAAGCTCGGCAAATTCCTGCATATGCTCTCTCTATCACGTCGCGATCCGAGGACCGCATCACGAAAGGATTCGCACCAAATCAGTATGTCGGAGCAAATCCTTGTCGCCAAAGTCTGCAACCTTGGCGGGATTTGCTCTAATCACCTTCATCCTCGAAACCGATGAGCGCCAGCGCCCGGCCGCGGCGACCCATGAGGCCGATCTGATGCACCAGCGCATCCTCGCGGCCATGGGTGACCCAGATCTCCCCTGCCCCGGTTTCCTCGATCGTCCTCAAGAGTTCCGGCCAGTCGCAATGATCGGACACCACCAGCGGCAGCTCGACGCCATGCTGGCGGGCGCGCCCCCTTCACCCGCATCCAGCCCGAGGCATAGCAGGTCAAAGGATCGGCAAGCCGCCTTGACCAGCGGTCGCTCAGGGCGCTCGGCGGGCAGAGCACCAGGGCGCCCTTGAGCTCCGCCGGTTCGCTGTCCGCCACGTCGCGCAATTCGCCGAGATCGATGCCGAGGCGTATATAAAGGTCGCAGAGACTGCGCAGACCGCCATGCAGATAGATGGGGCGGTCATAACCCGCCTGGCGGGCGAGCGCGATCATACGCTGGCACTTGCCGAGATTATAGGCGCCCAGAAGATGGGTCCGTTCGGGATTGGCCGCCAGCGAGGCCAGCAGCCTCAGCGCCTCCTTCTCCGCCGGCTCATGGCGGAAGACCGGCAGGCCGAAAGTCGCCTCGGTGACGAAGAGATCGCAGGGCACCAGCTCGAAGGGCGCGCAGGTCGGGTCGGGCGAGCGCTTGTAGTCACCCGACACGACGGCGCGAGCCCCCTGCCAGTCGAGCACGATCTGGGCCGAGCCCAGAATGTGACCGGCGGGAACCAGTTTCACGGTGACGCCATTGATCGACTGGGCACCATTGGCGGGCGAGAAGCTGCCGGCGCAGTCGGCGCCATAGCGCACTTTCATGATCTCGATGGTTTCCGCCGTTGCGAGCACAGCGCCGTGCCCTGAGCGCGCATGGTCGCCATGACCGTGGGTAATGACGGCGCGATCCACCGGCAGATGCGGATCGATATGGAACTGACCCGGCGCGCAGTAAAGGCCGCGTTCGGTCGGATAGAGCCAGCTTTCCGGGCGGGGTGTCGGCATGGGACCTCAATATCGGGTTTTGCCCAGCTAAGACCATACCGATGTCAGTTTCTGTCAGGACGTCGCGTGCGCGAAATTGGGGGCCCCCGCCCACTGATAGAGCTGTTCCGCGCGGTTCCTCGCCGCTCAGATCAAACGCCCCGCTGCGGCTGGCATCAGGATTGCATTCCGATGAGATCAGATGTGGGTTTCAGATCTGCAAAAACCGACATTCCGCCTTGATACACTTTCCTGTGATCCAGGGATCTGGACGAGACAAGTGCGTAACCGTTGTTGCAGATGCATAACCAACGGGTCTTCGGAGTTTTTGCAATCATGTCATCGGCTCAAGCCATAATAATTTCAGACTTTGGGCGCGCCCCGGCGGCCGATGGCCCCCAAATCGTGACAAATCTGAGTGGCGACGAATGGGATAGAACAATCTCCGATTTCGCCGATGTATATTACGAGCAGACAGAATGCCTCCAGGGCATGCAATGGGGCGACAATCGGGTGCGCAGGGTCGCCATAACGATCAACGGAAAGATCGCGGCGATGGCGCTGGTCCTCGTATTCACCTTACCCGTAGTGAAAAGAGGTCTCGCCCTGATCAAATACGGTCCGCTTTGGCGCCGCAAGGGAGAGCCCGCGGATCGAAGAATTCTCGGCCTGGCACTGGACGCGCTTGTCGATCAGTTTGTGACACGCGAAAGGCTGGCCCTGTCGATCATGCCGCCTCCGGATCCCCGGTTTGCAGATATCTACGGCGAGGAGCTCCGCCTGAGGGGCCTCAAGCATCGCGTTCCAGATGGCGCAGAACGGTTTCTCGTCAATATGACGCTCACACCCGATCGTCAGATGGCCAGTCTCGACCAGAGATGGCGCCGCAATCTGAGAAGCGCCTTGAAAAGTGAGCTGACAATAGGAGTCGAAGCGCCTAGCACTTCCGTTGCCGAATTCACGGCACTCTGCATGTCCATGAAAGAGAGAAAGAACTATTCGAACCCAGTCTGGCCGCTGTTCGAGAGAGCATTATCGGATTCTCGGTCGACGGAGACCTCATCGATTGTCGTTCTGGCGCGCGAGAACGGAACACCCGTCGCCGGCGCCGTCGTTTTTCAGATCGGTGACACGGCCTATTATGCCGTCGGGGCGAGCAGCGACAGAGGCGTCGACATCAAGGCCGGATACGCGCTGCATTGGTGGATCATCGACTGGCTGCGCGGCAGGCAATGCCATTGGTACGATCTCGGCGAAGCGACGCCGGAGAGCGGCTTGTGGCAGTTCAAAAAGGGCCTGGTCGGCAAGGAAGGGACTATCGCCCTCTCGCCTGGGGAATATACGCGCGCACCCGACCTCCCGGGCATCCTGGCGGCCCACCTCCTGCTGGGCGTGCGGCGAGCGCGCCTCGCGGTGAGAGCGCTGGTCCGTGATTTCAAGGAACTCGTCCGGTCGCGGCGGCGAGAGCAGAAGGGCTAACCCTGCACGGTAGCAGGGCTGTCCGGGGAAATTCACTGTAATACGCAAGGCCCTACCAGTTTTCCCCTTCTCCCGCTTGCTTGCGGGAGAAGGGGAATGAAGGCGAGTTCTGAGTCTGGTTAGAGAAGACGGTCTCGAATCCCATTCTTTGGGTGATTTTCTCGGGCAGTGACGATGCGGTACTCACGCAAATACAGCGTAGATACAGGGTAAAGATCGGAAACGAGCCGCCAGACTCTCAGTCCGCGCCAAAACCTCTCGCAATTGCAGCGGCTTGCACGACACAGCCTGGTCGCTCGAACAGAGAAGACAGAACCACGGACGCAGGGAAACTGTTGCGTGCAAGACACCCCTTGAAGTCGTGGGCCAAGGGCGCCTAGTTGACATACCACTTCAGTCACCCCCGTTCGCCCGCGCGACGGCAAAGAGGAGAAGTGGGATGCCCGACATTCGAAACGTGCCTGTGGCCGAGCTCAAGCCCTGGCCCGGCAATGCGCGTCTTCATTCACGCAAGCAGGTGAATCAGCTGGCACAGAGCATCCGCCGCTTCGGCTTCACCCACCCGATCCTGATCGATGAGGAAAACCGGATACTCGCAGGTCATGGCCGGGTGCGGGCGGCCGGGGAACTCGGCCTTGCCCAAGTGCCGTGTCTCAGGATCGATCACCTCAGTCCGGCGGAAAAGCGCGCCTATGTCCTCGCAGACAACAAGCTGGCCCTCAACGCTAAATGGGACCAAAAGCTTCTCGCCGATGAACTCACAGGCCTCATCACCGAAGACGTCACGTTCGATATCGGTTTCTCGCTTGCCGAGATCGACGGGCTCATCGCCACCAGCCCAGCCAAAGCAAACGACGACGGCAAGAAAGTCGGTATTCCACATGCCCCCGGCGCTGCCGGACCGGCGATATCTGGCGACTTGGCCCGCACTGGCTGGTCTGTGGCGAGGCATTGAAACCCGACACGGTGAGCTTGCTGATGGAAAGCCAGGCGGTGCAGATGCTCATCGCCCGTCCCGCAGGCGCCAATTCGAGTGCCGCGGCGAAGGAGGATGGCGACTGGGCAGGCGCAGCGCTGCTTTCGGCCGAGCAAGCCGGCCGGCGCGTGGCCATGAGCGAAAGCGACATCCGGCGCGGCGACCGGATCATCCAGCGCTGGGAAGCCCGCACCAAGATCGCGGCCTCCCTATTCAATCCGGAAGTCCGGAATGACACCAGGAAGGTGACGGCATGAACAAGAACGACGACGACGACAGGAAAAGCGCTCCGGCCGCCTCCGCCAGCTATGAGATCGGCCGCGGCAAGCCGCCGGTCGCGACACGCTTCGCCAAAGGACAATCCGGCAATCCGAACGGCAGGCCCAAGGGGGCGCGCAACAAGATTCCCGCCACCAATGAAGAGCGATTGAAGGAGATCATTCTCGAGGAGGCCTATCGTGACATCAGGATCAATGACGGCGATCGGCAGGTAACCGTCCCGATGGTGCGGGCGATCGTCCGTTCGATCGCCATGGGAGCGGCCAAAGGCCAGCCGCGCGCCCAGGTGCTCTTCACGACGCTTCTCGCCACGATCGAGCAGGAGCGCAAGGAGCTCCATGAAAACTGGCTGGATGCCATGATGGTGTACAAGCTCCGATGGGAAAAGGAGATCGACCGCTGCAAGGAGCTCGGCCTCGCGCCGCCCGCTCTGCTGCTGCATCCCGATCACATCGTCATCGACCTGGTTAATGGCACCGCCCACGTGAAAGAACCGACGCCGGAGGAGAAGGCCCTCGCGGAAAAATGCCAGGCGGCCGCGGAAGCAATGGGCTGGGCTTGCCCATCCGGCGATTGAGTTCCGACCCACAAGGCGTTGCATGTTGGCGGCCGGGGGATCGTTATGCGATCAGCATCAGCAGATCCGTATAGCGTGGGTGATTGCGGAGGGGATCAAGGTCGGAATCGTTCTTGATCCACAGTTTCATCTCCTCGCTGCCCGATTGCCGCAGACATGTCTCGAGGAGATCGATAGCACGGTCCGCCTCGCCCAGCAGCGAATAGGTGCAGGCGGCATTGTAACGCACGAAGGTGCTGTCCGGATCGATGGTCAGGGCGCGCGCCAGCCACTCCCTGGCCCGTTCCTTTTCGCCGAGAAGCGCCAGCGCAACCGCGCCATGCTGCGCCGGATCGGAATTCTCCGGATGCGCCTTCAGCGCTCGTTCGGCCCGCTCCAGGCCCAGCCGCGCCTGCGCGACCTCCTCGTCGAGGCGACCGAGCGCGTGCAGGGCGTTGGTGATCAGGAACGGCGCCCGGTAGTCGTCGGGGTCTATCTCGGCGCAACGGCTGTAGAGCGCGACCGCCTTCTCGAAATCCCCCGCGGCGAAAGCGTGGCGGGCGTAGAAATAATGGCCCTCGTAGGAATTCGGGTCGAGCGCGATGGCGCGCTCGAAGGCAGCCACCGCCTCCGTCGGGCGGCCGGCGGTCGACAGAGCGAGGCCGTGCGAGGCATGCGCCTCGGCGAGGTGGGGATCGAGTTCCAACGCCTTGGCGCAGGTCGCGAAAAGCGCCTCCAGCGATATGCTTGCGCCGTGCCAGGCGGCGAGGATCGAGTCGCAATCGGCGATGCCGGCATAGGCGCGCGCATAAGCGGGGTCGATGTCCACCGCCCGGCTGAACAGCCGGCGCGCCAGTTGCAGAGAGTCCTTGGCGCGTGTGCGGAAGAACTCCCGGGCCTTCAGATAGGTGGTATACGCTTCGATATTGCCCGTCGGCGCCCGTCCGAGCGCCGTCTTCTCCTCCGACAGCAGCCTGACCTTGAGCTGGTCGACGATCGTCCGGGTGATCTCGTCCTGGATCGCGAAAATATCGGTAAGGTCCCGGTCGTAGCGTTCAGCCCACAGATGGCCGCCGGTCGCGCCGTCGATCAGCTGGGCGGCGATGCGCACGCGCGGGCCGGCCTTGCGCACGCTGCCCTCGAGCACGAATTTCACGCCCATCTCGCGGGCCGCCGCCGGCACGTCCACCGCCTTGCCCTTGTAGGTGAAGGCGGTGTGGCGGGCGACGACATGCAGCGCCGAAATCTTCGACAGGTCGGTGATGATGTCCTCGGCGATGCCGTCCGAGAAATAGTCCTGCTCCGGATCGCCGCTCATATTGCTGAATGGCAGCACGGCGATCGAGGGCTTTCCGTTGGCCGATTCCGCCTTGCGCCCCGGCGCATCCGCGGCCGCCGGCGGCGGGGCGCCGGCGAAGACGTCGACGGTGTAGACCCTGACCGGCCGCTCGATGTTCTTCAGCATCTGCTCGCCGGCGTCCTCGAAGACAAGGTCGAGCCGGTTTCCAACGCTGTCGCGGACGGTTCCGGACACCGCGACGCCGCCCGGCCGGGCGAGGCCTTCGAGGCGCGCCGCGATATTGACGCCTTCGCCATAGATGTCGTTGTCGGCAGCGTCGAAGATGATGTCGCCGAGATGGATGCCGATGCGGAACTCGAGGCAGCGCTCTGCCGGCACGCCGGCATTGCGCTGACGCATCCGGCGCTGGATGTCGGCCGCGCAAGCCACCGCGTTCACCACGCTCGCGAACTCGACCAGCATTCCGTCGCCCGTGAGCTTCACGATGCGGCCCGCATGCGCGGCGATCCGGGCGTCCGCCATCTCGCGGCGATGCGCCTTCAGGGCCGAGAGCGTGCCCTCCTCGTCGCGGCTCATGAGGCGGCTGTAGCCGGCGACGTCGGCGGCCAGTATCGCGGTCAGGCGGCGTTCCATGGTCCGTCGGCCTTGCGTGTTTCGCGGGTTATACCCCGGCCATCCCCAGGCGTAGCAAGTGGTATTTCGTCCGGGATCTCTCGCGCCGCGACGCATGTGAGCCCTTGGCGATCCGCTGGCGGTGTTGGTGGCTCACAAGCGCCTGGCGGAGCGCCAGGTAGCGGCCGTAGCACGGGATGCGTCGGATAGCGGCGGAGATCGGCATGTGCGTGACGCCTAGCAGGCGTGGCACGGATGGGCTGGATGGCCGCCTCAAGGGCGGCCATGACGGGTGGGATGAGGGCTTAACTCCGCCCGAAACGCTCGTCGAAGGAGTAGCCCATGCCGCGCACGGTGCGGATCGGGTCGATCTCGCGGCCGCGCTTCAAGCATTTGCGCAGGCGACCGACATGCACGTCGACGGTGCGCTCGTCGACATAGATGTCGCGGCCCCAGACAGCATCAAGAAGCTGCGAGCGGCTGTAGACCCGGCCCGGACTCTGCATGAGATATTCAAGCAGGCGGAATTCGGTCGGGGAGAGCGTTATGTCGCGCGTCGCCCTGGTCACGCGCCTGGTGCGCCGGTCGAGCGCGATGTCGCCGGCCTTGAGGAGTTCGGCGATCGCGTCGGGGTTGACGCGGCGCAGGATCGTCTTGATGCGGGCGAGCAGCTCCGGCACCGAGAAAGGCTTGACGATATAGTCGTCGGCCCCGGTGGCGAGGCCGCGCACGCGCTCATTCTCCTCGCCCCGCGCCGTCAGCATGATGACCGGGATGTCGCGGGTTTCGGCGCGCGAGCGCAGCAGGCGGCAGACCTCGATGCCCGATATGCCCGGCAGCATCCAGTCGAGCACGATGAGATCGGGGCGTTCTTCACTGACGAGATGGGCGACGTCCTCGCCATTGGCGGTGCCGCGCACCCGAAATCCTTCCGCCTGAAGATTGTAGGTCAGCAGGATCTGGAGCGGTTCTTCGTCTTCGACGATGAGGATGGACGCGGTCATCAGCGCTCGTTCATTGCATCAAAAGGCATCGTGCTAGTGGTGTCCTTCTTCGGACGTTCGCCGCGCATCGGCTGGCCCGACACCAGATAGTGGATATTCTCCGCTATGTTGGTGGCGTGATCGCCGATACGCTCGAAATTCTTGGCACCGAAGAGAAGATGGGTACACGGCCCGATCATGCGCGGGTCTTCCATCATGTAGGTCAGAAGCTCGCGGAAGATCGAGTTGTAGAGGGAATCGAGCTCACCGTCACTGCGCCAGACTTCCAGCGCCTTGGCATCGTCGGCCGTCGTATAGGCATCAAGCACATCCTTCAGCTGCTCGAGCGACAGCCTGCCCATCCGATTCAGCCCGGTGGCGAGCTTGCGCGGCAGCTGCTCGGAAATGGCATGCGAGCGCTTGGCGATGTTCTTGGCGAGATCGCCGATGCGCTCGAGATCGGAGGCGATGCGGATCGCCACCATGATCTCGCGCAGGTCGCGCGCCATCGGCTGGCGCTTGGCGATGGTGAGGATGGCGCGCTCCTCGATCTGCAGTTCGAGGGCGTCGATCTTTTCGTCCTGCGCGATCACGATATCGGCAAGCTTGGTGTCGCGCTTCGCCAGCGCCTCGATGGCCTTGGCGAGATGGTCCTCGGCGAGACCGCCCATCTGGGCGAGCATCGTCTTGAGGTTGGCGAGGTCCTCGTCATAGGCTTTGACGATATGGTCCGACATAGTCCTTAACTCCGCGGTCAGCCGAAGCGGCCGGTGATGTAATCCTGGGTGCGCTTATCCTTGGGTGCCGTAAAGATGTCGTCGGTGTCGCCGACCTCGACCAGATTGCCCAGATGGAAAAACGCGGTGAGCTGCGAGACGCGCGCGGCCTGCTGCATCGAATGGGTGACGATGACGATGCAGTAATTCTGGCGCAGTTCGTCGATGAGTTCCTCGATGCGGGCGGTGGCGATCGGATCGAGCGCCGAACAGGGCTCGTCCATGAGGATCACTTCCGGATTGACGGCGATGGCCCGCGCGATGCACAGGCGCTGCTGCTGGCCGCCGGACAGGCTGGTGCCCGAATGATCGAGCCGGTCCTTCACTTCCTCAAAGAGACCGGCCTTCTTCAAGCTCGTCACCACGATCTCCTCGAGATCGGTCTTGTTCCTGGCGAAGCCGTGGATGCGCGGACCATAGGCAACGTTCTCATAGATCGATTTCGGGAAGGGATTGGGCTTCTGGAACACCATGCCGATGCGGGCGCGCAGCTGCACCACATCGAGGCTCCTGTCATAGATGTCGCGGCCGTCGATCTCGATATTGCCGGTGATCCGGCAGGACGGGATCGTGTCGTTCATGCGATTGATCGAGCGCAGGAAGGTGGACTTGCCGCAGCCCGAAGGCCCGATGAAGGCCGAGACGGCGCTGTCGGGGATGTCGATGCTCAGGTCGTTGATGGCATGCTTGTCGCCATAATAGACGTCGACATTGCGCGCCCTGATCTTCAGAGGCCGTTCGCGGGCGATGCGCGGGGCATTGTCGGCGACCGGCGTCTTGATCATGGCATCCATGGCGGGTGACCCTTTCATACTTACCAGCGGCGCTCGAAGCGCTTGCGCAACAGGATGGCGACCGCATTCATGACGAACAGGAAAACGAGAAGAACGATGATGGCGCCCGCCGTCTTGGACTGGAAGGCGATCTCCGGAAGATCCGACCAGAGAAAGATCTGGATCGGCAAGACGGTGGCGGCATCGGTGAAGCTCGTCGGTATGTCGACGATAAAAGCGACCATGCCGATCATGAGAAGCGGCGCCGTCTCGCCCAAGGCGTGCGCCATGCCGATGATGGTGCCGGTCATGATGCCGGGCATGGCCAGAGGCAGGACGTGATGGAAGATCGCCTGCTGGTGCGAGGCGCCCACCCCGAGTGCGGCCTCCTTGATCGAGGGCGGCACGGCGCGCAGCGCCGCGCGCGAGGCGATGATGATGGTGGGCAGCACGAGCAGCGCCAGCACCAGGCCACCGACCACCGGCGCCGAGCGCGGCAGGCCGAAGAAGTTGAGGAACATCGCCAGGCCCAAGAGGCCGAAGACGATCGAGGGCACCGCCGCGAGGTTATTGATATTCACCTCGATGATCTGGGTCAGGCGGTTCTTGGGGGCGAACTCCTCGAGATAGATCGCGGCGGCCACACCGATCGGCAAACAAAGGAACAAGGTCACCAGAAGTGTCAGGATCGAGCCCATCAAGGCGCCCCTGATGCCGGCGAGCTCCGGCTCGCGCGAGTCGCCCGAGGAGAAGAACCGCCAGGCGATGCCGCTTTCGGCGACGCCCTTCTCCTTCAGCTGCTCGAGCCACAGCGCCTCCTGGTCGTCGATGCGGCGGTTGTGCTCAGGCACCGTGAAACGAAAGATATCCCAGGCGCCGGCAGTAACCGGATCGAGGGACTTGGGCGCGGTGACCTGCTCGGCCAGGAAGGCACCCTTGTCGGTCGACACGACGCGGAAGGCGCCGCCATTCATCCGTACGATGTCGCCCGCCATCAGGAGCGCAGTCTGGTCCGCCGCCAGCTTGAACTTATCGCCGTCGGCCGTCGCGGTGATCGCGCCTTGGCCGGGGAATTTCTGAACCGCGGTCTGACGACCCTTCAAATACTGATCGGCATCGTCGGAAAGGAGCACCGGAACCTTGATGTCCTGGCCAATCAACGCCGGATCGTTCATCACCATGGCGCGGAAATCATCGGCGGCGCCCGAGCTCAGCAGGCCCAGAAGCTTCTTGCGGTCGCCACGCGAGGTCACATCCGGAAACATGGCGCGGAAGGCCTCGCGGATCGGCGCATCGAAGTCACCGGCGCGGATGACCTTGAGGTCCTTGCTGTTCTGCGGGTCGATCGCCTTCTGCGAAACATTGATCGGCAGCGTGAGGCGATGCTCGGTAAAGGCCGGCAAACCCTTCACCAGGATGTCGGCGAAGAGCAGCACGAGGAAGACGGCCGTCACCGCGATGGCCGCGATTCCGTAGAACTTGAACCGGCGCTCGGCCCGATAGCGCCTGGCGACCAGCGCGTTGTTGTCGCCGACACGGCGGGGGGCGGCGGAGATCGCGGTATCAGTCATATTGTTCCCTGTATCTCTGCACGATCTTGAGCGCGATGTAGTTCAGGGCCAGCGTAAAGAAGAACAGCACCAGGCCGAGCGCGAAGGCGGAGAGCGTCTTGGCCGAGTCGAATTCCTGGTCGCCCACCAAGAGGGTCTTGATCTGCACCGTCACAGTGGTGACGGCGGCGAGCGGGTTGAAGGTGAGATTGGCGGCGAGACCGGCGGCCATCACGACGATCATCGTCTCGCCGACGGCGCGCGAGATCGCCAACATGAAGGCCGAGACGATGCCCGGCAGAGCAGCGGGGAGAACCACCTTCTTGATGGTCTCGGACTTGGTGGCGCCCATCGCATAAGAGCCGTCGCGCAGCGACTGCGGCACGGCATTGATCACGTCGTCCGACAAGGACGAGACGAAGGGGATGATCATCATGCCCATCACCAGACCGGCGGCAAGCGCCGATTCCGACGCCACATCGAGGCCAAAGGTCTGTCCCCAGCCGCGGATGAGCGGCGCCACCGTCAAGGCGGCGAAGAAGCCCAGAACCACTGTCGGGATGCCGGCGAGTATCTCGAGGATCGGCTTGACCACGGCGCGGATCTTCGGCGTCGCATATTCGGCCATGTAGATCGCCGAAAAGAGGCCCAAAGGCCCCGCCACCAGCATGGCGATGAGGGTGATGAGCAGCGTGCCGGCGATCAGCGGAACGATGCCGAAGGCGCCCGACGAGCCGACTTGGTCGGCGCGCATGGCTGTCTGCGGCGACCATTGCAGGCCGAAGAGAAAGTCGATCGGCGAAACCATGCTGAAGAAACGCGCCGCCTCGAACACCACCGAGAACACGATGCCGATGGTGGTGAGAACCGCGACGCCAGAGCAGGCGAGCAGCACATATTTGGCGAAGCGCTCGAACTGGTTGCGGGCGCGCAGCTCCGGCGTGATCCGGCCGAGCCCCCAGAAAATGACGGCGAGGCCGGAAAGTGTGCCGAGGCCATTCATGCCCCAGTAAACAAGGTTCGATGCCGCGCCGTAAGCGGCGGCGGCCGCTTTCAGTTTATCGCCGGGCTCGCCCTGATAGGTGCCGGCGATGAGATTCTGGATGTCGCGCAGGGCGGCGTCGCGCTGGAGCGGGGTGGCGATTTCCGACGGATCGAGGGAGCCCAGGCCCTGGCTCACAATATGATGCGAGCCCAAGGGGGCGACGACGACAAAGATCGCCATCATCACAGTCAGGACGGCGGAGGCGATAAGGAGACCATGATAGGCGGGTAGAGAATGGAGCGACTGACCGGGGCCGCCCCTCATTGCGCGAGCCCGCTGGGCGCCCAGGAAGAAGCCTGCCAGCACCAGCACCGCCATGATTGAGAAATAAGTCCCCGACATCACGCGCCCTGTTCTATCTCGCCCGCCATCTCATCTTCGGGCGTTGTAATTTGAAAGAGTGTGCGAGGCGGCCGGTACATCCGCGGACCGCCCCGACTGGTCGCGGTCACTCCGGTTTGATCCGAAGTGACGCGACCGGTTTCATTGACATGGCGCGCGATCACGGAAATACGGTATCCAACTTCCTGACCACGCGCCGCTTTGTCATTTTGTCTGCGCATGATTTTTCCGGAGAACTGCTTCGCACTTTTCCGGATCATGCTCTAAAGCGTGATGGCTTTAGGACGAGCCGCCATCACGCTTCATATTCTTGTTTTGCGCATGATTTTACCGGAAAACCGCTTCGCACTTTTCCGGATCATGCTACAGCTCACATCAGCTGGTCGCCCTTGATCGTTTCCATCGTTTCCGCGGCGGCCTTGGTCTTGTCGGCCTCGTCGCCGGGCAGCGTCACCAGGCCCTTGGCGGCCAGATAACCGTCTTCGCCCAGCGCCTTGTCCGACACATATTCCTTCACGAACTCGACCATACCGGGGATGGTGCCGACATGCTGCTTCTTCGCATAGATGAAGAGCGGGCGGGACACTTTATAGTCGCCGCTGGCGATCGACTCATAGCTGGGCGACTTGCCCTCGATCGTCGCTCCCTTGATCTTGTTCTGGTTCTCCTCGAGGAAGGAGTAGCCGAAGATGCCGACCGCCTGCGGATTGGCCTCGAGCTTCTGAACGATCAGATTGTCGTTCTCGCCGGCATCGATATAGGCGCCGTCCTCGCGGATCGACTTCCACACCGTCTCGAAGGCCTTGGCGTCGGACTTCTTCAACGCCTTGAGCGAGTCGACGCCTTCCGCGCCCTTATCCATCACGAGCTCGACAAAGCTATCGCGGGTACCGGAGGTCGGCGGGGGGCCGAGCACTTCGATCTTCTCGTCGGGAAGCGACGGGTCGACATCCTTCCAGGTCTTATAGGGATTGGCGATGAGCTTGCCATCCTTGTCGGGCACTTCCTTGGCCAGCGCCAGGAAAAGCTGGGTCTTGGTGAAGTTCAGGTCCGGGCCAGCCTTGGAATTGGCAACCGTGAGGCCGTCGAAGCCGACCTTGATCTCGACGATCTCGGTGACACCGTTCTTGACGCAATCGTCGTACTCGCTCTTCTTGATCTGGCGCGAGGCATTGGTGAAATCGGGACTATCGGCGCTGATGCCGGCGCAGAAGAGCTTCATGCCGCCGCCGGTGCCGGTCGATTCGACCACCGGGGTCTTGAAGCCGGAGGTCTTGCCGAATTGCTCGGCAACGGCCGTGGTGAAGGGATAGACCGTCGATGAGCCGACGATACGAATCTGGTCGCGGGCTTGCGCGAAACCTGCCGTCAGGGCCAGAAGGCTCGCAGCCAAAAGTAAGCGTTTCATTTCTTGTCTCCTCTGTGTGACGCCTAGCTTCCCTTAGGCATCCCGCATGAGCGTTATGTGACACTCACACTACAGAAATATGACAAGTCAACCCTATGAAATAGCTTGGTTTATTTTACAGCCGGGACGCGTATGACAAAGCTGCTGCCGGCGCCCAGCTCGGACTGGATGCGCAGCTTGCCGCGGTGGCGGTTGAGGATGTGCTTGACGATGGCGAGGCCCAGGCCGGTGCCGCCACGCGAGCGGCTTTCCTGCGCATTGGTCCGGTAGAAGCGCTCGGTGAGCCGCGGCAGGTGTTCCTCGGCGATGCCCGGCCCATGATCGCGCACCTCGAGCTCGCAATCCTCGCCCACCCGCTTGCCCGAAATCTCGATCAGCTTGCCGCTGGCCGCGTATTTGATGGCGTTCTCGACCAGATTCTGGATGACCTGCACGAGCTCGTCCCAGTCGCCCTGAACCAGAAGCGGATCCGTATCGTCGATCTTGATCTCGACCCCTGCATCCTTGGCGAGGCCGGCCAGGGTGTCGCGCACATGAAGCGCGATCTGGTGAAGATCGGCGGTGCCGGTCGGGCGCTGATGGGCGTTCATCTCGATGCGGCTCAGGGACAGAAGATCGGCGATCAGCCGTTTCATCCGCTCGGCCTGCGTCTGCATCAGAGCGAGGAAGCGCTCGCGCGAGGCCTCGTCGTTCTTGGCCGCCCCCTGCAGGGTCTCGATGAAGCCCAGCAGCGAGGCCAGAGGGGTGCGCAATTCATGGCTCGCATGGGCCACGAAATCGGCGCGCATGCGCTCGGTCTGCTGCTCGCGGGTGAGATCCTTGAGAAGGACAAGAGCAGCAGCTTCCGGGCCAATGACGTTCATGGCGGCGACGAAGGCCTCGAAATGACGCGGCACCGGAACATGCTGCTCGTAATTCACGCGCAGCTCGCCGCCATGCTCGAGGACGTTCTGCACCGCCTCCAGGATCGCGGGCGAGCGGATGGCGGAGGAGAGATGCTGACCGACCGGATCCATGTTGAGAAGATCCTTCGCCCGGACGTTGGCGGCGCGCACCAGTCCGTGATCGTCGAGCAGCATCACGGGATCGGGCAGAGCGCCAATCAGGGCCGTCAGGGCGTCCTCAGCGGAGTTCCGTTCACGCAGGTCTGCAGCGGCGGCGGCAGTCCCATTGGTCTTTTTCCAGGGCCAGATCATCATACTCGGCAAAGCGGATCAGTTGTCCGCACAGTCCACTTTGCTTATGACAAATTCCTGACGATTGAGATAGAGCGCTTCAGCTGGTTCCGAAAGCAGCTGGATGGCCGGGTCAAGCCCGGCCACAAGCTTCTCGGGCTGATGTGTGGGATCAGACGACCGTCACCTTGGCGCCCATCTTCACATGCTGGAACAGCTCGCTCACATCGGCATTGTGCATGCGGATACAACCTGACGATGCCGCTTTGCCGATCGAGGCCGGCTCGTTGGTGCCGTGGATGCGGTAGATCGTGCTGCCGAGATAGATGGCGCGCGCGCCGAGCGGGTTTTCCGGGCCGCCCGCCATGAAGGCCGGCAGTTCGGGGCGGCGCTTGCGCATGGTCGCCGGCGGGCGCCAATCGGGCCATTTCACCTTGGCCGACACCGCATTGGTGCCTGACCATTCGAAGCCGCGCTTGGCGGTCGCGACCTTGTATTTCACCGCCTTGGCATCGCCCAATATGTAATAAAGCGCGCGATCCTTGGTGACGATGACGATCGAGCCCGGCTGCTGGCTGGTCGCGAAATCGACGACCTGGCCGCGCTTGAACTGTGCCGGCTCGGCCCTGGTGGCGGTGCCGAAGGCGAGGGCGGTCATCAGAACGGAAGCGGCGATCAGGCTGCGGGACAGGGTGGCAAAGCGGGTGGTCACGGATAGTCTCCTCTCAAACATGGCGCCGAAACTAGGGCGAGAGGGCTGAACCCGTTCTGAAACCGGCGTTCATCCGGCGTTTAGGAGTTTTGACACCGGACGGCCGGGGCTCTATTTCCGTTAGCACGCCCAGAAGGATCCCCGTCCATGCAGACCGTCACCACCTTCCCGCGTCAGGTGAAGGAAATCGAGAATATCTGGATTCCCCTGTCCGACGGCACGCGGCTCGCCGCCAGGGTCTGGCTGCCGGAGGATGCCGAGGCAAGGCCGGTGCCGGCGATCCTCGAATATCTGCCCTATCGCAAGCGCGACGGCACGATTATCCGCGACGCGCTGACCCATCCCTATTTCGCCGGCCATGGCTATGCGGCGATCCGCGTCGACATGCGCGGCAATGGCGATTCCGAGGGACTGCTGTTCGACGAATATACGAAGCAGGAACAGGATGACGCGCTGGAAGTGATCGCCTGGCTCGCAGGCCAAACATGGTGCTCGGGTTCCGTCGGCATGATCGGCATATCGTGGGGCGGCTTCAACGGGCTCCAGGTGGCGGCGCGCAAGCCCCCTGCCCTCAAGGCCATCGTCACCTTGTGCTCGACGGATGACCGCTATCAGGACGACATCCACTACAAGGGCGGCTGCGTCATCAACGAGCATATGGCCTGGGCCGCCACCATGTTCGCCTATTCGTCCCGCCCGCCCGATCCGGTCCTCGTCGGCGATGCGTGGAAGAAGATGTGGATGGAGCGGCTCGAGAACCTGCCGATGCTGATCGTGCCTTGGCTCTCGCACCCGCATCGCGACTCCTACTGGAAGCATGCGAGCGTCTGTGAGGATTTCGGCGCCATCGAAGCCGCCTGCCTGATTGTCGGCGGCTGGAACGATGCCTATTCCAACGCCATACCGCGGCTGATGACCGGCCTGCGCTCGAGCTGCAAGGCGATCATCGGTCCGTGGATCCACAAATATCCGCATTTTTCGATGGTGGGTCCGCGCATCGGCTTCCTGCAGGAGGCGCTGCGCTGGTGGGATTTCTGGCTCAAGGGCGAGCCGACCGGCGTGATGCGCGATCCCGCCTACCGCATCTATGTGATGGACGCGATCGAGCCCGGCAATGGCGGGCCCGACGAGTGGCCGGGCCGCTGGATCAGCGAAGAGGTGTGGAATGCCGGCAATACCGAGATCAAGCAGTGGTATCTCAATGAGGACGGCATAGGTGGTGCCGGCCAGGCGGAGACGCCGCTCACCGTTTCGTCGCCCCAGGATATCGGCCTCGATGCCGGCGACTACTGCATCATGTTCAACGGTTCGGGCTTTCCGGGCAACCAGACGCGCGACGATGCCGGATCGCTGACCTTCGATTCCCCGGCTCTCGTCTCCGACATGGACATTGTCGGCCGGCCTGCCGTGGAGCTCGACTTCTCGGTCGACAGGCCGGTCGCCTTCGTGGCGATCCGGCTCAACGATGTGTGGCCCTCGGGCGAGGTCACGCGCATCACCTATCAATTGCAGAATCTCTGCCAGCGGGTGAGCCGCGACTACCCGTCGGCGCTCGAGCCCGGCAGGCGCTACAAGATGAAGATCGCGCTCGACGACATCGCCTGGCGCATCCCCAAGGGCCATAAATTGCGGGTCTCGATCTCGACCACCTACTGGCCCCTGATGTGGCCGGCGCCCGAGCCGGTGCGGCTGACACTCTATGCCGGCTCATCGCGTGTCCATGTGCCGATCAGGCGGCAGATCGCCAATGAGGCGGGCCCGAGCTTCAAGCCGGCGGAAGGTGCCGAGCCCGCGAAACTGAAGGAACTCGCGCGGCCGAGCGCCAGCCGCAATGTGCGCATGGACGAAGCTACGGGCGAGACGGTCATCGAGGAGAAGGACGACAACGGCCGCTTCGAAATCGAGCCGCATGGCCTGGTGATCCGCTCCGTGATCGAGAAGACCTATCGCATCAAGCAGGACGATCCTTTGTCGGCCCGCATGGAGACGCATTGGACCGAGGAAGTGGGACGCGGCGACTGGCGGACGCGGGTCGAGACGTATACGCGCCATGAGTCGACGAAGACGCATTGGATCATCTGGGGCCGCATCGAGGCGTTCGAGGACAACGAGCAGGTGTTCAGCCGCGAATGGAACGAACAGGTCGAACGCAAACTGAATTGATCGTACGGCGCGAACTTGGCCTCATCACGCTCGTCGTGCGCGATTACGACGAAGCCATCGGCTTCTATGTCGGCAAGCTCGGCTTCGCGCTGCGCGAGGACAAGCGGATGTCCACTACCAAAAGATGGGTGGTGGTGGCGCCCAAGTCCGAGGGGGACCGGACTCCTGCTGGCGCAGGCGGCCAATGAGAGCCAGCGCGCTGCCATCGGAAATCAGAGCGGCGGCCGAGTCTTCCTGTTCCTGGAAACGGACGACTTCGAGCGCGATCACGCGATCTTCGCGGCACGCGGCGTGCACTTCCTCGAAGCGCCGCGTCACGAGGCCTATGGTACGGTGGCTGTCTTCGAGGATATCCATGGAAATCGCTGGGACCTTATCGAACGCAAATGACGACGCCACAAGACAGCCCAATCTGTATCGCGGCCGCGATCATCTTCAACGAGGCGGGGCATGTTCTCGTGGTGCGCAAGCGTGGCGCGTCCGTCTTCATGCAGCCGGGCGGCAAGATCGAGCCCGACGAGACGCCGGTCGCGGCCCTGAGGCGGGAGCTCCGCGAAGAAATCGCTCTCACGATCGGCGAGGATGCGCCGGTCTATATCGGGCGTTTCATGGCCGAGGCGGCGCATGAAGCCGATCGGGTCGTGGTGGCCGATGTCTTCGAGGTGCCGCTCACCGGCGCCGTCGCCGCCGCGGCGGAGATCGAGGAGATCCGCTGGGTCGATCCATTCGCGCTCGACCTGCCGCTCGCCGTTCTGAGCCGCGCGCATATCATGCCGGTCGCCCGCTCGAGGAAGGGGAATTTGAGATGAAGAATGTGCTGATCACGGGGGGAAGCCGCGGCATAGGCCGGGAAGCCACGGTCCTCTGTGGCGAAAGGGGCTGGTCGGTCGGCGTCAACTATGTCGGCAACCAGGAGGCGGCGGAGGAAACGGTCGCCATGGTCCGCCAGGCCGGCGGCCGGGCGGTGGCGATCAAGGGTGACGTTGCCGTGGAAACCGATGTCGCCGCCATGTTCGATACGGCGGAACGCGCCTTCGGCCCGCTTACCGGTGTCGTCATCAATGCCGGCATCGTCGCTCCTTCCCAGCCGCTCGCCGAGATGAGCCTCGACCGGCTCAAGCGCATATTCGAGGTCAATGTGCTGGGCGCCTATCTGTGCGCGCGCGAATGCGCCAGGCGTCTGGCGCGCGACCGTGGCGGCGAAGGCGGCTCAGTGGTGCTGATGTCCTCGGCCGCCGCGCGGCTCGGTGCTCCCTTCGAATATGTCGACTATGCCGGATCGAAAGGCGCGCTCGACACCCTGACTATCGGCCTTTCCAAGGAGCTCGGCCCGCAAGGGGTCAGGGTCAATGCGATCCGGCCCGGTCTTATCGAGACGGATATCCATGCGAGCGGCGGCCAGCCGGACCGGGCGCACCGGCTCGGCGCCACGGCACCGATGGGGCGGCCCGGCACGGCGCGCGAGGTCGCGGAAGCCATCGTCTGGCTGCTCAGTGATGCCGCATCCTACACGACGGGCGCTATTATCGACGTCTCCGGCGGGCGTTGAGTTGCGTGGCAATAATGAAGGAACCTGGGTCTTTGCGGCCGTCCTTCACCCCGGCAAGCCTGCTTTGCTCAATCCCTCGGCTAGTTTGGCAAGGTCGCCTGAGCTGCGCACGGGGAAAAGATCGGTAATCCGTGATATCCGAAGTCCCGGCTCCTGAACCCGCAAGCGCGCCACGGCGGCCCTGGCTATGGCCGGCCTTTCGCAATGGGCCGCACTCGCGGCAAGAATGCTATTTGCCAGAGCATAATTTGGCTGATTTTCAACGGCTGCCACCGCCATCACGAGTGCCTCCTCATGGCGACCGGCGAGAAAATGTGCCGCGGCGGTCGCCGCTTGCATGTTGAACATATTTGGGTCCTGAGGGCTCAAACGCATGGCGCGCGACACATGGTCGATCGCCGCGACAGGCTCGCCTAGCCACACTTTCACCCAACCGCTGAACAGCCAAGCCGAGGCGAAATTGGGATTGAGCGAGAGAGCGCGCGTGATCATGGCATCGCCGCTGTCGAGATCGCCGATTACATAAGCGAGAGCAACGCCAGCCGCGGTCAGCGCCGTTGCATCATCCTTGCCGAGCGCCGCGGCGCGCCGTGCCAGCCGCTCCGTTTCGGCCATCTCCCACGCGTCGATGGAACGCCAGCCGAAGGCCTTACGCTGGGCATAACTGCGCGCCGCCATCCCATAGGCAGATGCAAAATTCGAATCGAGTTCGATTGCCCGGTAGAAATGCGTGAACGCCGACTGGTTACTCTCCTCACTCATTTGATAGAAGGCAGCCATGCCCCGCATATAGCATTGATAGGCATCAAGGCTTTCCGTCGGTTTGCTCTTCACCCGCGCGATCTCGGCTTCCTCCAATTTAGGGAAGATGGCGCCGACAACCCGCATGGTCACCTGGTCCTGCAGATCGAAAATATCCTCAAGTGCGCCTTCGAAACGGTCGGCCCAGATCTGGATGCCGGTCGCGGCATCGATGAGTTGCCCAGTGATGCGCACCCTGCTTCCCGATTTGCGCACACTGCCTTGAAGGACATAACGCACGCCAAGCTCACGCCCGACCTGCTTTACATCGACCATCCGGCCCTTATAGACAAAACTCGAATTGCGAGCGATGACGAACAACCACTTGATCCGAGACAGCGCGGTTATGATCTCCTCTACGATCCCGTCGGCGAAATACTCCTGCTCGGGATCGCCACTCAGATTGTCGAAGGCGAGAACCGCGATGGAGGGCTTATCTGGAAGCGGCAAAGGCTGAGGCGAGCGCGGCTCCGCCGGCGCGCCATAGCGCAGCACATAGGCGCGCACCGGCCGGGCGATGTTCTTGAGTTGGCACTCGCCTAGATCCTCTGCGGCCATAGCGATCTTACCGAAGACCGCGTCGTGGACGCTCGCGGCGATGCAAATGCCGGCCGGCGGCGCCAGAGCTTCGAGGCGGCTGGCGATATTTACGCCATCGCCATAGATGTCGGAGCCTTCCTCGACGATGTCACCGAGATTGATGCCGACGCGCAGCAGATTTCGGTTCTCTTCCGCTGCCGTGGCATTGGCTTCGGCAGTTTGGGCCTGGATCGCTTGAGCGCATGCTACCGCGTTGACGGCACTGGTGAACTCGATCAGCACCCCATCGCCCATGACCTTGACAATCCGGCCGGCATGCTCGCCGACCAGCGGCCCAAGGATCTCTTCGCGCCATTGCTTGAGTGCGACCAGCGTGCCCGCCTCATCGGCCTCCATCCGGCGCGAATAGCCGACGATATCCGCGACCAGGATAGCGGCAAGACGGCGAAGCGGTCGCGTTTCGGCCATGTGAGCGGACCAGGGAATATTTCCCCGATACTAGATCACGGCAACCCGCGACGAAACCGGCAAAAGCCGTCACCTGTCAGCGCGTTTGGATCGTAGACAGGCGACTTCCGGCTGGATGACGAGTGTCAGCCGTTGACCACCTTGCGGTGGCGGCGGTCCTGCAGCGGCTGATAGGCAAGGCGCGCGTGATATTCGCAATAGGGCGAGCTATCGCGCGGCCGGTGACCGCAGAAGCAGAAATCCTCGGCCCCCGGGTCGCCGATCGGCCATTTGCAGGTCTTGTCCGAGAGATGAAGGATGGTGACGCGGCCATCCTTGGGCAGGTCGACCAGCCGCAGGGGCTGGGGTTCCGGCATCGGCAAGGACCGCGGCTGCACTTCGCTGCGCAAGGTCGGCTTGAGCGCCGTGGCGCCTGCGGTGGGCAGATGGATGGAGGGGGTGACCCGGCCCGGCGGGCTTGGCTCCCTGGCGCGGCGGGGACGCGGCACGGAACTGCGGGGCTGGGGTGCCCGGCCCGACAGATTGAGACGGTGAACCTTGCCGATGACGGCATTGCGCGTGACCCCATTGCCAAGGCGCCCCGCGATCTGGCTGGCGCTCAGCCCTTCCGTCCAAAGCCGCTTCAAGAGCTCCACCCGCTCATCCGTCCAGGACATCTTATCGCCTCCGTGGCTGGCCCCAATCTCGCTATTCACCGCTTCGAATCCCTCATCTTTCACCGACCCGCATGACCGGCGTACTTTGCCCAGAACTGACAAGATTAACGCTACATCTCGTAGCTTGATGGCCCCACCATACAATATGCCGTGACTCGCCATCAAGAATCAGGCGCCGACTTTATGAGGTTTTCCCCAACTTCCGGAGTTTCCCCCTCAAGTCGCCCCAGCGCCGCGTGGTTAAAGAAAGCCTAACAGGCACGGGAATCCAGGGTCTATGCGGCGGTTTGACTCAGGTGGGGCCGCGATTGACCCACAGGGAGGGAACCCATATAACCGCTTCAGGGATTTGCTGCGCCGCCACAGAGCCTCGTGGCGGCATTTTCATTTGGACCACGACGATGATCACGCCTGTCCTGCCGACCTATAAGCGCACGCCGCTGGCTTTCGACCATGGCAAGGGCATGCGCGTCTATACGGAAGACGGGAAGGAATATCTCGATTTCGGCGCCGGCGTCGCGGTCACAAGCCTCGGCCACGCCCATCCGCGCCTCGTCCAGGCCCTGACCGAACAGGCCCAGAAGCTCTGGCATACCTCCAATCTCTATATAATCCCCGGACAGGAGAAGCTCGCCAGGCGCCTGACGGAAGCAACCTTCGCCGACACCGTCTTCTTCACCAATTCCGGCGCCGAGGCGCTCGAATGCTCGATCAAGATGGCGCGCAAGTATCATGCGGCCAAGGGACATCCGGCCCGCTTCCGCATCATCACTTTCGAGGGCGCCTTCCATGGTCGAACCCTCGCCACCATCGCCGCCGGCGGCCAGGCCAAATATATCGAGGGCTTCGGCCCCAAGGTCGACGGTTTCGACCAAGTTCCCTTCGGCGACGAGAAGGCGCTGCTTGCCGCGATCACGCCGGCGACCGCCGGCATCCTGATCGAGCCGATCCAGGGCGAAGGCGGGTTGCGCCCGGTTCCGCCCGGCATGCTCAAGCGGCTGCGCGAGATCTGCGACGAGCATGGGCTCCTGCTGCTGCTCGATGAGGTGCAATGCGGCGTCGGACGCACCGGCAAGCTCTTCGCCCATGAATGGGCGGGCGTCACACCCGATATCATGGCCATCGCCAAAGGCATCGGCGGCGGCTTCCCGGTCGGCGCCTGCCTCGCCACGGAGAACGCGGCGCAAGGCATGACGGCGGGCACGCATGGCTCGACCTTCGGCGGCAATCCTCTTGCCATGGCGGTCGGCAATGCGGTGCTCGATGTCGTGCTCGCCGACGGCTTTCTCGACCTTGTCCGTCAGCGCGGCCTCAGCCTCAAGCAGAAGCTCGCGGCGCTGAAAGACAGCCATCCCGACATCATCGAGGACATCCGCGGCGACGGTCTGATGATGGGCCTCAAGACGAAGGTGCCGAATACCGATCTCATCGCGGCCGCCCTCGACGAGCAGCTCCTCACCATCGCCGCCGGCGACAATGTTGTGCGCCTCCTGCCGCCGCTCATCGTCACCGACGAGGATCTCTCAGAAGCCGTGGCGAAGCTCGACCGCGCCTGCCAATCCCTCAAATCCAAGCGCGGCTGAGTGACCTGTCATGGCCGGCGACATCCGTCATTTCCTCGATATTTCAGATTTCACCGCAGCTGAGCTCAGAGCCATCCTCGACCGCTCGCTGGCGATGAAGAACGCGCGCCGGAATCAGCCGAAAGGAACGGTCGAGCAAGGCGCTCCGCTCAAGGGCCGCATGCTGGCGCTGATTTTCCAGCGGCCCTCGACGCGCACGCGCGTCTCCTTCGAAGTGGCGATGCGGCAGCTCGGCGGCGAAGTGCTCGTCATCTCGGCCAACGACATGCAACTCGGCCGCGGCGAGACGGTGGCCGACACGGCGCGTGTGCTGTCGCGTTATGTCGATGCGATCATGATCCGCGCCAAGAGGCACGATCACCTGATGGAGCTCGCGGAGCATGCGAGCGTCCCTGTCATCAACGGCCTCACCGACAAGTCGCATCCCTGCCAGGTCATGGCCGACATCATGACCTTGGAGGAGCATCGCGGCGCCATCGACCGGCAAACGGTCGCCTGGGTGGGCGACGGCAACAATGTCGCGACCTCGTGGATCCATGCGGCGACCAAACTCGGCGGCGAATTGCGGCTCGCCTGCCCGGCGGAACTCGCTCCCGACAAGGAAGCGGTGAGCTGGGCGGCGCGCCACGGGGGCAAGATCAAGGTCACGACATCGGCCGAGGAAGCCGTCACGGACGCCTCCTGCATCGTCGCCGATGTCTGGGTCTCCATGCATGACACCGACGGCGCGGCGCGCCACAATATGCTGAAGCCCTACCAGGTGAATGAAGCCCTGATGCGCAAAGCCCGGCCCGATGCGCTGTTCATGCATTGCCTGCCCGCCCATCGCGGCGAGGAGGTCACCGCCCAGGTCATGGATGGCCCGCAATCGGTGGTATTTGACGAAGCCGAGAACCGTCTCCATATCCAGAAGAGCATTCTTCTCCGCTGCCTCGGCGCTGAATGACGCCATAAATTACAGCTAGCACTCAAGGGCGAGAGCCTCTCTTGCCCCTGCAAAAACACGTGAACAGCATGACCAACCTTCCCGACAACACCGTGATGCCTTTTGAAATCAAGCCCTTGGGCGTGCGCGGGCGGATCGTGCGTTTAGGGAACGTGGTCGACGACATCCTGCACAAGCACGATTATCCGGCCCCGGTCTCGGCCCTTCTCGCCGAGGCCGTCGCACTCACCGCCATGCTGGGCGCTTCGCTCAAATTCGACGGCAAGTTCATCCTGCAGACCAACAGCGACGGACCGGTCGACCTGCTGGTCGCCGACTTCTCCGCCCCTGGCGGGATCCGGGGCTATGCGCGCTTCGACGCCGACATGGTGGCGAAGCTCAAGTCGCCGACACCGCAGGCGCTGCTCGGCAAGGGGCATCTCGCCATGACCATCGATCAGGGTGTCGGGATGGAGCGCTATCAGGGCATCGTGTCGCTGGGTGGCGTGTCGCTGACCGAGGCGGCCCTCGGCTATTTCCAGCAATCCGAGCAGATCCCGACCCGGCTCCGGCTCGCGGCCGGCGTGCTGGCGCAGCGCGGCGCCCGGCCCGAGGCCTGGCGCGCCGGCGCCATCATGGTGCAGCATCTGCCGCGCCACGGCGGCATCAGCCCCATGCCGCTCCATTCAGGCGATGTCCCGGAAGGCAAGGAAGAGACGGTGGTCGAGGATGATCACTGGGTGAAGGCGCGCCTGCTCCTCGACACCGTCGAGGACCATGAGCTGCTCGACCCGCTGGTGACGCCCGAGGAACTGCTCTATCGGCTCTATCACGAGGATGGCGTGACGGTCTATCCGGCGGTGACGCTCGAGCGGCACTGCACCTGCTCGCGCGACAAGGTCGGCGACCTGCTCAAGAGCTTCTCAGATGACGACCGGGCGGCGATGAAGACCAACGGCATCATCGACGTCACCTGCGAGTTCTGCTCTACGCACTACCAGTTCGCGCCGGAGGAAGTGGAGCCTGAGACGCAGCCGCAGTAGGGCCGCGTCCGGCGCGTACGCGCTCGATGGTCTCGTAATCGACGACCATCTTGCCAACCGGAAGCAGCGAGGCGACCGCGAGCTTCAGATGCTGCACGGCGAAGGGTATGCCGATGATGGTGATGCCAAGCGCCACGGCGGCGGTGATGTGCCAGACCGCCAGCCACCAGCCGCACAGCACGAACCAGATGATATTGCCGACGAGCCCCAGCGTGCCGGTGCCGAGATCGTCCTGGCCGGTGAGCTCCTTGCGCGAGATCACGTCGCGACCGAAGGGCCAGAAGGAAAACATCGCCAGATTGAAGCAGGAGCGCACCCACGGGATGCCGACGATGGTGATCGCCATGAGCACGGTGGCCAGGAGCCAGCCGAGCCCCGACAGGAACCCGCCGAGGATGAACCACAGGATATTGAGAAGCAGGGTCATGTCGGCCTCATGTGAAAATCCGCGCCAGATATGGGGAGAATGACAAGCGAGCGCAATAGCACCCCCTTCGCCCCGCTTTAGCGGAGGGCTGTCCGGGGAAACTTGCGACATGCCAGAGAAAATCACATTAGGAATGGGATCGAGTCACATCTTCTCTAACGAGACTCAGAACTCACCATCATTCCCCTTCTTCCGCAAGCAAGCGGGAGAAGGGGAAAACAGGTAAGGCCTTGCGTATTGCAATGAATTTCCCCGGACATCCCTGCGCTTTAGCGGGGAGAGGGTGACCTCAGTTCACGCAGTGGCGGATGAGCCGCTTCATGAAGGTCTCGCATTTCTCCATTTCGGAAATGGCGATGAACTCGTCAGGCTTATGGGCCTGCTCGATGGAGCCCGGGCCGCAGATGATCGCGGGGATGCCGATCTCCTGGAAGAGGCCGGCCTCGGTGCAATAGGACACGGCTTCGGCGCCGTTGGCTTCGGCCAGATGCAGCGCCAGATGCTCCGCGGGAGAGTCCTGCTCGGGGCGCAGCCCCGGCACGACATTGGTGCGATCGGTCCTGATGCCGGTATCGGATGACACGGCATGCATTGCCGGCTCCAGTGTTCTGGCGAAGGCGTTGAAGCGCGTCGGCACTTCTTCCGGATCGGCGCCCGGCAGAAGCCGCGTCTCCCACCGAAAGCCGCAGCGGCGTGGAATGATATTCTTGGCGGTACCGCCTTCGATCAGACCGACATGCACTGTCGTGTAAGGCGGGTTGAAGCGGCCCGACGGGTCGCCCCGCTCGCGCATGTCAGCCGCGATGCGGCCGATCTCGGTGAGAAGCTCGCCCGCCACCAGGATGGAATTGACGCCGAGATGCGTGCAGCTCGAATGCGCTTCGAGGCCGGTCACCTCGGTCGCGAAAGTGTGCGCCCCCTTATGGGCGTTCACCACCTTCATCAGGGTCGGCTCGCCGACGATGACCGCCTTGGGCTTCGGCAGATGCTCCTTGATATAGGCGACGAGCGGGCGCACGCCGACGCAGCCCACTTCCTCGTCGCAGGACAGCGCCAGATGGATCGGGACTTTGAGCTTCGCCGCCTTGAAATCCGGCACCAGCGCCAGAGCGGTGGCGAGAAAGCCCTTCATGTCGCAGGTGCCGCGGCCATAGAGGAGACCGTCCTTTTCCGTCATCGTGAAGGGATCGGTCGTCCAGTCCTGGCCGTCGACCGGCACCACATCGGTATGGCCCGACAGAACGATGCCGCCCAGATCCTCGGGGCCGATCGTGGCATAGAGGTTGGTCTTCTTGCCCGACTCGAAATCGACGCGCAGGCTCTTGACGCCCCAGTCGGCGAGATAGCTCTCGACGAAATCGATGAGCGGCAGATTGCCGTCGCGGCTGGTGGTGTCGAAAGCGACGAGACGAGCCAGCATGTCGCGTGGCGTGAAGCGGGTTCCAGTCATGAAAAGTCAGTTGATCTGTCGGTGGGATTGGGGGGAATCGAGTGAAAAGGCGGGAATGGCCACATCGAAGCGCTCGCCGCCCGAGGTCTCCATCTCATATGTCCCGACCATGATGCCGGACGGCGTCGCGAGCGGTACGCCGGACGTATATTCGAAGCTCTCGCCGGGCGCCAGGGTCGGCTGCTCGCCGACAACACCGTCGCCTTTCACCTCCTCATGGCCGCCGCGGTCATCGGTGATCTGCCAATGGCGGCTGCGCAAGGTCACGATCTCCACGCCCCGGTTCTCGATGGTGATCGTATAGGCCCAGAAGAAATGATCTTCGTCCGGCCGCGACTGGCTTTGCAGATAGCGCGGCTGAACGACGACACGGATATTGCGGGTGGTGCTTTCATACATGGGGCCACTTTAGACGATGCGGCCGGGTTTTCCACTGGGGCCAGATTAAGCTTGCCTAACGCCGGAGAAGCCCCTCAATAGCGCCATGCCGCAGCTCAACACCAAGCTTTCCACCCTTGAAATGCCGCGCGGGATCCTGCCCGCGATGACGCTGGTCGATTTCTGCCAGAAAGGCTTCATCCGGACCGGCCGGCCCCTGGCCGACGGGCAGGTCCAGCCGGCGAGCCTGGATTTGCGGCTCGGCGAATGGGCCTACCGGGTGCGCGCCTCCTTCCTGCCGGGCCCCGGCAAGACCGTGGCCGAGCGCCTGGAGACGCTGCAGCTGCACAAATTCTCGCTGGCCCAGGGGGCGGTCTTCGAAGCGGGCTGCGTCTATATCGTGCCGCTCCTCGAAAGCCTGGCGCTGCCGTCCCGAATCTCGGCGGCGGCCAACCCCAAGAGCTCGACCGGCCGGCTTGACATCTTCACCCGCATCATCGCTGATGACGCGCGCGAATTCGACAAGATCTCGGAGGGCTATGAAGGCCCGCTCTATGCCGAGATCTCGCCCCGGAGCTTCTCCATCCTGGCGCGCACCGGCTCGCGCCTGTCGCAGATCCGTTTCCGCTCCGGCCCGCCGCTCGCTTCCGACGAGATCATCGCGATGCTGCATGAAAGCGAAGCACTGATCTCGAGCGCCAACGCCAATATCGACAACGGCCTCGCGCTGTCGGTCGATCTGTCGCCGCAGCCGCCCGGCCAGCCGGTGGGCTTCCGCGCCAAGAGGCATTCGGGCCTCATCGATGTCGACAGGATCGGCGTACTAGAGGTCTTGGATTACTGGGAGCCGATCTGGCAGAAGGGGTCGCTCATCCTCGACCCCGACCAGTTCTATATCCTGGCGTCGAAGGAGGCGGTGCGCGTGCCGCCGACACATGCGGCCGAGATGGTGCCGTTCAATCCGCTGGTCGGCGAATTCCGCGTCCATTATGCCGGCTTCTTCGATCCGGGCTTCGGCCACCAATCGGGCGGCGGCGAAGGCTCACGCGCGGTTCTTGAAGTGCGCTCGCATGAGGTGCCCTTCATCCTGGAGGATGGGCAGATCATCGGCCGGCTCATCTACGAACCCCTCACCCAGATGCCGGACCAGGTCTATGGCCAGGGCATCGGCTCCAACTATCAGCGCCAGGGGCTCAAGCTCTCCAAGCATTTCAAGCCTTTCGTGCCGTGAGCGAGTCCCGAAGGTAAAAGCTCCCGTGCCAGCGCCAGCGGTCAGCCGCCGCCCGCCGCGTTTGCTGCTGCTGCGTCAGCCTGCTGCTTCAATCGCATCCTGTGGGCCGCCGCGGCTTTGGGGTCATCATCGCCCGACACCTGCACCGTCGGCACCGCGATCTTGATGCCGTTCTCGTCGAAGGCCTGCTTGATCAGCATGAGGGCGCGGCGCTTGATGGTGAACTGCTCGCCGGGACGCGTCTTGAGTTTCATCTTCATCAGCATGCCGGTGTCGCCGAACTGATCGACGCCCTGCATCTTGAGGGGTTCGATGATGCTGCGCGCGAATTCCGGATCCTGCGCCAGCTCGAGACCGATCTTCTTGACGATCTTGCGGGCTTTGTCGATGTCGGAGTCGTAGGTCAAGGTGAGGGTGATCTTCTCGATGACCCAGTCGCGGCTCATATTCTGAACGGCGCCCAGGTCGCTGAACGGAACGGTGTAGACATAACCGCGATGATGCCTGAGCTTCACCGATCTGAGGCTGAAGGATTCGACCGTCCCCTTGTACGAGCCGCTCTGAATATACTCGCCGACGCGGAAGGCGTCGTCGAGCAGGTAAAAGACTCCGCTGATGACGTCCTTGACCACCGTCTGCGCGCCGAAGCCGATCGCCACGCCGACAATGCCGGCGCCGGCGATGAGCGGACCGATCTGCACGCCGAGGGAAGACAAGGCCATCAGCAGCGCGACGATCGCGACCACGATCATCAAGACGTTTCGCATGATAGGCAGCAGCGTCCTGATCCGCGAATTGCGCCGGGCCAGCTCCGTCCCCGGCTCACCGCCTGAGGAAGCGGAGGCGATACGCTTGTCGATCAGGGTCTTGGCCACATGCCATATGAAGTCCGCCACCAGAAGGATGACGATCGCGCTCAGCGCGCCGCGCATGACCCGGGTGAGGAAGGTGTCCTGCGCCGTCATGGCGGTGAAATCGACGTCCAGCTTGTGCGCCAGAAAGACCACGGCGGCGATGATCAGCCCCGCCCTGACGCCACGCTCGACGATGGCCGCGAGAACACTCGGCACCTCCTTGCCACTTTGAGCCGATCCCGGCGGCCGGAAGACATTGTTCACCGCGCGTTGCGCCAGCATGACCGCGGCAGGCAGGGCCGCCAGCACGACAAGCAGCCAGAAGGGTTTCATGGCTCCAGCGATCCAGAGCAGAAACAGGAAGACGAAATACGCCGAAAGCAGCCAGGTCCTGGCGCGCTCGTCTATCGTGGCGCGCGCCGCATCCTGCGCCGGCGCCGATGTCTGGACGGGTCTGCGCCAAACAGCCTCGATGCCCATGCCGAGCAGGACGAGCCCGAGCGCATAGGCGATCAGCTGGCGGGACGGTATCGTGAAGCCGAGCATCGACAAGAGGACGACCGTGACCCAGCCAAAGGCGAACCAGCCCACCGCATAAGACAGGCGCTTCACCCAGAACGACGCGCTCGGATCGGAGACGGGCAGCACGCGAAAGCGCGCCGCCTTGCCGAAATCGGCGAGCTCCGGCGGCGAGAAAAGGAAATCCAGCACGACGCGCGCCAGCCGGAAGATCAGCACCGCCATGAGATAGCCGAGCAGGATCGGGCGCAGAAGCGGCGGCCAGCTGAAGACGAGGAAGGCTCCTATGCTGCCCAGCGCGAACATCGCGACCGATCCCGCGCCATAGACGAGGCGCGCCGCCATGGCGATCAGCCGATCGCGCACGGTCTCGAGCTCGGACGCGGCAATCCAGGCGCGCAGCCCGGTGGTCCAGCGCCGGAACAGCCACTGGGCGGCGAAGCCGGCGGCGACGAAGACGGCAAATATCAGCGCGAAGCCGAACAGGCCATAGCCTTGCAGCGCCATGCCGACCGTGGTGGCGGCGGCGGCGACCTCAGCGGGAAGCCCTGGGATCGCTGCGGCGAGGTCCGAGAAATGCTGATGAATCCGCATCAAGGCCGAGGTGAAGACCATGCCGTCATCCATCTGGCCGGGCGCGCTCGCTTGCGGCGCGGGCTGAGGCGCCTTTTGCGCATCAATCCACTTCTGCACCTCGGGATCGCCCAGCAGCTTGAGCAGATCCTGGACTTTCTGGGGCGGCACGGCCGGCTCGGTCTGAGCGAGCGCACCCGTCGCCAGCATGCCGAAGACCGACAACATGGCGGCCATCAGCACGCAGCGGCGCAGCAAGCCGATAATGGATCCCATCTGACGCGCGCTCATTGCCGTCTCCCCAAAACGCCCATTTCTTCCCCGTGGCCCGTCCCCGAGGCACTGCCGCGGATGTCGGTACCAATCCTGTCTCAAGGGAATACCAGATCGCACAAGCCGATGCACGCCCGGGAGGCGGCCTAAAAGTGACGCGCCCTAACAATGAGTTAGCTTGGTAAAGGCTCCTGGATTGGACCAAGGTCCAACACGTTTTTCTTGCTCGAGCGCAGTATTGGGTGCACTGGTCTCTCAATCTGTACTTGGTAAAATCGATGGCGGGTCGACGTCTATTCTCTTCATTCCTGATTGGCGCGGCGGGACTTTTCCTGCTTTCCGGCTGCGGAGCCTCGCTCGAAGAGCTGCGCACTCCGGTGCCCGAGCCGCTGGTCGCGGTGGCCCATGTTCCCGGCTATAAGCAGGTGCGCTTCTGGGGGGATGACGGCAACAGCGTCACCCCTGCCTATATCGAGGCGGGAGCGGCGCAGATTATGCGCGCGGCGAAGACCGATCGCACCATCAACCCCTACGACCGCAAATTCCTGGCCATATCGGGTGGCGGCAGCAATGGCGCCTTCGGCGCCGGCTTGCTGGTCGGATGGACGGCGGCCGGCACCCGCCCGCATTTCGATATCGTCACCGGTGTCAGCACCGGCTCGCTCATTGCCCCCTTTGCCTTTGTGGGCTCCGCTTATGACCGGCATTTGCGCGAGGTCTATACGGAAACCAGCGGCAAGGACATTTACAAGACCAAGGGCATTCTGAGCATCATCGGCAGCGAGTCGGCCGCCGACAACACGCCGCTCAAGAACATGGTCGCTCGCTATATGACTGACCGGCTCATCGCCGATATCGTCCGCGAGCATGCCAAAGGTCGCCGCCTTCTGATCGGCACCACCAATATCGACGCCGAACGGCCGGTCATCTGGGATATCGGGGCGATCGCCTCGAGCCGCGATCCGAACCGCGTTCAGCTCATCCGCGACATCCTGGTGGCCTCGGCCTCGATTCCCGTCGTGTTTCCGCCGGTGCGCCTCAATGTCGTCGCCGACGGCCATCGTTATGACGAGCTGCATGTCGATGGTGGGACCAGCAATCAGTCCTTCCTGTTCCCCTCCAACTTCACGGCGACGAACGCCAACATACTGATCGGCCGGACGCCAAAGCGCACCCTGTATGTGATCCGCAACGGCAAGGTCAATCCGGAATGGAGCGCCGTCAAACCGCGCATCGCCGCCATTGCGGGCAAGTCGATCGCCTCGCTGATCAAGACGCAGGGCATCGGCGATCTCTACCGGCTGTACAGCAACGCCCAACGCGACAAGATCGACTACAATGCGATCTGGGTGCCGGCGAGCTTCGAGCTCAAGGAAAAAGAACCCTTCGACCCCGTCTATATGCGGGCGCTCTACAAGCTGGGTTATGAGATGGGGAAGAACGGCATTCCCTGGGAAAAGCATCCGCCGTAATGACGCCGCGAGAGGCGGCGGCGCCTCAGATCAGCTCATAGTTTCCAAGGCTGTTCCTACGCGGCGGGCGGCGGTTGATCTGGAGCAAGGCTGGGAACAGAGCAAATCCCGCCAAAGTTGAAGACTTTGGCGATGAGGATTTGCTCCAATATTTTGATTTGGCGCGAATCCTTTCCGGCGATGTGATTCCACTTCGCCGGGATGCGAGCTAAAATTGAGCGATATGGCATTCTGAAAGGAATCCAGAAATGCGGATACGGGATCTCGAGTCGTCTCAAGTGACCACGATCGGGCCGGAAGCCAGCGTGCGGCAGGCGGCCAAGATCATGCTCAAGCACGGTATAAGCGGGCTGCCTGTTGTCGATGACGACATGAAGATTGTCGGCATCATCACTGAAGGCGATCTCATCCGCCGATCCGAGCTTGGATATGACAAGATCCAGGATTTCGGCCAGTCTGGAGAAGGCGTCGCAGACCCCCGTGATTATGTCAGACGCCATAGCTGGAAAGTCGGTGATGTGATGACCCGGGATGTCGTCGTCGTCGAGGAAGACGGGAGCATCGCCAAGGCGGCACGGCTTCTGGAAAAGCACAATGTGAAGCGGCTTCCCGTGGTGCGCGACGGCAAGCTGGTGGGCATGATCAGCCGGTGCGACCTCCTGCGCGTGATCGCCACGTCGGTGCCGGAACAGATCGCAGCCGGCGACGAGGCGATCCGCCGGAGCATCAAGACCAGATTGCATGAAATTCTGGGCTCCCGGGATGCCCATGTCGATATAGCGGTCGTCGACGGCGGCGTGCGCCTGTCGGGCCAGGTGGCGACGGCCGACGAGCGCGACGTCGTGCAGGTGATCGCCGAGAACACGCGGGGCGTCAGATGCATCGAGAACCATCTGAAGCTGACCTCGGAAAGGCAATGATGGGCCAGCCGACTGCCGAGCCGCCTGACAAATGATTGTGTTCAGGCCTCAATCAGCCCGTTGAAGATTCGCTGCGCCTGCTCTAATGTCGCGCCGGCTGAGCGGGCGTAGTTCAGTGGTAGAACGACAGCTTCCCAAGCTGTATGTCGAGGGTTCGATTCCCTTCGCCCGCTCCATACTTGGGAACTTTCACGTTTATCGTTGTACATGGCGGAAGCGCCAAGCTCCGCCCCCGCCCCCTCGAGCTCAAGTCCGCATAGATCTCACGCCACCTGTCGCTGCACTTCCTTCCCTTGAGCCTCGAAAGGGTTGCGCCGCCCAGACGGACCGGAAACTTCTCCAATGAGCATTCACGGCGTGAGGAACGGCTAGGCTTTGCGCTTGATCTAGGTCAAGCCCTCGCAACCGCTGCAAACGGGATAAAGTGGTATTGGGCCACAAACCCTTATGACCGGATGCTGAGTACCGGAAACTGCCATCTCCCGGCCGCTTCATCCATTGATGTAAATCAAAGGTTCCCGCCTCAGGACCGGTAGATATGAGGAGGTAGAAGGAGTGCCAATCATGCGAGCACCTAAGACGCTTTATATCGTCGCGGATGGCGGCCGGGTCCGTTACATCGAGCGAACTATCCTCGGGCATTTCACGACATTCCGGACCTTCGTCTCAGCGCATATTCACGACAAGTCATCAGCACTCACCCGCCGCAAGCCGGCTCGCGTTCAGGAAAGCGCTACAAGCGCCAGACATGCGATAACGGCGAAACTGGACCCGCGGGACAAGATCGAAAGCGCGTTCATTCAATCAATCGCCGACGATCTGCGCAAAAACAACACACTCGAGCATTACGACAACCTGGTTATCGTCGCTCCGGCACGATTGCAGCATTTGATCTCGGATTCACTATCTCCGGCGCATGCCAGCAAATTGATCAAGACCATCGACAAAGACCTGACCAAAGTGCCGGATGAGGATCTGGATCGGCATCTGCCGGAGTTTCTCGTCGCTCGTTCCGCCAGCTGAAATTATCCGAGCATCGGAAGGATTTCGCCCTCATGAGCGGGACCAAGCCGGATGAGGTGCTGCTTGAGGCTGGCTATGCCGTGGCAAAGCCGCTGAACGCCCATCTCTCGCGCCGAAGGTCATTTCGGCGACCGGTTGGCGCGAATTGCCACAAACTGGCACAATCGCGGCAAAGGCCTGCGACGCATATATGCGCCTAATTTCCTCCATAAGGTCACTCGCTCGGGAGGGAATCATGTTGGCATCAGCCGCAAATCCGGAACACAAGCACTTCTCCCCGTCCTCAGCCACCCGCCTGGAAGGCCCCACCAATCCTCTGAAAACATTCGAGGAAATTCTGTGGGGCGAAAAGCTGCATAAACTCGATCCGCATCAGCATCTGTTTCACCAAGGTGACGACGACAAAAAGATCTACAAGATCGAGATCGGGCCTCGTACAGCTCTATCGCGTCCTGTGCGACGGCCGTCGGCAGATCATTTCCTTGCGCTTCGCCGGAGACATCCTGGGCCTAGAATCCGCCTCGGAGAGGTATTGCAGCGCCGAAGCCGTCACGCAAGCGAGCTTCCGCAGCCTGCATGAGAGCAGCGCATATCGGAGATTGCGGGACGAGCCAGCACTGGCGCCGCAACTCGTGAGCCTTCTTTCGCGCGAACTCGAAAATGCCAGGGGCCAGATCGGTGTCCTCAATCGGCGGTCGGCGATCGAAAGATCGTCGGCGTTCATTCTCGAACTCCATCGCCGCCAAAACAACTCTAGAGCGCCGGACGCTCACATAGAATCGGGCCGGCGCTCTAACTCTTTGATTTGCGCATCGGATTATCCGAAAACCGCTTCGCACTTTTCGGTCCGATGCTCTAGTACAATCCGCCTTGATCTGAGCAGGTCCGATATTGCCGACTTTCTCGGGCTTACGATCGAGACGGTGAGCCGCAATCTCACCAAGCTGAAGGTCAAGCGAATCATTCACCTGCCGGAGATCCACAAACTCGTCATTCTCAATATAGGCCGCCTGGAAGCCCTGGCGGCGGGCGGCAACGAGGAATGGTAAGAAGTCCATGGAGAATACGGCACACAGGCGGTTTGCGGTCCCGGTTGTCGCTGGTCTCCACGATGCCCTGCATATCGCGCAGGAATTGAAGCATTATGAGATTCGATCTCGGCTGACTTCCATCGTCGGGCGGGAAGCGGGTTTCAGCCGCAGCCGCGAAAAATCCAACGAACTCAGCGCCATCGTGAACGGCAAGCCGCAATCTCTCAAATTCCAAACCGGCTCGGACGCAATCGTGGCGCTTGTCTATGGACCAGACCCACCGAATGCCATTTCTTGGAGTATTGCGGCATTCGAAGTCTCTCTGAGCCGCTGGCTGATTCCCGCACATGCCCGACGACTCGCCCTGGCGGTCGCTACTGGCGAATTTCTTTTCCTGGTGAGACTCGCAAGGATGGAGGAGGAGCGCATTGCGACACGCGCCTTGCTGCACAGCTGCCCGGACTCTGTCCATGATCTTGTCACAGAAGACGATACCAAGGAGTTTTTCCCATGCGCGCCAAAGACTTGATGACAACCGAACTTGCAACCATTTGTCCCACCGCTTCGGTTCTCGAAGCGGCGGAAATCATGCTCCAACGCCATGTCAGCGGTCTTCCTGTCGTGGACTCTTCGGGTAATCTCGCAGGCATGATAACGGCAGGTGACCTCTTGCGCCGGGCAGAGATCGCAACAGTGGCGGCTCGCGGCGGCTTTGCCGAATTCCAGGCCGGCTATGAGCGCCTTGCCGCTGACTATGCGCAGTCTCATGGCAAACACGTAGGCCGCGTCATGACAACGGCGCTGCATACAGTCGACGCAGATGCCCCAATTCAGTTAATCGTCGACATCATGGATCGGCATAATGTGAAGCGGGTACCAGTGACCCAGCAGCGAAGGCTGCTCGGCTTGGTGAGCCGCACCGACATCCTGCGCGCTTTCGTCGAAGCCGCTCGGCGTGCCGCCGATGACTGCTGTGACGACAATGAGATAAAGAGAAGGCTCTTCGCGATCTGCACACGAGAGTCCTGGGCGCCCTTGGCAGACATTGACATTTCTGTCCGAGATGGCGTCGTCGAGCTTGTCGGACGCATTTCCAGCGAAGCCCAACGTCGCGCATTGACAGCCGCCGCCGAGTCGATTCCGGGTGTCAAATCAGTCATCGATCATCTGGTTCTCGAAAAAGGCCTGTCGCCCCGCGCCCATCCTTGACATGAGTCAGGGCTGAGATGCCTCGCCGGCGCCGTTGTCGGCCCACTTGAAAAATTACACGTGGAAGCGGCGTCCGATACGCCTTGTTCGGCGATCCCTTTCCCCGGCGAGAGTGGCTACCAAGTCACGAGAGCGGTCAAGCTCCCTATCCTCGACTGATCCAGTAGAAGCGCAAGCACCCTAGCGAATGCGAACACGCGATCAATCCCGACCGATCCGACCTCCGCAGCAGTGCTGTCGCGATAAACAGTTCTGTGCACGGCTTGTCAATCGGCGGCTCCGGCGCAGCGATCGAACATGCGGCGTATCTGCGGGATTTCGAGGAGAGCGCGGCTTTGGACATGCTTGCGCAGGCGGGAAAGCTTGGCCTGAGATCATTTAGGATCTTGCCGCCGTCGGGTCGAAGGCACATGCCGAGTTGCGTCCAATACTCAACTCCATAGCCGATCATCTGGGTGCCTGATGTTTGACCTCGGTCTTTGACCTCTGTCAATTCGATCGGGGCGCTCACAGCTATTCTCGCAAATCCCAGATCCGACCTGAGGAAATGTCCATGACATACAAGACGATTCTAGTGAGCCTCAACGATCTCAAGCGCAATGAAGCTCTCCTCACAAGCGCCGCGGAGCTCGCCCGCAAATTTGATTCCCATCTCCGCGGCCTGTATGTCATCCCCGCAGTCGAGGTCTATGCCGGAATCGATTTCGGAATGCCGATCGTCTTCGAAGGCAATCGGGAGACCTACCAGAAGGCCGAGAAGTCCGTGCGGAACCTGTTCGATTCAATAGCACAAGTTGCCGGCATCAGAAATGACTTCATCGTGGTAGACTCGAGTTTTCCCAACATAACAAACCACGTAGTCGATTACGTCCGCTGCTCCGACATCGCAATCATAAGTCAGGCGCCGGAAGGGGTTGAATTGTCCGTCACTGGCCGCGATTTCGTCGAGCAGATGCTGCTGGCGACCGGCAGGCCAATCATTGTCCTTCCGAGAAAGGATCGCTCGGATCTCGTCGCCGATCTGGTCATCATCGGCTGGAGCGGACGGCGTGAATCGGCTCGTGCCGCCTTCGACAGTATACCGCTGTTGACCTGCGCCAATGAGGTCCGGGTGGTGTGGGTCGATCCGGAAAAGGAACGTCCCAATCCGGGCAGTCTGCCCGGCGCCGACTTGGCCACAACCCTGTCACGTCATGGCGTCAAGGTGTCGATCGAGTCTCTCTCCACCGGAGGGAAAGAAGCTGGTGAAGCCTTGCTGACGAAAATAACGGATAGCGGCGCTGGCCTCCTGGTCATGGGAGCTTACGGGCATTCTCGCCTGAGCGAACTCATCCTTGGTGGAGCGACCCGATCGGTCCTCAACGCCATGAATTGCCCAGTGTTCTTCTCACATTGAGGCGGTAACCTCGACCTTCAGGATGCGGAAGTTGCGTAGTCGGGACGATGCACGAAATTGACTGGACGGCGGCAGAAATTCAAGCCCGACCCGGATCAGCGGCATGTCATCGCTCGCCGCCGCGGTTGGACAAATCGGCCCGGCTTGACCGAGATCAAGCATTAATCTGACCGATCAGACATGATGCATATCCTCAGTGGAAGGAGGATACCATGACACAATCCGTAACCAGACCGCCCATCACGAAAGAGGGAAAGGCTCCTCCCGAGCGGGCGCCATGGCTACCGTTCCTGAGCCTGCAGCGTGAGATCAACCAGGCTTTCGATGAGTTTGATCGGAATTGGCGACCGTTCTTCCAGCGCTCAATCTTCGATTGGGAGCCGCTGGCTCGAATGGAGACCTCATGGTCGTCGCCCGCCGTCGATATCATCGACAAGGAAAAGTCGTACGAAATAACAGCCGAGGTGCCCGGCATGACCGCCGAAAACCTCGAGCTCAAACTGGTGAATAATCAACTATTGATCAGGGGCGAGAAGAAGGAGAGCCGCGAGGAGACGAAGGGCGACAGTCATCTGTCGGAGCGCCAGTATGGAGCGTTCGAGCGAAACTTCCGTATCCCCGATGGGGTCGACTCCGGAAAGATCGAAGCGACCCTCAGGAACGGCGTGCTGACTGTCGTCCTGCCCAAGACGGCAGAGGCGACGATGCCGACCAAGAAGATTGAAGTAAAAGTAGCCTGAAGTACTCGAAAATAGACTCTAAATGAGCCTGGAACGCGAGCGCCGGTCGTCCTGTCGTCTCGCGTTCCAGGCTATCCGTCTATGCAGGCCATCGGACATGGAGGCGCTTACCGGCTATAGCAGTTCGTACTGCATTGGTCTGTCGCTGCTCATCCTGCAACTTGCCCTGGCGAGTCTCACAGATGTGCCCGCTTGGCTCAATCAGCGGCTCATTCGCCTTGACCCTTGTTAATGCCGCCAGCTTTCATCTCGCGCCATTAATGAGCCGAGGCTTCTTGATCCACGTCAAGATCTTTGACCATGGGTGCGATAAGTTGCGTAAAGATTGAGATAGGATATTCCGATGTCTGGCTTCAGATTCCTATTGATCTTGGTCCTCAGTGCGCAACTGACCGGAACCTCTTTTGCGCAGACTCCCGATCAGCGGACGCCTAGTTTGGCGCCGATACTCGAGAAAGTCTTGCCGGCAATTGTCAGCATAGCCGCTCACGGGCGGGCTCCTGACGAGCAGGACCCTCTTCTGTCCGATCCACATGTCAGAAAATTCTTCGGCCTGCCTGAGGACGCCTCTCCAGGGGACCATGAGTTCTGGACTGCGGGCTCAGGAGTTATCACCGAAGCGCATGAAGGCTTGGTGTTGACCAGCCGTCATGTGGTGGATGAAGCGGATGACATTACGGTCGTTCTGGCAGATGGAAGACGACTGCCAGCCGCTGTCGTCGGCGCAGACGAAACCACAGATCTGGCGCTCGTCCGAGTTGTCCCGGAAAATTTGGTCGAGCCGATATTCGGTGATTCCGACAAGCTCAGGGTCGGCGACTATGTCGTAGCGGTTGGAAACCCATTTGCACTTGGCCAAACCGTAACCTTAGGCATCGTTAGCGCACTGCGCAGAAACCCGCCGGACGAAGACCTTATTCAGACGGATGCCTCGATCAATCCCGGCAATTCCGGCGGCGCCCTCGTAAATCTGAAGGGAGAGATTGTCGGCATCAACAGCATGATATTCGCGCCATTGGGCACCAATAGTGGGATCGGTTTTGCAGTTCCCATCAATACCGCTCGCAGTGTCGTGCGCGAGATCATCAAGCAAGACAAAGCATCTCAGTGAATGGTGGAATGAACTCGCTCCGGGCTCGGTTCTCTTCGCCCGCTCCATTTCATCATTCCCTGAGACTGCGGCGCATACATGAACACCCGGGAAGGCGCGTCAGCGCGCGATTTCCTTGAGACCGCGCAGCGCTTCCTGCACGTCGGCGCGGACATCAGTGGAGTCCGGATAGACGGCATAGGCCGGATAGGTGAATTGTGGAGCCCCTTCCAAGAGAATGAGCTCGCCCGCCTCGAGATGCGGCGTCACCGCGCCTTTGCGGAAATAGCCCATGCCGCCGGCGCGCAGAATGTAGTTGAGGCCGAGAGGTCCGTGCTCGACCAGAAGGCCCGGTTCCTTGAAGGCGGCCTGGCCGAAACCGCCAAGCGCTGCAAATTGAGGCCCCCAGTCGACATGAACATAGTCGAGTGACTCTTCATCTCCATCCGGGCTCCTGACAAGGACAAGCTGTTCCTCCTCGATCAGCTCGACCTTGAAGCCGGGCAGGAGCTTCGGCGCGTAGAGGACCGCGATGTCGAGCACGCCGGTGCGCAGCTGCTCCAGCAACTGGTCGGGCATACCGACATGGGCATGGACCGCGATCATCGGCTGCCGCCTCTTCATCCAAACGAGCCAGTCGAGCAGCAGCGGGTTCCAGAGGCTGAGCTCGCTCCCCAGCGCCACGACGCTGGCGCGTCCCGGCGGAAGTGAGAGCTGTTGGCGGGCGCGTTCCCAGATCTGTACGAAGGACAACGCGAAACGTTCGAATTCTCGCCCCGCCGCGGTGAGGCTTGCACCGTTGCGGTTGCGGACGAAAACCTGACGGCCAAGCTCGTCCTCAAGCGTCCGATGCGGGCGCTCACCGTCGTCTGCGTAACGTGAAGGCGCTCGGCCGCCTTCAGGAAGCTGCCCGTATGGACGATTTCCAGAAAAGTACGGGCGCGGTCGATATCCATGAGTAGCTATCTTAGTGCAATTTTCTTGCACTAAGATAGCATTTAATCTCGTTTGTCTTGTTGTTTTCGACGATGCAGTCTCGCCAACCCGGATGCCGATCGAGCAGGATGAAATGCAAGCTGAGTCAGCCCAAAACGCGTCACCACCGCGCGCCCTGCACGGTTCGGCGCCACGGCCGGATGATTGGAGCGCGGTCTCGATTTGGAGAAAAGCGGAGCGCCGGCGGCTGATCGATAAACGTCTGGCGCTCGATGCCGAGGGACGGCAGGCCCGCTCCGGCCTGATCGTAACAGAGCTCGACAAGACCATCGGCAAGCCCGGCGGCCGCATCGTCGGCACCTATTGGCCGTTTCGCGGTGAACCCGACCTGCGCAACTGGGCGATCCGTGTCATAGCGCGCGGCGGGCGCATCGCGCTCCCCGTCGTCATCGCAAAGGGCCAGCCGCTCGAATTCAGGAGCTGGAGGCCCGGCGATTCTTTGGAGCGCGGCGTCTGGAACATTCTCGTTCCCGCGCGGGGGCCCGCCGTCCATCCCGACATCGTGATCGCACCCGTGGTCGGCTTCGATGCAGCGCATTATCGGCTGGGCTATGGCGGCGGCTTCTTCGACCGCACGCTGGCAGCCATGCCGCGCAAGCCGCTCGCCATCGGCGTCGGCTATGCACAAAGCCGGATAACAACCATCTATCCGCAGCCGCATGACATCGCCATGGACGTGATCGTCACCGCCTGACCGTCCGCCGAAGGCGATTGACGGGCCGCCGCATAACCTGCGATCAGAGCCTGACCACCCAAACTCCGAGGCAGGCCCATGCAACGCGTAACCGTCACCCTGGATGATGATCTCATGAGCGAGCTCGACCGCGTCATCGAGATGAAGGGCTACCAGAACAGATCCGAGGCGATCCGCGATCTGGCGCGCGCCGGCATTCGCGAGGCCGTCGTCAATGCGCCCGATACCGGAAACTGCGTCGCCGCCTTGGTCTATGTCTATGATCACGGCGCCCGCGAACTCTCAAAGCGGCTCGTCGAGACCTTCCATGAGCATCACCATTTGTCGATCTCGACGATGCATATCCATCTCGACCATGACAATTGCATGGAAGTCACCGTGATGAAGGGACCGACGCGGGAAATCCGGCATAGTGCGGAACATGTGATCGCCGAGCGCGGCGTGCGCCACGGCCAGCTGGTCATGATCCCCGTCGAGATGGAAGCGCACAGCCACAGCCATGGCGAGCGTTCGCCTCACCGGCATATGCATATTAAAGTCAAATAGGTCGCGCATCCACAGGAGTGTTAGGAGGCCGCGCCGGCAGCATAGCGGCGGCGAGCAGCCGCGACGCGGGATGCTGAAGGACGGAGAAAACCTTTCCTTCCTCCACGATCCGACCCTCGTCCATCACGAGCACCCTGTCGCACAGGCGGCGCGTGAGCCGCAGATCATGCGTGATGAAGAGGAAGGCCGTTCCGAATTGACGGCGCAGCGCTGAAAGCAGATCGAGAATCTGCAGCTGCAGCACGAGATCGAGATTGGAGACCGCCTCATCGAGGACGATCAGCTCCGGTCGCGGCGCCAGCGCCCGGGCGATGCAGACACGCTGCAACTGCCCGCCGCTCATCTGTCCCGGAAGCTTGCCGGCATCCTGGCGGTCGAGGCCAACCAGGGCCAGCAGTTCCACCACGCGCGCCGCCATGGCGTCCTTGCCAAGCCCGGTTAGATGCCTGAGCGGCTCGCTCAACGTCCTCGCAATGGAGTGGCGCGGGTCGACGGCGCCGATCGAATCCTGAAAGACAAGCTGTACCGCAGCCCGGAAGTCCCGCCGCCCGGACTTGTCGAGGCGGGTGACATCCTGGCCGCGAAACAAAACCCGTCCGGCATCGGGCCTTTCGACGCCCAGCATCAGCCTCGCCAGCGTGCTCTTTCCGCAACCGCTGCGGCCGAGCAGGCCGACACATTCGCCGGGCGCGATCATGAGATCAATATCCCGCAGCACCGTCTTTGCCGCCCCGCGGCCGAGCAAAGAGCCGGCGCGATAGGTTTTTCCCACACCCTCGATCGCGATCAGGCTCATGCGACCTGCTCCTCGGGATAGAGTGCCATGTGCGCCGCCAGAAGGGCCCGGGTCGCCGCATGCCGGGGGGCTCGAGAATATGTCCCGGACACCGCCACGTTCGACGATCTGCCCGGCCTCCATCACGGCAACCTCATCGGCCGAATGCGCGACCACGCCCATGTCATGCGTGACGAGCAGAACGCCAAGACCGTGCGTCGTTACCAGACGCCCGATCAAAGTGAGCACGCGCGCCTGCAGCACGAGATCGAGATCGGTGGTCGGCTCATCGGCAATGAGGAAGGGTGCCTCCGAAAGCAGCGCCAAGGCGATCATCACACGCTGCTGCATGCCGCCGCTCATCTGAAAGGGATAGAGTTGCTGGATGCGCTCCGGCTCCTCGAGGCCGACCTCCTCGAAGGCGGCCAGAATCCGCGCTTCGTCATCCCGCCCATGACGGCCGACCGCCCTCATCGTCTCGACCGCATGGGCCCGCATGGTCAGCACGGGGTTGAAGGCGCTGCGCGGATTCTGCATCACCGTCGCCACCTGCCGGCCGCGCAGCTCCGGCCCCGATTTCGGCTCACCGTCGATCGACACGCGGCCCGCAAGACGCGTGACGCCCGGCGGCAGGCTGTCCTGCAGGCCGAGACAGGTCAGCGATTTGCCGCAGCCGCTGGCGCCCACCAGCGCGGTCACAGCGCCGGCGCGAACACTCAGATCGAGACCGCGCACCAGCTCGACCGGGACACCCTGTCGCGTCGTCGCCAGCGTCAAAGCCTCGACGGCAAGGACCTTCGCCATCAGCAGTGCTCCGCCTTGAATGCCGGGTCGAGGTGATCGCGCAGCGCATCGCCGAGCCGGTTGAAGGCCATGACGCTCACCAGGATCATCATGCCGGGCCAGACGAGAAGGAGCGGCTGCGTCCATACGAACTGCCGCGCGTCGTTGATCATCACGCCCCATTCCGGTGTCGGCGCGGCGATGCCGAGCCCGAGGAACGACAGGCCCGCGACATGTAGCATCATATGACCGATATCGAGCGTCGCCAGCACGACGAGCTGCGCCAGGACGCCCGGCATGATGTGCTCGACGAATATTCTGAAGCGTCCGGCGCCCGCCATCTCGGCGGCGGTGACGAAATCGCGCTCGCGTATCGACAACACCAGCCCCCGCACAATGCGCGCATACCACGCCCAGTGCGAGAGCACGACGGCGACGATGACATTGACCATTCCGGTGCCGAGCACGCCGATCAAGAACAGCGCCAGTACGAAAGTCGGAAAAGTCAGGAAGACGTCGCAGAACCGCATGATGAGCTGGTCGACGCGCCCGCCGATATAGCCCGAGACGCCGCCCACGCCGATACCGAGCGCCAGGATCAGCACCAGGATGATGGCGACGGAGCCGAGCGAGACCCGCGTTCCATAGATCAGGCGCGCCAGCATGTCGCGGCCGAGATGATCGGTGCCGAGCCAATGCGCAGCACTCGGCCCCTGCAGTTTGGCCGCCAGGTCCACCAGATTAGGGTCATGCGGGACGATGAGTGGTGCGGCGACAGCAAGGAAGGCGAGCACGGCAATCATCGTTGCCGCCAGCCGCACCTGCCAGACGCCGCGCCGATGACGATGGAGCGATGATGCCGGCCTGTCGAGCGTACTGTCGATGCTCATCGCGCCTTCTCCGCGTACAGCCGGATTCTCGGATCGAGCCAGGCATACAGAATATCGATGAGCAGATTGCACAGGACGAAGATCACCGTCATGAGCAGAACGAAGCACAGAAGCACCGGGAAATCGCGATTATAGATGGCCGAGACCGCATAGCGGCCGAGACCGGGCCAGTCGAAGATGTTCTCGACGACGAGCGTGCCGCCGATCAACTCGCCGACATGCATGCCGGTGGCGGTGACGATGGGCAGCATCGCGTTGCGCAGAATGTGGTTCTGCGTGATGCGCCTGTCGGACAGGCCGCGCAGTCTGGCATAGAGGACATGCCGCTGCGCCCCCACCTCGAGCATGCTGGCGCGCAGGAGGCGTGCATTGATCGACAGCGACATGAGAGACACGGCAACCGCCGGCATGAGCACGTGCTCGAGGCCGCCCTTGCCGAGCGGCGGCAGCCAGCCCAGCCATAGCGAGAAGGCGATCACGAGCAGGAAGCCGAGCCAGAAATTCGGCATCGAGACGCCGATGAAGGCGATGCCGCGGACGATGTGATCGGGCAGCCTGTCGGGATGGCGCGCCGCCCAGATGCCGAGCGGAATGCTGACGACAAGCGTGATCAGAAGCGCGAAGGCCGCGAGCTGCAGCGTCGCCGGCAGGTAATAGAGGAATTCGTCGAGTACCGGCCGCCGCGTGACATAGGAAACGCCGAAGTCGAGGCGCATGGCGTCCCAAAGCCAGCTGAAATACTGCTCGAGCAGCGGGCGGTCTAGTCCAAGCAGGATGCGAACCTTGGCGATCGCCTCATCGGTCGGCGGAATCTGCGACAGCCGCAGATAGTCGAGCGCCGGATCGCCGCGCCCGAGGCGCAGCATCAAAAAGACGACGGCCGAGACGCCGAGCAACATCGGCGGCAAAAGCGCAATCCGGCCTACTATGAAGCGCAGCATCGGGCCCCGCCTCACTTCACCGGACGAAATGTCTCGAACGGGATCTCCGAGACCGTGGCGCCAAAGCCGATATCGCCGAGCTTCGGCCCGGCCACCAGCAGCGAGGTTCCGTAGGTGAGCGGCAGATAGACCGCCTGCTCATGCAAGGTCGACAGGATCTCTTTATAGAGTTGCTGCCGCTTCGCCTCGTCCACCGTCACCAGCACCTGACTTATCTTGGCATCGATTTCGGGCTTCATGGCCAGACCGGACTGCGCCTGATAGTCGGCATGGGAGGGAACGCGCATCGAGCTCAGGAAGGAATGCGGATCATAGGGCGCGCCCCATGTCTCCCCGAGTATCATGCCGAACTCGCCGCTGCGCTGACGCGCATCGAGGGAATTGGCTTCCTCGCCCACCAGCACGGCGTCGATGCCCACTTTGCGCAGATCGGCCTGGATGACCTCGGCAATCGCCTTCTGCTGCGCGTTGTTGCCGACATAGTTGAGCTCAATACGCAGCGACACGCCGTCTTTCGCGCGGATGGATTGGCCCTCCGCGCGCACCCATCCGGCCTCATCGAGCAGCGCCTGCGCCTTGGCCGGATCGTAGCCGTAAGGTGCGAGCCCGACATTGGTGTAAGGGAAATTCGGCGCGAAGAGCGTATCGGCGCGCTTCTGCGTGCCATAAAGGACGCCGGCCACAATGGCGTCCTTGTCCACCGCATGATTGATGGCCCGGCGGACCGCCAGGTCGTTGGTGGGCGCCCGCTTCGTGTTCAGCGCCGCCATTTGCGTCATCAAGGGCTCCGACAGTCCGGTCCGTCCCGGATACATCGCCTGGAAACGGGCGAAGGTATCGGGAGAGATCTGGCCCTCGCCATAGATCAGGTCGATGTCTCCGGTCTCGAACGCCACGGCGCGGCTGTTCGGGTCGGAAATGACCTTCACGACGATGCGGTCGAAAGTCGGCTTCGGCCCCCAGTAATCCTCGTTCCGGGCGAAGACGTCATATTCGCCGAGCCTCGTCTCCACCAGCTTCCAAGGCCCGGTGCCGACGGGCGCCACGATCTTGTCGGCGGTGCCTTCGGCAGGAATCGCTTTGGGCGAGATGAATCGGAACGGCCTGATCAGAGCCAGCTCCTGCAGAACCGGATAGTATGAATTCTTCAAGGTGAGGCGGAAGGTCGACTCATCGAGCGCTTCGGTCTTCACCACCTGGTTGGCGAGTTCCAGCCAGCTGTGACGGTCACGGCTTGCCAGGACAGTATCGAAATTGGCTTTGACGGCGGCGGCGTCGAAGACCGACTCGTCCGAGAACCTAACGCCCTTGCGCAGCGTGAAGTTGTAGACATGTCCGTCGCCCGACACGGTCCATGCCGTCGCCAGCCAGGGCTTGATCGTGCCATCAGCCTGATATCTGACCAGCGGCTCATAGAGCATGGCCTGGGCGAACATTTCGTTCGGGGCATAGGCATGTGGGTTGAGAGGCCCGACATTGGAAGGCCATGAATAGGTCAGCGTCGTCTCGGCCCGCACCGGCCCGGAGGCGAGCAGCGCCAGAATGGCCAGACCAGCCAAGATCCTCGCAATCCGCATCGCCCACTCCCCGCTTCGTTCACGCCGAGCGGGAACCTATACAGGCGAGAGTATGATGTCTATCAATATTCATCATACTTGCTTAGAGCGATCGGGCTATTTGAAAGCGAGGCTCGCCGCAGCCGCCGCAAGCTTCTCCTTGCTTTCGCCCGCGAGGCGCGCTGCGACAAGATCCGGGCGATGAAGCATCCTCGCGACGTCCGCCTCCGGCACGCTTTCCTTCTCTCCGAGGCGGACGGCGACTTTCCGGCCGGCCGCAGCGGTTCCTGTGTAGAAACCTTCAGGCGTGAGCGTAATCCATTCACCATTGGCGAACACATGGGTGCTGGCAAGTAGATCGCCGTTCGCCGTGTCCCAGATGCGGAATGCGCCATCGGCCGTCTGTCCGGAATATTTTATCGTCGAGATGGAATAGAGCCTCCGGCTATCGGCGGAGAAGCGCAGGGTGCCCGGCAGGCCGTGGTTATCATAGAGCGTGCTTCGGATGTTTCCCGTTTCCACATCAAGAATGAGAATGAGCCCGCCCGCATAACCGAGCGCGACAAGGTTTCCGTCCGGCGACACGACACCCTTGTCGGCGCGCGCCGGTATCTCGATCACGGCGCTTGGATCGGAACGCCCGGCGGAAAAGCGGAGCATGAAGGCCTTCGAGCCGAAATCCGATTCGAGCACCGCCAGGAAATCGTCGCTGGCGGGAAGGGGAAGCACCAGCCGGGGAACAGAAGCGCCGCGCGCGCCGGCTTCGGCCACTTCCGGATCCCATCCGTCCTTCTTGCCGAGGCCGGGGCCTACTTTTTTCGCGGGAATGCCCCATTTCTCGTAGGTCAAAGACGTATTGTATATGGTCGCGATTTCACCCGTCTCTGCATCAATGGCCGAAATCGCCGGTTCCCAATAGCCCGCGAGAACGTATTTGCCGGATCCGGTGAAGGTGATGTCGGTGGCGTAACCGAACATGTTTCGCGCGATTTCATGGGTGGTCTGCAGGCTGCGCTGCTTGCAGACGGTCCCGAACCACAGGCATGTGAGGCCAACAGCGCCGTGGGTTTGCGGGTAGAAAGGAAAGTTCGCCTTTTCCTTGCCGGTGGACACGTCGACGATCGAGACGAACGCTTCGGCATCCTCGCTTTCACGCTCCCTTTGATACCCGTTCACCGCAAACCGGCCGTCCGCCGAAAGTGCCGTGCCGACTATACCATAGTAGCCGTTCTCGACCGGCGGCGTCGTGATGCCGCGAATATCGACATTGCCGGTGCCTGGGTCGATCGACAGGACGCGCGGCGGCGTCTCGGACTCCTGGCCCCTCGCCGGCACATAAATATCCTCCCGATCTATAATCTTGCCCGAAACCAGATCGAGTGCCCGCAGCGAGAGCGCGGGCTTGCCAGCTTCCGCTGGGGGCAACCCTTTGAGGGGGATGAAACTGACCTCGCCCGTGACCAGAGAAAGGGAGGCGAGCTTGTCCTCGAAAACTCCGAGATAGGCGGTCTTGTTCTCGTCATTGACGGCAAAACGGTTGATGTACTCCGCTTTCAGGGTCGGCGTCGCCACCGTCGTGCCTGCCGCCATGTCGAAGAATACGAAATTGCCTTCATATGACCACTCGTTGGCGGGGACTTGCGCAAGCGCGCGGCGCCCGCCGGCGTCGATCGCATTGACGAGGAGGTTGGATTTGACTGCCGCGGTCTTCTCCAGGCTGCTCATGTCGTAAAGGCTCACTTCACCAGCCCTGGGGTCGGACGCGGCCAGGAGACCGCCGGCGGATGCCGCCGCGAATACCACGGGCACAGCGTCGATCCGGCTGACTTTTCCACTCGCCACGTCAATCTTTTGAATTACCGGCGTGATGACCTGGAAATCGTTGCCAATTCTCAAAGCGGCGACAGTAATCGAGGCGCCCTTGCTGTCGAAAGCAATCATCTGCCGTTCGGTCGAGCCGATGGAGTCGTCGGCGGCATCGCCTCCCTTGTTCTCAGGGAATAGCTTCACCTCGCGCTGCAGCTTGCCTTTCGCCAGGTTCCATATTTTCAGCTTGCCGTCATAGGCCGAAAGCGAGGCCACGAGCTTGCCGTCGCCGGAGACCGAAAGGCTTTTGATCTCGCCAGCGCTCGTAGGGTCTTCCTTCGGCGGAATATGATTGCCCACCAGACGGGATTTGCCGCCGGTAAGCGGATGGAGCGTGATACTGCCCTCATCGTCGGCGATCACGACGGCATCGTTCGATGGCATGAAGCGGATTGTGGATGGATCGCGATCCGACCCATCCGACCCCTTGGCAAGCGTGAACACGGCCGCAAACTTCCCCGTGGCCGTATCGACCATCCTGACAGTCGATTCGTTATCGATGAAAGCAGCAAGCTTGCCGTCCCCGCTCAGGCTGGCGGCCGTCACGCAGCAATGATCGTATAGCACGCGCAAAGGCCGTCCGGTGGCGGCGTTCCAGATGACGATGGATGACTGCGTCCCCGTAAGCGCCGTCGCTCCATCTTCGGAGAGATGGAGGTCGTCAGACCAGCGGGAGGGGCCGTTGGGGGCCAGAAATATATCCCTTCCGCTTGTGCGGCGATCACCTTCGGCAGCCAGGACCTTGCGCAGGATGGCGCGGTCGGCGCCGAAGGAGATAAGGGGCAGCGGCAATTCCACTTCCGAGGCAAATCGCATCGCCGCCTCGATGGTGGTCTTGTCCCATTTTCCCGTTGCTTCGGATCTGAGATAGCCGAGCTTGCCCAGAGTGGTCTGGACGTCCCTGGCGGCATCGGGAGAAGGATCATCTGCCCGGACGGTTTCAGAAGCAAACGAGACGAGCAGCCCGATCAGGGCGATCCTGGCCAGTAACGTCATTCCCTCATGCCTCCAGCTTGTCAGATCCTCACATCAGCGACAGCTAATCTTGCTCGCCTCGATCGCATCCATGTCGCCCGCCTCCTTGACACAATCGCCGAGCCAGTCGCAGAAGTAGAAAATTCCCGTCACGGTGAGCGTCCCGCCGACCTTGCAGGCGCCTTTGCCGTTGTTCTTGGCGTGAACGAGAATCCGGCACTCCTCGAGACCGAAGAAATACGTGGCGCCCTGCCGGTCGGCGTAGAAAATCCTGCCGGTGACCGTCAGGCGCTTTCCGTCATCGGGATCACCTGGGCATTTTGCCTGGGCCGCGGTCGCGGCGGTGCAGAACAGCAGTACAAGGATGAGATTCTTCACGCGTGTCCTCCCGCTACCGGCAACTGACGCTGTCGGCGCCCGGCAGCACGAGGGGTGTGAAGCTGATGACGAAGGTCTTTCCCTTCGCCGTTGCGCTCCTGCCCTTGGCACATCCCGGAGCGCGGCGGGCCTGCACATAAGCGACGCAGCCGCGCTTCTTGTCTTCGATGGCAACCACTTTGCGATAGCCCATCTCGGCGACAAGGTCGTTCGCTGCGCCGGCCTGGAGTACTGTACCCGCCACGGCAAACGCCTTGCCGGGATCGGCGAATTCGCAATCGGGGGCCGCCAGTGCCGAGGCACAGCACAAAGTGGTTGAGAGCGCCGCCCATGGCGCCAGACTGAGGGTTCGCAACATCGATTCCTTCCTGAACGGTGCCAGCTTGCAGAAATCCGCAAGGCGCTGACCACTCCCAAATGGGAGTGGGCGCTCAGTCCAATCGTGACAGGAGCAGCATGAGCTGACTCTGCCGCGCCGTGCCGGTCTTGTGCAGGATGGCCTTCAGCCGGGTTCGGGCGGTGCCCTCCGTTATGGCGAGCCGCTCGGCGGCCTCGGCCACGGATTCCCCCAGAAGCAGCCGCCGGCAGAAGGCGATCTCCGCCGGCGTCAAAGCGAAGAGGCCCGCGAGGACCGCCAGATCGCCGGTTTCAACTACCCGCGGTCGGAGATCGGCGACCATAACCAGGATCATCCGGCGGGGCGGCAGCAACGCGGCGATGGCACCGGATGACGACGGCGGCGGAATGGCGGCGAGCGAGGTCTGCCAGGCGCCGGCCGATGTGCGGAAAGCGAGACGGGACGCATTGGTCGGGATTCCTCCAGCCAGCTTTTCCAGCGTCGCGCCGAAGCGGACATCCGCCTCCTTGTCCGTGAGGTGGCAGCGGCCGTTGCGCGTCACCACCGCCTCTCCGGCCGACAGCAATCGCTCCGCTTTCGAATTCGCGTCGCGCAGCAGCCGGCTGCCATCGACGACGAAGGCGGCGCAACGGCCGCGTTGCAAAAGCGCCGTTTCGGTCAGCGCCGCTTCGACGTCGGAGCGCAACAGGCGCGCCAGATTGATCGAGCGCTCGAAATTTCCACGAACCCGGCTGAGAACTTCCTTCCCCACCTTGTCATAGAGTTCGGATTTCGTCAGCGGGAAATGAAAGAGAAGATGCACCGCCTCATCACGCTCGCCGACGATCTTCATTCCGGCGGCGGCCTCAGACTTGTTCTGCGGCAGAAGCCAGTCATTGTAGAACTCCGACTTGGCGAAAGTGCGGGCGGGATAGACCTCCTCCGACGCGGCAATGAATGCGCTTTTCTTGGATATCCAGAATGGCGCCCAAGGATTGATATAGGCAAAATGCTCGGCCAGGGATGTCGCGAAGATCGGGTCGGTATTCTGCACGGAGAGGAAATTCAGCCGCTTCTCCGGGAAATTCATGTTGTAGATAAGACCGAAGGAACCGGGAAAGGCGCGGCTCAGCGTCAACGGCACGTCGTCCCAGGAGCCCGCGCCGAAGGTCGCGGCATCGATCGCCCCGGCGACGTCCCGGCTGATGGCCGTCACCCGGCCTTCGTCGTAATGATCCAGAAGCTCTTGTCGCATCCCGTCAACACGCCCACGGACACTGCCGGGACCCGGCTCAGAATTCCCTAAAGGAATCTCTTAGTCCAGCAAATTCAAGAGCCGGTCGCTTGCTCAATCGACGGGATCATCGAATGGGTCGACCGGATCGCCTCGGCGCGGTGGCACCGTACCGCGCGGCCATCGCTCATCGGACGCAAAATCTGTGGCGCGTCGCAGCCGGCGGCGGCGAAGGCGCAGCGCTCGCGGAAGAAACAGCCGGTGGGGAGCCGGCGGTTGCTCGGCAGCTCGGCGGCACGCGCCGCGGTCACATGCGGCAGCGGATGGTCGAGGCTCGGAACCGCATCGAGCAAGGTGCGCGTATAGGGATGACGCGGATCGGCGAGCACCTCCTCCGCCGCGCCGGTCTCGACCACCTGGCCCAGATACATCACCGCCACCCGGTCGCAGACATGCCGGATCAGCGCGACGTCATGCGAGATCAGCAGATAAGTGAGACCGAGATCGCGCTGGAGCTTCAGCAGCAGGTTGACGATCTGCGCCTGCACCGAGACGTCGAGCGCCGAGGTGGGCTCGTCCAGCACCAGAAGGCTGGGCTCGAGCCCCAGGACACGCGCGATGGCGATGCGCTGGCGCTGGCCGCCCGAGAATTCATGCGGATAGCGATCGATCTGATCCGCCCTCAGGCCTACCGCCTCGGCGAGTTCGGCGGCGCGACCGCGCAGCGCCGAAGCGGAGAGGCCACCCTGAATCTGCAGCGGCTCGGCAATGAGCCGCCAGACCGGCATGCGCGGGTTGAGAGACGACTGCGGATCCTGGAATACGATCTGCATGCGCCGCCTTATGGCGCGCGCCTCCTCGCGCGGCAGGGCAGCGATGTCATGACCCTCGAAACTGATGCGGCCCTGGGTCACCGGCGCCAGCCCCATGATCGCCTGGCCGAGCGTGCTCTTGCCGCAACCGGACTCGCCGACAATTCCGAGCGTCTCACCGCGGCGCAGCTCCAGATCGACGCCGTTCACCGCGTGGACATGAATCCTCGGACTGATCCAGCCGGACGCCACCGGAAAGCGGACGCCCACTCCCTCGAGTTGCAAAAGCGCCATGTCCGCCGTGGTCATGGGACGAGCTCCCGGCGACGCCAGCAGGCGACATCATGACGCGGCGCCGGAGTGAAGAAGGGTGGCGTGGCACCGCACGCCTCGACCGCCTCGGGGCAGCGTGGGCGGAAGAGGCAACCGGCGGGCGGCTCGATCAGGCTCGGCACCGTACCGGGGATGGCCTCGAGCGGCTCCTTATGCGCCGCCCGTTCCGGCAGGCAGCGCAACAGGGCCCGCGTATAGGGATGCTGCGGATGGCGCAGCACGTCGGCGGTAGCGCCGCGCTCGACCACGCGGCCGGCATACATGACGGTGATCCGGTCGCAGAGCTGCGAGATCACCGCCATGTCGTGCGAAATGAAGATCACCGCGGTGCCGGTCTTGCGTGCGCGCCCGCGGATGAGCTGCAGGATCAGGGCCTGGACGGTGACGTCGAGGGCCGTCGTCGGCTCGTCGGCGATGATGAGCTTCGGATTGCAGGAGAAGGCCATGGCGATCAGCACGCGCTGGCGCATGCCGCCCGACAGCTCGAAAGGATAGGCGCGCATCACGCCGTCGGGGTCGGCGATCTGCATGTCGGCCAGGAGCTCGCGCGCCCGTGCGGCGGCCTGCGTCTTGCTCATGCGCTGGTGCCTGAGGATCACCTCGGTGATCTGCCGGCCCACCCTCAAGGTCGGATTGAGCGCATTCATCGGCTCCTGGAAGATCGTCGAAACCTGACTGCCCCGCATCTCCTGCAGGTCGCCCTCGCTCATCGTCATCGGGTCGCGGCCGAAGAGGCGGATGCGTCCGCTCGTGATGCGGTAGCGGCCTTCCGGCAGAAGCCTTGTCGCCACCATTGTGGTGACCGACTTGCCGCAGCCCGATTCACCGACGAGGCCGGCGATCTCGCCGGGCCCGACCGACAGGCTGACATCGGTCAGCGCCTGCACGGGGCCGCGGAAGGTGGGGAATTCCAGCGACAGGCCGGCGATATCGAGGAGCGGTTCGGTCATCTGGGGCCGAGCTTCGGATCGAGCAGGTCGCGCAAGCCGTCGCCGACGAGATTGAATCCCATCGCGGCGATCAGGATGGCGAGGCCGGGGAAGGTGGCGTACCACCATTGGTCGAGGAAATAATTGCGACCGCTCGACACCATTGATCCCCATTCCGCGGTCGGCGGCTGGGCGCCCAGTCCGATGAAGCTCAAGGCCGCGGCGATCAGGATGGTGCCGCCAAGGTCGAGGGTCGCCTGCACCACGATCGGCGACAGCGCGTTGGGCAGGATGTGCCAGCGCAGGATATGCAGCGGCGAGGCGCCGAAAGTGCGCGCCGCCTTCACATAATATTTGGCGCGCAACGACAAGGTCTGGGCCCGGGCGAGGCGCACATAAGCGGGGATGCGGACGATCGCCACGGCCAGCATGGCGTTGAAGAGGCTGGGGCCCAAGGCCGCGGCAAGGGCCATGGCGAGGATCAGGGCCGGCAGGCCGAGCAGCACGTCCATCAGCCGCATGATCACCGTGTCGGTGCGCCCGCCGACGATCCCCGAGAAGCAGCCGGCGGTGACGCCGATCACGGTGGAGAGCAGCACGATCGAGAAGCCGGCGCCGCAGGACGCGCGGGCGCCGTAGATGACCCGCGAAAAGATATCGCGGCCGACCTCATCGGTGCCGAACCAATGCGCCGCACTCGGCGGCAAAAGCCGCGCCGTCAGGTTGATGGCGTCCGGATCGTAGGGCGCCAGGATCGGCGCCGCCACGATCAGGACCAGGACGAGAAGACAGATGGCGCCGCCGACGAGTGTCAGCGGGCTCTTGCGCACCCGGTACCAAAGGAAACGCAAGGACGGCAGGCGGGTGGCGGCCGAAGCCGGAAGCGTCGACAGGCTCATCAGCCCACCTCACGGATCTGCGGGTCAAGCAGCATATAGATCAGGTCGACCACGAGATTGACCAGGACATAGCCGATCGAGGCGACGACGGTGAAACCCATGATCGCGGGAAAATCGAGCGTCTGGATCGAGGTCACGACATAGCTGCCCATTCCGGGCCAGGCGAATACGGTCTCGGTCAGGACGGCGCCGTAGAGGAGATCGCCGAAAGCGAGGCCGAGAAGCGTGACCGACGGGATCAGCGCATTGCGCAGCGCGTGCCCCAGGATCACCGCCTTCCGGCTCAGACCGTTGGCGCGGGCGGTGCGGATGTAATCCTCCTGCAGCACCTCCAGCATCGAGGCGCGTATCTGGCGGGTGATAATGCCGAGATTGACGAAGCCCAGCACGAAGGCAGGCAGGATCAGGTGGCGCGCGGCGCTGCGGAACGCGTCCCAATCGCCGGCGAGGATGGTGTCGATCAGGTAGAAGCCGGTGACCCGGTCGGGCGGCAGTACATCGAGCGCGATGCGGCCGCTGCCCGGCAGAATATTCAGCTTGGCGTAGAACACGATGATCAGCGCGAGGCCGAACCAGAAAGCCGGCATGGAGATGCCGGCAATCGAGACGGTGCGGGCGATCTGGTCGATCGGCCCGTCCTTGTAGACGGCGGAGAGGACGCCCAGCGGTATGCCGGCGAGAACGGCGAAGATGAGCGCGAAGAGGCCCAGTTCCAGCGTCGCCGGCATGAAGGTGCGGATATCCTCCGCGACCGGGCGGCGGGTATGCAGCGAGATGCCGAGATCGCCGTTGAGGAGGCCTTTGACATAGGTCACGAATTGCTCCGGCACCGGCCGGTCGAGGCCGTATTCCTTGCGGATATTCGCGATCGTCTCGTCGCTCGCCCGATCCCCCGCGATCATCCGCGCCGGGTCGCCCGGAATCAGATGCGAGATGGTGAAAGTGATGATGACGACGCCCAGCACCACGAACAGCAGCAGCGCCAGGCGTCTCACCACGATCTGGATGAACGGCATCGGCCTATCCCTCCCAGGCCTTCGTGCCTACTCGCTCTTCGACATCTCGGCCAGGTTATAGACCTGCAGGAGCATCGGATTGTAGACGAAGCCCTGGACCGAAGCACGGCGCACGAAGATGTCGTTCTTCTGCAGGAGCAGCAGATAGGGCGCATCCTCGATTGCGATCTTCTGGGCCTCGATATAGAGCTTCTCGCGCTCCGCCTGGTCGGTGAGATCGGCCGCCTTGCGCACCAGCTCGGTGACCTTGTCGTTCTTGTAGAAGGCGCGGTTGCCGGGGCCGCCCATACGGTCGGGATCGAACCAGTAGTTCATGAACATGTAGGGGTCGGCGTAGTCGGGCGTCCAGGCGCCGGCGGTCAGGTCGTAATTGCCTTTGGCGGCCTGCTCACGCTTGGCGGTGTCGGCGAGATTCTGCAGCTCGAGCTTCACCCCGATCTGCGCGAGCCCCGCCTGCAAGGCGATGCCCACCGGTTCCCAGATGGGATCGGCCTGCGAAAATGTGTAGGTCAGCTTGAGGTCCTTGACGCCGGCTTCGGCGAGCAGCGCCTTCGCCTTGTCGAGATCGTAGCTGTATTGGAAGGCATTGGGGTCATGGCCCCACAGGCCCTGCGGTACGGGTCCGCGCATCTGCACGGCCTGGCCCTGCATGACGCCATCGACCAGTCCCTTGTAATCGACGGCATAGGAGATCGCCTGGCGCACCTTCACATTGTCGAGCGGCGCCCGCTTGTTGTTCATATAGACGTAATCGACATAGAGGCTCGGATTGCTCTCGACCACGAGGTCCTTATTGCTCTTCATCGCCTCGGCCTGGTCGACCGGCACCTGCTCGATGAGATCGACATCGCCATTCTCGAGCTGCAGGCGGCGGGCCGAGGTCTCGCGTACGATCTTGAACACGATCCGCTTCAGCGCCGGCTCGGGCCCCGCATAATGCGGGTTGCGGTCGAGGATGATGGTCTGGTTGCGCTCCCAGCTCGAAATGCGATAGGCGCCGCTGCCGGCGCTGTTCACGGCGAGCCAGCCTTTGGCATTGTCGCCGTCCTTCGCGTGCTCCATCACTTTCGGATTGACGATGGCGGCGCCGGTGGTGGCGAGAGCCGAGAGGAACGGCGCAAAGGGCTTCGACAGCGTCATGCGCACCGTCATGGGATCGACCACATCGACCTTGTCGAGGGTCGGGAAGGCGTCGCCCGGGCCTTCACCCAGCGCCTTGAGGCGATCGAAGCTGAACTTGACGGCGGCCGCATCGACCGGCGAGCCGTCATCGAATTTATTGCCTTCGTTCAAGGTGAAGGTCCAGACGAGGCCGCTGGGATCGCTCGTCCAGCTCTTGGCGAGCTCGGACACGACATCGGTTGTACCACCCTTGTATTTCACCAGCCGCTGATAGGCGGCATAGGTGAGCGTGTAGCCGTTATTGGAGATCTCGACGCCGGGATCGGCGGTCGGCGGATCCTCCGCCTTGGCTACCACCAGCACATTTTTCGCCGCCTCAGCGGGAGATCCGAAAAGCACCGGCATCATGGCGCCCGCCATGACGACGGCCAATCCAAAGGCCTTCATCTGTAGCTTGATCATTTTCGTCCTCTCTGGAGCACGTTTCACAACCTGTTTCTGCTCGGCGCAGGATTGTCGGGTTTGCCGATCGTTTAATTTTTTTCTTAACCGCTAATTTCTTGAGACTAAACACTAAGACATCTGCCCGTCAAGCGCGCAACATCATCAGCTGCTTGGTGCGGTCGTCGTTAAGCACGATGCCGCCCGCGACGCTGCGGATGGTGAACAGCCAGCCGCCGGCGGAGACGGGCGGCGGCTCCGTGTCGGCGATGATACGGCGCGGTAACGCCAGATAAAGGTCCGGTGCGCGGGCCTCGAGCTCCGCTTCCCAGATTCCGTAGGGTGTGCTGAGACGGATCACGGTCCTTTCGGTGTCGCTGCCGATCTCCGCCGCGAAGCCGGTGGCCGGGTCGGCGTATCGCCCGCAGAGCGACGGCGATGTTGGCAGTGCTGTATCGGACAAACGCCTGAAACGCCGCTCGCTACCGAACCAGCGCGTATCGATATCGCCATCGTCACGCGGGATGAATTCGAGTGGCAGGATGCCGCGTTCCGGCATGAAGGCGCCCTCCTCCGTCTGCCCGATCGGCATCGCGCCCATATTGGTGACGAAGACCGGCTCGCCCTTGTCGAAGGCGATGCCGAACACATCATCACTCTCTTCGGCGCGGTAGAGTCCTTGCGCCTTCCTGAGCCGCTCCGCGGCACCTTGGGCACGCGGAGGTCCCTGCTCATGGCCGAGCAGGATATCGACGATCCGGCGGGCGAGCGAGAACGGGCCCATGTCGTCGGTGTTGCCAAGAATGACGATGCCGATGCCGGCTTCGGGAAAGCGCACCGATTCGGAGCGGCCGCCGGCCACGCCCCCGCCATGACCAATGCTCGTCAGGCCGCGATAGCGGCACGCGACGAGCCCCATGCCATAAGTCGTCGGGATGCCGTTGATCACGGCGCCCGGGGCGGACATGCGCGCATAGATCTCAGGCGTCCCGACCTTCGGTGCATCGAGATTGGCGAGCCAGAGCTTCATGTCCTCCAGCGTCGAAACCATGCCGCCTTCGCCGCCGAGCACGAGGCCCCATTGCGCCTTGTGCCAGCGACCGTCGGGACCTCGCGTATGATGGTCGGCGAGCCGCCGCTGGATTTCCGAATCCCAGCGCATCAACCGCGTGTCGCGCATTCCCAACGGGCCAGTGATTCGCTCCTCCAGAAGCTCGTTGAAGCTCCGCCCCGAAACCTGCTCGACGATCTCGGACAGAAGAAAGAAGCCGGTGTTGCAATAGATGAGATCGCGGCCCGGCCGGAAATTCACGCCGCGATGGCCGGCGATGATGCGGCGCGCGAGGGCACGGGTCGAGGGCGCGCCGATCGGCAGCCCGCCGAGGATCATGATCTCGAGGAAATCGCGCAGGCCCCCGACATTGGCGGCGAGATGGTGCAAGGTGACCGTCTCGGGATATTCCGGCAACCAGGGCAAATAGCGGCGGACATCGTCCGCCATCGAGAGCTTGCCCTCGGCTTCGAGCATCAGCGCCAGGAGCACGGTGAACTGCTTGGTCTGCGAGCCGATGCGGATGACGGTGTTTTCGTCGATCGCGACGCCATGCGCGATATCGGCCATGCCATAGAAACCGCGATGGATCTCGCGCCCGTTCAACGTTACGCCGACCGCGGCGCCGGGCGACTCCGGCTTCGCCCAGGGCGCGAAGAGCGCATCGATCCGTGCAGTGATATTGGACGGCAGGCGGCTTTGCTTTGTCATGGCGTCCTTTCGCGGTGAAGGTCAGGTGAAGGGATTTTCGACGCGTGGCCAGAAAGGCAGGCGGCGCTTGGTGTAGGCGATGGCGGCATAATCGGGCGGAATGGCGCCCGGCGTGGTGACATAGCGGATCTCGGAGGCGATCGGCGCGAAACCGGCATAGAAATGCTGGGTCGACTTCACCACCACGATCGCCTTGCGCGACACGTCTATGCCGAAGGCACTGTAAGCATCGGGGGCGAAGGTCTGGCTGCGCAAAGTCACCAGGACCAGGTCGACATCGTCGGCCGCCTGCACCCACACCCCACGACCCAAAGGCGCCCAGTCCTCGCTCAATCCGCTCTGCAGCACTTCCGGCAGCAGGCGCTTGACAGTGATGCGCAGATCCACCGGATCGCCCGAAGCCTTGCCGCATTTGCCGCCGATGCGCAGATCGAAGCTCGCCCCCTCGCCCGCTTCCTCGCACAGGGCCACGGCCTGCGGGTCCCAGTAGCAGCCGCTTACCACATTGCCGATCCGGCGATCGATGATGCGGCGCAGGATAAAGGTGCTGTCGCCGGGCGCGCCGCCGCCGGCATTGTCGGCGACATCGGCGAGCACCACGGGACCGTTGCGCGCCTTGAGCGCATGGTCGAGAGCCTCGTCCACCGTGTCATGGCGCGTCCCCGTGGCGTGGCGCATGTCCCATACCTCGCGCGAGAGCTCCTCGGCCACATGGCGCGCCTTGTCGCGGTCGCCGTCGGCCACCACCAGCATCCGGGCGCCGACATCCTCGACATCGCCCCAGGGGAAACCATGGCCGAAGGTGACGGAGAGAATGCCGTCGCGGCCCTCGAGCGCCCGCATGCGCTGGACGAAGCCGCGCATCGGCTCGACCGGCGTGCGCCACATATTGATCATGCGACAGTCATGGAGCGCCATCACCGGCCGGATCTCACCGCGCCGCGCCTTCAGGCACAGATCATAGAGCTCGGCCGCGCGCGGCTCCATGTCGGTATGCGGATACTCCTTGAAAGCGATGATCACCGAACAATTGTCGATCATGCGGTCGGTCAGATGGCAGTGAAGGTCGAGCTCCATGCCGACGGGCACGTCGGGGCCGACAATGGCGCGGACCTTCTCGGCCGTGTCGCCCTCACAATCGTCATAGCCGTCGGCTACCATCGCGCCATGCATCAGCAGGAGAACGATGTCGACGGGCCCCGCCTTGCGCAGATCATCGAGGATGGTGTCGCGCAGTTCTTCATAGAGCGGCCGTATGGTGGTGCCGGCCGGCTGGGCGATGGCGGTGACGCTTTCGACGATTTCATGCCCGTCGCGCTCGGCGAGCCGGCGCCAGGTCTTCTGGCAGATCGTCTCGGCCGCCGTGTCGTCGAGACTTGCATCCCGGCGGCGATAGGTGTCGGCGGCGTAGAAGCTCGCCGCCCCGGTGGGCAAGGGCGAGAAGGTGTTGGTCTCGGTGATGAGGGCGGCGATGAAGATCTTCATTGGCGAGGCGTCCTGCTCATCAAATGCGGGCGTTCATGCGGAAGCGGTCGGGCGACAAAGCCGCGGCGGTTATACCGAGCCGGGCGAGATCCTCAGGCATCTGGGCGCTCGCGATGAGGGCTGCGCCGAGCCTGGACATTGCCGGTGAGGTCTGGAAACCGTATCCGCCCTGGCCGGCGCACCAGAAGAAGCCGGGCATGTCGGGATCGAATCCCACGACCGGCGTCTTGTCGGCAACGAAGCTGCGCAGCCCCCGCCCAGCGATGCGACAGATGCGTGACCTTCAACGTCGTCGCCGTCTCGATCCTGTCTACCGCGATGGCGACATCGAGTTCCTCGGCTTGCGCATCGCAAGGCGGTGAGGGCGTTTCATCGGCAGGTGAACCCAGGAGCTTGCCGGCATCGGGCTTGAAATAGAAGGTCTCGTCGAGATCGACCACCATCGGCCATTCGTCGACCGAGCGGCCCGGCACGTCGAACAGGAAGGCGGTACGCCGTTTCGGCGCGAGACCGACCGGCGCCACGCCCGCGCGGGCAGCGATCTCGTCGGCCCAGGCGCCCGCGGCATTGACCACTATGCCGGCCTCGACCACCCCGGTCCGCGTCTCGATCCGCCAGCCGCCGCCCGAAAGCGGCGAGAGCTTCAGAACCTCGGCATCTGTGCGGATCTCCCCGCCCTGCCGACGCAGGCCGCGCAGCGCGCCCTGCAGAAGACCGTTGGTGTCGAGATCGAGCGCGTCCGGCTCGAATACGGCACCGGAGATATTCTGAGACTGAAACACGGGTATGAGTGCCGCGGTTTGGACGGCAGTGAGCCGGCGCACACTCTGGACCAGGGCAGAAAGCGTCTCGGACCGGCTGGCGAGCAGCGCTTCCTGGCCGGTCCGCCCGACATGCATCGCACCCCTGGGCCGGGTCAGAACGAAACCGGCGTAATCCTCGGGCGGGCTCGTGAAAAAATCGCGGCTGCCGGTCGACAGAGCCCGCACAATGTTGTTGCCATAGGTTTCGGAAAAGAGCGCGGCGGAGCGGCCGCTCGCGTGATAGCCGGGCTGGCTTTCGCGTTCCAGGAGCAGCACCCGGCGTCCTTGAGCGAGCATCCGCGCCAGCGATGCGCCGGCAATGCCTCCCCCAATCACGACGATATCGACAATATCCATCCCAACTCCCTTTAGCGGAAACTTGAATGGATATAGTGCTTATGTCAAATTGATTTTCCTATAGGAAAATTAATAGTTCTTGCGTTAAGCTCCGGCTGCGCCATAGGGTGGCCCGTCGTCAACCGGTCCGGAAAGCCTCATGTCCAAACAGCCCAAGCTCGGAGAATGCCTGAAGGCGCTGCGCCGGCGGAATGGGTGGACTCTTCAGGACGTTAACAAGCGCACCGGCGTGGCGGTCTCGACCCTGTCAAAGGTCGAGAATGATCAGATGTCGCTGACCTATGACAAGCTGCTGCAAATCAGCGAGGGGCTGGGCATCAATCTGGCCGAGCTTCTGGCGCTGCCTGTGGATACGGGCCTGGCGCTGGCCCGACGGTCGGTGAGCAAGCCCGACGAGGGACTACTTCAGACCACGCCCAACTACGACTATCTCTATCTCTGCACCGAGATTCAGCGCAAGCGCATGGTCCCGGTGATCGCCCGGGTCAAAAGCCGGGACATCGGCGAATTCGGCCCGCTGGTGCGCCATTCGGGAGAGGAATTCATCTACGTCCTCGACGGCGCCATCGACGTCCATACCGACCACTATGCGCCGGTCCGGCTCGAAAAGGGCGGCAGCATCTATATCGACAGCACCATGGGTCATGGTTATGTCGCGGTAGGCCCGCAAGACGCGACAGTCCTCGCCGTCTGCTCGAGCCCCGATCCCGACCTCGAGGGAACGCTCAGATCCTTGTTCGCCATGTGACGCGCGCGCCGCGCCCCCTCACGCAGACGACTTGATGAAGGTCGCCTTGGCACTCGTCACCGCCTTGGCGATGAAGCCATAGACCTCCGAGACCCGGCGCATGTGATGCGTGTCGGGATGCGACATCAGCCAGTAGGTCCGGGTGAAGCGAATGGCCGGCAGCAATTGCTTCAGCTCGGGAAACTGGCTCGCCGCATAATCATGCAGGATGCCGATGCCGTGGCCTGAACGCACCGCTTCCATCTGAGCGACCACGCTGCCGCACTCATAGTGCCGGTTCATCAGGCGCCCGAGTTCGGCCGCATAATCGAGCGCGCGGCTATAGACGAAATCCTCGACATGGGTGACGAAGAGGTGACCCGCCAGATCCTCCGGCGCCGAGATCGGCGCCGAATGCGCGAGATACTCTTCGGACGCGTAGACGCTGAGCGTGTAGTCGGTCAGCTTCTTGACGATGAGCCGCCCTTGCTTGGGGCGGTCGAGGGTGACAGCGATATCGGCCTCGCGGCGCGGCAGTGAGAAGGTGCGCGGCAGCGGCACGAGCTGGATCGTCAGTCCCGGATGCTGCATGGCGAGCGCGCCTAGAGCGCGCGACAGAAAGTAATTGCCGAGGCCGTCCGGGGCGCCCACCCGCACAGTGCCGGTGAGGCCTTCGCCCGCGCCTGAGATCTGCGCACCCGCCTGGAGGAGCTCGGATTCGACCCGCTCGGCGGCGCGCAGCAGGACTTCGCCTGCCGGCGTGATCAGGCAGCCATTGGTTCGGCGCTCGAGCAGCCGGGCATTCAGGCTCGCCTCGAGCGCGCTCAGCTGGCGGCCGACCGTCGTGTGGTTCACCTTGAGCTGGCGGGCCGCTTCCAGGATCTGACCCGACCGCGCCACGGCCAGAAACACTCTTATATGATCCCAATCCATGGCTGATATCTATTTTTGCACAACGACAGTGCAGTTTCCTTCATTGTTGTGCGCAAGCCTAAAGCCGATAAGCGGCAATGGCAACTCTCGGGAGAGCAGAAATGGCTAAGACTATCCCTCATTATATCGGCGGCCGTGAGGTCGAAGGGCGCTCCGGGCGGCAGGCGCCGGTCTTCAATCCGGCGACCGGCGAGGAGAGCGGCCGCGTCGGCCTGGCTTCGACGGCGGACGTGAATGACGCCGTGGCCACGGCGCGCAAAGCCTTCCCGGAATGGGCCGCCACCACGCCGCTCAGGCGCGCCCGCATTCTCAACAAGTTCCTGCGTCTCCTCGAGGAGCGCACCGATGAGCTCGCCGCCGTCATCACCGCCGAGCACGGCAAGGTACTTTCCGACTCCGTGGGCGAGATCCAGCGCGGCATGGAAGTGGTGGAATTCGCCACCGCCGCCCCGACGCTGCTCAAGGGCGAGATCACTGAGAATGTCGGCACCCGTGTCGACAGCCATTCGGTGCGCCAGCCGCTCGGCGTCGTCGCCGGAATCACGCCGTTCAACTTCCCGGCCATGGTGCCGATGTGGATGTTCCCGGTGGCGCTGGCCGCCGGCAACTGCTTCATCCTCAAGCCGTCGGAGCGCGATCCTTCAGCCTCGCTGCTGCTCGCCAAGGGGCTCGAAGAAGCGGGCCTGCCGCCCGGCGTCTTCAATGTCGTGCAGGGCGACAAGGAAGCCGTCGACGCGATCCTCCACCATCCTGAGATCACCGCCGTGAGCTTCGTCGGATCGACGCCGATCGCGCGTTATATCTACGAAACCGCGGCGCGCACCGGCAAGCGCTGCCAGGCGCTGGGCGGCGCCAAGAACCACATGATCATCATGCCCGATGCCGATCTCGATCAGGCGGTCGACGCTTTGATGGGGGCGGCCTATGGCGCGGCCGGCGAACGCTGCATGGCGATCTCGGTGGCGGTGCCGGTCGGCGACAAGACGGCCGACGCCCTGATGGCCAAGCTCGAACCCCGGGTGCGCGGCCTCAAGATCGGACCCGGCACGGACCGCGAAGCCGAAATGGGTCCGCTGGTCACGCGCCAGCATCGTGACAAGGTGAAGGGCTATATCGATGCCGGCGTCGCCGAAGGCGCCAAGCTGGTGGTCGACGGCCGCTCCTTCAAAATGCAGGGCTATGAGGATGGCTATTTCCTCGGCGGCTCGCTCTTCGACCATGTCACGCCGGAAATGAAGATCTACAAGGAAGAGATCTTCGGCCCGGTGCTGTCGGTGGCCCGCGCCCCCTCCTTCGAGACGGCGGCGCGCATGATCAACGAGCATGAATTCGGCAACGGCACCGCCATCTTCACCCGCGACGGCGACGCGGCGCGCGAATTCGCGCATCAGATCCAGGTCGGCATGGTCGGCATCAATGTGCCCATTCCGGTGCCGATGGCGTTCCATTCCTTCGGCGGCTGGAAGTCCTCGCTGTTCGGCGATCACCACATGCATGGGCCGGAAGGCATCCGCTTCTATACGAAGCTCAAGACGATCACGACGCGCTGGCCGACGGGCATCCGCGCCGGATCTGAATTCGTCATGCCGACGATGAAGTAAATCACGCGACGCTTGCGAGATCATCGGCGCCCGGTCTCAGGACCGGGCGCTTTTTCTTTGCCTGACGGCCATAACGAGAGAGTTATCGCTTCGGCTCAGGCTCGGGGAATTTCCAGCTTCCGTCGATGATCGGGGATTTCGGCCGGTAGAGACGCACGGTGTAGTTCCAGCCCTTCATGATCGGCAGGCAATTGGGGATCTTGCCGTCGCAGCCGCCGAACTGTATGGCGACCGAACCGTCGTCGCTGCGCTTCGCCGTTACGCTGTTGACGGAATATGCATTGTAGTCGTTCTTCTCGTAGTAGCCCTTCGCATCGTAGAGGCTGACCGACCAGAAGGCGTCGACCGGCACATCCTTCACGCGTAGATTATAGACGGTCGTGCCGTCGTTTCCGGCCGGCACGATATTGAGATAGATGGCGTCCTTGTCGGGATTACCGCCCCAGCCCAGCGCCGTGCCGATGAGATGACGGACGGGATCGACCTCCGCCTTGGTGCCGAAAGCCTTCCTGAAATCGGGCAGGGTGGAACCGAGCACCAAAAGCGCGTCGCGCACCTTCTTCTGGCTGTCTTGATCCCAGGCCGGTATCTCGAAGTTGCCGGGACCACCGGCCTGCTCGACCGTGATCGCATCCTGGAGCGCATGGACCTTCTTTACGTCTTCCGGATCATTGGGATCGGCCAAGGTTCGAATCCCCACGATCACATAGCGTGTGCCGACCTTTTCCTTGTCCAGCTCATAGGTGCCAGCGCCATAGACGACCTCGGGCACATAATGGTCCTCGCTGATCACCTGCATCGACATGAAGCGCTTGCCGGCATCGGGCAAGGTGATCGAAACCGGCCCGGCATCGAGATCGAAAACGCCGGAAGAATAGAGCGTGTCGCGGTTGAGCCGGATGACGATCTGATTGTCGACCGAGGCAGGTTCACGCCGATGGAAGAGCTTGCCGAGGCCGCCCTCCTTGACGGAGTTGCCGAGATAGAGATCGGATTCGGCACGGACGAAATTGTCGACCGTCACCGGGACGGCGTCAGCAGCAAAGGCTGGCGTGGCAAGGCCGCAAAGAGCGATCAGACACGTCAGGACTGTGCCGAATTTCATATGGGCTTCCATTTATGCCGTCTCCCGTCTGTAGGAATCGATGCCCGAAGCTAGAGCACGCGCCGGCGCCGGGTCTATTGGGCCATGGGCCAATAGGGTTCGACGGTGTTGATCCAGATCAATGCCGTCTTAGACAGCACTCCTATAGCTATCGTGTCATTTAATTCCGAAGAGACCACTCATGACAACGAGCGAAGGATTCTATCTGGTTCTGGTGATCGCCGCCTTCCTGGCCTTTGGCGCGACCTTGTTCATCACCAGCCGGCGGAGCCGGCGCTGAACCCTATCACGTGATCGGCGGCGACAGGTGCCGTGCCGGGACTGGAGCGCGTCTCATCCCCTTGGGATGCGCTCCAGTTTCCTCGCATACGGCGCGATGCGATGGATTCAATCGCCAAGCCGGCGCGAGATGAAGCCGATGATCACTCCCGCCACCGCGACAAGCGAGCCCCAATAAATCCAGGGCGTCTGATTGATCATGAAGCTCGAGGCCGGATAGGGGAAATAGCCGCTTCCCTGGCCGATCCATACGAGCCCGAGCAGCACCATCAAAACGCCGAGTATGGACAAGAAAAGGCGGATAGCTCGCATGAGCATGGCTCCCATTTGCTCTGGCTTGCGAAACTAGCACTCCGGCCTCCATCCGGCCAGCTGCAAAGGCCGGACGCCGCGAGCGCTCGACTTTGATCTGTGTCAATGCGCCGGGCACCTCGATCGATCATCATCGCAAGGATGGAGTTACATGCGCCATGAAGACAAGCGGGAACGGATCATCCGATGACGCCACGAGGCGCGGTCCGCTGCACGTCATCGAAGAGGACCATCTGGCGCAGGCGCAGCTCTGCGACTGCCTGGAGAGGATCGCTGACGGCCTCCCCCGACAATGTCGATCGCCGGCTTTGTGCGACGGTGATAGAATCGCTCAGATTCGACATGCCCCGACATCACCGCGATGAGGAACTCGGCCTGTTTCCGCTGATCGAGAAGCGGGAGCAGGCTGGCGACAATATTATCGACATTCTCGCCCGCCTCGCGCTCGAGCACGCAACCGACGAGAGCTTCGCGGACGAGCTGCTGGAGAGCCTGGAACTCCTGCGTGATGGCGGCAAGCTCAACAACCCGGAGATGGTCGGCTACATGTTGCGCAGCTTCTTCGAATGCTACCGCCGCCATCTTCTGTGGGAAAATGCGATCGTGCTGCCCTTGGCGCGGGCACGTCTCACAAGCGACGACCTGAAGGAACTCGGTCGCAAGATGCTGGATCACAGCGCATAGCGCGGCGCGCTCCGCCCTGATAACATATTGCCTGCGCCGATGGCGGTGCCGCCTTCCCCGTTTGACGTAAATCAAGGCTCCGCCCGCCGAAGCCAATAGAATGGCCGGGCAGAGGAGATGCGCCATGCCTGTGCCAAGGACGCTTTACATACTCGCCGATGGCGGCCGCGCCCGCTATATCGAACGCATCGGGCCGGGGCGGTTCAGTACGTTCCGGGATCTTGCTTGCGCACATAGGCATGACACGTCGCCGGAGCTAACGCGCGGCAGGCCCGGGCGTGTCCGCGAGAGCGCAACGAACGCGACGGCGTTCCTCCGCTCGATCGCCGAGGACTTGGTGGCGCATAAGAGAATCGGCGACTTCGACAATCTTGTCCTCGCCGCTCCGGCCAGGCTTCAGAATATCCTCCTCGACGCCCTGACACCGGCGCTGACCGACAAGTTGGCCAGCTGCATCAACAAGAACCTCACCAAGGTTCCCGACAGCGACCTCTACTCGCATCTGCCGGTATTCCTGGCGCCTAACCGAACACCTAATCCTGGAGCCCCCCATGTCGCCTGAGAAAACAAACAAGAGTCCGAACCACAAATTTCCCGACGGCTTCTCGAAAATCCGCCTGCGCCTGGCGCGCGAACCCGACTACCCGCAGGGAAGCCAGCAGCATGGCTATGATCTCGTCGTGCCGCTCGATAGGAATGGCCGGATCGACGCGGCGCAATGGAAGTCACACCGCGATCTCTGTCGCGTGGTTCACTACCGGTCCGATGAAGAGCATGACATCGGGCATCTGGTTCGCCAGCCGGGCGGCCAATGGAAATTTCGCTATGACATCCAGGGCGACGAAGAGGAAGCCGCAGGATATCATTTCGCCGACGAACGCTTCACGGTCGGCGAGTATGTTTCACTGATAGAGGACGACGGCACGCACACCTATCGCGTCGTCACCGTCGAAACCCTGTAATGTCCATTGAAACAAGCCCGGGAGTATCCCTTCAGGAAGAGGTGCTCGACTTTCTTGGCCGCGCCGAGACGCATAATCTGACGTCACCGCCGGCGCGGATCGATACCCATGCCTCGGTCGTCTTCCTGGCCGGCGACGAGGTGTACAAGGTCAAGCGCGCCATCAAGCTTGCCTTTCTCGACTACTCTTCTCTCGAGAAACGTCGGCATTTCTGCGAACGTGAATACACGATCAACCGCAAGCTCGCACCCGGCATATACAAAGGCGTCGTCGCGATCAGCAGAACGCCGGCGGGCTTTGAGCTCGGCGGCTCCGGCGAGGTCGTCGAATGGGCCGTCCATCTGCGTCGGTTCGACGAAAGCCGGACCTTGGACCGCGTCGCCGAACAGGGAGGACTCGACGCCCAGGTCATCCGCGACCTTGCCGCCGTCATCGCCACGGCGCATGCGGCGGCGAAACCAGTTCGCGACGGTCAGGCGACCGAGGCGCTGGCTGGCGTCATCGATGAGACGCTGAACGCGCTCCTCCAGGCCACGCCACTCTTCCCGTGCGAGAAAGTGGAAGAATTCAGCCGGGCGATGCGGGCGTCATTCCATGAAATCCGAGGCCTCCTCATGACCCGGGAGGCGACGGGACATGTCCGGCACTGTCATGGTGACATGCATCTGCGCAACATCGTGCTGCTCGACGGCAAACCGACGCTTTTCGACGCGATCGAATTCGACGACAGGATTGCCACGACCGACACGCTTTACGACCTCGCCTTTCTTATTATGGATCTGTGGGGCAAACACCTCACCGGCGAGGCGAACGAGGTACTCAACCGCTACCTCTGGCTCACGAAGGATCTTATCGATGAACTGAACGGACTCGCGGCACTGCCTCTGTTCCTGAGCCTCAGAGCGGCGATCAGGGCCAAGGTTGCGGCGCTCAACGCGGCCAAGTCCCCGGCCGCGCCGGGGGCGGCAAACGAAGCTCGCCTCTACTTCGAGACGGCACAGGAGTTCCTGAGGCCGGAGCGGCCATTCCTGATCGCCATCGGCGGGCGTTCCGGCACCGGCAAGAGCACGCTCGCCCGGGCGCTTGCGCCGCGCGTCGGCCGCGCGCCCGGTGCCATACATCTCAGAAGCGACATCGAGCGCAAACGCCAGTTTCATGTCCCCGAAACCGAACGGCTTCCCGCCTCCGCCTACAAGCCGGAAGTCTCGCATCGCATATATGAGGCCCTCGACAAACAGGCCTGCTCCGCCTTGCAGGCGGGACAAAGCGTCATTGTCGACGCGACCTTCCTCAACGGATTCGAGCGGAACGCCGTGACGCAGCTCGCCAAACAGGCGGGAGCGGATTTCCGCGGCTTCTGGCTCGAAGCGCCGACCGGACTGCTGATCGACCGCCTTATCACACGCATCAATGACGCTTCGGACGCGACGCCAGAAATAGCGCGCCGGCAGCCGGTCACGGAAACCCCGCCCGGTTGGACCTTTCTGGATGCCGCCAAGGTGACGGCGGAGCTTCGTGACTTGGCCTTGCAGAGTCTCGGATCGCGACCCGGCCGCTCCGGCTAGATCACGATGAGTTTGGATTGAGTCAATCCAAACTCATAAACGTGATCGATTCTTATATGTTAGCGCGGGATTCTCGCGAAAAACCGGCGCCCACTTTTTCGTATCCCGCGCTATCTGCCGACTGACGGCTTGACCTCGATCAAAGACTTTCCTGGTCCCGCCCCGTATTCGTCCGGTACCCCGTGTCACTCCGAAGGAGAACGCAATGTCCTACAGGACGATCCTGTTGAGCCTCAATGACCTCGATCGCAACTCTGTCCTTCTGGAATGCGCGGCAAAGCTCGCCCACGATCTCGACGCCCATCTGCAAGGTCTCTATGTCGTCCCCGCCGTCGAAATCCTTGCGGGGATCGGCTTCGAGCCGGTTGTTCTCGAAGAGAAACGCGATCTGTTCAGAAACGCAGAGAGATCCGTCCGCACCAGCTTCGAAGCCGTTCTCGAGGAAAACGGTATTCGCGGCACATTCGACGCCGTCGAGGCGAGCGGTCCCGACATCACCAACCATGCGATCGACCGCGCCCGCCATTGCGATATCACCATCGTCAGCCAGCCCGCGAAGGAAAGCGCACTGTCGGTTACCGACCGCGGTTTCGTCGAGCGGGTCATGCTTTCCTCCGGCCGGCCGACGATCGTGGTGCCGAGAACAGGCAAAAGGACGAGCCTTAGCGCGGACTTCATCGTCGTCGGCTGGAGCGGGACACGCGAGGCCGCACGGGCCACCTTCGACAGCCTGCCGCTCTTGAAACGGGCCAGGAAAGTTCAGCTGTTCGCGGTGGATCCTGAGAAGACGCACTCCTATACGCGCGGCGTACCCGATACCGAGCTCGCCACCACGCTCGCCCGGCACGGCGTCAATGCGGTTTTCGACCCGATCTCCACGGGAGGCCGGGAGGCGGGTGAGGTTCTGCTGGACGTGGTCTCAGATAGCGGCGCCGAATTGCTCGTGATGGGCGCCTATGGGCATTCGCGCATCAGCGAAATGATCCTGGGTGGGGCGACGCGAACGGTGCTCGCCGGCATGAGCTGCCCGGTGCTCTTCTCGCATTAGAGCGCCGGACATTCTCGTAGAATCGGTCCGGCGCTCAAACGGTCCGATGCTAGCGGCCGAGGCTGTCGATGAACATCGAAAGCGCCGCGGCTTCTTCGCCCGACATCGTGAATTCGGGCATCGCCGGATGCCCCACCACGATGCCTTCTACAAGGGCTTCCTCGAGATCGGACGCCGCATACATTTTCGCTATCACCCGAAAGGGAGGAGCCGGTGGGAACGGACTGTCACCACTCTTCTCTAAATTGTGGCATCGCGCGCAATTGGCCTCGGCGATGGCGCGCCCCTGTTGCAGGGACGCCTCTGCGCTCCGTGCCGAACCGGCCAGGACGAAAGCCGACGAAAGTGCCAAGGCGGCACCGGCAATGTTCATGGATCTTGTGCGTTTCATCGGAAGCTCAGCGCGCCACGGTGACGGTGCAGCGCGCCCGGCGCGCAATGTCGGCCGCAACGGAACCAAGTACAAGGCGCGAGACTCCTCGCTTCTCGCCGGTACCAACGACAATATGATCGATCTTCTTCTCATCCGCATATTGGATAATTCCAATATCGGCCTCACGGCTGGCGATGACCACCTCCGAGACTGCCTTTACTCCGTCGCGGCGCGCCTCCTCGGCCGCCTGACGCACGATCTTTCCCGCCTCCTCATCTTCGAACATATAGAGCAGCGGACCACGGGCGCCTCCCAGCGCTACATTCACCAAGGCGATCACCAGTTCCGCGCCGGTCCGGCCGGCCAAGTGAACGGCATAGGCGACGGCGATCCTCGAGTGCTCCGTACCATCCGTCGCCACCAATATGCGCTTGTCCATGTTTCGCTCCGTGAGTTCCGTTGACCGTATTTTACAACTATCGGTTTCGCCGGTCCTCGACCTTGACCTAAGTCAAAGGGCGCCACGCAAGATCGCTCCCTCCGCGTCAGGTTCGCCGGCGAAGTTCCAATTTGCAGTGCAACATAATGACTTTAGAACGAAAGGCCGGCGCGACCAACCTCGGAGAGGCCCTCCGCAGGGCCGACATAAACGCCGCTCCCGCATCCGGTCGGCGACGTAATCGCCCAGATCACGATGAGCTTGGATTAAGTCAATCCAAACTCATTAACGTGATCGATTCTTATATGTTAGCGCGGATTTTGCGCGAAGAACCGGTGCCCACTCTATCGCATCCCGCGCTAGCCCGCCGGCTTCATTTCCGGCTTGGACGTCGGCGGTGATGGCGAGGGCGACGGCGCCGCCTTCCCCGCCTGAGCGGACTGCGGCTTGACGCGGCTCACGCCATGCGCCGTCTTGGACCAGCGCCGGCTCTTGGTGAAGAATTGCAGCACCGCGATCCAGGTGGCGAGGGAGATCATCAGCCAATAGACCGGCAAAGTGGCGAGCGCCATCGCCCAGCCAAAGCCGCGGCCGAGGGCCAGCGCGGCACGCACGGAGATTGCCAATGCAGCAAGGCCGGCAAGGACCGCGACCAGCCCATAGAGCGCGAGCAGGAATAGCCAGAGCCGTCCTGTCACCGGCTGGCCGATTGCCCCCAGCGTGAAGGCAAGTGCAAACCAGACTAGGAAGACGGGATGCAACAGCGCCACGATAATGGCGCCGCCGGTCAGCGCCTGGGTCAGAAGGAAGTTGCGCGAGCCCAATTCGCGCCACATCCGGAACGGCGTGCGCGTATTGACCAGCGCCGTCTGCAAGGCACCCTTGATGGCACGCACGCGCCGGGCCATCCATTCCTTGTGGCGGCACGGCGCCTCGCTGCGTGTCAGCATGGGGAAGAGCGCGGTACGATATCCGAAACGCGCCAGCCGCACCGTCAGCCCCGAATCGGGCGCCAGATTATGTGAATCGAAGCCGCCGAGCTGGCGCAGCACCGCGACGCGATAGTGACACGCGGCGCCCCCGGAGATCAGCGGCGCGCCGAAGCGGGCCAGGCGTGGAAACAGGAGCTTGAAGCGGACGGCCTGCTCGATGGCGCTCTGACGCGTCAGCCAGTTCTCATGACGGTTGTAGAAGACCACCTGCGACTGCAGGCAGACCGCCGTCTTCGGTGCCAGCGCAAAGGCACCGGCGACACGGCGCAACTGGTCCGCGGGCGGCATGTCGTCGGCATGATAGACGGCGAGCAGGTCGCCGCGCGCAAAGGTCAAGGCATAGTTCAGGGCCTTGTGCCGCGTCTCCGGCGCCCGCCGCGGCACCATGATGATTTCCACATGAGAGGGCAGGCGCATGTCCTCGAAGGCCTTGAGGGTGGCGCGGTCGCCCTCTTCGAGGACAAGCTTGATGTCGAGCTTGGCCTTGGGATAATCGAGAGTACCGAGGACGCTCACCACTCGTTCGGCGAGCCTGGCCTCGCGCAGCAGCGGTACGAGAACCGTGTAGACCGGCAGCCCGTCGTCAGGAATGGCGTTGAGCGGCGGCGCCTTCGGCAGCCGCGCCGGCAGTAGGCACCAGATGTCGAGAGCGGCCACCAGCGCAAGCACCGCCAGCATCACGGAAAAGCCCGCGACCTCAGCGGTCGGACGGTCCCACATCGCGGCGAAGGCGATAAGCCCGATACCGAAGACAAGCCACAGCGCCTGATCGGCCGTGAATCCCTGCGCGGCCGAATGCTGAGGAAATCGCTCCTTGAGCCCGGAAGCCGCCTGATAAATTAGCTCGCTTTCACGCCCTCGCTGCAGTTCGCGCAGCAAGGTGCGCTCGTTGGTCACTGCCGAGACAGTGAGCCCTTGCCCCGCGGCATAGGTCTTGGCGCGTTCGCCCGCCGCCACATAAGCGACGCGGCCCGGTTCCCAGGCGATCGGCAGCACGCGATGGCGGAAGGCTTGCTGGGATTCCGAAGGCGTCATGCGCGCGATCGCTTCCTGCAATTCGGCGGCGGTGGGAATGGCGGGCAGCACATAGCGTGGCGCAGACTTCTCGCCCCCGCCCTCTCCGCGCGCAGTTTCCTTCGGCCCCGTCGCCACTTTTGCCGCCCCAGGCTTTTCCCCTAGATCACGATGAGTTTTGATTGAGGCAATCAAAACTCATAAACGTGATCGATTCTAGTATTTTAACGCGGGATTCTTGCGAAAAACCGGCATCCACTTTTTCGCATCCCGCGCTATGCCGAAGCTTGAAGAATTTCGCGCCAATTGCAACAAGTTTCACCGCGCGCCAATGCAACTAAGCCCCCTTGCAACCTTATTTTGTTGTATAGAAAGATCGGGCAGGAGGCGTGCATGAGCCATCGTAGATGCGTTAACCCTATATCGCGGCGTAAGCTCATGGGCCTTGCCGCAATGCTGGCGCTTCTACCGGTATCGCCGGCGCTTGCGGCAACCCAGAGTCTTAGAGGCAGCGTCTCTTACCGCGAGCGCATCGCCTTGCCGCCGCATGCCATATTGGAAGTACGCCTGCTCGATATCTCGCTCGCCGACGCTCCGGCGAAGACGATCGCGGTCACCCGTGTCAAGACGCGCCACCGTATGCCCATTCCTTACCGGCTGCGCTATGACCAAGACCGCATCCGCCGCAATCGGTCTTACGCGCTGCAGGCGCGCATTACCGTCAACGGCAAATTATGGTTCATCTCGACGACCCGTCATTCCGTATTCACCGGCAAGCCGAATGTGACGGACATCCAGGTCGAGCGCGTCGCGAGCGAGACCTCCAATCCCAGCGGCAAGTGGCTGGCGGAATCGATCCGCCGGCGTGGCGTGATCGACAGTCTGCAGACAGTGCTCGACATCGCCGCCGATGGCAGGGTGTCGGGCAGCGGCGGCTGCAACCGGATCAGCGGCAAGGCTGATATTTCCGGCGAGCGGATCACCTTCAGCCCGCTGGCCTCGACCCGGATGGCCTGCGCGCCGGCCGTCATGGACCAGGAGTCCAAGTTCCTCGGCGCCCTCAACGATGTCCGGAAGTGGCGGGTCGACAACCCGCGCGGCAAACTCTTCCTGCTTGACGCGCAGGGCAACGAAGTGCTGCTCCTCGCCCGCATGTGATGAAGCCGGCCGTGAGAAAACTCGTCATCGCTATATCCCTCCTCACCGCGGCCTTCCTTCTCTATATCGTAGGCAGCGGCTGGATCATCGCGCGCAGTGCCAGCGATCTGCTCACCGTCTCGCAATCGAGCCGCCCGACGCATCCGGTGCTCAATCCTTATGCCGTCGGTTTCCGCGGCGACCCCCAGACGGCCTTCGGCTATCCGTTCGAAGAGGTGATGATCGCGACCGAACTCGGCCTGGCGCCCGCCTGGCTGGTGCCGGCGCCGGGCGCCACCGACCTGGCGGCCGTCTATGTCCATGGCATAGCGGGCATCCGGGAGAACGGCTATCGTCACCTCTCGGTGCTGCATGACGCCGGCGTCCCCGTCCTGCTCGTCAGCTACCGTAACGATACCGGCTCGCCGCTGTCGGCCGAGCGGCAATATTCCTTCGGACTCACCGAATGGAAGGATCTCGATGCCGCCGTCGCCTTCCTGCGCCAGCGCGGCGCCAAGCGGATTATCCTGGTGGGCGAATCGATGGGCGGCGCCATCGTGGGACAGTTCCTCATGCGCTCCTCTCAGGCAGACACCGTCACCGCGCTGATCCTCGATTCTCCCGCCCTCGACAGCCGGGCCATCATACGCAATCTGATCAGCCAGCTCGGATTCCCGCTGCCGGCGGTAATCGAGCCGGTGGTGCATAGCATACTGGCCCTGCAGCTGCCCGTGGACCTGACGGAGGCGAGGAGCATCGACGCCATTGCCAACTTTCCCGGCCCCCTGTTCATTGCCCATGGCACGGGCGACCGTCTGGTGCCGGCGAGCATCAGCGATGAGGTCGTAACGACCCGGTACGGCGCCACGACCTATGTCAGGACCAGGGCGACCCACCTGCAATCCTGGCATGAGAATCCGGCCCGCTATCGCCATGAGCTCGGTGCTTTTGTCGGCCAGTTGCTGCGGATGTGACGGACTTTTTTTTGCCGCTGGGAGGTTGTAGGTCTGGCGGCAATGTTCCGGGATCCGCGTCAGCAAAAAGCCGCCCTCATCCTAGCCCTCCTCGCCATGAGCCTGGCGGGGTCCCCTTCCGCCTGGGCGCAGGATCAGAACACCACCGCGAGCATCGGGACCGCGGCCGAAGAGGCGCCGGCGCTGCCTCGCTTCAGGCATATCGATCTCGGCGGCAAGCCCGCCGCATTCACGCGCGAATCCATCATTGTCAGGGTGGACGACGATTTTGCCCCCTTCAGCTACACGGGCCCGGCGGGGGAGGCCAAGGGCATCGCGGTCGAGACGGCCGAGGCGGTCTGCGCGGAGCTGCGCACCAAGTGCAATATCGTGCTTCTGCCTTGGGAAAAGCTGGCCGGCGGACCGGACAATACCGACGGTGTCGTGGCGGGGCTGCGCCTCGACGAGAAGACGCTCGCCAGGTTCCAGGCAACGCGGCCGATCTATCGCGCCATAGGACGCTTCGCGGCGCGCAAGGAAAGCGAAATGAAGGCGGTGACGCCAGAGGAAGTGGACGGCAAGCGCATCGGCGTCGTCGCCGGCAGCGGCTACGAGACCTGGCTCAAGCGCAATTTCGCCGATGCGGAGATCGTTCCCTATCCGACGCTGAGCGATGCCCAGGACGCGCTGCGCACTTCCAAGGTCGAGCTTCTGTTCGGCGACGGGCTGCAGATGGTCTATTGGCTGCGCGGCGATGCCTCGCAGGGCTGCTGTAAATATGTCGAAGGCGCCTATTACGACGACGCGCTGTTCAGCCGGCCCTATGCCTTTCTGGTCAGCCGCGGCGACGAGGAGTTGAAGCAGGCCTTCGACTACGCCCTCGACCAACTGCAGGAATCGGGCGCCTATGCCAAAATTTTCGGACGCTACATTCCGGGCCGCTTCTGGTAGGCCCGGGCCTGCCGCCCGACGGCCGCGGCGATGCTTGCGAGCCCCGAAGACCGGCTTTTCACCGCCAGCCCCGCGATGATCTCGGCGATGAGCGAAGGCCCCTTGAAGACGAGCGCCGAATAAATCTGCAAAAGGCTGGCGCCCGCCTCGATCTTGGCAAAGGCGGCCTCGGCGCTGTCGATGCCGCCGGCGCCGACCAGCGGGATGCGGCCATCGAGCCTCAGATACATGAGGGCCAGCATGCGCGTCGACAGGTCGAACAGCGGCCGTCCCGAAAGGCCGCCGGTCTCGCTGGCAAGGGCCGAGCGCAAGCGCGGCCGGCTGATCGTGGTGTTGGAAACGATGACCCCGTCGACCCTCTGGTCGAGCAGGACAGCCGCCATGTCGTCGAGATCCGCTTCGGCGAGATCGGGTGCGATCTTGACCAGTAGCGGCGGCGACGGTTTGCGCGCGCGGACCTCATTCAGGCGGCCAAGCAAGGCCTCGAGCTCGGCTTTGGACTGGAGATTGCGCAGGCCCGGCGTGTTGGGCGAGGAGATATTCACCGTCACATAGCTGGCGAGATCGCGGAAGGCTTCGAGGCCCTTCACATAATCGCCGATGCGATCGTCGGTATCCTTGTTGGCGCCGATATTGACGCCGACAATGCCGCCCTTCGCGCGGCGTGCCGCGAGTCTGCGACGCAAAGCGTCATGGCCTTCATTGTTGAAGCCCATGCGGTTGATCACCGCCTCATCCTCGCTCAGACGGAAGAGGCGCGGCCGCGGATTGCCCTGCTGCGGCCGAGGCGTCACCGTGCCCACTTCGACGAAGCTCATGCCCTCCGCCAGCATGGCGTCAGGCACCTCGCCATTCTTGTCGAAGCCGGCGGCAAGCCCCAACGGGTGCGCGAAGGAGAGACCGAAAAGCTGCATCGCGAGCTCGGGTGCCGGAGCAGCGGGCCGAAAGGCGGGAGCCAGCTTCATCGCGGCGATAGTCAGACGGTGCGCCGTCTCGGCATCGAAAGCGTGCAGCAGCGGGCGGATAAAGGGGAAGGTATTGCGGGCGAGGCTCATGCGGGAATGTCCACCGGGAAATCATGAGTCTCTCCGAGCCAAGGCAAGGGTGCCGCCTGAGTGATTTTATCGAGGGAAAGCACCGAATAGAGATGAGGAAAGAGATCGCCACCGCGAGATTCTTCCCATTTGAGATCAGGCCCCAGCACCGAAGAATCGACAGCGGCGAGGATCAGGTCGGGACGCGCGGTAAAATGCCGGCGCACCGTTTCGCGCAGTTGCTGTGCCGCCGAGAAATGAATGAAGCCATCCCGCCGATCGACTTCGGACCCTTCGAAAACGCCTCGCGCCAGCGCCTTTTCCCATTCGTCACGGCCCAGGACCTTGTAGATCGTCGTCATATTCACTCCTTCGCCGCGTGCCTTAGACCATGTCGGCCAAGCCGGAAACCCTTACCGGAGCGACATTTGGCGAGACTCGACAAAGCCCTCTACTTAAGGTATTATTCCTATAAACACGAAAACACAGAACTGCATCGCACGCCCTAAGCTTTTTCAAGGAGCGCGGCCATGTTCACGCATAAGCAAGTCTGGACTGCGATCGACGTCATCGCCGAGCGCTATGGGTTCTCGGCATCCGGCCTCGCCAAGAAGGCCGGTCTCGATCCGACGTCCTTCAATCCGTCGAAGCGGCATGGACCGGATGGGCGTCCGCGCTGGCCCACCACTGAAAGCATCGCGCGCGTCCTCGAGGCCTCGGGCGCCTCGATCGAGGAATTCAGCGATCTCCTGAGCGGACGCAAGGGTCAGCCGCCGAAGCGCCGGCAGATTCCCCCTCATTGCCTATTCGCAAGCGGGCAAGCCGGGCTTCTTCGACGATTCAGGATTTCCTACCGGCACCTCCTGGGACGAGATCGAGTCGCCGGGCGTCATCGACCAGAATGCTTACGCGGTCGAAATCCAGGGCGAGAGCCTTCTCCCTAACTATCGCGAAGGCGACATCGTCATCGTCTCGCCGAGCACGTCGATCCGCAAGGGCGATCGGGTGATCGTACGCATGACGAATGGCGAGGTGGTGGCGCGCATCCTGCACCGCCAGTCGGCAAAAACGGTCGAGCTCTCCTCCTTCAATCCGGCCGAAGAGCTCAAGAGCATCGATATGAAGGACATCGACTGGATCGCGCGCATTATCTGGGCTAGCCAGTAAAGAGAGCGAACAGGAGCGAAGATGGCCGGCGAGGATTATCGCAAGCCATGAGTTCTGGCTCGGACGTGATCGCTTGCGCGATTGCGTCCGTTGCAACCAGCGAACAGATCTCAGCCGAGCTCGCCCTTCAGCGCCTTGCCGATCAGGGCCCGCGTATTGTCGAGGCCGTACAGCGCGGCGAAGGACCCGAAGCGCGGGCCTTTCTCTTCGCCCAGCAACACCTGATAGAGCGTGTTGAACCAGGCCAGCGACACGCCGGTCGAGCCGTCCTTCTGCACCGTCTTGTAGGGATCGCGGCGGCCGACATCATACACGGTCTGCTGGATCGCTTCCGGTGTCGCCTCCTTGGGCAGACGCTCGAGTGCCGAAGACAATTCCTCCAGGGCCTGGCGCTCCTCCGCGGTGGCCTGGCGGTATTTCTTCTGCGGCTTCACAAAGTCCTGGAAGTAGCGGATGGCATAGCCAACCAGCGCGTCGAGGCGCGGATGTGTCTCGGGCGACACCGACGGCGCATAACGCTTGAGGAACGCCCAGAGCACATCCTTGCTCTCGGCATTGGCGACCGCCACGAGATTGAGAAGGAGCGCGAAGGAGACGGCCTGGGTGCGCCCGCCCTGTTCGGAGACCAGCACTTCCGGCTGAGGCGGCGAGCCCGTATGGATGTGCCACACCGGGTTCATGAGCTTCTGCGCCAAATCCTGGCGCGGATAGGCGTCGAGGAAGGCCTGGTAGTCGTCGACGGCGCGCGGGATCACGTCGAAATAGAGCTTCTTCGCCTCGCGCGGCTTCGAATACATGAAGAGCTGCAGGCTCTGCGGATCGGCATAGGTCAGCCATTCATCGATGGTCAGGCCGTTGCCCTTCGACTTCGAGATCTTCTGACCCTTCTCGTCGAGGAAGAGCTCGTAATTGAAGCCGTCGGGCGGCGGAGCGCCCAGTACCTTGCAGATGCGGCTCGCAAGCTTGACCGAGTCGATCAGGTCCTTGCCCGCCATCTCATAGTCGACGTCGAGCGCATACCAGCGCATGGCCCAGTCGGGCTTCCACTGCAATTTGCAGTGCCCGCCGGTGACCGGAGTCTCATAGGCCTTGCCGGAAGCCGGATCGCGCCAGACGATGGTGCCCGCCTTCACATCGCGGCTTTCGATCGGCACCTGCATGACGACGCCCGAATCCGGATGAACCGGCAGGAAGGGCGAATAGGTCTGCGAGCGCTCCTCGCGCAGCGACGGCAGCATGATCGCCATGATCTCGTCATAGCATTCGAGCGCCCTGAGCAGCGCCTTGTCGAAGCGGCCGGCGGTGTAATATTCGGTCGAGCTGGCGAACTCGTAGTCGAAGCCATAGGCGTCGAGGAAGCGGCGCAGCATGGCGTTATTGTGATGGCCGAAGCTCTCATATTTCCCGAAGGGATCGGGAATGGTGGTGAGCTTGCGGCCAAGATGCTGGGCGACCAGTTCCTTGTTGGGGATATTGTCCGGCACCTTGCGCAGGCCGTCCATGTCGTCGGAGAAGCACAGGAGCCGCGTCGGGATATCCGACATGGTCTCGAAGGCATGGCGCACCATGGATGTGCGGGCCACCTCGCCGAAGGTGCCGATATGCGGCAATCCCGACGGACCGTAGCCGGTCTCGAACAGGACCTCCTTGACCGGCTGTTTTTTGCCCTTCACGCGCTCCAAAAGCTTGCGGGCCTCTTCAAAAGGCCACGCCTTGCTGTCGAGAGCGGCGGCGCGAAGGAGCTGGTCTGTCATTGTCCTGACTTTGCTGGATAAGGTTAAAAAGCCCGGCAATCCAATGTTTGCCGGGCCCCTGCTGTAGAATTCGTATCCGTCCCCGTCAACCTCGGTCGACCGGGAAGGGGTTGCGCTCGACGAATTCGAACTGATGCCAATAGGGATAGGGGGCGGTGGTGAGGCTCGCGGCATCGAGTTTCGCCACCTGATCCCTGGTCAGGTTCCAGCCGACGGCGCCGAGATTCTGGCGCAGTTGCTCTTCATTGCGGGCGCCAATGATCACTGTCGACACGCTCGGGCGCTGCAAGAGCCAGTTGAGGGCGATCTGCGGAATGGTCTTGCCGGTCTCCTTGGCGACCTCGTCCAAGGCATCGACGACCTTGTAGAGATACTCGTCCGGCACCGGCGGGCCGTTATCGGCGGTCTTATGCAGCCGGCTCTGCTTTGGCAGGGCCGCGCCGCGCCTGAGCTTGCCGGTGAGGCGGCCCCAGCCGAGCGGGCTCCACACCACGCAGCCGACCTTCTGGTCGAGCGCCAGCGGCATGAGCTCGAGCTCGTAATCGCGCCCGATCAGCGAATAATAGGCCTGATGCGCGACATAGCGCGCATAGCCGTAGCGATCCGACACGGCGAGCGACTTCATCAGCTGCCAGCCGGAGAAATTCGAGCAGCCGACATAGCGGATCTTGCCGGCGCGCACGAGGTCATCGAGCGTCGAAACTGTTTCCTCGATGGGGGTCTTGGCATCGAAGCCATGCAGCTGGAAGAGATCGATCACATCGGTGCCGAGCCGCTTCAGGCTGCCTTCGACTTGCTTGATGAGGTGCCGGCGTGAGGAACCGACGTCATTCGGCTCGTCGGAGAAACGGAAGGTGGCCTTGGTGGAAATGAGGACCTTGTCGCGGCGGCCCTTGATGGCCTTGCCGAGGATCTCTTCGGCGAGGCCTTTGGAATAGACGTCGGCACTGTCGAACATGTTGACGCCGGCCTCGAGACAGATGCTGACGAGCTTCGTCGCCTCATCCACGCCGCTCTCGCCCCAGGCTTTAAAGAACTCGTTGCCGCCGCCGAATGTCCCCGTCCCCAAGCTGAGCACCGGGACCGTCAATCCTGAGCCGCCAAGCTGCCTGAACTCCATCATCGCTCTCCTGTGAAACTAAGCGCGCATCCCGGCGAAGTGGACTCACTTCGCCGAAAAGGATTCGCGCCAATTAATATTCTGGAGCAAATCCTTGTCGCCAAAGTCTTCAACTTTGGCGGGATTTGCTCTAGGGGGCGCCATGATGAAGGCGCCCCCGCGCGAGGCAAGCACGAAATGCGGAGAGGAGCTATTCCGAATAAGTGCCTAAAGTTCAGGCAACGGCAAGATTCTTCTTAAGAAACTCGACCGTACGGCTCCAGGCCAGTTCAGCCGCATCCTTATTGTAGCGCGCTTCGTTGGTGTCGTTGTTAAAGGCATGATTGGCCCCCTCATATATGAAGAGCTCGTAGGATTTGCCGTTGTCCTTCAGCGCCTTTTCGAAGTCGGGGATGCCGGCATTGATGCGCTCGTCGAGCCCGGCATAGTGGAGAAGCAGCGGCGCCTTGATCTTGGCGACCTGGTCGGCCTTGGGCTGCGCCCCATAATAAGCAACACCCGCGGCGAGAGAGGGCTCGGCCACCGCCAGCTCATTCACCTTGCCGCCACCCCAGCAGAAGCCGACCGCCGCGACCTTGCCGGTGCAATCGGGACGCGCCGCCAGCGCCGCGAGGCTGGCCCGCGATATGGCGACGGTCTCCTCGGGCTTCAATGTGCCGATCATGTCACGCGCTTTGTCGGCGTCCTCGGGCGTGCCGCCCCTGATGCTCAGATAGTCGGGGGCCAGCGCCAGGAAGCCCTCGGTGGCGAGCCTCCTCGCCACATCCTTGATATGCGGATTAAGTCCGCGATTCTCGGAAATGACAACCACACCGCCGGCCTTGGGAAATTCCTTCGGCTTGACGAGATAGCCCGACACATTGCCCGCGGTCGACTCATAGGTGATCGTTTCGGGCAGGATGCGCGTATCGTTCTCGGCGACCATTTCGGCCCGGGCATAATTGTTCTCGAGCACTGGCAGCAAAGCGGTCGCGGCGGCGGAACCGCCCGCCAGCACCGCCAGCCTTTCGAGGAAGTCGCGGCGCTTCATCTGGCCATGCGTATAGCGGTCGAAGAGGTCGATATATTTCTGGTCCATCGGGTCACCTCCTGCTGGAGAAGGGACAATGCCCCGCGTTTATGTCGTGTTCCAGAGCGACCGGATCACTTTGTGCTGATCAGACGGGTTAACCGCTCCCAATACAATCAAGAAGAGCGACGCACGAGGCTGCAACGGGATCGACCAACACATCCCAACGAGCCAGCGCGACTTTCCGCAAGGATGGCACAGCCGCACTCACAATGCCAATCGCTCGACAAGGTCTGAGGAAGGCTAAGGACGAGCAGACCTGGGCTTCCTCACGACGAGCGGTTTGTAAGCCGTTACCTTTATCTCGACACGGCAATCGAACATGAAATCGATGCGAAAGATGGACCGGGTCGGCTGGTTCTTCGTGAAGAACTCTCCATAGGCGCGGTTCATCTCGGCGAAGTCACGCGGATCGCGCAGCCAGACCGAGGTGTCTACGACGTCGGCCAGGGTGCAGCCCGCCTCCTTCAAGCTCGCTTCGATATTGCGCAAGGTCGCGCGTGTCTCCTCGGCCATGCTGCGCGGCGGCAAGGTATTGCCGTCGCTGACGACAAGTCCTTTCTCGTCATATACCACATCGGCCGGGTTGAAGCCGTGGTCGCCTTGCGCCGAGGTGAAGACGAAGTCGCCCGCCCGCATCGCCAGGGAGATGGGGAAGCCGGGCTCACTGCCGAAGCCTTGCACCAGAAGCCGTTTGCTTGTGGCGCGTGGTTTCCGGAGTGTCGGTTTCCTGCCGCGCGGGGTTTTCTTTGTCGCTTTTGCCATCGCTTCCCTTCCGTTCTATCAATGATCATCGAGTGCAAAGCCCGCGACATCGATCGCCGGCGGATCGCCGGCCACCATCGCCGCCACGACCTCGCCTGAGCCGCATCCCATGGTCCAGCCGAGATGGCCATGTCCCGCGGCGATGAAAAGATTTGCCAGCGGCGAACGGCCGAGAATGGGCGTGCCGCTCGGCGTGACGGGCCGAACGCCGGCCCAGTATTTCGCGGTCGCGGGATCGACGCATCTGGCGAAATCGGGAAACACGCTGATGACATTGTTGACGATGGCCTGGCATCGGGCCGGGCTCGGCGTCGTGTCATATCCCGCCACCTCGGCTGAACCCGATACCCGCATCCGCTCGCCTAGGGGCACGAGACCGAAGATACGCCCGTCATCGATGACCGGGATCGGCGGACGCTCGGGCCAGGCCTGAGCTGGCACGGTGATCGTGACCCCCTTCACCGGATAGATCGGAACACTGATGCCGAGGCGGCGCAGGACGAGTGGCGTGAAGCTGCCGAGCGCCACGACGAACTTGTCCGCGCGCAACGCGCCGCGGCTGGTGACAACGGACGTGACCCCGCCGCCGCCGCGCTCGAGCCCCTGGACCGTCGTCCCATAATGGAATGTAACGCCCAGCTCAGCGCATCGCTGTGCCAGGCCGGTCGTGAATTTGTGACAGTCACCGACTTCATCGCGCGGAAAATAGATGCCGCCAGCCAATGTCGATTCCGTGGCCTTGAGTGCCGGCACGCGCCGCACGCATTCCGCCACATCGGCCTCGGCGAAGGTCAGGCCGGAGCCCGACAGGAATTTCGCGGTGGCGATGCCGGCTTTCAGCGACTGCGGATCGGTATAAATCTTCAACACACCTTGCGTGCGCAGGTCATATTCTATGCCGGTTTGCGCACGGATCTGCTGAAGTACGTCAAGACTGTGCAGGGCGAGCCGCAAATTGGCCAAGGTGTTGCGGCGGAAATTCTCCGCCGTGCAATTGGCGATGAACTTCAATCCCCAGCGCCACATCTTGGGGAGAGCGCCATAGCGCACGAGGAGCGGCGCATTTTCCTTGCCCAGCCATTTCAGGATCTTGATCGGCATGCCGGGTTGCGACCAGGGCTCCACCTCGCTCGCATGGATGACGCCGCCATTGCCGAAACTGGTTTCGAGCGCCGCTCCTGGCTGGCGTTCGATCACTTCGACCTCGAAGCCGCGGCGGGCAAGGAAATAGGCCGTGGCCGTACCCACGACGCCGGCTCCCAGTACGATGACCTTCATGACGCCTCCCCTTCCCGGTCTGTCATTCTACCTGCCTCTCGCATCCACCGGCCATATGTCGACGAGTGTATCGCCGCGCACGCAGTGATAGCGGTCATAGAGATTGATCGTCGGATCGCAATGCGGGGTCAGGAACTCGACGACATCGCCGATTCTCAGTTCAGCCTTTTGCGCATCATATTGGACACCGCCATGCTCATCGCCCATCAGACGGTAGCTGGCGCCGGGAAGCTCCGGGGAGGCGACAACCGGTGGGCCGCCTTCGGTCGCGAAGGACTTATATCCGGCATTGACGATGGCGAAACCCTCGCGATTGGCGCTCACCACCGAGGTCTGCACGAAAAGGGCGGCGGCAAAGGGCGAGGCGCCGCCCGCCGTCATGGCGATTTCTAGATATTCGCGATCCATGAAGGGATAGGATCCCGCCTGGACTTCCGTATAGACGCCGCCATCGGGATCGATGTCGAATGTGCCGGTCCCGCCGCCAGTGACCAGGGCCGGTGCAAGATCCGCCGCCTTCAGGTGATCGAGAAGCGCCCGGACGCGGTCCATCTGCGCGGCGGCCGCCGCCTTGCGCTCGGCATGAGCGGGAATGTGCTGAAGATGTCCGTAGTAGGCCTGCACGCCGGCATAATGGAGATGCAATGAAGCCTTGATCTGCCGCGCCAGCGCCGCCGCCATCTCGACGCTGGTCGTGCCGGTGCGGCCCTGGCCCACATCGAATTCAACGACCAGCGACAGGCGCCGGCCGGCATTGGCGCTGGCGGCAGCCAGCGCATCGACATTGGCGGGGTTGTCGGCCACGAGCATCAGCCCCTGGCTTTTGAGATTGAGCGCAATCAGCCGATCGATCATTACCGGCGTCACGACCGGTGAGGTGATCAGGAGATTGGCAATGCCGCCCGATGCCAACGCCTCCGCCTCGCCCAAAGTCGCGCAACATATACCTATGGCGCCTGCCGCGACTTGCCGGCGGGCGATCTCGACCGATTTCGCACCCTTGCTGTGCGGACGCACATGGATGCCGACCTTCTTCGCATGCGCGGCCATCGTCGCGATATTGCGCTCGAGCGCATCAAGATCGAGCAGCAAAGCGGGCGTATTGAGCCGCTTGCGTCCGCCTTTGACGCCGATGAATGTTGCGTTCGGCCCGAGAGTCGCTTTGTGATGCTCAACCATTCCTGTCCCTCATCTCTATACGGGCGACGCCATACGCCCTGATTTCGATCTCACGGCTCGCAAGGTTCGTGCTTGTGTTGTCGAGGAAAGCCGGATCGACGGCCGCTTCCTCGAAAGTCTCCTCATCAAGGCGGCTCATGGCGAAATCGCCCGTATGGTCCGGCAAGACCACGCGTTGCGATTGGTCGCTGAGATTGGTGATCCACAGAATCTTGTGGCCTTTCGCGTCGCGATAGGCGGTCGCCCGTATCCGGGCCGAATGTGACGACAGCGCGTCGAAGCAAGGCTGTCCGGCTGCCCGCGCCATGCCTCGCACCACGTGATAGAGCGGATAGACAGAGGGATGCGCACTGGCATCGAACCACGGCTGACCGTGAGACATCCGGCGATGAATGATCCCGAGCTCGCCCGCCAAAGCGGCAGGACTGACAGCAGCTATGCCGGCTTGCGCTGCCTCCGCGAGCGCCGCCAGCGTCCAGGCCGCCGCGAAGAGACCGCGCTGGCGCGGATCCATGCGCACCATGGTGCGGCGCGAGTTATCGGGGTTGGGTGACGGCTCACTATAGGGCCCGCTCTCTAAGCCCAAGCCCACGGCAATCAGGCGATAAGGCTTGGCTCCTGCAAAGGCCCGGATCGTCCGCGTCATGGCGCGGAAAGAATCCAGATTCTCCATCATCGTCCGGTCATCGGCCGCGTGAACGACGCTACAGGTGATGTGGGTGACGTAGTCGATCAAGCCAATGGGTGGCCAATTGCGGTTGAGCTCGGCGAAGAAGCCGAAAGTCCCGCCGCCGATCGTCATGCCCGGCAAGGCGGCGCGCGCCGCACGATGTACCTCACCCAGCAGCGCCAGCGATGGCGGCGGCGGACCCGGCTCCAGGCGAATGCGGTCTTCCGCCACGGCGACCGCGATTGATTCCAGTTGCGCGCCGGACTGGCCGAGCTGGTCGGCAAACTCCGCCAGCTCTACCGCGGCATCGCGCCGGCAAGGCACGACCAGTTCCAGCGCCAGGCCCGCATCCATCCGTTGCGCCAGATTGGCAAATTTTTGCAGCTCGCGGACACCGTGGCCCTGGCGCGGGTCGAACCGCGCATTGAGCAATTGCGCGCCCGCCTCGCGCCCAAGCCCCTCGACCGCATTGACCTCATCGAGCCACTGGACCGGTGCACGCAGACCGATCAAGGGCATCCGCGTGGTTCCCGTGGAGAGTGTGATCTCGACCGGTCTATCGCCCGCCGCCTTCGGCGATCTCGACCCCTTTCCGGAAAAGTTTAGCGTGACGCTCTGGGTCACGCGGCTGCCGCCGGCGATCGTATAGGGAAACGGCAAAGCGAGCGGCCGGACATAGGTCTTGAAGGACGCATCGAGCCAATTGCGATGGTCTTCCATCTCCCACATATCGCCTTCCATGGTGCAGGTCGCCCACACACCAGGTGCCGTCTCGTGCGACAGGCTGCGAATATCGAAGAAGCATTGTTCGGGGTCGATGAAGTCGGGAAAGCGCGCTTTTCGCTTTACGCCGCTTGTATGCGTGACCTCGACCGGACAGCCGGCAACGCCCTCAAGTGGATGCAGAACGACGAAGCCGGTGCGGTTGGTGATGAAATCCTGACGCGGGCTGGCGGTGCCGGTGAAGCGTAGCGTTCCGTCCGCCTCACCCACGATCTCGGCCGACCAGGGCAACTCACCGTCACTGGTGCGACAGAACGCGTCAAAGCTGACGCGAAACCCGTTCTTGTCCTGATCGACCATGACATTCGAAAGATGCGGCTCAGGCGTATCCCAATTGCGGTCGCGCACAAGGAAGGCGATGGCGCGGAGCACCTCGATGTCGCCCAAGTGGATCCAGCGCAGCGCCCCGTTTTCCAATGTCACCGAAAGCGGTCCTGCCTTCAGCTCGATCCTGTCGGGGATGGGCTGCGTTGTGCCGAAGAGCGCGATCGAGCGTTCAATCATCATCGTCCCCGATCGATCTCAGAACGAGCATTGAATCTTCCGTGAAAGGCGGCGCCAGCACCGCCGACCCTTTTGCCAGCAAGATGCCGCCGGAAACCTGCCGGCCGCTCGCCGGATCGAACCATTCGACGGAAAGCCTGGGGCCTTTCAGGCTGCCAAGCTGCACTTCGACGGGTCGGCAGACGGGCAGATATGCAGCACCGAGACGCTCATCGGCGGTGCGTGCTACCGTCACACGGTCGAGGCCGCGCGCTTCGCCCAAACCGGCTGAAACCAGCTCGCGCTCGAGGTCGGGCACGAGTTCGCTCCAGGGCAGCTTGCGGAAAAAATCTCCCCACCGCTCCATGGCCAGCGAGCCCGGCAGGTCGAGCGCATCTTGCCAGCCCTCGCCGAAAAGCCAGATCGGATGATTGCCCATGCAATGGCCGTTGCCGCCACACAGAACCGACCAATAGGCTTGGCGGCGGATCTGCTGATGGCTGGCATTGTGCTCGCTTTCATAGGTCGACTCGATGAGGAAGAACGGCATGACCGGCCGGCGCTGCCAGTCCTCGATCAGCAGGCGATGGACGATGCCGTACGTGTAAGTGATGTTGAGGTCGAGCCAGTCGGAGCCTTCGAAAGTATCCGCGGCCGAGAATTCGGGATGCGTATGGCCGGTGAAGAGCGTACGCACGCCCGCTTCACGCAGACCCTGGGCCACGGCATCGAGCCCCGGCCGCGTCTTCTCCGGATGCCAATCGCCGCCGATGCACCAGATGATATTGGCGAAACGTCCGAAGCGGCGGCCGAGATAATTCCCATATTTGCGGCAGCCTTCGGGACCCGTCGCAACGATCTCGTCGTACCAACCGTCGAGATGCGGCGAGATGCCTTTGCCGCGGTCGCGCCGGTAGCCGATATAGGCCGGCGCGAGGATGACGGCAATGCCGCGCTCGGCTGAAGCAGCGAGGACGCGCTCGGCCGCATCGAAATAGGAGTCGTTGGGCGTGCTCATGTCGCCAGGTGTGGTGAAAGGTTCGCGCCCCGCCAGATCGCGCGGCGGGTCCTGCGAATAGCAATGCTCGACAAGGCTGACGATGATGGTGTTGAAGCCTTTTGCCTTGCGGTCGTCGAGATACCGCACGGCATCGGTGTAATCGAGATTGGCGATGAGCGACCAGGCGGCATCGCCCTGGATCAGGAATTGCCGGCCATCGGCATCGAGCAGGCGCCGGTGGTCGGCAGAAATCGACAGCGGATAGCGGGCCGTCGGCACCGGATCGGGAAGAACCGTTTTACCCATTGTCGGCTCAGTTGGATGAACCTGATGGTAACGATGCATCGCCTGGCCCTCTCTCCCGATCATCACGCTTTCCCCATCACGAGATTGCCCGCCGCATCGAACAGGCGAAGATGCTGCGTCGAAAAACGGAGCCAGATGCGATCGCCTTCGCGCGGTGTCGTCGCGCCATCAACACGGGCGGTCAACGCAACACCCTGAGGGCTCGTCGCCCGCAAATAGGCATCGGGGCCAACGCGTTCCACAGCATCGATCACGGCGGCAAGGCCTGCTTTGACCTCGCTGTCGCCGACCTCGACATGCTCCGGCCGGATGCCGATCGTCACCGGCCCGGCCGGCGCTATTGTGTCGATCACGACCTCGAATGGACCTCGGAACATCATCTGCTGTCCGCTGCGCTCGAGGTTGCCCTTGAACAGATTCATCGGCGGACTGCCGACGAAGGTCGCCACGAAAGTATTGGCGGGTGTCGAATAGATCTCGGCGGGTGTCCCGACCTGCTGGATGATACCGCGATTCATCAGCACGATGCGACTCGCCATGGTCATAGCCTCGACCTGATCATGGGTCACATAGATTGTCGTGCGCCCGACGCGCTTGTGCAGCCTGACAAGCTCGGCGCGCATCTCGACACGCAGCAGCGCATCCAGATTGGACAAGGGCTCGTCCATCAGGAAGACATAGGGCTCGCGCACGATGGCGCGGCCGAGCGCCACGCGCTGGCGCTGGCCGCCCGACAATTCATCAGGAAACCTGTCGAGCTGGCCTGAGAGCTGAAGCAGGCCGGCGGCGGCCTCCACTTTGGAGCGCACCACCTCACGCTCGACACCGCCCATCTTCAACGGGAAGCCGAGATTCTCGCGCACCGTCATATGAGGGTAGAGCGCATAATTCTGGAACACCATGGCTACATCGCGGTGGGCCGGCTTCAGGTAATTGGCCAGGCGGCCACCGATGTAGATTTCGCCGCCGCTCAATTCGTCGAGCCCGGCGATGAGCTTGAGGAGCGTGCTCTTGCCGCAGCCCGAGGGGCCGAGGAGAGCGATGAACTCGCCCGGCGCTACGGTAAGAGTGACGCCCTCAAGCACGGTGACATTGCCATAGTGTTTAGCGACCTCGATCAGCTCTATGGCGGGTTCGTTTTGAGTGTCGATGGCGGTCAATGGACGATCCTCATTGTTTCAAGGCACCGGCCAATGAACGCGCCAGGAACTGGCGCTGCAGCACGAAGAAGAATATGCCGATCGGGACCAGCGACATGACGGCGGAGGCCGACCACAAGCCATAATTGGCACCGCCATGGGCGCGCAGCGCCGCAATGCCGACGGTCAGTACCTGCAACTCGTCGCTGGTCGTGGCGATCAGCGGCCAGGTGAAGCTCATGAACTGATCGGTGAAGATGATGACCGCAAGAACCACGAGGCCCGGCTTGATGAGCGGCAGAACAATGCGCCAATAGATCGCGAATTCGCTCAATCCGTCGAGGCGCGCGGCATTTTCGAGATCGCGCGGCAGACTTAAGATGAATTGCCGCATCAGTATGGCACCCAAGGGATTGGCCAAGGGCGGCAGGATCAAAGCGAGATAGGTGTTGATGAGGCCAAGCGACGAGACGAGCGACCAGAGCGGCACGATCAAGGCCCCGATCGGCACCATCAGCAGGACCAGCATCAGCATGAAGACGATGCGCTTGCCGGTGAACTCGATCTTGGCCAAGGCATAGCCCGCCAGCGAATCGAGGAAGACCTTGAGCACGGTCACGCTCGTCGCGACGAACAAGGTGTTGAACATCCAGCGCAGGAAGCCGGTGTTCCACAAGAGATCGCTGTAATTGCCGAAATAGAGCGGGATCGGCAGCAATTTCGGCGGATAGCTGAATATCTCGGTGCTGTCCTTCAGCGAGGCAAGGAGAACATAATAAAAAGGCGCCACCAGGATGAAGGCGACGAGCGCCAGAACACAATGCCGCGCGAATTCCTTCCAGCGTCGGCGCCTCAGCCTGATGCGCGCATGTTCTTCAGCACTATGATGAGCCGCCGCTACCATCAGTCTCCCCCTCTCCTGCCGCGCAGAAGCCGCATCTGGACCAGTGTGAGGAGGAGAATGGCCACGATGAGAACCAGAGAGATCGCCGAGGCAATGCCGATCTTATTGGTGGCGCCGAACATATAGAGCCAGATGCGGTAGATAACCGTCGTCGTCGCCGTACCGGGGCCGCCGCTGGTGAGAACGAGGGCTGTGTCAAAGACCTGCAAGCCCCAGATCGTCGCCACGACGACCGCGAAAAAGATGATCCGGCGCAACAATGGCAAGGTGAGATAACGAAAGCGCGCCCAGGCGGGAGCCCCGTCGAGCTCGGCTGCCTGATAAAGCTCCTTGGGCAGGCCAATGATCGCCGCGACGAAGAATAGCGCCCAATAGCCGACATTGCGCCAGACATCGAGGATGGCGAGGACGATCAAGGCGTTGTCGGCGCCGAGCCAAACGACCGGCCTGCCGCCGAACCATCGCGCCACCTGATTGAACAGCCCGAAGTCGACATTGGTCATGAACAGCCAGATGAGCGCGGCGACGACGCCCGGCACGAGGACCGGGAAATAGATGAGAAAGCGGTAGACCGAGCCGCCGCGTTCGATGCGCGCCAGGATGAGCGCAATGGCGAGCGCGCCGATGAGGATCAGCGGCACCGAGATCAGCGCGAAGAGCAGCGTGTTCCCGATTGCCGTCGAGGCGCCCACAATATCGGGAAGGTCAGTGAAGTTCTTGAGGCCGACGAATTTCGTATCGCCGCCGAGGCCGCCCGAGCGCAAACTCCACCATAGGGTGCCGATGACCGGCAGCACGAGAAAAATCACGAAGCACGCAAACATCGGTCCGAGAAACGCCCAGCCGAGGATCTCGCGACCGAGCCTCGCTTTGCGCCGCAAGCGGCGATGGTCTTCGGCCGACAGGCGCAGCCGGCCGGGATGCGCGCTTGGCATAGTCGCGGCATCAAGACTCATGCCGGCATTCCCTGTGCTTAGAGTCCGACTTCGCTTTTCACGATCTTCTCGACATTGGCGACGGCCTCGGCCGCCGTCACCTTGCCGGCATAGCAGTTCTGGATCTCGGCCTCCGCCAGACCTTCGACAGTCGCCCATTGCGGGAAGTTCTCGATGCCGACCGCGTATTTTACGAATAGCGGCAAGGCCTCGGCAAGCTGCGGCGCGGCATTGGTGCCGTAGCCATTCTGGGCGGCATCGGAGCGCGCCGGATAGGTGCCAGAATTGTCCGCCCAAAACGCATCATTGGTACCGTTCGTCCAGAATGTCATGACTTCCCACAACAGGTCCTTGTCCGGCGACTTGGCATTGGTCATGTAATAGGTCAGGTCGTTGAAATTGACTTGGGCGACCGGCCCGGGCGGATAAGGCAGAAGTTTCCAGTCGAAGGGGACCTTCTTCGGCAACACGGTCGTGCCGGCAAGATCCGAAGACAAGATGGCGAGCTTGCCGGCGGCGAAAGCGGCAGGCGCCGCGTCATAGCTGTAGGTGCCGAGCGGCGGCGCTATGCCCTTCTTGAAGAGATCTGCCATCTGCTCGGTGACCTGCACCACTTCCGGGCGATTAACATTGGGGGCCTTGAGATCCGGTGTCAGATAGGAGCCGCCGGCGGAGCGCAAGCGCTGATACCATTCGCCATAGCCGCCGAGCTGAATGCCGATCCCCAAACCATAGGTCTCACCTTCCTTTGTCATCTTGCCGATGCAATCGACGAATTTGTCCCAGCTGTTGACGAAGTTCTCGTCGTGCCCCGCGGCGCGGACCTTATCCATATTGACGAACAAGGCATCCTCGACATGCCAGCTGATGGGCAGGCCGAGAAGTTTTGGTCCATAGCTTTCGGTACGATCCCAATAGAGGTACTTGGCCTTTTCGGTGGCGAACGCCGGATCATTGATCCGCCCGGTCCAGTCCTCGAAGCCCGTACCGGCCTCATAATCGGGATACGAGCTTTCAGTCGTCATATAGATATCATGGCCGCCCCCAGCCACGGAGGCACTGATCTCTTGGGCCGCTGTCGCCCACTGATACAGGCGGAAATCGAAGGTCACGTCGGGGTGAAGCGCGTTGAATGCCGCGGCGATATGCTTGTGATTGTCGACCTCGCGTTCCGACCATGGACCGACCAGGAAGCGCACATGACCCTTGAGGCCCTTGCTCGCCGCATAGGCCGGGCGGAACTCGGCAGCAATGGAAGCGACCGCCGCGGTCGTCAGGCCCATTTGAAGGAGCCGCGTGACAAAGGCGCGGCGTGACAGCTTTCCAGCCAGATGGGAATCGGAAAGCGCATGGATTTGCCGATGAATTCGCTGATTCATGATGCTGTTTCCACCCCTCTTTGTTGCCTCCGGATGACCAGAAAGGTCTCTGGATGACTTATGTACTGATCCTGAGTACAATCTTGTTGTACGCCTGTGCAGGCGGGGCTGTCAATCGAATGAGTTGACATTTATGCGGGATTTCTTGTTTCTAGCGCTGATTGTACTAAGATTCGATCATTGCCAATGGGCCGCGTCCGGAAAATGTACCTGCATAGAAACAATATGGGGTTTGAATGAGCGAGTGGTATTCCGGCTGGCCCGTCCGGCGTGACGATGTCGCCACTTCGCTTGCCGATACACTGGAAGAGGCAATCCGCAGCGGCCGTCTGGCGCCCGGTGCGCAATTGCCGACACATCGGGAATTGTCCAAACGCCTCGGCGTCGCGGTCAGCACAGTGTCGCGCGCTTATGCGGAAGCCGGCCGACGCGGCCTCATCGGCGGCACTGTCGGGCGCGGCACTTTCGTGCTGGCGAGCGACAAGGACAACGACCTCATCTCGAACCGCGAGGTGCTGCGCCCCCTCGAGCGGCTCTATCTGCCCTTGATGCAGCGCGAAGACGCGATCAATCTCAGCCTCAACGAACCTCTGTCGGACGGCACGGGCGAACGCTTGCGCGAAGCGCTCAAAGCCATCGCGAAGAAGCCGGATCTCGACGACCTCGCCCATTACCAGCCGCCGCAAGGACAATTGGAGCATCGGACAGCCGGCGCCGCCTGGCTGCGCGAGCTCGGGGTCGACGCGCCGGCCGACGACATCTATGCCGTGTCCGGCGGCCAGACGGCGCTGATGACCATCTTCCTGGCGCTGGCACGGCCCGGCGATACGGTGCTCACCGAGGAATTGACCTGGCCCGGCGCCTTGTCGGTCGGCCGCCTGACCGGCATCCGGCTGATGCCCGTGGCGATCGATAGTGAAGGCCTGGTGCCGGAAGCATTCGAAGCAGCCTGCCTGTCGCATCGGCCGCGCTTCGTCTATACGATGCCGACGCTGCACAATCCGACGACGGCGACAGCGAGCCTCGCGCGCCGCCAGGACATCGTGCGCATCGCGCGCGCCCACAATGTGCTGATCGTCGAGGACGACGCTTATGGATTTCTGGTCGAGCCGCGCGCCACGCCCTATTGCCAGCTGGCGCGCGACATCACCATCTATCTGACCAGCCTGTCGAAATCGATCGCGCCGACCTTGCGGATAGGCTTCATGGCCGTGCCGCCGCGACTCCATAAATCCATGCGCGCCTCGACGCGGGCGACGACGGCGATGGTGTCGCCTCTGCTCCTCGAACTCACCACCCATCTGATCAATAGCGGTGCGGGCCGCGAGGCGATCAAATTTCAGACCGCCGCCGCCCGCCGCCGCCAACTGCTCGCGGCATCGATCCTTGGTGAAGCCGGACCGGCGCCCACCTCGATGCATTATTGGCTGAGGCTGCCCTCCGACATGCGCAGCGCAGTTTTCGTCGCCGACGCCTTGGCACGCGGCGTCGCGGTCACGCCCGGCGATGCCTTCACAGTCGTGCCCGGTAAAGATCCGGGCGGGGTGCGTCTGTGCCTGTGCAGCGAAACGAGCGAGGCGCGTGTCAAGCAGGCGCTGGCGACCCTGGCGGAGCTGGTGCACTCCGATCACGCCGCCGCACTTCCTATCGTTTAGGCGAACCCGGCTCCGGCTCACTCAAGAGCCCTGCGGGACAACGGCCGTCACAGCAATCTCGACACGGAACGGATCGACGCCGCCCGACACCGTAACGCGCGCCGGGAAAGGCTTCGGCATCACCTCTTGAAACGCGGCATCGAATGCCGGGAAGTCGATCAGCGTGTCGACGAAGACGTGGACCATCACGATATCCGCCAGGCCTGAGCCCACTTCGGCGAGGATGATCTCGATGTTGCGGATGGCCTGCCGGGTCTGCTCGCCGATGTCATCGCTGATCGCCTTGCCCGTGACGGCGGCGGTGTTGCCGACCTGCCCGCATACCCAGACGAGGCCATTGGCGACAATCGCTTGCGAATAACTCGCCGTGGGTGCCGGCGCCTTGCTGGTGCTGATCGCTCGCTTGGTGGCACCGCGCTGCGCTGTCATGTGAATCTCCCTGTTGTCGTTAGTCTCCCCGTGTTTCAGCAAAACGTGATTTTGTACTTCCGTCAAGTACAATACTTAACTCTCATATTCATCATACTCAAATACCTTATTTTAAAAGCTTTCTTCTAATCAAGAATGTCAGCCTACTTTTTTCTTGTGTTTGACCCCGAGTAATGTACTTTTATGAGGACAATCCTGACTGCGTCCGGGGCTCCATCGTCAGGGGCGTACAAAAGACCAAATAGGGAGAGACCCATGACCGACAAGCACACATCATCTCGGCATCATTTCTCGCGTCGGACCATATTGACCGCAGCCACAGCCGCGCTCGCCATGCCTTTCGTCATAAAGGCCGGGCGCGCCGCTACGCAGCTACGCATGTCGACCCCTGGCCCCGCGGACGACTGGCAATCCAAAGGCCTCGTCAAATTCAAGGAAGTACTGGAGCAGGAAGCCCCCGGCGCCTTCGACGTGCAGATCCACTACAACGGAACCTTGTTTGCGCAGGGCACCGAAATCGAGGCCATGCAGCGTGGCAATCTCGAATGCGGCGTGATTACACCGCAGGACTATGCCGCCCTCATTCCGGAATATTCCATCTTCACCACTGGCTACATCTACCGCGACGCGGCGCATCTCGATGCGGTCTTCGACGGCGATATCGGTACCGAGTACAAAGCACGGATCGCGAAGGACATCGGCGTGCAGATCCTGCGCAGCCAGTATTTCGGAGCCCGACACGTCATATTGCGACAGGCGCGAGATGTAAAAACGCCGGCCGATCTTGCCGGTCTCAAGCTACGTATGCCGGCGGCGGAATCCTGGCTGTTCCTCGGCAATGCGCTCGGCGGCAATGCGACGCCGCTGGCTTTCGAGGAAATCTACCTCGCCTTGCAAACGGGCACGATCGACGGCCTCGAAAATCCCCTGCCCGACGCGATGGCATCGAAGTTCTACGAAGTGACGGAGCAAGTGGTGCTCACCGGCCATCTGATCGCCAGCAACTTCGTCACCGTCGCCGGCAAATTCTGGGACGGCCTTTCGCCCGAGCTCAGGACCGCCGTCGAGAAGGCGGAAGCGGCCGGCAAGAAGCTCAGCGACGAAGGCGTCGCCGCGACTGAGAAGGACGCCAAGGCTTTCTTCGAGAGCAAGGGTGTCAAGGTCACCACACCCGATGTCGCCGTCTTCCGCGATCAGGTGCAGAAGAAATTCGTCGAATCGGATTTCGCCAAGGCCTGGCCGACGGGCATGCTCGAGCGCATCAATAAAGCCGGCGCTTGATCGCCTCGGTGGCGGGGGCGTCACGCAAAGTGGGCAAAACATAAGGGCTCGGTGACGTGGAGCGTTGGATCCCGCGGTGGAAGAGATTTGTTGAGATGGCGGCGGCCGCCATGTTCATAGTGATGTTTGCGTCGTTCATGGCGCAGATCCTCAGCCGCTATGTATTCAATGCTCCCCTCTCCTGGACGCTCGAAATATGCTCGATTGCCTATATCTGGGTGATCTTCTGGTCTTGCGACATTCTGGTGAGCGAGCGTCAGCACATCATCTTCGACGTGCTCTATCAGAAGTTTCCGCCGGCGCCGCGGCGTGCCGTGGCCATCGCCAACACCGCCGCGGTCGGTTTCATTTTCCTCGCCGCCCTTCCCGGCACTCTCGATTACATAGCCTTCCTCGGCCGGCGCCACACGATGGTTCTGCACCTCCCCTTCGACATCGTCTATTCCTGCTTCGGCATCTTCATGATCGCCGCCATCGTCGGCGCCGCTATCAGACTGCGCCGGCTCCTGAGTTCCTCTTGGAAAACACATCTCTGACGGATAGATCCGATGAGCCTTGCCGCCTTCGTCATGTTCGCGCTGTTTTTCGCTTGGTCGTTCCTCGGCATGCCGATCGGCCACGCCATGATCGCGGCGGGAATAATCTATCTCTTCATGACCGGCCAGGACATCGGTCTTGTCGCCTCGCAGAGCCTCAACGGGCTTTACAGCAACTTCGTCCTGATGGCGGTGCCCCTCTTTATCTTCGCCGCCGAGATCATGAATGAAAGCAAGATCACCGACCGGCTGTTCGGCTTCGCCAATCTGCTCGTCGGCCGGCTACGCGGCGGCCTTGCTCACGTGAATATCGTTTCCAGCATCATCTTCTCCGGCATGAGCGGCAGCGCCCTTGCCGATGCCGCGGGACCCGGCAAACTCGAAGTCGACATGATGGTGAAGGCGGGCTACTCGCCCGGCTTCGCCGCCGCCCTCAGCACAACATCGGCCATCATCGGCCCGATCATTCCTCCATCCATCCCGATGGTGATCTATGGCGTCATTTCCAACACCTCGATCGGCTATCTCTTCATGGCTGGCGTCATACCGGGACTTCTGCTCGGCCTCGCCCAGATGGCAGTCGTCGCGGCGATCGCGAAACGGCGCAACTTCCCGATCGAAGCGCGGCCGACGCGGAGACAGGCCATCGCCACGACACTGGACGCCTTCCCAACACTCATGCTGCCCGCCATCATGCTGGGCGGCATCTATTCGGGCTCGGTCACACCCACCGAAGCAGCCGCCGTCGCCAGCTGCTATGCACTCATCCTCGCGCTCTTCTGGTATCGCTCACTCAATTTTCGCGCGCTCATCAACGTGCTCGTCGTGTCATCGCGGGCGACGGCTACCGTCGCCATCACCATCGCCGGCGCCCTGGTGATGAACTGGATCGTTGCTGCCGAGCAGATCCCTCAGGCCATGGGCGCATGGATGAGCTCGCTCGACATGTCGCCCGCCATGTTCCTGCTCATGGTCAATATCCTGTTCCTGATCCTGGGCGCCTTTCTCGATTCGCTCCTCATGCTGCTCATTATCGTGCCGATGCTCTTGCCGACGGTCGCTCATCTCGGCATCGATCCCGTGCATTTCGGCGTGACTGCGATCATCAACATGATGATCGGCCTCGTTACGCCACCCATGGGTGAGCTCGTCTTCCTCATCGCTGGCGTCTCGGGCATCCCGCTCGCGGCCATCACCAAGGAGCTGTGGATCTTCCTCGTGGTGCTGATCGCGCTCCTCTTCGTCCTCGTCTATGTGCCCGAGATCACGCTCTGGCTTCCCATGCAAATGGGCTATGAGCCGGTCAGCCTGGCGAAATGAACGGCGCAGCGAGCTAAATGTGAATCGTGCCCTGCATATAGAGGACGCATCTTCCGGCGAGCCGCACCTCGTCGCCGCGCAACGAACAATGCAACTCGCCGCCGCGCGGCGACAACTGCAATGCCAGATGCTCCGTCCGACCCAGGCGGGCCGACCAGTATGGCACGAGCGCCAGATGCGCCGAACCGCAGACCGGATCTTCCGGCAGGCCTTCCTTCGGCGCGAAAGCCCGTGACACGAACTGGCTGTGTTCGCCAGGAGCGGTGACGATGACGCCATCGCGGTCGAGCTTCATCAGCATATCCATATCGGGCGCCAGCGATGACACATCGGACTCGCGCGCCAGGACAGCGAAATACTGATTCTGATTGACGTGGACTTCGGTGACAGCAACGCCCAGGGCGTCGTCGAGCCCGGCCGGCGCCTCGCAACCGCGCGCCGGAAGCACGGGCAGCGTGATGGCGAGCAATGCGTCGCTCAAGCGTGAGACTTTGAGCGTTCCGCTGCGGCGATCGAGGGTTGCTTCCAGCAGATCGGGCCTCAGGATGCGCAGGACGACATGGGCCGCCGCAAGCGAGGCATGTCCGACCAACCCCAATTCCCCAAGCGGCGTGAAGTAGCGAATCTCGAAGCGCTGACCGCGGTCCACCAGGAAGGCAACAACCGGGGCATTGTGCTCCGTCGTGATGGCCTGCAGCAGCCCATCGTCAGGCCAGTCAGCGAGACAGCAAACCAAGGCCGGGTTTCCCGCGAACACGCGGTTCGCAAAGGCGTCGATCTGGAAGACATCAAGCTTCATGGGCTGCTGTTCCTGTGAGGGGTTATTGTCATGTTCTCAGGGCACTTGTCAAAAATTCCCAATTTCTCTCGTATTCCAGCTTTTAATCCATTGACAGATAAATATTACATCCTCTAACTTAACTTTGTACCTATTATCGGTACATCAAACCAAGAATAATACGCAATAGGGTTCGGAAACAACGAGGAGGCCGCAATGACTGCACGGCTCGGCGGACTACTGGCGCTCATGGCGAGCGCTCTCATCCTTCCAATCAACGCTCACGGACAGGATGCCACGCCACAGAAAGGCGGCACCCTCACCATGGCGCGGGACAGCGAGCCTTTGACGCTCAATCCGATCGGCGCCAATGACAACGGGTCGATCTTCATGATCGTTCAGATCTTCGAGACGCTGGTGGAAACGCAGGACGCGCCGGTGCCGCAGCCCGCCATCGCCACGAGCTGGACCGTGTCGGATGATTCAAAGACCTGGACATTCACGCTGCGCGAGGGCGTGAAATTCTCCAATGGCGACCCTTTGACCTGCAATGATGTCAAATTCTCCATCGACCGCTTTGCCGATCCGAAGGTGAATACCAACTATGGCGGCTTCGGTGCCGCGATCGCCGCGACCGAATGCGCCAACGCTTCGTCCTTCATCGTGAAGCTCAAGGAGCCGCAAGGCGCCTTCCTGGACTATCTCTCGACCTTCATTCCCTCGATCGTGCCAAAGGCGGCCTACGAAAAAATGGGCGACAAAGCCTTCAGCGAGCAGCCGATCGGATCCGGCCCCTTCGTGGTCAAGGAATGGGTGCGCGGCCAACGCCTGGTGCTCGAACGCAATCCTTATTACTGGAAGAGCGGACAGCCTTATCTCGACCGCATAGTCATCGATTACGTGCCGGACGAGAACAGCCGCATGCTCAAGGTCGAATCCGGCGAAGCGCAGATCGCGACCGAAGTCCCCTATTCGCAGATCGAACGCATCGCGGCATTGGCCCATGTCGATGTCCAGATCGAAGACGTCATGGCGTGGGATGCCGTCTGGTTCAACAGCCGCAAAGCCCCGTTCGACGATCCGGAGGTCATCCGGGCCTTGAATTACGCAACGCCCAAGGAAGCAATGCTCGCGAGCCTCATGCATGGGGCGGGCGAAGTCGCCAACCATGTTATCGCCAAGGTCAAATACTGGGATCCGACGGTCCCCGCCTATCCCTATGATCTCGATAAAGCGAAAGAGGCGCTGGCCAAATCAAAGAGTCCGCAAGGCTTCACCTTCTCCTGCCTCATTGTCGCGGGCGACCAATTCGAGCTCCAGCAGGCCCAGATCCTGCAATCGGAATGGGCCAAGATCGGCGTGAAGATGGAGGTCCAGGCGGTCGATACGGGCACGATCTGGACGCGCTGGGGCAGCGGCGATGAGAGCTGTTTTACCTTCACCGGATCCGGCCTCTCGAGCGACGCCTTGTCCGACGACAATCTCGCGGTCGTCTTCTTCGACTTCACCGGCGGCATCGAATCCTTCTGGACCGGCTGGAACAACAAGCAGGCGACCGAACTCGTCAAGCAGGCTGGCAGTACCATCGATGAAAACAAGCGCCAGGCGGCCTTCCATCAGCTGCAGCGGCTGGTGATGGCCGAGTTTCCTGCCGTGCCGCTGTTCTTCATCAAGGCGCGCACAGCCGTGTCCGCCGACGTGAAAGGCTTCAAGACCTTGCCGGTCAAATGGTGGAATCTCGAGAATGTCTGGCTTGCCCCCTGAGCCCGGAACGGGCCGGATCACGGAGACCCACTTTTGTCGCTCATAGTTTTCACCGGCCGACGATTGGCACAATCCATTCCAGTGCTGATCGTCATTACCCTGGCCGCATTCTCCGTGATCCATCTCGTGCCCGGCGATCCGGCCCGGGTGATGCTGGGCTCGCGCGCTACCGATGAGGCGATCGCCGTCCTGCGCACGCAGCTCGGACTCGACAAGCCACTGGTGACGCAGTATCTCGATTTCCTGCGCAACGCCCTACGGCTCGATTTCGGCGAGTCGCTCTTCCAGCGTGCCGCCATCGGCCCCATCGTGGCGGCGCGTGCGGTGCACAGCCTGGCGCTCGTCACCTATGCCATACTGATTTCGCTCGTCATCGCCGTCCCCCTGGCGCTTCTCTCCGCCGTCCGGCGAAACCTCATGGCCGATCATGTCGTAAGGGCGCTCAGCACGCTTGCGTTCTGCATGCCATCATTCTGGACCGCGCTCCTGCTTGTTCTCTTGTTCAGCATACGTCTCAAATTCTTCCCGACATCCGGACTGGGTGAAGGATTGACCGGCTACATGGCGAGCCTCACCCTACCGGCGGTGAGCATCGCTCTCTATCTCACCCCCATCCTGCTGCGCAGCTTGCGGGCGAGCATCATCCAGACCTTGACCGCGGAATTCGTCGAAGCGGCGCGGGCGCGCGGTTTCAGCGAAGGCCGCGTCCTCTTCAAGCACGTGCTGCGCAACTCGCTCATCGCGATGCTGACCATCCTCGGCGTCAATGTCGGGTATCTGATTTCGGGCGCCGTCGTCATCGAGAACGTGTTCTCCATACCGGGCCTCGGGTCCCTCATGGTCGCAGCGATCGTGCAGCGCGACTATCCGGTTATCGTGGCACTGACCCTGGTCTTCGGCGTCGTGGTCGTGGCCGCCAACTTCCTGGTCGATGTCTGCTACGCGATCCTCGACCCGAGGATCCGTCAATGAAATCTCAGCCCCCTCACGGCATAGCGGACGGCGTCTGGTCGCGTCTGCAGCGGCGCGCCCTCCTCGACCGCCGATGGGCCACGATCTCGCTCGTTGCCGGCATCGCGATTGTCACCGCCATATCGGCATTGAGTCTCGCCGCCCCCTTTCTCGGACTGAGAGACCCCAATGCCACGGACCTCATGAACGTCCTGAAGCCTCCTTCGGCGCACTTTCTTTTCGGCACCGACGATCTCGGCCGCGACATCTTCAGCCGTGTCCTGCATGCCGGGCGGGTCGACCTCACCTTTGGCATCGTCACGACCTATGTTTCGCTCGTCATCGGCCTCCTCGTCGGCTCATTCGCCGGCTATTTCGGCGGCATCATCGACACGATCATCATGCGCGTCGTGGATCTGGTGATCTCGTTCCCCTTCATCATTCTCATCCTCACCATCGCCGCGATCGTCGGGCCGGGCCTCGCCGGCGCATATATCGGCGTGATCGCGGTGAGCTGGGCCCTCTATGCCAGGCTTTCGCGCGGTGAAATGCTGGCGATCCGGCGCCGGGAATATATCCGCAATGCCGAGACGCTCGGCTACAGCACGCCCCGCATCGTGTTCGTGCATGCCGTACCCAATCTGCTCCGCGCCAATCTCGTCTTCTCGATGTCGGACATCGTGCTCAACATCCTGACGCTGGCGGCACTCTCCTATCTGGGCCTCGGAGCCGCGCCGCCGACCGCCGAATGGGGCGAAATGATCGCGCAAGGACAGAAGAACCTGCTCAATGCCTGGTGGATATCCACCCTGCCGGGCCTTGTCATCGTCATTACCGGCATCGGCTTCAGCCTGATTGGCGACGGGCTGGCCGACAGGCTCGATGGAAGGAGCCGATGATGCAGCGATCGACGCCACTCCTCGATGTGCGCGACCTCTCGGTCGGCCTTACCAACCGCCACGGCGCCTTTCTCGCCGCACATCGGGTCGGTTTCGCCGTCGCACCCGGCCAGAGCATCGGCCTTCTGGGCGAGTCGGGATGCGGCAAGAGCATCACGTTGCGAGCACTCCTGGGACTCGTCCCGCATCCAGGCGAGATCGTCGGCGGAAGCGTTCACTGGAAAGGACGCGATTGGCGAAGCCTCACCAGGCAGGAGGTCAGACGGATCCGCGGCAAGGAGATCGCGATGATCTTCCAGGATCCGGCCGCTTGCCTCAATCCGGTATTCACCATTGGCGACCAGATCAGCGAAACACTGCGCATCAAGCTTGCGATCAAGTCCAAGGCAGCCCGGGAGCTGGCAGCCGATCTGCTGAGCCGCGTCGGCATCCCGGCGCCGAGGGAGCGGCTTAGACTCTATCCGCACGAACTCTCCGGCGGCATGCGCCAGCGCGTGATGATCTCCATGGCGGTCGGCGCCGAGCCCGACCTGCTGCTTGCCGATGAGCCGACAACGGCGCTCGACGTGACCATCCAGGATCAGATCCTGACATTGCTGGCCGGGCTCAAGGACAAGACCTCCATGTCGATGATCCTGGTGTCGCATGATGTGGGCGTCGTAGCCCAGAATTGCGACGTGATCCTCGTGATGTATGCCGGTCGCATCATGGAGTCGGGCCCTGCGCTGGAGGTCCTCCGGGCGCCCCGCCATCCCTATACAAGAGGCCTCCTGGCGGCGATCCCGCATCTGCGTGTTGGCGCCGCGCGCCATCCCTTGCGGACGATCGCAGGGCAGCCACCCAACCCGGCCAACCTCCCTGAGGGCTGCCCGTTCCAGCAAAGGTGCTCCTTTGCCCGCCCGGAATGCCGGACGATTGCCGTGACGCTTGACCGCGCTCTGCCTGGCCACGGCTCGGCATGCCCGGTCGTGACATGAGCAGCCCCATGGCCACCTCCCAGGAAAACCCGATTCTGGCGGTGAACGGTCTGAGCAAGAGCTTTGCCGGCCGTCACTCAGCGCTCAAGGCTGCCTGCGGAATACCGGTGCCCAGGCTTGTCGCCCTTGATGACGTCTCGCTGTCGGTCGGCCGCAATGAGGTTCTGGGGATCGTCGGCGAATCGGGCAGCGGCAAATCGACGATCGCCCGTTCCATTATCAGGCTCGAACGGCCGGATCGTGGCACTGTCAGCTTCGACGGCCAGGATGTGTGGCAGGCAAAAGGCGCCGGCCTTCGGCAGATCCGCAAGGATATGCAGATGATCTACCAGGACCCTTATGGCTCCCTCAATCCGCGCATGAGCATCGGACGCGCCATCAGCGAGCCGGCCCTGGTGCATGGGCTGATCGACCGCGCCGGCGTCCGGTCGCTGGTCCGCGACCTGCTTGAGCGTGTCGGCTTGCCGCAATCCTCGGCCGAGCTTTCGCCGCATGCGCTTTCGGGCGGGCAGCGCCAGCGTGTCGCGATCGCGCGTGCCCTGGCGCTCAAGCCGCGCGTGATCATCGCCGATGAGGCCGTCAGCGCGCTCGATGTTTCGATCCAGGCGCAGATCCTCAATCTGTTCAGCGAGCTTGTGCGCGATCTGGGCCTCAGCATGATCTTTATTTCGCATCAGCTCTCGGTCATCGCTCATCTCGCCGATCGCGTCGCTGTCATGTATCTCGGCCGCATCGTGGAAACCGGAGGCACCGCCGATGTCTTCACCCGCCCACGGCATCCCTATACGGCGGCGCTTCTCAAGGCCCATCCCGATCTTGCCGCCAAGGCGTCGCGTGAAGCAGCGCTCACCGGCGAGATCCCCTCTTCATTCGCCATTCCGTCCGGCTGCCGGTTCAACACGCGCTGCCGGTATGCCGAGGCTCGATGCTTCGCCAGCGAGCCGCCGGCCACTGAATTCGAAGCCGGACATCGCACCTGGTGCCATGTCCTGCCCACACTCGCAGGAATCACCGCCACATAGGAGGAAGCCATGTATCCGATCAACTATTCGAAATTCGCTTATTACAAGATCGACAATGACGATCTCGATTCCGTCGAGCCCAAGCCGATCGATTTTCTGGGCGGCGGGCTGCATCGCATGGTGGGCGTCGGCATCGAGGAGCCGTGCTGCCAGGTCGTGTTCGAAGATTTCTTCCCCGGGCACGAATATAAATGGACAACCTGGGTCGACCAGCTCGATTTTGTGACTTCGGGCAAGGCCGAGATTACCTTTTACCAGCCGCCGTCACTCGAAGAGAAGCGGACCGTCCTGGTCGAAGCGCCGTGCATCTACCTCATCCCGCGCGGTACGCCCCTGGTCTGGAAGGTAATCGGCGATGAGGTCTTCCGGCATTTCTCCTTCGACGTGCCGCATCCGCAATTTCCTTCCGACCTCGCCAAGAGTGTGAAAGCAAAACGCGCCGCCGCAAAGTAAGGAAACTCACCATGACGACCATGAACAAGCGTTTCGCCGGCCGTCGTGCCGTCGTTACCGGCGCCAGCGCCGGGATCGGTCGCGCCACGGCATTGCGTCTCGCGGCCGAGGGTGCCCGTGTCGGGCTGGTGGCGCGAGGGCGCGAAGCACTCGAAGCGACGGCTGATGAAATCCGGGCGAATGGCGGCGAGGCCCTGGTCCTTGTCGCCGACGGTTCAGTCGAAAGCGAGATTGCGGCGGCGATGGATATGGCGGCCGGAAAATGGGGCGGCCTCGACATCATCGTTTCCAATGCCGGGATCGAGCTCCTCGGTCAGGATGACCGCGTCGATCGTCTCGAACTCGCCATCTGGGACAAGCTGATCACGACCAACCTGACCGGCCAATTCCTCGCTTGCAAGCATGGGGCGCGCCATTTGCTGGCGGCGGGCGGCGGCGCCATCGTCTGTCTCGGCTCCAATTGCGCCTATCTCGGCATGGCGACGAATGAGCCCGCTTACAGCGCCAGCAAAGGCGGTATCCTGGCAATGATGAAGGTGATGGCGATCGACTATGCGAGGCTCGGCATTCGCGTCAACATGGTCATACCGGGATTCATCGACACGCCCATGAATGCCCCGGTGATGAAGGACGCCAAGGAGCTCGCTTATTGGAGCAACCAGATTCCGATCGGGCGCGCCGGCACGGCGGAGGAATGCGCATCCGCCATACTGTGGCTCGCCTCCGACGAAGCGAGCTACTGCATCGGCACAACTCTTGTCGTCGACGGTGGGCAGGCTTCAATCTAGATCACCAGCGCCAAGTGAAGGCGCCCACGAATACCCTGCTCTGACGGCAAGGGCGGTCCGTCACCGCTGCGGCATGCCATCCCCTGTTCCAATGCGCGGAGGCCGATCCCAGCACCGCTCGGCGGTGTCCTATTTCCCGCGTCTCCAGCTTGTGCCAGCTACACTGCATCCCCGGAACAATCGAGCTTTATCCCTGTACCGGCCGCTTTGATCACTGTATGTTCACGGCCAATGTCCTTGTCCTCCACTCTGCTTTTTCCCCAGAACCAGACGGCGCCCGTGGCCGTCCTCGACGGCATTGCGCTGAAGCTCGGCCCCGGCAGGCGGGTGGAGGCGGCGGAAGCGCTCACGCATCTCATCCGCGAGCCGCATCTCATCTGCCATTCGGCCTTCGTCATCGAGCGGTTGGGCTTCGCCGCCGAAGCGCCGCGCGCGGTGATCCGCCAGGCGCGCGAGCAGAAACATGTCGACGTCGCCGAACTCTTCGCCTTCGTCTGTCCGGCCCGCTTCGCCACGCCGACGCCAAAGGGTCTCGGCCGGGCGCTCAATCTGGATGTTTCCGTCGACGAGACCGAGCTCCTCAGGGCCATCGCCGATGATCTCCTGGGCCGGCTCGCCAGCCCCAACTATCCGCTCATCCGCGAGACGGCCGAAAATGCGGCCTTCCTCGCCCGCGCCAACTGGCCGTGGGCGCGCGCCGTGATGACCGCCTTGACCAAGGCCAATCCGCGCCTCGATATCGGCACCTTCGTTACCGGCCTCAATGTGTGGGACCGGATCGACGAATGGGAGGACGACGGCGGTCGCCCACCGGGCTCGCATATCGGTGTGACGCCTGACGAAGCGAAAGACTTCCTCGCGCAGGTGCTGGGTTCGGGTGCGGAAATGCGCGTCGAGCAGAAGGACTATGCGGCCACCACGACGCATGCCTTCCAGCCGCGCGATGACGGGGCCGCCAACAACATCCTGCTCGCCGAAGCCGGAACCGGCCTTGGCAAGACGCTCGGCTATCTCTCGCCCTCCTGGCTGTGGGCGCGCAAGAACAATGCACCGGTCTGGGTGTCGACCTATACCAAGAACCTGCAGCGCCAGATCGACCAGGAAACGCAGCGCATCGTCGCCGACCCGGCGGAGCGGCGCGATCGCATCGTCATCCGCAAAGGCCGCGAGAATTATGTCTGCCTGCTCAATCTGCAGGAGACTTTCGCCAAGATGAGCTCGGCCAATGCGCGCTCGGCGCTCCTGGCCGCCCTCATCGCGCGCTGGGTGAGGGCAAGCCGCGACGGCGACATGGTGGGCGGCGACTTCCCATCCTGGCTTCTGCCGTTGTTCAACGACGTGACGCTCGACGGCGAAGGCCGCGCACTGTCCCCCGCTTCCCTCGGCCTCACCGACCGGCGCGGCGAATGCATCTATGCCGCCTGCCCGCATTACCGCAAATGCTTCATCGAGCGCGCCATGGTGCAGGGCCGCCGGGCCGATCTCGTCATCGCCAATCATGCGCTCGTCCTGCGCAAGGCGGCGGTCGATCAGGCCATCGGCTATACACAGACGAAAGAAGAGCAGTCCGCACCGCAGGATCTGCGCCGGCTCGTCTTCGACGAGGGTCATCATCTCTTCGACGCCTCGGATTCGGCCTTTTCCGGCCATCTGACCGCGCTCGAGACGGCGGAGCTCCGGCGCTGGCTCAGGGGACCGGAATCGGCCGGCCGGCGCGGGCGCGGCCTCAGGGAACGTGTCGGCGATCTCGTCGGCGACGACGAGACGGCCGAGAGGCATCTGAATGCCGTGCTCTCCGCCGCCAACGCGTTGCCGGGCCCCGGCTGGACGCGGCGCATCCAGGCCGGCACGCCGGAAGGGGCGGCCGAAAGCTTCCTCAGTCTGGTGCGTCAGCAGGTGCTGGCCCGGGCCGAGCAGAATTCCGGCCAGACGCTCGAGACCGATTGCATGCCGCTGGTGGACGGCCTCGGCGCCGCGGCGGGCGAGCTTGCCGCCGCCCTCATCGATCTGAAACGGCCGATGGCTTCGCTGGCCAATGCTCTCGCCAAGAAGCTCGACGACGAGGCGGCCGAACTCTCGACCTATGACCGCGGCCGCATCGAAGCGGTGGCGCGCTCGCTCCGAAGGCGCGGCGAGCTCATGGTCGGCAGCTGGGTCGACATGATCGAGCGCCTCCTCGACAAGCCCAATCCTCTCTTCGTCGAGTGGTTCTCGGTCGACCAGATGTTCGGGCGCGAGGCCGATGTCGGCCTGCACAGCCACTGGATCGACCCGACCGAGCCCCTGGCGCTCGTCGTCCTGAAGCCGGCGGACGGTGTCGTCATCACCTCGGCGACGCTCAAGGACCGTCCGCCCGAGGCGCCGGAGGACTGGACCAATGCCGAAACGCGCACCGGTGCCGTGCACCTGCCCTATCCGGTCCGGCGCATCAGCTACGAGTCGCCCTTCGACTACAAGAGCGCCAGCCGCATCATCGTGGTGAACGACGTCAATCGCGAGGACATGGACCAGCTGGCCGCCGCCTATCGCGAATTGTTCCTGGCGGCGCAAGGCGGCAGCCTCGGCCTCTTCACCGCCATTTCGCGATTGCGCGCCGTCTATAAGAGGCTGGTGCGGCCCCTGGCGCAGAAGGGTTTGCCGCTCTACGCCCAGCATGTCGATCCGATCGACACCGGAACCCTGGTCGACATGTTCAGGGCCGAGCGCGATGCCTGCCTGCTCGGCACCGACGCGGTGCGGGACGGCGTCGACGTGCCGGGCGATTCCCTGCGGCTCATCGTGCTCGACCGGGTGCCCTGGGGCACGCCCACCATTCTCGAACGCGCCCGGCGTCAGGCCTTCGGCGGCCAGGCCTATACCGACATGACGGTTCGTCTCAGGCTGCGCCAGGCTTTCGGCCGCCTCATCCGGCGCGAGGGTGACCGCGGCGCCTTCGTGGTGCTCGATCCGCGCCTCGCCTCGCGCTTCTGCACCGCCTTTCCGCCCGGCATGCGGATCGAGCGCGTCGGCCTCGTCGATGCGATCGACATGGTGCGCGACTTCATCCAGAGCCCCGCATGAGCAGCCGAGTCGCCTATACGTTCTTCGACACCGCCATCGGCACCTGCGGCATCGCCTGGGGCCCCGACGGCATCGTCGGCGCAAGCCTGCCGGAAGAAAGCGGCGATGATCTCAAGGCGCGCTTCACTTCACGCCATCCTGACGCGCGGGAAGGCGCACCACCTCCTGACGTCCAGGACGCGATCCGGCGCATCCAGGCGCTGCTTAGGGGCGAGGCCGACGATCTCTGCGATATCGCGCTCGACGATACCGGCCTCTCCGATTTCAGCCGGCGCGTCTATGAGATGGCCAGGCGGATCCCGCCCGGGACCACGCGCACCTATGGCGAGATCGCCAAGGAAATGGGCGGCCTGCATCTCGCCCGTGAGGTCGGCCAGGCGCTCGGCCGCAATCCCTATCCGATCATCGTGCCCTGCCACCGGGTGCTGGCGGCGGGTGGCAAGACCGGCGGCTTCTCGGCAACGGGCGGCATCCAGACCAAATTCCGCATGCTTGCCATCGAGCGCGCAAAGACCGACACTACGCCGTCCCTCTTCGACGAGCTTCCGCTCGCCGTCCCGCCCAGAAGATCGCATTGAAACAAAGCAAGAGACTATGACTCACGAACTCATCCTCACCGGCGGGCGCGTCGTCGACCCGTCGCAGTCGCTCGACGCCGTCACCGAAGTCGGCTTCGCTCAGGGCAAAGTGTCGGGCATCGGCCCCAGCCTCAAGCGCGACACCCAAACGCAGGTCAAGGATGTGAGCGGCTTCATCGTGACGCCGGGCCTCATCGACCTCCATACTCATGTCTATTGGGGCGGCACCTCGCTGGGCGTCGATCCCGATCTCTATGCGCTGAAGAGCGGTGTCACCACCTCGGTCGACACGGGCTCGGCCGGCCCCGGCAATTTCCCCGGCTTCGCCAAGCATGTGATCGCCCCGGCGCGCCAGCGCATCTATGCCTATCTGCATGTCTCGCATGCCGGCATCTACGGCTTCTCGACCAATGTGCATGTGGGCGAGAGCGAGGACATGCGGCTGATGGACCCCAGAGGCGCGGTCGAGGTCGCGGCCAAGTACCCGGACGAGATCATCGGCATCAAGGTCAGGGTCGGGCGGCACGCCTCGGGAGATCAGGGCATCGCGCCGCTCGACGTCGCGCTTGAGGCCGCCAATGAAGCAGGCCTGCCGCTGATGGCGCATATCGACGAGCCGCCGCCGACCTACGAAGACGTGCTGGCGAGGCTCCGGCCCGGCGACGTCCTGACCCATGCCTTCCGCCCCTTCCCCAATGCGCCGGTGACAGCGCAGGGCACGATCAAGCCGGGCGTGCTCCAGGCGCGCAAGCGCGGCGTGCTGTTCGATATCGGCCATGGCATGGGCTCCTTCGCCTTCAAGACGGCGCGCGCGATGCTGGCCAATGGCTTCGAGCCCGACACGATTTCGTCCGACGTGCATGCTTTATGCATCAACGGCCCGGCCCATGACCTCGTCACCACCATGTCGAAATTCCTTTGCCTCGGCATGGGGCTCAACGACATCATCCGTTCAGCCACTGAGACGCCGGCGCGCGCCATCAAGCGGCATGATCTTGGCACGCTGAAGCCGGGCTCGCTCGGCGATGCCAGTTTGCTCAGGATCGATGATGGCCAATTCGACTATCTCGATGTGACGGGCGAGCATCTCCTCGGCGCCAAGCGCATTTCGGCGCATGGCGTCGTCATCAAGGGAGAATGGTGGGCGTGAGCGGCCGGCCTCGGCCGCTCAGCCCTTGCAGACACCTCGTCAGAAAGTAAAGACGCCGCCGACGAAGGCGCCCTGTTCGACCACGTCGAAGACGAAGCCGTCATGGCTGTAGTCGACGCCCATGGCGCGATAGCCGACCACGGTCGAGAAGCCGCTGGTCCACTGATAGCCGAGGCCGCCTATCACGTCCCAGGAGAGATCGGAGCCGATGCCGGCGCCGCCGATCATGCCCCAGCCTTCGAGATAGAGCGGTGTTTCCGTGTTGATGCGCGTCTTGAACCCGACCATCGGATCGACCCAGGTCTCGCTGTCGTCACCGCCATGCTCGGCCACCTCGGTACCATCGGCCTTGAGCCTGGCGGAAATGTCGTTGGCGACATGCCAGAGGCGCGCGCCCGCCATGAGGTCGAGCTTGACGACCTCGTCATTGACGAGGCGATACTCGCCCATCAGCGTGGCGGCGATATTCTCGGTATCGACCGTCGCCTTCAGGGCGACAGGGATGTTCTCGACGGTGCGCGAAATGCCTTCCTCGGTCTCGGTATGGACATACATGATGTCGCCGAAGATGCCGTAGGTGCCGTTATGCGCCTCGACGACGCCCATCGCCGCGAATTTGAGATCGTCCAGAATGTCCGAGAAGCTCATATCCAGGTCGACAGACTCGCGGCCGAACAGGCCGACATCGCCGGAGAGGCCCGCCGCCCAGGCATAGGGCGCCACGCTGATGACCCATTCGTCGGAAGCGGGCTTGGCGGTGATATCGGCCGCCGCGGCGGACAGGCTCATGGCCGCCCAGAGTGCCGCCGTCCCGACGCACAGCCGCAATCCATGTCTTGATGGTCTGATCCCCATTATTCTCTCCAATTAGGCCGAATGCCGCTGTTCGCCGGCCATCCAGGTTTCGCTGACTTTGATCTTGCTGATGGCCACGGCGTCCGCCGTCGGATCCTGCTCGAGTATCGCCAGGTCGGCGAATTTGCCGGCTTCGAGACTGCCGGCCTTGTCGTCCATGTGACAATGCCACGCCGAGTCTATGGTCACGGCGCGCAACGCCGCTTCCACCTGGATGCGCTCCTCGGGATAAAACACGTCACCGCCCTCGTTCATCACGCGGGTCACGGCATCCTCGACATAACGCAAGGGCTCGATCGGTGTGACGTTCCAATCCGAGTGGAGAGAGATCTTGAGGCCGGCGGCGAGCGCCGACGCGCAGGGATCGTAGAAACGCGCCCTTTCGGGACCGAAGATGCGGTCCTGGAAGGCCTTGCCCCACCAGCGCACATGGCCGATCAGGAAGGACGGCGACAGACCGAGCTCGCGCATTTTCTCCATCTGGTCGGCATGCAGCATGCTGCAATGCTCGATGCGATGGCGCAGATCCGTCGGCGGCGCGTCCTTCAACACGGCCGCATAGGCCTCGATCGTCGTATCGATGGCGGCATCGCCATTGGCATGGACGCCGACCTGCCAGCCGCCCCTATGCGCGCGTCCAATGGTTTCGATCAGCTGCTCCAGGCTGTAATTCAAGGCGCCACGGCTGTCGGTGCCGATATAGTTCTCGCGCTGATAGCCGGTCTTCGCCTGGTTCGAACCATCGGCCCAGGCCTTGATACCGTCGACGGAAGATGTCATTGCCGTGGCCGGGTTTCAGCCCCATCTTCTCCCAGTCGTCCATGATCGTGGAGATCAGCCGCGATAGCGGGCGGGCGAATTGTCCGCCGTGACCGCATCGAGCAATGCCAGATCATTCACGCCGGCCATGAGACCGACGCCGCAATCATGCAGCGTCGTGCAGCCGACGGAAGAGGCGAGGCCGATCAGACGGCGCATGCGCCCCTGGATTTCCGTCGCCGGCGGTTGCGGCATCTTGTCGATGAACGGCACCTGCGCCGCCATTTCTTCGAGCCTTCCGGTCAGATCGCCGTTGGCATCGCGCACGAAGCGCGCACCCGACGGATCAGGCGTGTCGCGGCTGATGCCGACGAGCTTCAGCGCCACACTGTTCGCATAGGCGATATGACCGTTGCTCTCCTGCATGAAGAACGGATTGTTCGGCGCCAACTTGTCGAGATCGTCGAGCGACGGGATCCTGGCGCCTTGCGTGATGCTCGGATCGAACTGCTGGGCGCGGACCCATTCGCCTTCCTTGGCCTTGGCGACACCCTCACGCAACTTGGCCCATACGTCGGTGAAATTCGCGATGATGATCGGACTGACATTGATCCAGTCGTCAAACACGACAAAGGTGGAATGCATATGCGGCTCGACGAAGCCCGGCATCAGCGTACGGCCTTTAAGATCGACGACGCGTGTCTTGGGTCCGCTCACTGCTTGCGCCTCCGCCTTGCTTCCAACGAGCAAAATGCGGTCGCCGCGAATGGCGAGCGCTTCCGCACGCGGCGCCTTGTCGTTCATGGTCAGAACAGGGCCGCCCGAGAAGATGACATCCGCGGGATCGCCGGCCTGGGCAAATGCCCGGCGCGACGCAAGTGCCGTAGCGGCAATGGCTGACGTGGTCGCAACGCCCATATATTTGAGGAAGTCACGGCGCGAGGCCGCGTTCCTGAGGACCGCCACCATTCCGGGATTGCATGCGAGACACATGGTTACATTCCTTGTCAGTGTGATGCGCGATCCTGGAAAACCGTGCGAAAACCCGCCGCGAGGCTGCATGAATCGCGCGAAGGCCGCTTCACGCCACGTCTCATTTCCCTATGCCAGGAGTCTCACGGTCTCAGATGGGCATTGAGACGGCGCGCCGGGATAAATGAGACACTCAGCCTATCGCCCACGCAGCTCCCGGGTGCTAACAGGCACCCAGCGCGAGGCGATCTGTGCCGCGCAGTTTCTCAATTCTGTCTCAAGGTAATCTGACGATGACACAACTCACGCAAGGAAAGTCCTGGCGCAAGCTCGTTCGTGGCGGTTTAGCGATGATCGCCGCAACGGCGATCGCAACGCAGTCGGCACTGGCCTGCACCAGCTTCCTGCTGCGCACCACGGATAATGGCGCGGTCTATGGCCGCACCATGGAATTCGCCATGCCGCTCAAATCCTCCTTCATCGTGGTGCCGCGTCACTATGCCCTGAACTCGATCGGCGCCGACGGCAAGCCGGCCATGACCTGGCAGAGCAAATATGCCGCCGTCGGCCTCAACGCTCTCGGCGTTTCGGCGCTGGTGGACGGCATGAACGAAAAGGGCCTCGCCGGCGGCATCCTGTATTTCCCGGACTATGCGGGCTATGCCGATCCGGCCAAGGCGGATAGGGCAAAATCCCTGGCGCCGTGGGATTTCCTCACCTGGGCGCTCACCAATTTCGCGACCGTCGATGAGGTCAAGGCGGCGCTCGCCGACATTTCCGTCATCAATGTCGTCCAGCCCGAGATGGGCTTCGCGCCGCCGGTGCACTACACGCTGCACGATGCCAGCGGCAAATCCCTGGTGATCGAGCCGGTCGACGGCGTATTGAAGGTCTATGACAATCCGTTGGGTGTCATGACGAACTCGCCGTCCTTCGACTGGCATCTGACCAATCTGCGAAACTACGTGAAGCTCTCCGGTCACAACGCCCCGCCCCTGGTCGTCGAAGGCCAGGAATTTGCGCCGCTCGGACAAGGCTCGGGCCTTCTCGGCATACCGGGCGATCCGACGCCGCCGTCGCGCTTCATCCGCGCCCTCGGCTACACGCTTTCCGCCGAGCGCAAGCCCAGCGGAATCGAAAGCGTCCGCCTCGCCGAGCACATCCTGAACAACTTCGACATTCCCAAAGGCTGGATCAGAGACCAGCAGGCCCAGGATGCCCCCAAGACGCCGCTCGAATACACGCAATGGTCGACGGTCGCCGATCTCAGCAACAAGAAATTCTACGTGAAGACCTATGAAGACCCGGTGCTGCGCAGCATCGACCTCATGAGCTTCGATCTCGACGCCAAGGCGGTGGCGAAAGCGACGCTCGAAGCCGGCATGACTGCGCCGGCGCTGAGCTTCGCCAAGCCGTAACCTGAGCGGGGATCGGCAAGGCTCTTGCCGATCCCTCGACCATTCGATTCAAATCCGGACGAAGAACTGCCCGACATTTCGCTTCATGGCGCCAAAGAGTCTTGCCGGTCGTTGAAGTCGAGCGGAAATCACCTTAAGGCTACGGGACGAGGTGAGGTACGGCAGACGCCCCGATAATGCAGAATGAATTGTTTCTGTCGACGGATTTCGTCGAGCCGGATTTACGGGACGATCTCTGGCGCAGTCTCTCGCAGCCCTTCTTCGAGACTACGCGACGTGAAGACGCCGATGCGCCCACGCTCGAGGGAACGGTGCGCTCGCGCCCGCTCGCCTCGCTCCTGATCGGCCCGACCAGCTTCAACCGCCAGCAACTCAGACGCGACCGCCGTCTCATCCTGCAGAGCGGCCTCGATCTCTACCTCGTCCAACTGCTCATGAGCGGCGCGATCGACGGCGACTGTGACGGGCATGCAACCTCGATCCGTCCCGGCGACATTTACGCCTGCGACCTCGCCCGGCCGCTGGCGATCCATCTCAGCACCGGCTCGACGCTGTCGATCCTCCTGCCGCGCGAGCGCCTGGACAAGGCGGCTTCGGGGCGCAGCCTCCATGGCACAGTGCTCAAGGCCGGCTTGCCCCTCACGAAACTTCTGTCCGATTTCATCACGAGCCTGTCGGAGGCCTCGGCGGATATGGAAGAGGCCGACGCGCTCGCCATCGAGGACGCGACGATTTCTCTGCTGGCCGCAGGCCTTGCTCGCCAGGTCCCCGACAGGGTGTACGATGATCCGGTACTGGCTTCCATCCTGCGCCGGCGCGTCCTGGAATTCATCGATCACAATCTCGCCGAACCCGGCCTCGGTCCGGCTCACCTGATGCGCCGCTTCCGGGTTTCGCGCGCGCATCTTTACCGAATGTTCCTGATGGACGGCGGCGTCGTCACCGTAATCCGCGAAAAAGACTCGAGGCGGCCTATCGGCAACTCACGCAGCGCGGAAGCCAGGCGCATTCGATCACCAAGATCGCCTATGACCTCGGCTTTTCGGGCAGCAGCCAGTTCCTCAGGGCATTTCAAAGCCGTTTCGGCATGACGCCCAGCGAAGCCCGGCAGCAAGGATCGGCTCTCGTCTTCACCGACCGCCATATCGTCAGCGTGCAGGCCCACTTCGCCAAATTCGCCCGGCCCCGGTGAAGCTCGCGTTCAGTTGCCCCCCTCTGCGGACCACGCGCTGGACAAAGTCCGCGTGGCTCGCTAGCCAGTCGGCATCGCGCCCTTCCGTGGAGTTTCCGGTGACCAAAACCATCAGCACACATCACGCCTTGATCTATGTCATGGTCACGATCGCCGCCGTCGAAGGCCATCTCGGCGACCGCGAGCTCAAGGCAATCGGCCGCATCGTCAAGCAATTGCCGATCTTCCGCTCCTTCGACGCTGAGAAGCTCACCCATGTGGCGCAGGAATGCGGCGAGATCCTGCAGGACAAGGAAGGGCTCGAGGCGGTCTTCGGCCTCGCCGCCGAGGCGCTGACGCCGAAACTGCGTGAGACCGCCTATGCTCTGGCGGTCGAGGTGGCGGCTTCCGACCTCGCGGTCGGCAAGGAGGAACTGCGCTTTCTGGCCATGCTGCGCGATCATCTGGGCCTCGACAAGCTTGTCACCGCGGCCCTCGAGCGCGGCGCCATCGCCCGTTATCAGACTGAATAAGAACTAGCTAAATGCCGTGCGCCGCAGCGCCGGCATGCGCAGCGCGAACAATATGCCGCGCGACACGAAGAAGACGATCATCGCCGCCCACAGGCCGTGATTGCCGTAATATTGCTCGAGCGGCCACCAGGCCGCGAGGGTGATGAGCATCGAGAGCAGCATCATGTTGCGCATGTCGGCGGTCTGGGTGGCGCCGGTGAAGATGCCGTCGAACTGGAAGCAGGCGATGCCGGTCAGGGGCGCCAACGCGGCCCAGAAAAGATAGGTCCGCGCGGTCGCGCGCACTTCCTCATCTGCCGCCATGAGATCGATCAGGAACGGCCCGCAGAACCAGATGACCGCCGCGGTCAAGACCCCGGCGATCGTCAGCCAGATCGAGGTGAGACTTATCGCTCGGTTGAAGCGCGCACGGTCGCGGGCGCCGACCGCCTGGCCGACCAGCGTCTCGGTGGCGAGCGCGAAGCCGTCAATCAGAAAAGCCGCGAAATCAAAGAAATGCATGAGGACGGCATTGGCCGACACGATTACGTCGCCCGCTTGCGCGCCCCTGGCGGTGAACCAGGAAAAGACCAGGACGAGACAGATGGTCCTGATCATGATGTCGCGGTTGATGGCGAAGGTGCGGATGAGCTTGGCGCGATCGAAGACGCGGGCGCTTTCGAAGCGCGCCCCCATCTCCCGCAGCCGGCGCCAGGCGATGAAGAGGCCGAGCAGGGCCGCCGAGACCTCGGAAATGAGAGCGGCAAGCGCCACGCCATCGGACGTCATGCCAAGCCCCAGCACGAAGATGAGGCTCAGGGCGCCATTGGTGAGATTGAGAAAGACCTGGAGGAGGAAGGCGACGCGGGCGCGGCCCTGCCCGACGAACCAGCCGATGAGACAGAAACTCGTCAGCGCGAAGGGGGCGGAAAAGACTCGGATGTAGAAATAGGTGGCGGCATGGCTTTCCACTTCCTCCGACCCGTTGATGAGGCTGAAGGTGAGCCTGCCGATGAAGGGCGCCAGCAGGATAATCGCCACCCCGGCGATGCCGGCGATGATGAGGGAGCGCATCAGCACCGCGACCAGCTCGGCGCTGTCGCCGCGTCCGGTCGCCTGGGCGGTCAGGCCGCCGGTGCCGAGCCTCAGGAAGCCGAATCCCCAGTAGATGAAGTTGAAGATCAGGGCGCCGACGGTGATGGCTCCGATGTAATAGGCGCCGGGCAGCTGGCCAACCACCGCCGTATTGACGATGCCGATGACCGGCTGCGTCACATTGGACAGCATGATCGGCACGGCAATGGCGAGTACGCCTCTATGCGTGACCGGCGTCGATTGCGGGGAATGCATGGGCCTGGATTATTAGAGCGATTCTGGTTGCCGCGCAGTCAGAGTCTTGCAGCGCTGCTGACAAAATCTGGCACCAGCAAGCCGCCAAATGCGGCTATGGTCGCGCCATGGACGACCGCCCGACCAGGCTGCCCGAAGTCTTCACCGACTGGTTCCGCGCGCGCGGCTGGAGCCCGCGGCCGCATCAGCTGGCCGTGCTGGAGAAGGCCCAGGCCGGGCTCGACGTGCTGCTGATCTCACCGACAGGCGGCGGCAAGACGCTGGCGGGCTTCCTGCCAAGCCTCGTGGAACTGACCCGGCAAACCGAGCGCAACGGCATCCATACCCTCTATATCTCACCGCTCAAGGCGCTGGCCGTGGATATAGCGCGCAATCTCGAAACACCGGTCAGAGAGATGAACCTGCCGGTCAGGGTCGAGACGCGCACCGGCGACACGCCGCATTCGCGCCGCAAGCGCCAGCGCGAGAAGCCGCCCGACATCCTGATCACGACGCCCGAGCAGGTCTCGCTGCTCATCGCCGATCCGGGTGCCGCGCATATGCTGAAGGACCTGCGCGCCATCGTGCTGGACGAGCTGCATTCCCTCGTCACCTCGAAGCGCGGTGTTCTCCTGTCGCTGGCGCTTTCCCGCGTCAGAAGTCTGGCGCCCCGGATCCACCGCATCGGCCTTTCCGCCACCGTCGCCGATCCCGATGCGCTCAGGGCATGGCTGACACCGCAAGAAGAGGGAAGCCGGCTCGCCGAGCTCGTGATGGGCAAGGCCGGGGCGGCGCCGCAGATCAGCATTCTCAAATCGGCCGAGCGGGTACCCTGGTCGGGGCACATGACCCGCTATGCGATACCGGAGATTTATGAAGCGATCGGCCGGGCGCGCATGACGCTCGTCTTCGTCAATACGCGTGCCCAAGCCGAGATGACCTTCCAGGCCTTGTGGTCGGCCAATGAGGACCATCTGCCGATCGCGCTCCATCACGGCTCGCTCGATGTCGGACAGAGGCGCAAGGTGGAAGCGGCCATGGCGGCCGGCAAATTGCGTGCTGTCGTCTGCACCTCGACGCTCGATCTCGGCATCGACTGGGGCGATGTCGATCTTGTCATCCATGTCGGGGCGCCCAAGGGATCAAGCCGCCTGCTCCAGCGCATCGGCCGCTCTAATCATCGCCTCGATGAGCCCTCGCAGGCGCTCCTCGTGCCGTCCAACCGCTTCGAGGTGCTCGAATGCGAGGCGGCGCGCCAGGCTGCCGGCGAAGGCGCCCAGGACACCGAATATCCTTCCGTCCTCAAACTCGACGTCCTGGCCCAGCATATTCTGTGCCGCGCCTGCGCCGGCCCCTTCCATCCCGATCAGCTTTTCGCCGAGATCAGGACCGCCTGGACCTATCGCCATCTCACGCGCGAGGATTTCGACCGCGCTGTCGAATTCGTCACCAATGGCGGCTATGCGCTCAAGGCCTATGAACGCTACGCTAAACTGAAACCCTGGGGCGATGGCGAGCTGCGCCTCGCCCATCCGCGCCTCGCCCAGCAATACCGGCTCAATATGGGCACCATCGTCGAAGAGGAGATGCTGAAGGTCCGTCTCGCCAGCATCAAGAAGCGCCTGGGGCGGCGCGTCGTCACCGGCGGGCGGGTACTGGGCGAGATGGAAGAATGGTTCCTGAGCCAGCTCAGCGGCGGCGACACCTTCCTCTTCGGCGGTGAGGTGCTGCGCTTCGAAGGGCTCGATGAATTCGGCGCGCTCGCCTCGCGCACGCAAGCGAGCGATCCCGCCATTCCCTCCTATGCCGGTGGCAAGTTCCCGCTCTCGACCTATCTGGCCGAGCGCGTGCGCCGGATGCTCGCCGATCCCAAGTCCTGGCCGGCACTGCCGCAACAGGTGCGCGACTGGCTCTCGGTACAGCGCTGGAAGTCGATCATCCCGTCGCCCCGCCAGATGCTGATCGAGACCTTCCCGCGGGCGCAGCGCCATTACATGGTGTGTTATCCCTTCGAGGGCCGGCTCGCGCATCAGACACTCGGCATGCTGCTCACGCGCCGGCTCGAGCGCATGGGCGCGCAGCCCATGGGCTTTGTCGCTTCCGAATATGCGCTCGTCGTCTGGTGCCTGCGCGACGTCTCCTTGATGATCTCGACCGGCCGGCTCGATCTCGGCCAGCTCTTCGGCGAGGACATGCTGGGCGACGACCTCGACGCCTGGCTCGCCGAATCGAACCTGATGAAGCGCACCTTCCGCAACGCCGCCATCATCGCCGGGCTGATCGAGCGGCGCTGGCCCGGCAAGGAGAAGACGGCACGGCAGATGACGGTGAATTCCGATCTCATCTATGACGTACTTAGGCGTCACGAGCCCCAGCATCTGCTGCTGCGCGCTGCCTGGGACGATGCGGCGGATGGGCTCATCGACGTGCACCGGCTGGGGGCGCTGCTCAAACGGATCAGGGGTCAGATCGTGCACCGGGCGCTCGATACGGTGTCGCCGCTCGCGGTGCCGGTGATGCTTGAGATCGGCAGAGAATCCGTTTACGGCGAGGCTGATGACGCTCTTCTCGCCGAAGCCGAAGATGAACTCATCGACGAGGCCATGCGCCTTGTCTAGAGCGGCATCCATACAGCTGGGCGGACTTGACCTGCTGCCCGATCTCGCCGGCGCCCTCTATGTGCCGGATTTCGACGCTCTGCTCGTCGCCGACCTCCATCTCGAGAAGGCCTCTTCGCTCGCCAGGCGCGGCGTCCATCTGCCGCCATACGACACGCGGGCGACCCTCGAGCATCTGTCCTTCTCGCTCGCCGCCGCCCGGCCGAAACGTCTCATCCTGCTCGGCGACTCCTTCCATGACGACGACGCGCATCTGCGCATTGATCCCTCCGATGTCGCCGAGATGGCCCGGCTTACGCGCGGGATCGACGTGATCTGGCTCGCCGGCAATCACGACCCCTCCCCGCCCAAGGCGCTGGGCGGGCATTTCGCCGAGGAGATCGCGCTCGGCCCGATCACGCTGCGCCATATTCCGGGCGCGCTGTCGGAAGGGGAGTGCGAGATCGCCGGGCATCTGCATCCCGCCGCCTCGCTCGCGCAGCGCGGTCGATCGCTAAGGCGCAAGTGCTTCATCGGCCACGAGCGCCGCCTCGTGATGCCGGCCTATGGCAGCTTCACCGGCGGACTGAGCGTTCAGACGGCGCCTTTCCAGGCGATCTTCCCGGACGGCCAGTTCGATGTGTGGATGATCGGCGGCAAGGCGATCCACCGATTTCCGGCAGGCCGGATCAACTGAAGACGCGGATCAGCGTCAGGATCGCGGTCACGACTGCACCGGCGGCGACATAGGCGCGCAGGGTAGCAAACCAGTCCGGCAGGCCAGTGGCTTCGGCGCGCAGCGTATCGCGCAGGATCAGGAGAAGATAGGCCGCGATCAGGATCATCAGACCGAAGTCCGTCGGCACCAGAAGCGCCACCCAGGCGACGATCAGCGCCGCCACGGCCGAGAAGCCTTCGGCGGCGATGCGGGCTCTGCCATAGGGGCCTGTCGCTATCAGCCAGTGGGCGCCGCCCAACAAGGCCAGCACCAGCGCCGCATAGGACTGGAACGCCATCACCATTCCCGCCTGCGACATCCAGACCAGGACCAGCAGGATTGGAAAAGGCAAGAGCACAAGCGCCAAGACGAAACGCAGCGGTCGCGGTATGGCGGACCCCATCGGCATGGAGGGAGCTTAGCGCGCATCCCGGCGAAGTGGAATCACTTCGCCGAAAAGGATTCACGCCAAATCAATATGTTGGAGCAAATCCTCATCGCCAAAGTCTCCAACTTTGGCGGGATTTGCTCTAGCAGACCTTCTGGCCGAAAAGTGGCTTGAGACCGGCGCCCGATCGGGCGGAAACCGGTCCCCCCTGAGCAGACGCTATCCGAGCTTGGCTTTGAGTTTGGCCAGGAGCTCCGGCGTCACATCGCCGGTAAGGCGCATGCCCGATTGCAGCTCGAATAGGCGGATCGAGTTCTTGGTGCGGGAGCTCATGGCGCCATCCTCTTCGCCGGCATCGAAGCCGAGGCGGTTGAGAAGCTGCTGGGCCTCGAGAACCTGATTGGCGCCGGTATCGGTGGTGACCGCCGCGCCGATCATCGGCAGATCGAATTTCGCCGAGGCGGCGGCGGCCGGACGATCCTGCCAATCGGGGTTGGATACCGCCACGACATTGGCCGCTTCGATGTCGCGCTTGGGGGTCCAGCCGGCGAGCCGCGCCTTGACCTCGGCGGTCACCTTCTGGGGAAGTGTGTTTTCGAGCGTCTTGGCCTTGGCCGCGGCGTCGGCATCCTGCTGGCGGGCCGCGAGCGTGTACCAGAACAGGGCTTCCCCCAGATCCTGGCCGACGCCTAGTCCGCGTTCATAGAGGAGCGCCATGTTGAACTGGCTGTCCTTCAGATTATGGGCGGCGGCTTCGGCGAACCAGCGCGATGCATTCTCATACTTGCCCTTGGTTGAACGCGAATTGGCATAGAGCACGGCGGCATTGTGCATGGCCCGCACATTGCCAGCCGCGGCCGCCCGTTCATACCACTGGCGTGCCGCTTCCACATCGAGCGGAACACCAGTACCGCGCTCGAGGATGGCACCCATCCGATATTGCGCCGGCGCCAGTCCCTTGGCGGCGGCGGCCCCGAACCAGCGCGCCGCGGCGGCGAGATCCTGCGGCACTTTCTTGCCGTCAGCGAAACGGCTGGCGATGATGAACGCGGCGCGCGCATCGCCGTCGAGTGCGGCCTGCCGCAAGCTTGCCGTGCCGATGGCGGCCGGCAGGGCATCGGCGTCGGTTATGGTGATCTCGTCCACGGCCGCCTTGGTCGCGCCCGGCAACGAGCTGGCGAAGATGCCGGTACCGAGCATGGCGTCGGACTTGGCGAGAGCGCGGTTGAGATGCTCGAAACTGTTCCAGCTGCCGGATTTCGGCTGTTCGACGGCGGGCGGCGTGGTCGGTGCAGTGCCCTTGGGCTTGTTGACCAGCGTATTGAACGCCAGCGCCGCCGCAGCGGCCAGAACCACGAGCCCGATCAGGATCAGCCGACGGCGCTTGCCGGCATCGGCGGATTTGGACGTCGCCGCTGGCGTTGCCGTGGCTGTGGCTGTGGCGGAGCTCGCCGGCTGGGCCGGCTTCTCTTTCCGGCGGAAACGCAGCGAGAAGCGCGAAAACGCCTTGGCTCCGGCTTCCTTCGATTTCTTGCGGCCGAGGAAGCTCGCGGCCGAGGGGCCGGGCGCCTGCTGGGCGGCGGCCTGGGCGGCGCGGCGCGCGGCGGCGATGAAATCGTCCTGAATCGGGGCTTGTGCTGCTTCCGCCCGGGCGGCAGCGCTCTGCGGCTCGAGCGGCTGGTCGGGCAAAGCGGCCGTGTCGGCCCGCAGATCGGGCCACGCCTGGGCCGGCGCCGGCTCGGTCGGGATCTCGGGGAACGGCGCGGCGAAAGCCGGCGCGGCCTGAGCGACTGGTTGTTCGCGCACTTGCTCGAGCTCGGTCAGCTTGCTGACGATCTGCTCGAGCGTTTCGTGGACGGCGCCCAAGGTGTCCTGGTTGCGCTGGTCGGCGGCTTCGTAATTGCTCCTGACCGTGGCGAGCGCGCTTTCGAGCGCCCGCAATTCCGGTGACGGCTCGGCAGCCGTCTGGGCGCGCTCCGGCCATTCCTGCATGAGACGGCTTGCCATGCGGCTGGCGGCGTCCTCGGCCATGTCGCGAGCCCAGTTACGGCTCTGCTCCATGCTCTCATAGAGCTGGTGGATGGACTGCTCGAGCGTCGCGATATGCTGGAGCTGCTGCTCCGTATTGGCGAGACGGCCGGAGACGCCGGCGAATTCCCGCTCGATGCCGGCCCAGGCCTGGGCCGTCTGATCCTGCTGCATCGCCTGGGCGATCCGGTTGTCGAGATCGAAGACGCGCTTTTCCAGATCGGCGATCTGCGTGCCGACCTGATCGCCCCGGCCCTGCTCCAGCCACTTGGTGATCTCGGTCAGGCGCCGGTCGAGGTCGGCGAGCGGTCTCAGATCCGGCCCCTGCGCGACACGCGCGGAAAGCTGCTCGATCACCACGCGCAGGGAACGCAAATCATGCTCGGAGGCGGCTTGTGCCTTCAGGTCGTCGACGCGCTGGCCGAGGCTTTCCATCTCGGCGCGCAGGCGGCCGATGTCGCCGCCATCCTGGCGCTGCGCGGCAGCCTGCTGCTCCTTCAGGAAGTCGAGCATGCGGCTTTCGAATTCGTGCTGTTCCTTCTGGGCCTGTTGAACGGCCTGGCTCTGGGCGCGCTGGGCGGCGGACTCGGAAGCCTGCTTCACCTGGTCGATGCGCTGGGCGAGTTTGCCGAATTCGCCCTGGACGAGCTTGTGCAGCTCCTCCTCGGCGGTCTCGCGATGGCCGCTGACCCTGTTGGTCAGATCGGCGATGCGATTCTCGAGACGCGTGATCACCGGCGCGTCGGCCAGCAGGCGGTCGCTGTCGATAGGGGCGGTGGCGGTATAGGCGACGTCGTCGAGGCGCTGCTGCACCGCCTTCAGCGTCTCCCGCGTCTTGCGCTCGCTCATTTCGATATGATCGACGATGTTGCGCACCGCCGTCTCGAGCGAGCGATAGCCCGGCACGTCTTCCGGATTGGTCGGAAATCTGTCGGCGCCCTTGCCAAATCTGTCGCCGAGCGTTTCCAGGCGTTCGCTGAATTGTGCAAGATTTTCAGCCGTCTGGCGCTCACCCGCCTCGACCCGCGCGAGGATATCGGCCAGCGCGTGATCCTGGGCCGGCCGCGAACGCTCATAATAGCGCCCGGCGGCGGTGTCCTGCTCCTGGTGCACCATGCGGGTCAGCTGGTCGGACAGATGATCGAGCTTATCCTGGATGTCCTGCATCGCATTGCGGGACTGCGGCTTCGTCGGCCGCCGCGGCGCCGGCTGCGGGTCGCCCTCCTCGGCCTGCTCGCGGATGACGGTATTCAGCCATTCACCCAAAGTCATGCCGGAACGGCGCGCGGCATGCTTGGCCGCCTCGCGGGCCTCGCTGTCGATGCCCTTTACGCTCCATGGAATTCCCGGCTTCATCCCGTTTTTCACCCTCTTGGTCCGCGTCTCGACCCCCACAGCAGCGGATGGCGTCCACTACTGCCCCCTAAAAGTTAACTTTTTAGGTAAAATTTCCGTTAAGCCCCCGCCACGCCTTCGCCTTTATTCGCCTCTAGCCAAACGGCAACCCCTGGTTCCAGCCATGCGGTGACCCTATGGCAGCGTTGTGCCGCCAATCCATAAATTTAGGGGTACCAGGGGTTATGAATCGTGGCGATCTGCCTATATAATGGCGACGCGACGGCAATCGCCCCTTAGGGCACTAAAAAACGAACGGAGAGCAAAAATGGCTCAGTCGACGGTTGCTGACCGGTCGAATCGGGATCGAACCTATTCCATCACGGAACTCTGCAGAGAGTTCGACGTGACCCCGCGCACCTTGCGCTTCTACGAACAGAAGGGCCTGCTGCACCCCGATCGGCGCGGCTGGACCCGCCTGTTCAGCTATCGCGACCGTGCCCGCCTGCAATTGATCCTGCGCGGCAAGAAGGTCGGCTTCTCGCTGGAAGAGATCAAGGAAATGCTCGATCTCTACAATCTGCGCGACGGCCAGCTCACTCAGCTGCGCGTATCCTCCACCAAGTTCCGCGAGAGGCTGGAAGCGCTCCGCAAGCAGCGCCTGGAGCTCGAAGACGCCATCAGCGACCTCGAAAAGACCATCACGGTCGTCGACGGGATGCTGAAGGAGCGTGAAGCCGCCGAGACCGCCGCCCCCCGGCGCGCCGCTAACGGTGAATGACACGGGATCGTTAAGGGTTCCGAACGCTGGGTCATGACCACTTCAGACCCACGGTCTGAAGTGGTAGAGCTGAGCGGAACCTTCAATTGAGCGTGTGATTCGACGGAAAAATCTGTGCCCTTTTTTCCTGACCACGCGCTTGGCTTTTGCGGCGGCTCGCTTGACCGAGCCGCCGTTTTTCGTGGTGATGCGGACTGGGTCGCGAAGAAGCGGGCCGAACCGACCGCGAAGCTGCTGCGCCTCAACGGCGACAAGGTGCGTATCGAGGCGGGCGCCCTTCACTATGAAACGACCATCGACGCAGAGGCCATATTCCTCGGCATCGACCCCGACGGCCATGCCGTCTTCGCCGGCGAAGCGGTCGAGCCTCTCGACAACGCCCAGGATCTGAGAAGCCTCGCCACCGAGGCCAAACTGCCGGCGAGCGATCTGGCCATGCTCGCGCAGGCCCGCTCGCTGCTGCATTGGCACCAGCGCCGCCGCTACTGTTCCCATTGCGCGCATGAGCTCCAGGTGAAGGATGGCGGCTATCGCCGCCACTGCCCCAACTGCACCAGCGACCATTTTCCGCGCACCGACCCGGTGGTGATCATCGTCGTGCGCTCGGGCGATGACGTCCTGCTCGGCCGGCAAAGCTCGTGGCCTGAGGGACGCTATTCGGCGCTCGCCGGCTTCATGGAGCCCGGCGAGACGATCGAGGAGGCGGCGCGGCGCGAGGTTTTCGAGGAAACGGGCATCCGCGTCGACGCCATCCGCTATGTGGCGAGCCAGCCCTGGCCATACCCATCGAGCCTGATGATCGGTCTCATCGGCGAAGCGCTCAACCGCGACATCGTCATCGACGAGAAGGAGATCGAGCAGGCGCGCTGGTTCAGCAAGGTGGAAGCGCAGACGATGCTCAACGGGCGCCATCCGGATGCCCTGAGCGTTCCTCCGCCCATGGCCATCGCTCACAAGATTTTGATGGACGCGCTTTTGAAGTAAGTGATTACTGCCCGAAGCCCGCCATGCGGCGGGCGATCTCGGCGCGATAGGGGCTCGCCTTGTAGACGCCGAGCACGCGCAGATGCGAGGTGAAGAATTCGAGCTCCTCGAGCGCCAGCCTGACATTACGCTCGGAGGGGTGGCCCTCGACATCGGCATAGAATTGCGTCGCCGAGAACTGTCCCTCGAGCTGATAGGATTCGAGCTTCGTCATATTGACGCCATTGGTGGCAAAGCCGCCCATCGCCTTGTAAAGGGCGGCCGGCACGTTGCGCACCCGGAAGACGAAGCTGGTGACGACCGGCGCCTCCTCGGGCTCGGCATCGCGTGGTGTCGCCGAGAGCACGATGAAGCGGGTGGTGTTGTGCTCTTCGTCCTCGATATTCTCCTTCAGAATCTCGAGGCCGTAGATCTCGGCGGCAAGCCTGGTGGCGATCGCCGCGCGCGTCTTGTCCTTCGCTTCGGCAAGCTCGCGCGCCGCACCTGCGGTATCGGCGGCGACCACCGCCTTGAGCTTCATCTCGCGAATCACCTTACGGCACTGGCCCAGCGCGTGGACGTGGCTGTGCACAGATTTGAGGCTTGCGTCGTCGGTCCCGGGCACCATGAGGAGCTGGTGGTGGACGCGCAGGAAGTGCTCGCCGACGATATAGAGATTCGAGGCCGGAAGCAGGTGATGGATGTCGGCGACGCGGCCCGCCACCGAATTGTCTATCGGGATCATCGCAAGGTCGACATCGCCCTCCTTCACGGCGGCAAAGGCGTCCTCGAAAGTGCCGCAGGCCACTGGTTCGTGGTCGGGATAGGCTTCGCGACAGGCAATATGCGAGTTGGCGCCGGGCTCGCCCTGATAGGCGATCTTGGATGTCATCTCAATCCCTCAAATTAAAAGCGGCTCGCCTTCATCATCTGGCGCGCCGCCTCAAGATCGGCCGGAGTATCGACACCCAGAGGCACCGAGTCAACGCGTACCACCGCGATGCTCATGCCATTGTCGAGCGCGCGCATCTGCTCGAGACGACGCTCGATCTCACGCTCACTGGGCTCGAGCTTGACGAAGCGCTCGAGCGATTCGCGGCGGAAGGCATAGATCCCGATATGATGCCAGAAGCGAGGCCCGAGCTCAGGCCCTGGCAGGCGCTGGAAGTCGCGCGCAAAGGCGACCTCGCGCTCATCGCTCAAGGGCGCTATCGCCTTGACGATGTTCGGATTGGCGACATCGGCTTCATCGGTGATGGGCGCCGCGATGGTGGAGATGTCGATGCCCTCATTGACGAGGCCGCCCAGGCAGCGCTGGACGTCGAGGGGCGTCACGGTCGGCAGGTCACCCTGCAGGTTGACGATGAAGCGGAAGCGACGCTCGGGATCGCGCAATGCCAGCGCCGCCGAGATCCGATCCGAGCCTGACGCGAGCCCTGGGCTGGTGACGATGGCATCGCCGCCATACGCCTTGATAATGCGGGCGATTTCCATCTCAGCACAGGCCACGAGTACCTGGCCGACATTGGCCTCGATGGCGCGCTTCCACACATGGACGATCATCGGAACGCCGTTGATATCGGCCAGGGGCTTGCCGGGAAGCCTGGTCGAGGCCATCCGGGCGGGAATAATGACTATCGTATTCTGGTGCTCAATCATGGGGTTAAGGCAGGGCGCGGCAAATTGGACAGGCGAGCTTTAACGTATTGCGGGCAATTCGAGAAACAATTAGTTTCCGCGGCCAATGGCGAAATTGAGGGAACCGGGGAGCCGGCCTACCAATATGAACAGTTTTGAATTCAACAAAATTGCCGGTGCCCTGCTGGCGACGGCGCTCGTGGTGTTCGGCCTCAACCAGGCCAAGAGTATGATCTACCACGCAGAAAAGCCGGACAAGCAAGGTTATGCCATCGAGGTTGCCGCAACCGGCAGCGGGGAAACCGGCGGCGGCACCGCAGTCGCCGAATCGCTGGGCACTCTGCTGGCCAAGGCCGACCCGGCCAAGGGCCAAGCGCAGGCCAAGGCCTGCCTCGCGTGCCACTCCTTCGAAAAGGGCGGCCCCAACAAGACGGGTCCCGACCTCTGGGATGTCGTCGAGCGCCCGATCGCCGCGCATGAGGGCTTCGCCTATTCCGATTCGTTGAAGGAGCACGCCTCCGACAAGTGGTCCTTCGAGAACCTCAACAAGTTCATCACCAATCCGAAGGGTTTCGCGCCCAAGACCAAGATGACCTTCGGCGGCATCAAGCGCGATCAGGCGCGCGCCGACCTTCTCGCTTATCTGCGGACGCTGTCGGACAGCCCGAAGCCGCTTCCAGCACCATAAACGGCTGAATTTGTTAAGCTTATTTTTCGAGAGGCCGGCTGCCACGCCGGCCTCTTTGTTTTGCCGCGGAAATAACGCAAATCTCACAAAGATTTAACCGCTATCAAAGGCGCGGGATGCGAAAAAATGGACCCCGGTTTTTCGCGCCAAACCCGCGTTAAATTATTAGAATCGATCACGTTTATGAGTTTGGATTGCCTCAATCCAAACTCATTGTGATCGATGCTGCGAGGTTTTGCTTTCCGGCCAGGAATGCGTATCTTCGGGGAAACCAAACCAATGGAGTGCCGTCAGCAATGATCCTAACCCGGCGTGGCCTTATTAAAACGGCATCCCTTCTGGGCTTGAGCTCGCTTTCAGGCTTCAAGGTGCTGTCGGTCGTGCCTGCAGCGGCGCAGGAACGGGTGTTCGTGCATGGCAACTCGATCTACGGCAAGCTGAAATATCCCGCCGACTTCAAGCATTTCGACTATGTGAATCCGGATGCTCCGCCAGGCGGAAGGCTCAGGATCGGCACGGTCGGGTCCTTCGACAGCCTCAATCCCTTCATCATCAAGGGCGAGCAGGCCGCCGGCATCGGCTATATTATAGAAACCCTCACCACCCAGAGTTTCGACGAAGTCGGCTCGGAATACGGGCTGTTCGCCGAGAGCACCTATCATCCGGACGACTATTCGCTGGTCTCCTTCCGCCTGCGCAAAGAGGCGCGCTGGCATGACGGCGCGCCGATGACGGCCGAGGACGCCATCTACACCTTCAACTTCCTGAAGGAGAACCATCCGCAGTATCAGTTCTATTACAAGAACGTGCAGAAGGTGGAGCAAACCGGCGACAGCGAGATCACGTTCTTCTTCGACAGCAAGGGCAACCGTGAACTGCCGGGCATCATGGGTCAGGCGATCGTGGCGCCGAAGCATTACTGGGAAGGCACCAACGCCCAGGGCAAGAAACGCGATATCTCCGCGACGACGCTGGAGCCGCCGTTGGGTTCGGGCCAATACCGCATCAAGACCGTGAAGCCCGGCCAGTCGATCATCTTCGAGCGCGTCAAGGACTATTGGGGCAATAGCCTGCCGGTGAATATCGGCACCAACAATTTCGACGAGATCGAAATCATCTATTTCCGCGACCGCAACATCATCTTCGAAGCCTTCAAGGCCGATCAGGTCGACATCAGGCTAGGCGGCGGCAGCAAGGAATGGGAAACCCAGTATGATTTCCCGGCCTACAAGAAGGGCAACGTCATCAAGACGACGTTCTATACCAAGGACGCCGAGCCCATGCAGGGCTTCGTTTTCAATCTCCGCAAGCCAAAATTCGCCGATCCGCGCGTGCGCCAGGCCTTCAACCTCGCTTATGATTTCGAAGGCCGAATGCGCATCCTCTCCTTCGGCAACTACAACAAGCGCACGCAGAGCTTCTTCCAGAATTCCGAGCTCGCCGCCACCGGCCTGCCGCAAGGCCGGGAGCTCGATATCCTCACCGAGTTCAAGGGCCAGATCCCCGACGAGGTCTTCACCACCGAATACAAGAATCCGGTGAACGGAACGCCGCAGAATATCCGCGACAATCTGCGCAAGGCGGTCGGGCTGCTAAAGGAAGCCGGCTGGTCGATCAAGAGCAATGCGCTCACCAACGACAAGACCGGCGAGGTTATGAGCATCGAGTTCCTGCTCGACGATCCCGGCTTCGAGGATGTGGCGCTCGCCTTCAAGCCTAGCCTCGAAAGGATCGGCATCAAGGTCACGGTCAGAACAATCGATTCAGCACAATACGAGAACCGGACGCGCGATTTCGACTACGACGTGATCACCGGCCTCTTCGCTCAGAGCCTTTCGCCCGGCAACGAGCAGCGTGAATTCTGGGGATCGGCCGCCGCCGACCGGCCAGGCAGCCGCAATTCCATCGGCATCAAAAATCCGGTGGTCGACAAGATCATCGACCTCATCATCTTCTCGAAGAGCCGCGAGGAACTGGTGGCGGCGACCCGCGCGCTGGATCGCGTGCTGCTGTGGAACTACTATATACTGCCGGATTTCTATCGCGCGGAGAAATGGTATCCGCACTGGAACCGCTTCGGCTTTCCAGAGAAAAATCCCGATTACAGCGTCGGCTTCCCGACACTGTGGTGGTGGGACGACGCCAAAGCCAAGGCCACGGCGGCCAACAAATGAGATACCTGGCGCCTGCCTTCCTAACCCTAGCCTTCCTCGTCACCCCCGCCTTGGCCGAACCGCGCCAGGGGCTGTCGGCGTTCGGCGACCTCAAATATCCGCCAGACTTCAAACATTTCGACTATGTGAACCCGGATGCTCCCAAGGGCGGGCGCCTCGCCAGCCGCGGCACATTGGCGATCGACACGTTCGATTCATTCAACAACTACATTCTGAAAGGCAATCCCGCCCAGAATCTCGAACTGCTGTTCGACACGCTGATGGTGCGCGCCAATGACGAGCCTGATGCCGTCTATGGGCTGGTCGCCAAAAGCGCCGATCTGGCGCCCGACAAGAAGAGCGTGACCTTCCAACTGCGCGAGGAAGCCCGCTTCTCGGACGGCTCCAAGCTCACGGCCGAGGATGTCTGCGACACGTTCCGCCTCATCTCGACCGAGGGAAATGAGCGGATCCGCATCGTCATCCGCGATGTCGAGAAATGCGAAGTGCTGTCGCCCTATGAGGTGCGCTACAGCTTCAAGGGCGAGAACACGCGCGATCTGCCGCTGATGGTCGCCGAGCTGCCGATCCTGTCCAAGGCCTATTACGCCAAGGTCGACTTCACCAAATCGACGCTCGATCCGCCGCTCGGCTCCGGCCCCTACAAGATCGGCGATTACAAGCAGGGCGAGTATGTCTCCTATCGCCGGCGCCCCGACTATTGGGCCGCCGACCTGCCGGTCAACAAGGGCCGCTACAATTTCGATGAAATTCGCCTGGAGTATTTCAAGGATCGCACCGCTCTGGTGGAAGCCTTGAAGGCGGGAGTCCTCGATCTGCACGAGGAGATGACGTCGCGCGACTGGGCGACCGCCTACAATACGAAATCGGTGGCCGAGGGGCGGCTCATCAAAGAGGTTCTGCCCGATGGCACGCCGTCCGGCGCCCAGGGCTTTTACCTCAATATGAGGCGCGACAAGTTCAAGGACATCCGCGTGCGCAAAGCGCTCGACCTCGCCTTCGATTTCGAATGGACCAACGCCAATCTCTTCTACGGCTCCTATAAGCGCACCGCGAGCTTCTTCGAGAACTCCCCGCTCAAGGCGGAGGGCAAGCCTTCGCCGGAGGAACTCAAGATCCTCGAGCCCTTCCGCAAGGATTTACGGCCCGAGGTCTTCGACGAAGTCTATGTGCCGCCGGTCTCGGATGGATCGGGCCAGGATCGCAAGCTTCTCCGGCAGGCCGCCCAACTTCTCACCGAGGCCGGCTGGACGCGCAAGGGCACGGAGCTCGAGAACGCCAAGGGCGAGAAGCTCACCATCGAATTCTTCATCGATGATCCGGCAAGCGAGCGTTTCATTGCCCCCTTTGTCAAGAACCTCAAGCTCCTCGGCATTGGCGCCACCATGCGCAATATCGATCCGGCGCAACTCGAGGAGCGCATGAAGGACTTCGATTTCGATATCGAGATGGTCAGGCTGGTAGGCGGGCAGACGCCCGGCGTCGAATTGCGCGGCTCGCTCGGCTCTGAATCGGCCAATGCCAAGGGCAGCTACAATCTGTCCGGCATCGCGTCGCCCGTGGTCGACGCGCTCATCGACAAGATGATCGCCGCGCAATCGCGCGAGGAGCTGCTGTTCACCGGGCGGGCACTCGACCGGGTGCTCAGGGCCGAGCACATCTGGATCCCGCAATGGAGCAAGGCCAGTCACTGGATCGTGCGCTGGGATATCTTCGAAAGGCCCAAAATCAAACCCGATTATGACAGAGGCATCCTCGATACCTGGTGGATCAACGCCGACAAGGCGAAGACACTGAAACGCGGAAACTAGGACTGCATAGATGGGCGCTTATATCGCCAAACGCCTGCTGTTGATGATCCCGACTCTGTTCGGCATCATGCTGATGACATTCGCCATCATCCAGTTCGTCCCCGGCGGGCCGATCGAGCGCGTCATCGCGCAGATCCAGGGCACCGCGGTCGATGCCACCGCGCGCTTCGGCGGGCAGTCCGGCGGCGAGGTCGGGCGCGGCCAGGAGGCCGGCGGCATGGGCGACAGCTCGATCGGCGTCAAATATCGCGGCGCCCAGGGCCTCGATCCCGAATTCATCAAGAAGCTCGAGGTCCAGTTCGGCTTCGACAAGCCCGCCCCCGAGCGCTTCTTCCTGATGATGAAGAACTATCTGACCTTCAATTTCGGCGACAGCTATTTCCGCGATAAGCCGGTGGTCGATCTCATCATCGAGAAGATGCCCGTATCGATCTCGCTCGGTATCTGGCTGGCGCTGATCACAAATTTCGTCTCGGTTCCGCTCGGCATCCGCAAGGCGGTGAAGGACGGCAGCACCTTCGATATCTGGACATCGGGCGTCATCATCGTCGGCTATGCCATTCCGAGCTTCATCCTGGCGATCTTCATGATCGTCATGTTCGCTGGCGGCAGCTATTTCAACTGGTTCCCGCTGCGCGGGCTCACCTCGGACAATTTCTCCGACCTCTCCTTCTTCGGCAAGATTACCGACTATGCCTGGCATCTCGTCCTGCCGCTGATCGCACTCGGCATCGGCGGTTTCGCCACGACCACGCTCCTCACCAAGAACTCTTTCCTCGACGAGATCCGCAAACAATATGTCGTCACCGCGCGCGCCAAGGGTCTGTCAGAGAGACGCGTGCTCTATGGCCATGTCTTCCGCAATGCGATGCTGATCGTCATCGCCGGCTTCCCCGGCGCCTTTCTCGGCGCCTTCTTCACCGGCTCCCTCCTCATCGAGCAGATCTTCTCGCTCGACGGCCTTGGGCTCCTCACCTTCAATTCGGCGCTCAACCGGGACTACCCCGTCTTCTTCGCCAATCTCTACATCTTTACCCTTGTCGGGCTGCTGGTGGCGCTAATCAGCGATCTCACCTACACATGGGTCGACCCCAGAATCGATTTCGAGTCCCGAGACCTCTAATTCATGGCCTTGTTCAAGCTCTCCGGATTGAATCAGCGTCGCTGGACCTTGTTCAAGGCGAACCGGCGCGGCTTCTGGTCGCTCTGGATATTCCTCGTCCTGTTCGTGGTCAGCGTCTTCGCGCCGGTGATCGCCAATGACCGCCCGATCCTTGTCTCCTACAAGGGGGAATTGCTGTTCCCGCCCTTCACCGACTATCCGGAGGAGAAATTCGGCGGTTTCCTCGCCCGCACCGACTTCCGCGACCCCTTCATCCAGGAGGAGATCAGCGCCAATGGCTGGATGATCTGGCCGCCATTGCGCTACACTTACAATACGGTCAACAACGATCTGCCGTCCCCCGCCCCCTCCAGGCCCGCCTTCGATATGAGCCGGGAGGAGGCCTGCGCCAAGTACCCGCAGCAAACCGCCGATCCCAATTGCGTGGCCGGCAACCTCAACTGGCTCGGCACCGACGATCAGGGCCGCGATGTCATCGCGCGGCTGCTCTACGGCTTCCGCATCTCGGTGTTCTTCGGGCTGATCCTCACCGTGATCTCCTCGGTGCTCGGGGTCGCGGCGGGCGCGGTGCAGGGCTATTACGGCGGCTGGGTCGACCTCCTGTTCCAGCGCTTCATCGAGATCTGGACCGCCATCCCCACTCTCTATCTGCTCATCATCCTCGCGGCCTTCATCGAGCCGAGCTTCTGGATCCTGTTGTTTATCCTGGTGCTATTCTCCTGGACGTCGCTGGTCGGCGTGGTCAGGGCGGAGTTCTACCGGGCCCGCAATTTCGAATATGTGCGGGCGGCGCGCGCGCTCGGGCTCACCAACACCAAGATCATGTTCAAGCATCTCCTGCCCAATGCGGTGGTCTCGACCGTCACCTTCATGCCCTTCATCGTGGCGGCCTCGGTAACGACGCTGACGGCCCTCGATTATCTGGGCTTCGGGCTGCCCCCCGGCTCGCCGTCGCTGGGCGAGCTTCTCAATCAAGGCAAGCAGAATCTGCAGGCACCGTGGCTCGGAATCACCGGTTTCGCCGTCACCTCGGTCATGCTGTCGCTGCTCGTCTTCATCGGCGAGGCGGTGCGCGACGCGCTCGACCCCAGGAAGACCTTCCAATGAGCGCACCGCTTCTCGATATCCGAGACCTTTCGGTCGCCTTCAAGCAAGGCAATTCGACCAGCCTCGCGGTGGATCGTGTCTCCTTCTCGATCAATAAGGGCGAGACACTGGCACTGGTCGGCGAATCGGGATCGGGCAAGTCGGTCTCCGCCCTTTCGGTGATGAAGCTCCTGCCCTATCCGGCGGCGTCGCATCCGTCCGGCGAGGTGTTCTTCAAGGGGCAGGAACTGCTGCACGCGGACGAGAATACGCTCCGCAAGGTGCGCGGCAACGACATCACCATGATCTTCCAGGAGCCGATGACCTCACTCAACCCGCTGCATACGGTGGAGAGACAGATCGGCGAGATCCTCGAACTGCATCAGCGGCTGTCCGGTCCGGCGCGGCGCCAGCGCATCATCGAGCTCTTGACCAAGGTCGGCATCCGCGATCCCGAGACGCGGCTCGAGGATTTCCCGCATCAGCTGTCTGGCGGCCAGCGTCAGCGCGTGATGATCGCCATGGCGTTGGCCAACAATCCCGATCTCCTGATCGCGGACGAACCGACCACGGCGCTCGATGTAACGGTGCAGGCGCAGATCCTGAAGCTGCTGAAGGATCTCCAGGCCGAGACCGGGATGGCGCTGCTCCTGATCACACATGACCTCGGCATCGTGCGGCACATGGCGGACAGGGTCTGCGTCATGCAGCAGGGCAAGATCGTGGAAGCGGGCGAGACGGCCAAGGTCTTCGACAATCCCCAGCACGCCTATACCAGGATGCTACTTGCCGCCGAGCCCAAGGGCAAACCGCCGGCGAGCAATGCCGCCGCGCCCGTCGTCGTTTCGGCCGACAATCTCAAGATCTGGTTCCCGATCAAGCGTGGCTTCTTCCGCCGTGTCGTCGGGCATATCAAGGCGGTGGATGGCGTCGACGTCACGGTGCGCTCCGGCCAGACGCTCGGCATCGTGGGCGAATCGGGCTCCGGCAAGACGACGCTGGGCCTGGCGATCCTGCGCCTCATCGCGTCGGAGGGAGCGATCGTCTATGCCGGCCAGCGGATCGACGGCTTCAACGCGCGCGCCATGCGGCCGCTGCGCAAGGACATGCAGATCGTCTTCCAGGATCCCTACGGATCGCTGTCGCCGCGACTTTCCATCCGCCAGATCGTCGAGGAAGGTCTCATTGTCCAGGGCAAGGAATATAGCGACGCGCAGAGACGCGACCGGGTCGCCCAGGCGTTGACCGAGGTCGGCCTCGACCCTTCCGCGATGGAGCGCTATCCCCACGAATTCTCCGGCGGCCAGCGCCAGCGCATCGCCATTGCGCGCGCGCTGGCGCTCGAGCCCAATTTCATCGTTCTCGACGAGCCGACGAGCGCGCTCGACATGTCGGTGCAGGCGCAGATCGTCGATCTGCTGCGCCAGCTCCAGGAATCCCACAATCTCGCTTATCTGTTCATCAGCCACGATCTGAAGGTGGTGCGCGCGCTCGCTAACGAGGTCATCGTGATGCGCAACGGACTTGCGGTCGAATCCGGTCCGACGGCGAAGATTTTCGATTCGCCTCAGACCGACTATACCAAGGCCCTCATCGCCGCCGCGCTGCATCTGCGCACGGCTCCCGCCGGAATCGTCAAGCAATAATCATGGCCCTGCTCTATCTCATCAATTCCTGGTCCGTCGCCGAGTGGACGGAGGCAATGCGTCGACTCGCTCCCGATCTCGACATCAGGACCTGGCCGGAGATCGGCAATCAGGCCGACATAACCTATTCGGTGGCCTGGCTCCCACCCGCCAACGTGCTCAGGAGCCTGCCCAATCTCAAGGTGATCTTCTCCCTGGGCGCCGGGGTCGATGCCATATTGAAAGACCCGACGCTGCCTGACGACGTGCCGATCGCCAGGGTCAACGAACCCGACCTCACCATGCGGATGACCGAATATGTCGTTCTGCAGGTCCTAATGCACCATCGCCAGCAGCGCCGGATGGACGAGAGCCAGCGCCAACGCCGCTGGGATTCATTCGCCACCCATTCCGCCTCCGCCATGTCGGTGGGCATCATGGGACTTGGGGTACTCGGCAGCGACGCGGCGCGGAAACTCGCCTCTCTCGGTTTCAAGGTGGCGGGATGGAGCCGATCACGCAAATCCATTCCGGGTGTTGAATGTTTCGCCGGCCCGCAGGAATTCGATTCGTTCCTGGAACGAACCGATATTCTCGTGAGTCTGCTGCCACATACGCCGGAGACGACCGGCATCATCAACCGTGACCTCATCGCCAGGCTGTCGCGAAAAGGACCCTTCGGCGCCCCAATCCTGATCAATGCCGGGCGCGGCAAGCAGCAGGTCGAGAGCGATATCCTGGCCGCCCTCGATTCGGGCGCGCTCCATGCCGCCACGCTCGATGTCTTCGAGACCGAGCCGCTGCCCGAGGCAAGTCCGTTCTGGAGCCATCCCAAGGTGACGGTGACACCGCATATGGCGGCCGATTCCGACCCCGACACGATCTCGGCTTATGTGCTGCGGCAGATCCGGCGCCACCAGGCGGGCGAGCCGGTCGAGAATATCGTCGATCGGAGTCGCGGCTATTAGAGCAAATCGCGGGATTCTTGCGAAAGCCGGTATCTACTTTTTCATATCCGGACTACCTGGCCGCCTTGCCTAGTTTACGTAGCGACATCTGCTAGCGGACTTGTTGCTGGCCGACTTTGAATTTCCGGCAACTGCTTCTCCTGCTGCGGAGCTTTTTTGGCCAGACGGAAAATGACTCCGCCATGTCCGGGCGGGGTGGTCTTTGCAGTTCCGCAATGCCCCATAACCGTCGGCATAAGGCATCGATGCTCAACGGCACGCAATCCGGCCGCATTCAATGGCCGGCCATGGATGGTCTGTACATTCGCCAGCCGTGATGGAGTTCCGGGCGATTGACTCGCTGCTCCATCGCCTGTCGTTACGCCCGGCTGTGATGGGGGGGAAAATCCCGTAGCTGCAAGCGCACTTCCATCGCCAGAGGCCGTGCTGATTTGTGCGGTATTCTCGAGGAGATTACCCTCATCCTTCTTGTTCCACACGCGTAGCAAAGCTTGCACGACTTCAAGGATTATTCGGAGGCCGAGAGCCATTCGGTTGATCCTATCGGAGTTCGGATAGTGGGGCCTGTTCGGCCAGACTGAGGAGTTGAAGTCCGAACGCAACTCCTCAACTTGATATTTCCAAAATCCTGCCATCTGGCCCACGATGTCAAGCGCCCATCGCGGCGCCGGCAATGATTTGGCGAGAATCCTTTTCGGCGACGTAACCCCACTTCGCCGGGATGCGCGTTAAAACCGCTTGATTGAGGTGATCCGGCCGTAGCGCGCGGCGATGCGTTCGACAGCGTCGGCCAGAGGCTCGAGCGTCACCTGCATGAAATAGCCGTTGGCATGCAGCAGCATGCGCGGATCGGCCATGATGCCGACATGGCCCTCCCAGAAGATGAGGTCGCCGCGCCGCAGATTCTCGATATCGTCCGTAGGCAGAGCATAACCAACCGCCTTCTCCTGCATGTCCGTATCGCGCGGGCATGCCCGCCCCGTCGCCTGGAGCGAGAGCTGGACCAGACCCGAGCAGTCGAGGCCCAATACAGATTTGCCGCCCCACAGATAGGGCACATGGCGATAGGCCTCCGCCACCGCGACGAAATCCGTTGCGAACATGCCGACGGGCTGAAGGTGACGGGCGACGACGAAGCGGCCATTGGCGAGATGCGCAAATCTCTCATCCGCGCGCAGCACCGCGACCTTGGCATTGAGGGTCACCGTTATCACCGGCTGCGCCTTGATGTCGCGCGCCGGGAACATGAAGGTCGAAGGAACCGCGACGCGATGCGTCGCCCCCGGGCCGGGCGGCGTCAGATCATCCAGGGCGGCATAGCCGACATAGCCGTCGCTCTCGAGCTGCAGCCAGGCCCAGCCTTCACGCGTATCGAAGACACGCGCCCGCTCGCCGAGCAAGGCCTGGGTATCAATGCGCGAGTCGAACCTCGGTTCGCGATGAAGCGACAGGATCGGAGTCGCGACCTCCCGCACCTCTCCTTCGACAGGACGCGCGGCGCCGACAGCCGCGCCCAGGCGGGCGTCGGCAATATCGGGGCGGATGGCATGCAGGCGCGGATCGAGCTCGTTCATGGGAGACCGGTCTAAACCTGCTTGGCGAGCTTGCCAACGGTCTCGGCCAGGCGCTCGAGATAGAGAACGCCCTGCACTGTCCTCTGCACGAGTACATTGCGACGGTCGGCCTCGTCGCGGCGGCGCGCCAAGAGCTCAATCTTGCCCAGCGAATCGAGCGCCCGCGTAATCACCGGCTTGGAGACGCCGAGTTTCCTGGCGAGATCGCGCACCGTGTGGGGCGGCGCCTCCAGATAGATGGTGAGCAGCAGGGTGATCTGCCGCGTCGAGAGATCCGGCTCGTCGCTGCGCACCAGATGAAGGTTGACATCATGCCAAAGCTGCAAAGCCTGCGCCGCCGACAAAGTGACGCTCATGGAACAGGTCCGGTTTTAATCGTTACGGAGCCGTTTCATTCTGCCCCAGCGCAGCGAGGCCTGCAAGCACTTCCGCTTTTACGCTTTGCCGTAGCGGTCCGCGATCACCCCGTAGAGCGCGTGGATCGCCTGGGCTTCGCCACCCCGGGGCCGTCCGGGCTTGGCGGTCGGCACCCAGGCGAAAATGTCGAAATGCACATAGGACCGGGCGCGCTCGACGAAGCGCTTGAGGAACAAGGCGGCGGTGACCGATCCGGCGAAGCCCGATTCGCCGGCATTGTTGAGCTCGGCGACCGAGGAATCGATCAGCGCGTAATAGGGCGTCCAAAACGGCATGCGCCAGATGGGATCGTTCATCGTCGTCGCATGGCGCGCGAGATCCTGAGCGAGCGTATCGTCATCCGTGTAGAAGGGCGGCAGATCGGGGCCGAGCGCCACACGCGCAGCGCCGGTGAGCGTCGCCATATCGACGAGAAGTTCCGGCGCCTCCTCATCGGCAAGTGCGAGGGCATCGCCCAGGACCAAGCGTCCTTCGGCGTCGGTATTGCCGATCTCGACCCTGATTCCCTTGCGGCTGGTCAACACGTCGCCCGGACGGAAGGCGTTGCCGGAGATCGAATTCTCGACCGCGGGGATAAGCACCCGCAGTCTCACCTTGAGCCGCGACTCCATGATCATCCGGGCAAGCCCCAGGACGTTCGCTGCCCCGCCCATGTCCTTTTTCATGGTGAGCATGCCGGAAGCGGGCTTGATGTCGAGACCGCCGGTGTCGAAGCACACGCCCTTTCCGACCAGCGTCACCTTCGGCGCGCGCGCCGGGCCCCAGGTGAAATCGATGAGACGCGGCCGTCGGGGACTTGCCTGGCCGACCGCATGAACCATAGGAAAATCACGGCGCAGGCGATCGCCGGCGACGACGCGGAGCTTGGCGCGGTGGCTGGACGCCAGTTGGCGCGCGGCCTTCTCGAGTTCATCAGGTCCCATATCGGCCGAGGGCGTATTGACGAGATCGCGCACCATGAAATGTGCTTGCGCCGCGTGCAGCAGCGCCGCGTGGTCGAGCTGCGCCGGACAGACGAGGCGCGGCGGCGGCCCCGACGGCTTGCGGTAGCGCTCGTAACGGTAGGTTTCGAGCAACCAACCCATGACGGCGTTGCGCGGATCCGGAAGTTCGCCCGCGATACGATAGGTCGCCTCCGGAAGAAGGCGCGCCAGCCTGCCGAAGTCGAAAGCCTCGCCGGCCTTCGCCGTCTCGGCCATACCGTAATAGACCGTGTGCAGATGGCCGGAGCTGTCAGGCAGGAGCGCATGCTTGCCCGGCTGGCCGCTGAAACCCGTCGCCTTGAGCCATGCCTTGGCCGGCTTGTCGAGGGCGCGCTCGATGCCGGGCCAGGATCTGAGTGTCACGGGGATAACCGGTATGGCGTCCTGGGCACGGCTGGGGGGCAGAAGCGGAAGTGGCTCTTTCGGCATGGGAAATCCTCGAGGCGGGTGTCGGTTCAGTCGAACCGGGGGAACTCATCGTGATCTATAGCAAAGCCCGCTCATGGTTAATGGTTTATTGAGGACTGTTTTCCACAATGACCCGCAAAAGCGGATAGCGGGTTCACGAGCCGATCGCCGCAGAAATATCGGAGTAAGGGCGAATGCCGGCTACCTGTCGATCTTCCTTCACGAGGCGCTTGAGCCTCGCCGCCCTCCTCATCAGCTCTGCCCTTGCTCTCGGCGCCTGCCAGAACAAGGATGGACTCGATGGCGTGGATCCCCTGGCCACCGGCAGCACGTCGCCGGCATCGCTCAAGGAAACCGCCAAGCTCGGCGAGCGCTGGCAGTCCGACCCCAAGAACCTGCAGCTCGGGCTCGCTTATGCCGGCCAGCTCAAGAAGCTCGGCCAGAGCACCCAGCAATTGCAGGTGCTGGGGACGCTCACCCAATATCATCCCGAAGATCAGAAGCTGCTGACGATCTATGGCCGCGAACTCGCGCAGGCCGGACAATCGCAACAGGCTCAAACCGTCCTCGCCAAGGCCATCACCGCCGGCAGCACCGACTGGAAAGCCTATTCGGCCATGGGCTCGACGCTCGACCAGCAGGCCAAATACAGCGAAGCGCGCGAGTACTACCAGCGCGCGCTGAAGATCTCGCCGGGCAATGTCGCCATCCTCAACAATCTCGGCATGTCCTACGCCCTCGAAGGCGACCTCAAGCAGGCAGAGACGGTCCTGAAGCAGGCATCCGCTTCGCCGGAAGGAAAAAAGGAGCCGCGGCTGAGGCAGAATCTGGCGCTCGTCGTCGGGCTTCAAGGCCGCTTCGACGACGCCAGCCAGATCGCCAGCACCGATCTGCCGCCCCAGCAGGTCGAGGAGAATATGGCCTATCTGCAGAAAATGCTGGCGCAGCCCAATACCTGGCAGCAGCTCACCGACAAGCCGGCGGGCTGAAGAGCGCACGCACCACACCAGCTTTCCATTTCTTGAGTCGACGCGCTACTTGTTGGCCGCCATCACCAGGATAATTGATGGGCCGAGGATCACGACGAAGATCACGGGAAGGAAGAACAGGATCATCGGCACGGTGAGCTTCGGCGGCAGACCGGCGGCCCGCTTCTCGGCCTCCATCATGCGCATGTCGCGGTTCTCCTGGGCCAGGACACGCAAGGCTTGGCCGAGCGGGGTGCCGTAGCGTTCCGACTGGATAAGACTGGTGACGACGGATTTGACGATCGGAAGCCCGGTGCGCTTGCCGAGATTCTCGAAGGCCTTGCGCCGGTCGGGCAGATAGGAAAGCTCGGCGCAGGTCAGTGTCAGTTCCTCGGCCAGAGGAACCGACTGGCTGCCGATCTCGCGCGACACCCGCTGCATGGCGGCCTCGATGGACATGCCGGACTCGACGCAGATCAGCAGGAGATCGAGCGCATCGGACCAGGCCCTTTTGATCGAAAGCTGGCGCCGGTTGATCTTGTTCTTCACATAGATGTTCGGCAGATAAAAGCCGGCGACCAGGCCGACAATCGCGGCGGCGAATCGCATATTGGTCGGAATGCTGTCGCCGAAGACCCGGGTCGAATAGATGAAAAAGATCGCCGCCAGGATGATGGGCGCGATGAAGCGTGCGGCGAGGAAATAGACCAGGTGGTTTTCACTGCGATAGCCAGCCTGGCGTAGAGTGTCGCGCGAGGTTTCGGCTTCGAGGACCTTCCTGAGGTTGAGCCCTTCGACCAACTGCGTGAGTAGCCCCGGCTTGGCGCGGTCGCGCAGTCGGGCGCCGTCGGCAAGAGAGGCCCGATGCGCCGCGCGCAGGCGATCACGTTCCGTGGCGACGCTCTTCATGCGCGCCTTCATCTGGTCACCCTGAAGCAAGGGGGCGGCGATGGTCAATATGGTCGCAAAGGCGGAAAGACCGACAAGAAGGGTGATCAGAGTCTCGGGTTTCGTGAATAACTCGATATCCATGTCAACAAACGCCTTCGTCAGAAATCAAAATTGATCATCTTGCGCATGATCAGGATGCCTATCAGCATCCAAACGCCGGAGCCGATCACCAGGAAATTGCCGATGGTGGTATCCCAGAGCGGATTGAGATACGCCGGATTAAGGACGGTCAGCGCGCCCATTATGACGAACGGCAAAGAGCCGATGATCGCGGCGGAAGCCTTGGCCTCCTGGCTCATGGCGGTGATCTTGGCCTTCATCTTCTTGCGGTCGCGCAGGACCTTGGACAGGTTGTTCAAGGCTTCGGCGAGATTGCCGCCGGTCTTGGACTGGATGTTCATGACGATGCCGAGGAAGTTCACTTCCGCGAGCGGCATGCGTTCATACATGCGCTCGATGCCCTGATCGATGGAGATGCCGACCCGCTGACCCTCAACGATCTCGAGGAATTCGGGACCGACCGGTTGCGGCGTCTCGGTGGAGATGATCCTCATCGCGTCGGTGACCGGAAGGCCGGATTTAAGGCCGCGCACCATAATATCGACGGCGTCTGCAAAATCGTTGAGGAATATCTGTTGTCGGCGCCGGACCAGGAACTTCAATATCCAGCGCGGAAGCCCGAGCATGCCGGCAATGCCGGCGACGACCGCGACATACCAGGGCATGCCGGCGACGAACGCGCCGAAACCGATGAGTATCCCGACGATCAGTGAGAACACGTGGAAGAGCCTCGGCGAAGTCTCAAGGCCCGCTTGCATGAGATGAACGCGGAGCGTCAGTTTCCGGCGGCGCTGACGCTCCCGCTCCTCGAGCTGGTTCAGCGACTCCTGCAACTGCTTGCGGCGGGTGTCCTTCGGGTCCTCAGCCATGAGCCGGGCGCGCAGGCTTTGCCGTACCGGAGCCTTCGCGTCCAACGTTACAGCCTTGACGCGCTTCTCCGTCTGCTTGGCACCGGAGAAATAGGGATACAGGATCGCCAGCAGGAGGCCGCCGACCGCCAGCGCCACCAGCGCCAGAAAGCCCATTTGCTGCAGACCATCACCCATAGACGAACTCCCTAACGCCGACCTTCAGCCCTGGGGCCGGCTCTATCCTTCGTTGCGAGACTCGGCGCGCTCCAGCGCCTCGGCCAGGCGTTTCTCTTCGTTGAAATAGCGGGCACGGTCCCAGAAATGCGGCCGGGCGATGCCGGTCGAGCGATGCTTGCCCATGATGCGGCCCTGGGCATCTTCGCCAACAACCTCATAGACGAAGAGGTCCTGGGTAATGATCACCTCGCCCTCCATGCCGATGACCTCGGTGATATGAGTGATGCGCCGCGAGCCGTCGCGCAGGCGCGAGGCCTGGATGATGACGTCGATCGAGCCGACGATCATCTCCTTGATCGTCTTGGATGGCAACGCAAAACCGCCCATCGTGATCATGGATTCGAGACGTGAAATCGCCTCGCGCGGGCTGTTGGCGTGCAGCGTGCCCATCGACCCGTCATGGCCGGTATTCATCGCCTGCAGAAGATCGAAGGCCTCGGGTCCGCGGACCTCGCCGACGATGATGCGCTCGGGCCGCATGCGCAGGCAGTTCTTGACGAGATCGCGCATCGTCACCTCGCCTTCGCCCTCGAGATTGGGCGGTCGGGTTTCGAGGCGCACGACATGCGGCTGCTGGAGCTGAAGCTCAGCGGCGTCCTCGCAGGTGATGACGCGCTCGTCATGATCGATATAGCCGGTGAGGCAATTGAGGAGCGTCGTCTTGCCGGAGCCGGTGCCGCCCGAGATCAGGATATTGCAGCGCACGCGCCCGATGATCTCGAGAATGGTCGCCCCTTCCGGGGTGATGGTGCCGAACTTCACCAGATTGGGTAGCTTGAGCCGGTCTTTCTTGAATTTGCGAATGGTCAACGTGGGGCCGTCGATGGCCAGAGGTGGCACGATCACGTTGACACGTGAACCATCGGCGAGGCGCGCATCGCAGATCGGTGAGGCTTCATCGACACGGCGTCCGACCTGACTAACGATACGTTGGCAGATATTCAGAAGCTGGCCGTTGTCGCGGAAGCGGACGCCAGTCCTTTCCATCTTTCCGCCGACTTCAATGAAGCAGGTATTGGCGCCGTTGACCATGATATCGGCGATGTCGTCGCGCGCCAGGAGAGGCTCGAGCGGCCCATAGCCCAGCACGTCATTACAGATGTCCTCGAGCAGGTCCTCCTGCTCGGCGATCGACATCGCCACATCCTTGAGCGTGATGATCTCGTTGACGATGTCGCGGATTTCGTCGCGCGCGCCCTCGCGATCGAGCTGGCTCAGCTGAGTCAGGTCGATAGCATCGATCAGCGCATTGAAGATGGTCGACTTGATATCGTAATAGTTCTCAGACCGGCGGGGAGGCGCGCCGGCAAGGGGCTTCGTCGGCGACGTCGCTAAGGTCTGCGGTAGGCCGGTGCGTGGCGGCTCAGCGGCGCTGCGCGGCGGCACGGCGCCGGACTGGATCTTGAGATCCGGAATCGGCGGATGAGGCGCAGCCCCATGCAGAGGCTGCTGCCCATTGGCCGGTCGTAGAGGTTGTATCCCGCTTGACGGGAATTCGGTCTGTTCGCCGCGCTTTCCGAACATCACTTCTTCCTTAGCAATTTACTGGCAAAGGTCAGCGAGAATTTGGACGGCTTGGGCTTCTCCTGGCCGATGAGCATCTGCGCCAGATTGGCCACGGCTTCAGCCGCCTTGGCCTTCGCGGATACTTCGGCCAGCATCTGGCCATTGCTGGCGGCGGTGCCGAAGGTCTGTGCGTCATAAGCGATGATCAGGGCCGGCTCCAGTCCGATCGCCTTGGCGAAATCAGCCACCGGTATTTCCGGGCGCTTGGGAACGCCGACCTGATTCATCACGAGTCGCGGCGGGCGATCATTCGGGCGCGCCTGCTTGAGCAGGTCGACTAGGTTCTTGGCATTGCGCAGGCTGGCAAGTTCCGGCGTCGCTGTGATGACCACCTCGTCGGCCTGCAGCAGCGTGAGCTTGATCCAGGGGGCCCACATATTCGGTACGTCGACAATGACACATGGCACGCTGTGGCGAACCGTGTTGAGGATAGTCTCCACAGCGGTGGTATCGATATGCACGTCACGGTCGATGGCGCCGGGTGAGGCCAGCAGACTGAGCTTGTCGCCACATTTGGTCAGAAGACGGTCGAGCAGCGTCTGATCGACGCGGTCAGGCTGGCCCAGCGCGTCGGCGATGCCCTGCGACGCATCCTGGTTGAAATTGAGCCCGGCGGTGCCGAAGGCCAGGTCGAAGTCGGTGATAATCGTATCGGTATCAAGATGGCGCGACAGATACCATCCAATATTATGGGCGAGCATGCTCGACCCGACGCCGCCTTTCGAGCCGACAAAGGCGAAGATGCGGCCGAGCGGCTTCGCCTTCGGATCATGAAACAAGGCGGCGATCGCTTCGATGAGCTGAAGCTGATGGACTGGCGCCACCAGATACTCGCTCACCCCCTGGCGCATCAGCTCGCGATAGAGCAGCACGTCGTTCAGGTGACCGATGACGATGACCTTGGTCTCGGGACCGCAGACCTGCGCCAGTTGCGCCAGTTCCGTGAGGACGGTTTCGCGGCTGCCGGCGGTCTCGACGATCAGGACATTGGGCGTGAGCTCGCTCTGAAAGACTTGAACGGCGGCAGCAATTCCGCCCATATGCATCTGGACATGTGCCCGTGACATGCGCCGGTCGGTAGCGGCGGCCTGAACGGACTGAAGCGTCCGCTCATCGCCGCAGAAGGCACGGATATTGATATGGGGTACCGATGCGACCACCGGTTGGGCGGCATCAAAGTCAAATTCGGCGTTCAAGACGGCTTGGTACATTTCGTAAGGCCCCTTGCCCGTTTTACTGGGCGATATCGGAAATCTTTGCTTTCTGCTGCTGCTCTTCGGTCGCCGCGGAAGTAGCCGTGCCGTTGCGGTAGTCGTCGATGACCTTGCTGCGCCGCATCGGATCGGACGGCGTCTGGGCTCTCGGTCTGATGAGATCCTGCGGATTGGCGACCATCGCGGCAATATTGCTCTGCTGGGCGCAGCCGAAATTCTGATATTGGTCGTTCTGCGATGTCCGGGACAAATCCTTCGGCCACTCGCCACAATCTTTGACGTACGCGCCCGTCTTGGTCACAATGATCGGATGACGTTCATAGTGCGTCGCCGCCGGCTGATAGAGATCATCGAGCGTGGGGCCGCCGCTCTTGCAGGCTGCGGCCGAAAGGACGATGCCCGCCAGCGTCAGCATCTTCAACCATCCGTTACCCGAGACTTTCATGGCCATGCTTTTCATGTTCTTTGCCCACGTCACTCGACGATGTAACCGACATTGCCGTGATAGACGCCATTCGGCCCCTTGCCTGGCGTCCCGTAAATCTTGTTGAGGCGGCCGAAGAGAATCGCCTGCTTGTCGGTGGCATTTTTTAGCCCATCCGTCGGCATCGCCAGCTGCTGCTCATTGACCGGATTGACGACATAAGGCGTCACGATGACCACGAGCTCGGTCTGATTCTGCTGGAAGTCGCGGCTTCTGAACAAGGCGCCGAGGATCGGCAGATTCTTGAGGCCGGGCGTGCCCGTGATGTCCGCACGCGCACTGTCCTTAATCAGGCCCGCCATCGCCAGGGATCCGCCGCTGGGCAGTTCGACGGTCGTCTCGGCGCGGCGCACGCTCAGGCCCGGGACGGTGATACGATCGACAGTGACCGAGATATCATTCGATATCTCGCTGACCTCGGTGCTGATTTTGAGCGAAATGCGTCCTTCCGACAGAACCAGCGGCGTGAAGCCCAGGCCTACGCCGAATTTCTTGAATTCGACCGTGATCGTGTCGTTGTCCTGCGCGACAGGGATGGGGAACTCGCCGCCGGCGAGGAAGTTGGCCGCTTCGCCGGAAACTGCTGTCAAGGTAGGTTCCGCCAATGTGCGCAGCAGGCCGTCACGCTCCATCGCCCGGACGAAAACATCGACGGAGTCACCGCCGCTCGACCAGCCGGCCCCGTAACCGCCGAGCAGGCTAATAGGCGCGCTCGTGAAGGGATTGATGTTGGCAAGGTCGAAGGCGAATTTGCCGATCGAGAAAATCGCCGTCGTGTTGATGCCAAACTGCTTCAGAACGTTGCGCTGCACTTCCGCGATGCGCACCTTCAGCATGACCTGCTCCTTGCCGAGCACGCCGATGCTGGAGATCACCTTCTTTTCATCGCCGGTGAACCTCACCGCGAGGTCGAAGGCAAGCTTGGCATCCGCGGGAGATTTGGCGGTGCCGCTCAGGACGACATTGTCGCCGATGGTATCGACCACGATGCGCGATCCTGGAATGGTACGGCGGACGAGCTTCTGCAGCGCAGCCTTGTCCTGCGTCACCTCCAGATCGAGAGCGAGGATCTGCTGGCCATTCGCGTCGAAGAAGAAGATATTGGTCTGGCCGATGGCGCGGGCGAAGAGATAGGCGGTGTTCTTGGTGCGCACCACCGCATCGACGATGTCGGGATTGCCGACCAGCACGTCGCGCGCCTCACCCGGCAGCTTGATGACGATGGACTTGTTGAGACCGATGCGCACCAGGCGCCCGTCGCCACCCGCCGCCGAAATGCTGTTCTCGGCGGCATGGGCAGGCTCGACAAGCGCACAGGTTGGTGCAATGAGCAGAGCCACCGCCAGCACGATGCCGCAAAACATCTTCCGTCCGAGTGCAATTCCCCCGCAGCGGCCAATGTCCGTGATATCCTTCGTCATCCCTGCCATCCCAATCGTTCAATTCAGTGTGACGCGCCGCGGAATGCCATATCTGATGATGGTCATCTCGCTGTTTTCGGTTCCGTTCGCGTATTTCTCGCTGAGCCGCGGAACGATGTCGGCGAGCGGAACGCCGTCATTCTCGCGGATCGAGCGCAGGGTGAGGGAAAGCTGCCCGACATCCTGCGTCATGGAGATCACCTCGGTCTGGCGCGGATCGAGCTCGAGCGTAGCGGTCTTGTCGGCGACGACATATTCCTTGTCGTCTTCGCCTTTCGGCCGGAAGGTCTGATCGATCGCCAGGACGCGCACATTGGTGAGCACGGTCTCGCTGATCGAGGATTTCTGGTTGGATCCGTCATCGATCTTGCGGGTCAGCAGCACATCGACCCGGTCGTTGGGAAGAATGAAGCCGCCGGCGCCGGTTTCGGCCGAGACCGGAACCGAAACGGCACGCATGCCCTTCGGCAGAATGGCCGACATGAATCCATTTTCAGTCGGCAGAACCAACTTCTTTTCGATGACCGGCTCGCCTTCATAGATCGCCGTGCGCGCGCGTGCCGTCTCGTATTTCGTTTTGGCTTCGGGATTCGCCTCACTGGTGATCATCGTGGCCGCGACGGTCGCCTTGGGCCAGGATTGCCAGCCGATCGAGCCGCCGACCAGCTTCTCGCCCATCTGCAGGTTCTTGGTGGCGACCAGGACGTCGACGGTTTCGACCTTGCTGACTTCGACCGTCTTGACCTCCTTCTTCGTGCCCACCAGGCCCTTAGCCATATAGATGGCGAGCCCGGCGGAACCAAACGCCACGGCCAAGACAAGAAGACGCGTCCTATTCATGCTACACCCTCACCTCACCCGCACATCGGCAGACGGCGTGTTTGCCGTTTCACTTTCACCATGAATGGTCAAATTACCGTTAAGCTTTTGCCGTCTTTTGAAACTTACGTCGTCACCGACATCCACCAGCTGCCGGGAAAAGCCAGTATCGTTCCCGCCGCGATGGCGACGCCATAGGGCAGATCCATCTTGAAGCCGAACAAACGCTTCGCCCAGCCGACTTCATGCACCTCTCCCTCGACTTGGAGCAACTGCCAGGCCTTCATGAGGATGACCAAGACACCGCCGGCGAGCGCGGTGAAGACGAGAAATGGCGGCAGGTGCGCCCAACCGATCCATAGCGCGGCCGCGGCCAGGAGCTTGGCATCGCCACCACCGATGAAGCCCGACGAGAAGAGGCCGAAGCCCACGACCAGGACGACGATACCTGCCAAGCAATGCCACAGAATGGCCTCTCCTGACATGCCGCTGGCAAGTGCCATCGGGAAAAAGGCCAGCACGATGATCGCATTCAGCCAGTTGGGGATGCGCAAAGTCAGGAAATCGCTGATGGCGGCGGCGACCACCAGTATGGGGAAAAGTGTCTGGGCCAGGAGAGTGATCATGTTTGTCTGTCCTTCGGCCTTTACCCGCGCTTCACCGTGAGAGCAGGCATTCCAGGCGTGATGCCGGGCACAGTTTCACGGCTGGCGTAAAAACGGCGTTACCGCCTGCCGCGGGATGCAAAAAGATTGGCACCGGCTTTGATCCGGCATCGCGCCGAATAAGAAGACCGCCGGCTTCCACCGGCGGTCTTCGAGCCTCCCTGCGATCGTATCTTGCCGCAGGCTATTACGCCGTGAACGCGTTCAGCGCGTTGGTGATTGCCGTGAACACGCCGCTAAGCGCGGTGGCCAGCAACGGCATCACGAGAACGAGCATCAGGCCAATGGCGGCGGCGATCAGACCATATTCGATGGCGGTCGCGCCGGACTCATCTTTCACAAAACGCATAAGCTTGTTCATCTGACTCTCCAGTTGACTTCTCTGTAACAGCACCGGCTCACGTCAGGATGCGTTTTGCACGGCTGTTGTCGTGAACCGAGGACAACCCTAGGCTTCAGCCATTAACGGGTAGTAAATCGGGCGGCATTGCGGGACCTAACGTCGAGTTTCTAAAATAAATGGTTAGCCGACGGTTTCATCAATAGGTAAAATTCGAATTATTTATTTAACATAGCGTTGATCTATGGAAATTTCTATTATCATCCTCGATATTTTTTAAGTATCTACTTGGTAAATATTTATTTGATCTTACTTTCTGGAAATATATACTTGATCTCATCTAGTACTTTCGCATTATGATGACCTGCGGCCGCAGATGAGCTCACAGTCAAATCGGCGGTACAAGTGAGAACAGCGCCGGCTGAACCATAAACACCCGATGGGATTCTTTGCCGGATACTGCCGATGGCCGCGCCGTGCGAAGTAAAACGCCCCAGTTGCGGCGGCCTCTTGAAGCTGAAAGCCCGCGGATTTCTGAGAAACGACGGGGCGGACATTGTTTATGCAACAATGCTTGAACGGCGCGGCGCTCTGGCTATATTGCACCCCGAAATCGGGCTACGAGCCCGTCCGGCGGGACATAGACATATGGACCCGCTTGCTGGGGAAGGGTGGCCGAGTGGCTTAAGGCGCACGCCTGGAAAGTGTGTATACGTGAAAGCGTATCGAGGGTTCGAATCCCTCCTCTTCCGCCAAGTTCGATACTTATGTGTTTGTTTTTGCTTGTTATTCCATATTCACTTCTTTTTTCGTCCTAGTCTGTGTCCTAGTTTCGGCTTCTGCCGGTTCCATTTGAGTGCTCGTCAAATGGGCTCTCGTTGTCCTCGGTCGGTCGGCAGGCTGCCATTCTGTGGTTATCGGTTCGGCGGGTCTGAATTTGGCCCATAGTGCTTCCCTCGATTCGTCTGAGAATGGTGCACCATCAAAGTCCGGGATCAAACACCTAGCCTGGGCCGTCGTCGGTATTCGACCGATTACAGTGCGCTGCAGATAAGGCCGCGGAGCCGTTCGCCGAGAATTATGCCGCCCTCCCCGGCGAGTTCCCGGCTTGCCGCGTCATAAGTGGTTTCACGGCGCTCGACACCGCCCCCGGCAAGAGCCAGCCAGGGGCATAGCTATGCGGCACCAGGAAGATGCGGTCCTCGGTATCGATGACTGCGGCACGTATCCCTTGCGTCATGCCCCGGCTGAGCCTGAACCAGGGCTGCATCATAAGGAGGAGGATTCGGCTTAACATGGGCTGTCCTTGAGTCGAGCGCGCAATCACGGTAAAGCCAACCGCACAATGAAACAGATATTTCGCATGTTTCTGGCGGCCGAAGGAGCCCGGCCCTGGGCAGTATTGCTGTGCCTGCTTCTATCCGGCTTCACCGAGGTGGTTGGTATTGCCGCACTTTTGCCCACAATCCAGTCGATTTCCAATCAGGGACTTGAGTCCGGCGGCAGCTCACCGGCCGTAATCTTCATTCACAATTTCATGGCGACGCTGGGGGTTACGCCCAATCTTTCCAATCTCATTCTCCTCGTCTTGGTATTCTTCACACTGAAGACGATATTGTTATTCATCGCCTTGTCTTACGCTGGCTATACGGTCGCCCGCGTGTCCACCGGACTTAGACGGCGGCTCATCAAGGCATTGTTCGGTGCGCGCTGGAGCTTCTACACGCAATTGCCAGCCGGCCGCGTTGCCAACGTCATGAGCGGCGATGCCACCATGGCTGGAACGGCCTACTTTGTGGCGGCCCAGACTATGGCCTTTGCCATCCAGGGTGTCATCTACACGATTGCCGCCTTCTTGATCGATTGGAGAGTGGCTATTGTCGGCCTGATTGTCGGAGCGGCTATTGCCGGCTCGCTCGGGCGGCTGGTGACGATCACCAAGAAAGCCGGCTACGAGCGCGGCGGCCGGACGTCCGACCTCACTGGCTTCGTCACCGACTTGATGAGCAACATCAAGCCGTTGAAGACAATGCACCGCTATGACAGCCTGGTCGGTGAGATGGGACTTCTCCTCAGGCACTTGCGCAAGGCCTTGGTTATCAGGGAACTCGCCCGTCAGGGGGCTCTATCAGGGCGGCGACCTGCTCATTACCTTGACCCTCGGCATCGGTGTCTATCTCGCGGTGACCGTCTGGAACACCTCGCTGGCGGAGCTTGTCGTTCTCGCTGTCGTCTTCTTCCAGGTGATTACCATCACCAACAGGCTGCAGAAGATGGCGCAGATGGCGGCGGAACTTGAAGGCGCCTATGTCAGTACCGTGCAGCTCATCGACAGCGCGAATGCTCAGCGCGAAACGCATACCGGCACGCTCGCCCCCATCCTCGAGAAGGAATGCCGCTTCGAGAACGTCACCTTCGCTCATGCAAAGACACCGGTGGTCAGGAATGTCAGCTTCACCATCGCGAAGGGCTCCATAACCGTGCTGCAGGGGCAATCCGGCGCCGGCAAGACGACATTGATAGACCTGCTCACCGGCCTCCACACGCCCCAAGAGGGATCGATCACGCTGGACGGCGTTTCGCTCGCCGACATCGACATGAAGCAGTGGCGGCACTCGATCGGCTATGTGGCGCAGGAGCTCAGTCTGCTCCACACGACGGTCAGGGAGAATATCGTCCTCGGCGACACCAGCATCAGCGACGCGGATCTGATGGAGGCGCTCGATCAGGCGGGCGCGCGCGATTTCATCATGGCGATGCCCAACGGCATCGACACCGAAGTGGGACCCATGGGCTTGAAGCTATCGGGCGGCCAGCGCCAGCGCATTGCCTTGGCCCGCGCCTTGGTCGTGAAGCCGGCGCTGCTCATCCTCGATGAGGTCACGAGCGCGCTCGATCCGGAATCGGAGTTGGCCATCTGCCAGAACATCGCGGCCTTGCGCGGCAAATACACGACGGTCGCGATCACCCATCGTCCGGCCTGGGCTGAGGTGGCGACCGAACTCTACAAGGTCGAGCGTGGCGGCGTCATCAAGACGACAGCATCGCAGACCACGAACAAGGACAGTGCCGGATGGAGCGTGATGAGGATGTGAGCCGGAATGCGCTGAGCCGTCTCGGCGCCCGCCTCATGCCGCCGGATCGCAGAATTTCATCCGTGCTCCGGCATCCTGCAGCGCCGTGATCACGCCGATGGAGGGAGCGTCGCGCATGTCGGCCATGTAAGGCTTGAATGTCGGGCCGGGCACCGCGATGCCTTGCCGCTTACGGACCCCCCAGGCCAGGATCACCTTGCGCCCCATGGCGCGCTTGTGCTGGCTGTCTTCGGAAAACACGAGCCACCATTGCCGGGGCCGGCATGGAGGAACTTCGCGCGGACGCGGTTGTCGAGGCCGATGCCGCGGGGTTGGCGCCCAGCGAGTAAGGCATTGGCGGGGCGGTAGAGCTCGGTCATCACACGCTCAGGCCCCGCTGGTCGTCGGCGGCGATGACGATTGCGGTCCCGACGCTTGAAGTCGGCCATCGGTGCACCTTCGCGCAAGAATTCCGGATTGGACACCGCGGCAAAATCCGCATCGGGCCGAGCCTCGCGGATGATGCTCTCCACCTTGTCGCCGGTGTCCACTGGCACCGTCGATTCGGTCACGAAAACCGGCCTCAAAGCCCCGCTTTCCGGCAAATCAAAACCTCACAGCCCCTCAATCATTCAATGCCGTCAATGCGTCGGGAATAGTTCAGGGCCGACAAATTATAGGCGAGACCTTCAGGCCGCCCTCTTCCTCGTAATCATCGCCCAGACAGCGAGCACCATTACAGCTCCAATGACCGCTCCAACAAAGCCGGCGCCTTCTTTGATTCAATTAATTGAGGTTCTACGGGCTTCTCCGCGAGCCGTTTGATGATCTCTGCCTGGCGGGCGAGTTCCGTATCCGGCATCGAGTCATAACAGGGAATGACCACGAGATCGCGCATTACACCGGCCGCCGTCCGCGGCTCGAGTTCGGGCCGGTCCTTGGGTGCGGCGATATGCTGCGAGCGCGGCAGGTCGGCGGCATCGAAGCCCTCAGCCCTCAGCCCGTCGATGAACTTGCGCGGCTCCTCCACCAAGAGCGGGAACACCCAGTAGTCGTGGTGCGCATTGCCCTGCGCCGGCATCGCCACGGCGCCGCCGATCAGGTCGCGCAGCGTCTCGCCCTTGCTCGTCCGCACACGGATATCCTGGATGTCGAATTCCTCGAGCCTGCGGTTGAGCAGCGCCAGCATCGCGGTCGAGGGCTGGAAGCGCAGGTTCTTGGCCGTCTTGAGCGGGGCGACATCGCGCACCCGGTCGGCGAGCGAGTCCTCATAGTCCTGGCCGCGCGCATGATAATATTTGTAGATGGCGCCCAGCAAAAGTCGCGATGTGACGAGCTTGAGCCCCATGAATTTTAGGATACGCTTCAGATGCTTCTTGTCGGGCTGCACCGGATAGTTGGCCTGGACCGTCCGCATGCGGCCGCGCAATTTGTCGTCGCGCACCCGGATCAGGGCGCCGCCCAGCGCGGTGGAGGTCTTGATCGGGCCGAAGGAGAACAGGCTCAGATCGGCCTTGCCGCTGCCCGGATAGGCCCTTCCATTGAAGGCCTGGGCGCAGTCCTCGACCGCGACAATGCCTTTGGCCCGCACCAGGTCGAAGAGCGGATCGAGATCGAGCCGGGCTCCGAAGAGATGCGCGGCGACGAAAACACGTGAACGCGGCGTAATGACCTTTTCGAGCCTTTCGAGGCTCGGCCCCATCGAGCCGACATCGAGATCGACGGGAACCGGCACCAGGCCGGCATCGCGCACGACTCGCACCATGCCGCGGACATTGAGGGCCGAGAAGATCACCTCGTCGCCGGGCTTGAGGTCGAGGGCCTGGATCAGGAGATCGAAGCCCGAGCGTACCGAATAGGCTGCGATCGTGTCATCCGTATCGGAAAAAAAGCCTTCCACCGAGCGCCGCAGGGCCTCGCGGTCGTTCGATTTGAAGCAGTTCCAGGCTCCCGCGAGGAGATCCAGCCATCCGATCTTGAGTTGCGTTCTGACCCACATTTGCCTAAATACCCTTCGTCAACGGACATCCCTTAGCGCCAGAGCCAGCACGATGCCACCCCGTGCCACGATCCGTTACACGAGATAAGGTGAAAATTCGGGTGGAATGTTATAGGCAGGGAACCTGTAAAGTTACCCTCATTGGTTAAAGTATTTGCGCTCCCCTTCATTGGGCTCGCTTGTCTTTTTGGTTTCCTGTCATGAGGAAACCTCTCATCGCGCCGGACCGTGAAGGGCCATAGAGGACCCAAGAGAGGCCACTTCGACGGAACCCGCTTTCCACCAATTTAGACACTTATCTTATTGTTATTGCTGGCTATTGTTTATGCGATTCTTTTTTCATCCTAGTAGCGTCCTAGTATCGGCGTCTAGCGATTGGGTTTGAGTGTCCGTCAAGTAGGCTCTCACTGTCCTCGCTCCCGCCGGATCGAGTGATACCCGCAGGTTGCCGTTATGTGGATACTGGCTGGCGGCTTCGTCGTCTTCGCAGTTGGTGGGCAATTGACTGATAATCCGTAAGCCGAACCGGTTCGTGGCCGCGCAGTATAAACGCCAGCTGAAGAATATCCACACAGCGCCAGCCTTGGAGCTGTTGAAATCACAGTAGCGATAAAGCCAAGAAGGCCGAAACACTGCCTCCTACAGCTTGCCGGGTCTGCTACGCTATCCTACCTTCCTTTCGCAACTTCGAGAGGCGTCGATGCAGTTGTTCCAAGGGCTGGCGGTTGGAGCGACCGCATTGCTGTCGCCATGGGGGGGCTATACAGGCACAGGCGGGACCGGCCTTCTCCACCAAGTATGCCTACTACAAGGTATCAGGCGACTCCGTGGCAGACATCTATATCTCAATGCTGAAACGCGGCCCTCATGGGAGGTGCTAAGGCCTACGCGGCGACTTCCGCGGAATCATCGCAGCGCGGCAAGCTTGAGCTCAAAAGAAGCTGCCGCCTCATTAATTATCAGTATTCCGTCAATTTTATCATCCGACTGCCGAAGCTCACCGATGAGACACCTCTCCCACCGAGTGCTCGTGCGCGCTGGCAGCAATTCTCCGCCTTCCTGCGCAATCATGGAGAAACACATCGTTCGATCTGGATGGGCTGCGCCAACGAGATCCAGACCCGGGTAAGCGCTGTGCGCGGGCGTAGCTGCGAGGAAGTCGAGAGGAAGGCTGAAGCGATGCGTGAGGACGTACAGAAGGCGTGCAACCGCAAGCATATAGCTTTCGATGCCGCAGAAAAGAAAAAGCTGGCTAAGCACCCCTTCGTGAATATGGTCTTGGCGCCGATCTATAAGCCGCTCAAGCTCGATGCTGCCCCTCTTGCGGCGAAGAAACGCAAGAAAGCTGCAGAGCCGGTGAGACCTCAGGCCGCGCGCCGGTCGCAAAGCGCTCCGTGTCAGACTTGCGAGTCGATCGGCAGGAGTTCCACGAGGTCGGCGACGAACCGCCGGCGGAACCCCGTTTCGGGCTCGTCCCGGTAGCTGACGATCTCGCCGTCCCGCACCCGTCTCCCAGACGATCCTGCCATTCGGATCAAGAAGACGCGGTAGCTGTTGGCGGGAGCGACGCCGGTCGCCACTGTTTCGTGCAAGTCGGCAACTTTTTGATAGTCTCGTGTGTCACTACAGTGGCTCGACACACCGAAGCTCCAGCGTGGTCCTCCTTCGCCTCGATCAGTATCCTAATCCCCGCGCTGAATTTTGTCGTGCTTCAGCTTTGGGTTTTTGCGCGGCGCCCCGCGCCCTGAACCGCAGCGGTTTTGGTGCCACGACTGGTTCGTCAAGCATGCCATAATAGGGCTCCTCGTCTTCGGATCCTTTCGATGCGTTGAAGAATTCCCCGACGGGTGAACCAGTCGACCCATTCCACGGTGGCAAAATTCAACGGCTTCGGAGTTTGCGTCACCGGGCTCCTGCCGACACCGCCGACTGAGGGCTCGATCCCGGCTTTAGCCAGTCGCTCAGTGTATCTGTTTGAGAGAACTAGGCAGATTCAAGCGGTCCGCAGTACCGTCTCTGTTCTTGGATAAAAATAGCTGGTCAAGCGCTTCTACGGGCGCTCCTGCGTGCGCCCCTCAAAACCCGACAACACCCGCCCGGTTTTCGCAAGCAGTCCGCGAGTTCGTCGCGCAGCGCTGCTCGGCCTTGAACGAAGAGCTTCCTGATAGATGGCTTCGTGGCTAATGCACATCGTCTTGTCGTCCGGGAGGTTTTACGGAAGTGCCGGGCGATCTGCTTCGGGGCTTCATGCCTCGGCCCTTCGACGGCCCTGGCGGCGCTTGCAAGGCACGGTGGCTAGAATGGCAACGCCGCCGTTGACATGCGCGGGGTCGCGCGATGGCGACGGTTTGGTCTATGATAGCATCGCAAAGTCGGATTCGACAGCTTTGAAGCTACAGCTATAGTTACAGGATGGGTTGTGGAATGAAAGTGCTCGTGATCGGCGGATGTGGTTTCATCGGGTCCCACATCGTGGACCGACTTCTTGCACATGGTCACTCCGTGAAGGTTTTTGACCGGCAGGCGGAGCGCTTCCGCCCTCCTCTGGGGGGAGTCGAATACATTCATGGTAGCTTTGGAGATACAATGGCGGTGATCGATGCTCTAGCGGGCGTCGATGCCGTCATGCATCTTGTGAGCACTACCTTCCCCGGCACGGCGGATGTCAACCCTACAATTGATGTTCAAGACAACCTCATTCGCACTTTGTCCCTGCTGGACGCTATGATTGGATTGGGGATCCGGCGCATATTATTTTTGTCTTCTGGCGGCACTGTTTACGGCCACCCCGATGAAATGCCGATTCCGGAAACACACCCTCTACGTCCGATAAATTCCTATGGCATTGTGAAAGCGGCGATTGAGCATTATTTGGAAATGTACCGCCGGACACGGGGCATTTCTCCGATCGCCATCCGGGCATCCAATCCCTATGGACCTCGTCAAGCACACACAGGTGTACAGGGCGTCATCTCAACATTTCTGTCGCGCTTGCGTGACGGTGAAACTATCGAGATATGGGGTGACGGAAGCGTCGTGCGCGATTACGTACACGTCGCTGATCTTGCCGAGCTTTGCGCACGTGCCATCGTGACTGACAAAATTGGCCCTTACAATGCTGGCAGCGGGAAAGGAACGTCGCTTAGAGAAATAGTAGAAATCCTGGCGAAGGTGACGGGGCAGCGCATTAGCCCGATCTATAAGTCAGCGCGCACGATCGACGTCGCGCAATCGGTGCTTGATGTCAGCAGAGCACGCGCAGATTTCGGGTGGGAAAGCACCATATCGCTTCTCGAGGGCATAGAGCTGACTTACGAATGGTTGAGGGCGGTGTCCCCCAGTGGGTCGACGCCGAGTGTAAATTCCCGCTAGGAAGCTATCTAAGTTTTCGTTTGGCCTCGCCGTTTTTTGTGGTGGATCGAAGGGTGATCGAGAAGGCGTGACCGTGTATACGTAGCCATCTAGCCACCTTCGCTTTGAAAGGCCCGCATCGGCGAGCGATGATTTCGTCGTAAAGATTGCGGTACCGGCTAGCAAGGACATCAATATCGAAGCGAATCGCCGACTTGCGCGCGTTTGCGGCTAGTCGAGCACGGTGCTTGGGATCGAGCATCTTTTCCATGCTCGCCACTAGTGCATCAAGATAGGCGCCGTCATCGGAGGAATAGGGTATGATCTCGCCCGCCGCGCCATCCTCCAATTCAACCATAGACCGGATGTCGCCTATGTCGGTCGCTACGCAAGGCAAGCCCATTTGCATCGCTTGAATCAAGCAGAGCGGGTATGATTCGCCCGGGAAACGCGTAGGCAAAAGTGCTACGTCGGTGAGCTTGTAGACCCCGTGAACGTGCGGAACATAGCCTAGGAAATGGACGCTAGGATCGCTGTCGGCAAGTACCTTGGCGCGTTCGGTGGCGGGACCTTCGCCCACGGCAAGGACCGCAACCTTTTGTTCCGGATGACGGTCTTGGAGGATTCTGAGTGCCTGGACTGATTCTTCCCATCCCTTTCCGTCTATGCCGCGAGCTACCAAGGTAAAAACGACAGTATGTTCGTCGATGCCCAGATCCTCGCGCGTCTTTCCAAATGGTGTGGAGTCAACAGGCATAGCATTGGGGAGTTTGACGAACTTTTCATCTGCAAGGTTTAAATCTGCGAACGGTTGACGGTTTCTATCTGCCGTATAAACGAACTGATCGACGCGCGCTGCCCACTTCCCAAGTTCGCTGCTCGAAATTTTCATTGCTTCATAAGATCCATGAAGCGTAGCAATATACGGAACGTCCGCTCCACCCTCTTCGATCAGAAATCGCTCAACGCTTGCAAAATGGGAATGAACAACAGAAACCTGAGCGGTTCTGATGAAATTCCGAACCCCCATGTGGCTCAAGGTTTTCGCGCTATAAACAGGAATGGCCGGATTCAGCATTGCACGCACATTCGGGTGGTCATGTGTGTCCCTCATCTGCAATATGGACACATTTACCCCCTGTCGGCGAAGGGCATTTGCCAAATGAATCGGAAATATCTCGCCCCCTCCATAGGAAAAGCCGAGTATGCCAATTAGTACATGCGGAGCATCACGACGGACCCTGCGGAGCTCCCATAACCTGAGCAGTTCTTCAAAGCTACCCTCTACATCGCGCCCTTGGTAGACGCGGCGACAGCTATCAACAAACTTGTCAAACGTCGCATCCGGAATCTTCCAGCGATGCTTCAAAGAGGTCATCAATTTTGCATATTCGAGGTAGTATTCAGGTGTTGATTGCGCTGACGATCCCGAAGTGTTAGCGCAATGCACGCGGAAAAAGGACACCGCGTCGGGATTATAGGCAATCTGCCCCCCGGCCGCGAGGGCCCCATAGAGGTACCAATCTCCCATAATACGATACGATGCGGCATTATCCCAGATCGCGTCCTCGATGGGAAAGCGGCGCCAGATGCTGCCGCCTACGTTTGCAATAACATTCTTGACACCGAAGCCACCTCCAAACCAACGTGCAGCAGGTCGGACCAAAGGATCGCTCCAGATGCCAGCTTCGCTGCTTTCGCGATATCTATCCATGCCAGGCATGAATTGGCCAGTCGTGTCTGCAAATTCGATGCGACCGAACGCGATCATTACGCTTGGATCCCGAAAGGCGTTGACAAGATGTTCAACAAAACGGTTGTCGCAGAAGTCGTCGCTTTCGCAAATCCAAACCAGATCGCCGGTTGCCAACCCATGACCCTTTTTCCATTGCTTGAATACGCTACCGGAGTTCTCTTCATTGAAGACGGCCCGAATACGTTCAGGATAACGTTTGACATAACTGTCGATCACTTTTCGACTTCCATCGGTCGAACAGTCATCCAATATTAATATATCGATTAACGAATAGCTCTGATTTAGTATGCTTTCTATGCGTTGTGGAAGAAAGGCAGCATGATTGTAGTTTGGGACAATGGCCGTTACTCGAATGCCGTAATTCGCGAGTTGCTGAGTTAGCCAAGGGGCGGGGCGCAGTGGGAGGCGCAGTGGGTCGCGTTTTTCGGCGGAGCGCTTATAGCGCGCTCGGGCGCGTTCGCTTAAGAAGCTGGACTTGGATAGCGTATAGAACAAGCGAGTTTCAATGAGGCGCCAGATCAAGTTTATAAGTGATTTCTTGCCTAATTTATTTAGCTTGGCCTCAAACTTCTTCTCCCGCTCGTCCCACTTCAGCGCTGCCTTTTTCTCCCACTCGGCCCACTTCAGCGCTGCCTTTTTCTCCCACTCGGTCCACTCAAACTCCACCCGTTTTTGCACAGGCTCAGAAGCCATGATCTCCTGACTGAAAAGACCACTAAACCCTGTCACGGCAGCCGCAGTATCGGAGGCCACCGCTATCAAATACATCGGCGATATCAGACCAAGGGTCGTTTCCGACGTTTCCGATTTGGTCTCGAAAAAGCTCGTGCTGTCGGTCTCCGGGGCGATGACCGAGCCGAAGCCTATGCGCTGCCCATGCATCTGGACATGCGCAAAATATTGCCTAATCAGGCCGTCGAACTCATGCCGGTAAAGCTCCCTCACGTGAAATGTGTTAGTGTTGCCGGAGGCGTCCGTGTATGTGGCCTTGTCTGGCGTCGAAATAATAAGCAACCCGCCGGGACGGAGAACGCGCTTGATCTCCGCCATCATCTCTTCGTGCTCAGCGATATGTTCTATTGTCTCGAATGAGACAACCATATCCACGCTATGATCTTTTAACGGAATCTTGGTGACTGAGCCGAGCCTGAAATACGCTTTTTCGGAGGCGTACTTACGGGTGGCGTGGGTGACAGCGTTCTCGGATATATCGACACCGACCACAGACTTAGCTGAGCGGGCAAGGATGTTCGAGCCAAAACCTTCGCCGCAAGCAATGTCAAGCACATCTTTTCCCTTGGCAATACGCTCGGCCAGAAAGTAGCGGTGCATATGCTCTAGGAATATGTTGCCGCCGATGGCTGGAACATAACGCTCGCCTGTAAATTCTAGTTCTGTGTCGCCGGGCATCAATGCTTCCGTACGTGTCTAACGAATTGTTTTGGTCATGCGTTGAGGCAGCCTTGCATTGTCAGTTCAAAAATTTGGCATTCAATCGAACCTAGTAGCGAGACGCGGATGGCCCGTCTAGCCCTTTCATAAAGGCCAAAAGTTTGGCCCGACACGAAAAGGCCGACACCGTCGATCAACTATTGGATCAATTCCTTGCCCATCATCCGCGGCCAACGGCGGTCTGGACCAAGGAGGTTACCCGCATCTTCAAGAAGGATGTTCGGCCGCTGATCGGCAGTGTCAAATTGCCCGATCTGTCGCGCGCGCACATTCGCGGCGTTTTAGTTGCCGTCAGGAGGCGACGGGCGACGGTCACGGTGAACCGGACGCTTGCAGCTATCAGGCGAGCTTTGGCTTGTGCCGTCAGCAAAAGACCTTATCGACGCAAATCCGGCAATGAAATGCCGACCGATACTGAAGAAAGGCACAAAGAGCGCGCCTTGGGCATCGGAGAAAACCGCGGCTTTTGGACTGGGCTCGAACTCGCCATCACCTGAAGGAAAATCCCATCGTCCCCTGCTAGTTCTGTTGAGCACAAACCCTAGTGACGGCGGGTCCCGTTCATGTTAACCAACAAATGCCTTAGGAGGGTTTTCGCGTGTACGCTTGTGTTACCGACTATGCTGCAATCTACAACGACGCATATCGCAAGCGTCGCGGAGAGCACACGAGCTTTGATCGCACGGTCCTTCCGCCACTTATTCTGAGTTATTGCCGACAGATCGAGTGTAGTCGACTACTGGACGTGAGCGGAGGTCAGGGGGGGTTAGGCCGCTTGCTCCGCGAGCAAGGGATTGAGAGTGTCACGACAGATGTTAGCGCGCTCCCCGGTTCTGAAGTGATAAGCTTCGATCTTTCAAGATTCTCCGAGGCAGCGGTTGATGATATTCTTCAAGCCATCGATCCTACGAAAGGAGCTTACCTGACCACATGCTTCGACGTACTTGAACATATTGATCGCGAGCACGTCTCGGACGCAGTCAGCAACTTACAAAGATTGACCAACCGGTATCTTGCCGTCTCAATATCAACTCGACCTAGTGCCCACGATAATCTGCTTCATGCGACCCTGCTGCCGATTCAGACTTGGATTCGTGTTTTCGAGGCAGTCGGCTTTCGTCTCGTTGAGCTTGACGCATTTTCCCCTGCAATCGCGCGGCGGGCCTTTCCCGTCAACGACGAATTAAAGCTGATTAACAGATGGGTGGCGGCTGACATATTTGCCGATGTATCGGCAGGCGAGCCACGTTATATCATTTTCGAGAAGGTGGCCGCGAAGGACCGTTCCTCCGCTTCATCACAGATCAACCTCCTCGTTGACGTCAGTTATCGCGCCGAAAAACGCCGTCAATTTTCCCACGGTGCGCGCGGTTTCAACTTAAGCTTACATCATCATCAGGAATGGTCACTCCTTCGACCTCTTCTCGATGTAATCCCAAGAGCGCAGGCGCGCTTTCTTGTTCGCCCTGAGGGAGTGGAACAGGATACGCTTCGTGCAGTCCGGAGCTTCCTCACGAGGTGCGGTGTTCAAGTCATTGAATATGACGACGTACGAGAACTCCCTTGGTCTGAGATGAAGGGTGAAGTGCTTATCTCTGGGGCCGAGTCGAGTGTCGGATGGGGTCACCTTTTGGGGTACGAAACGGCCGCAATAGCACGCCTTCACGGTTGCACAACGTATCTTCTTCAACACGGCATTTGGCCCCGAGCTTTTGAACACCGTGTTGTTACTTTCGCGTCGGAACGCGTCCTTACATGGGGACGAGAGGACGAACATCGACTGAATGAGCGAGTACATCGCTTCATTTCAACGGATGTACCATGGGGCGCATTTCCCTCCGAACAGGCCTTTCCAATAGGTTCCGCTAAATTTTGCGACCAACAATTTGGACCATTCCCGGGACTGGATATTCAGTTTGGCCACGATCCATCGAAGTTTGAGCAGTCAGTCCTCGTAGGCGTGAAAGATCTTCGCGGAAGGTGGGGGGTGCGCAATATAGGCGCGGAGTTCGTGGAAAACCTTGGCGCACTGATTTCCGCTCACCCGACTACGCTATTCGTGATCAGACCGCATCCGTCGGATAGCGCGGAGACCTTCTCCACTCTACCACGCTCGAATACGGTGCTGTTTGACAACCTCGCTGGCATTGTGGCGGACCTGCCGCTCAGCCGCGTGCTGCCGAACATAGATCTAGTCTTGACTTCACCTTCTAGCCTAATGGTCGATGCGGCGGTCTCTTCGATACCGATCTCAGTGTATGATACTGGTCAGCCCATCGAGTTTGATGGAATTAGCGTGGTGCCATTCGAGGCTATCGGAGATCATATCAGATCAGGCACCAGTATGATGAATCTCAAAGCAATGAGCGAGCAAATCCGGGGTCGGTACGCGGAAGCAGTCGATGATACATTCTATTCCAAGTTCTCCGGTTTGCTCGAAGAACCAAGCCGCAACCCTGTTGATCAGTATGTAGCTGCATCTGCGAGTTTGGCGGTGCAAGCGGTGGAGCAGGCGAGGACTGCGAAGGAGGCATCTGATGAAATTGCGGCACTCAAAAAGCAACTTGTTCAGGTTAGAGAACGTATGACTACCCTGGAGCACGAGAACGTTGCGATGCGGAATAGCACGGGCTGGCGGATTTCCGGACCACTCCGAAATATCATCAAGACTGTTCGCGGGCGTTCCCGCAGTTAACAGGTGCCCCTACCAGTCGAGACACAGGAGATGCTCATGACCCTTCCTATCTTTATCGGATGGGATCCACGCGAGTCTGACGCTTACGACGTTTGTGCGCATTCCCTTCGCCGTTACTCAAACGCCACTCTCGCCATTTATCCGATCAAGCTTTCTGTGTTGCGCGAAGCTGGTCTGTACACACGCGCTACCGAAATCCGCGAGGGACGGCTCTGGGACGTGATTTCAGAAGCGCCGATGAGCACTGAATTCGCAATCTCGCGCTTTTTCGTTCCGATAATGGCGGACCGAGCGAAGTTCAATGCTGAGTGGGCGCTCTTTTGTGATTGCGACTTCCTCTGGACGGGAGATGTGGCCGAACTCTTTGCTGAGGCCGACTCAAGTAAGGCGCTGTGCTGCGTGAAGCATCAATACGAGCCAAAAGAAAGCGTGAAGATGGATGGGCAGATTCAGTTGCTCTACGCGCGCAAGAACTGGTCCAGCATGATGCTCTTCAATCTCAAGCATCCTGCCAACAATAAGCTTTCTGTTGACCTCCTCAACGGAGTTCCAGGCCGCGATCTCCATCGTTTCTGCTGGTTGGAGGACAATCAGATCAAAGGCGTGTCGAGCGATTGGAATTGGTTAGAGGGGACGTATCCCCGCATGGAGCCGCCGCCCCGGGCCGTACATTTCACCCGTGGTGGACCATGGATGGCAGGATGGGAGCACGTTGAATTTGGCGACCTTTGGCTAAAGGAATATGCAGCTTTTAAAGCGCAGTGTTAGAAGGCCGATCAAGCGAGTCTCGCCCTGTGCCCCTTCGTTTCGAATCGGATCAATTTGACCATCTGACGCCGATAATCCGGCGGGTAGGCGCTTCGAAAACGGGGCATAGGATACTCCCGAATATGAGTTCAAGGGTGTCGACAAAATCGGGACCGACGACAAATTTCGTCACCCACATTCGCTCATGGCTCCTCCACCAAGGTCCTATGGTCCTAGCTGCTTTTCCGCGCAGATCGCTAGCGCCGAGGGGTAATCAACCGCGTTGATTCTGACTGAAGAGAACCCCGCTTGCATTACATAGGTCCACATGTCAGCGCCGAATTCAGTATGGACAACAAAGTCGTCAGCCGCAGTCTGGGCGGACCCGTGATAGCTGTTTGGCAGCCCTGCTCTACTTCGAGTAAGACGACCAACTATAGTTGGAATTGTAAAGCAGAGTGCCCCTTGAGGTTTAAGAACTCGCCAACACTCTGCCAAGGCGCGTACGGGACGGGGAACGTGCTCTAACGTATCCGAGTGTACTACGATATCGAAGCTATCGCTCGAGTACGGCAGTGACTGCATATCAACCGTGGGATACGCAGCCATGACGTGGCCCGGGAATTGCTTTAGCGTAGTGCTCAAATTGCCAGCCTCGTTAATCTCCAAAATGCTAACTTGGCCCGCCTCTGAAGTCTTTGCGAATTCCAGTAATGTCAAGTTAGTTCCGACCGTGGCGCGGATCGCGTCAGCAAGTGCAATCGAGCGCAAGTTCGATCCACAGAATGTGCAACAAGTACCTTGCTGTTTATCAACATAAGCCCGTTCGTGGGGAGCAAGTTGCCAGTCAGAGACCAGCTCATCCCAAAGAATTGCGCGATCAGCAAAATCCGTCCTGCCGCATATTGAACAAGTGATCATAGCAGAGGAGTCTCTCCAGACTTAGGTCGCCAACGATAGCGCAATAGACCTTCAAGGCCAAGCTTGCTCGGCTTGATTGACTTGCACAACGTGTCCGCTAGCACCAACGGTTTTGCTTTCAACCCGCATCCGGGGCCGCCTGTGGATGGCGACCTGACATCCGGCGAGGCATCGATGACAACGGAGCGGATCGAGAGAGGTAATTTCCGGGACTCAAGATGCGTCGGCACGATGCCAACTACCGATCCCCTGCAAACGCTTGTGGTGCTGAAACTGCATTAAGTCTGATACCAAAGTCCGACCGAAAATACGCCGCTGCGTGCGCGGCGCTGGCGCGCTGGCCTATACTGAAGGCGGACCTGTTTAGTTCTTTGCAGACTTCACAGGTTCCGGTCCTCCCAGAGGTTTTTTTCGTCGCCGTCCTGTACCGGTCCAACAGCCTAAAACAATTCAACGAGGCTTTCGGTACAATGTTCACCGATTCTGACCCTGTGGTGAGCCGCATACGGAACGACGGTCGCCCCGAAAGTCGCGGCTGACAATGCCTATCAAAACGCCAAGGCGAACACGCTTCATGCAGCGCGCATGGCGCACGATCACGCCCCGAGCAAGGCGCGACGGCCTCGAAGCTGCGCCATGGCCCACGCCGATGGATCACCTCGGCCTTGTAGAGACCGTTGACGATCGGCAAGACCTTGCAAATCGGCTCGGCCCCATGCGCCCCACGATGATCGTCGATAAAGGCGATCATGGCTTGTACCGACGGTCGAGCTCTTGTTCTCATGCGGCATGGCGCCAATTCCGATGAGGCCCCCATGCCCCTAGTCTAATTGCCGGGCCAGCACCGCGCGTCAGGCGGCCTTTGCCTTGAGCGTCTTGTAGACCATTCCCCTGCTGCAGCCCAGCGCCTTCGCGATCTCCGCTACCGGCAACGACGGCCTGCCCGCCGGGGCCAACGTTCACATACTGGTGCTGAACAATGACATGTTGCTTTCCGCCTCTGCGCAACTGGGCGAGGGCTAGGAGACCGTCGTTGAATGCCTGCATCATTCGGGCGGAGGCATTGCAGAGACGCGCCGCTTCGCTCGATCTGGATGTCGTTATGGGCCTTCTGCTGCGCAGGCAACGGCCGGCATCGAGATGCACAAGGCTGTGCCCCAGCATCTGGTCCTTGTTGCCGGTGCCGAGTCCTACATTGACGGTCAGGTCGAACTCGCCCTTCCAGGTGGCGGGCTCCATCGTCACCCACTGCTTGTTGCGCAGGCGAATGGTGCGCTTGGCCTGGTCGTGATAGCGCCGGAGCAGCCACAGGATGTGCGAGAATGTCCTTCACGCCCCACGCTTTATCAGCGGCTTCCACCAGCCTTCGTTAGTCAGGTACCAGGCGAGCGTTTTGGCAAATCCCCGGGGGAAATTGCGCGCGGGCTCGTAGCCCAGCTCGCTGCGTATCTTGGTTTCGTCGATCGCATAGCGGCGGTCGTGGCCCTTGCGATCGGTCACGAAGGTTTTGAGATCGGTGCTCGGACGACCCTTTGCGGCGGGAGCGTTAGGGTAGCGCTGGGCGAGATTTGGGTCGGCCGCGAAGGCGGCATCGACCGCACGGCAGATCTCTTCGATCACGGTCAGATTTGGCAGTTCCTGCCCACCTCCGATATTGTAGGTCTCGCCCGGCCGCCCTTTGCGAAGCACTAGCTCAATCCCGCGACAATGGTCCTCGACGTGCAGCCAATCACGCACATTCAGGCCGTCACCATAGATTGTCAGGTTGCGGCCATTAAGCGCGTTGATCAGGAAAAGCGGGATCAGCTTCTCGGGAAATTGATAGGGCCCGTAATTGTTTGAGCAGTTGCTCGTCGTCGTCTCGAGCCCATAAGTGTGGTGGTAGGCGCGCACGAGGTGGTCGGAGCCGGCCTTCGAGGCTGAGTAAGGCGAGTTCGGCGCATAAGGCGTGTTTTCGCTAAATGCGGGATCCTCGGGCCCGAGCGAGCCGTAAACTTCGTCGGTCGAGACGTGGTGAAAGCGGTGCGGGCGTCCACTGCCCTCATCGAGCCATACCGATCGTGCCGCCTTGAGCAGGCTGTGCGTGCCGATCACATTTGTCGTTACGAAAGCGTCGGGACCCGTGATTGACCGGTCAACATGGCTCTCGGCCGCGAAATGGACGATTGTCGCCACCTCACGTTCTCGGAGAAGCCTGGTCACCAGATCTGTGTTGCAAATGTCACCGACGACCAGCTCGACGCTGTCCAGTCCGTTCAGATTGGCGCGGTTTCCAGCATAGGTCAGCGCGTCGAGCACAATGATAGAGTCGTCAGGCGATACCTTGCGCCAGTGATGCACAAAATTGGCGCCGATGAAGCCTGCGCCACCAGTCACGATGATGTTAGCCATTGGTTTTGATGGTCTCAATCATAGCGCGCAGCTGCGCGCGCCAGTGGGGAGCTGGCGCGCCGAGCGCAACGAAGGTGGTTTGCTTGTCTAGCACCGAATAATGCGGGCGACGTGCCGGCGTCGGGAACTCGGCAGTCGTGATCGGGATCACAGGCACCGCCCAGCTCAGAAGGCCTGCCGCGAGCGCCTCCTCCTGGATTGCCACGGCGAAGTCATACCAGCTGGCCGCACCGCTATCCGTATAATGGTAGATGCCGGTCGCGCCCAGTTCGACCAGCCTCCACAATGCGGCGGCAAGGCCGGGGGCATAGGTCGGTGTACCGATCTGATCGCTTACGACGCGCACCTCGGGCCGCTCGCTCATCAGCCGGAGCATGGTGCGAACGAAATTGCCTCCGGTTGGCGCATAGACCCAGGCCGTACGCACGATCAGCGCGTCGGAACCCGCCGTCGCCTCGCCCGCCAGTTTAGTGCGACCATAAGCATTAACCGGCGCGGTCGGCGCATCAGGGGCATAGGGCACGCCTGAGATCCCGTCGAAGACGAAATCGGTCGAGACTTGGACAAAGCGGGCACCCGTCGCGCGGGCACCTGCGGCGAGATAGCCAACTGCCGTGGCGTTGGCGGCCAGCGCCTTGTCCTCTTCGCTCTCGGCTCTGTCGACCGCCGTGTAGGCAGCGGCATTGAACAGGATGTGGGGCTGGGCAGCAGTCACCGCTGCCATGACCGCGTTCCCGTCGGTGATGTCGAGAGTATCGAGATCGTGCGTCACGAGTTCCGCGCCGGCGGGTGCGGCCGCCTGTAGGCAACGGCCAAGCTGGCCATAGGCGCCGACGATCATCGCCTTCATGGGTAACCCTCGATCGCGCTGAGCAGCCTGCCCACTTTATCCTTGGCCGACAGCTGCGGCTCGATATCGCGGAGCGGCCATTCGATGCCAACGGCCGGATCGTCCCACTGAAGCGAATGCTCGCTCGCCGGGTCGTAGAGAGCGGTACATTTGTAGAGAAAGTCGGTCCCGTCCTCGAGGCTGAGGAAACCGTGTCCGAAGCCGGGCGGGATCCAAAACATTCGCTTGTTCTCGGCCGAAAGCTCGACGCCGGCCCATCGGCCGAAATGTGGCGACGAACGCCGCAGGTCGACCGCCACGTCCCATACGCGACCCGCGGTCACCCGTACCAGCTTGCCTTGCGGATTGGGATTCTGGAAATGGACGCCGCGCAGCACACCGCGAGCCGAGCGGCTGTGATTATCCTGGACGAATCGCACATCGAGCCCTGCCTCGGCAAAGCGCGAGGCGTTCCAGGTTTCCATGAAGAAGCCACGATCGTCACCGAACACTTTCGGCTCGATAATCATCGGCCCTGCAATGGCAGTCTCGATGATATTCACGGATGGACCTTCCGATCAAGCAGACCGAGCAGATATTTGCCGTAGCCGCTCTTGCAAAGTGGAGCGGCGATTCGCTCGAGCGCGGCGTCATCAATGAAGCCCTTGCGCCAGGCGATCTCCTCGGGGCAGCATATCTTCAGCCCCTGTCGCTCCTCGGTGATGCGCACGAAGGCCGCGGCGTCGATCAGTGAATTGTGTGTTCCGGTGTCGAGCCAGGCATAGCCGCGCCCCATTAGCTCGACCGACAGCGTGCCAGCCTCGAGGTAGAGACGGTTGAGATCGGTGATCTCCAGTTCGCCGCGTGCCGATGGTTTCAGATCGCGCGCGAATTCAACGACTCGGTTGTCGTAGAAATAGAGACCGGTTACCGCATAGTTCGATTTCGGCTCAGCGGGCTTCTCCTCGATCGTCTCAGCCCGCCCCTCGGCGTCGAACGACACCACGCCATAGGCTTTGGGATCGCTTACATAATAGCCGAATACCGTTGCTCCCGCCGACCTTTTGTTGGCACGTTCGAGTAAATCGGGCAGACCGTGACCGTGAAAGATGTTGTCGCCGAGAACGAGCGCCGAGGGATGATCACCCACAAAGTCGGCGCCGATATGGAAAGCTTGCGCAAGGCCGGCCGGCTCGGGCTGCACCGCATATTCAAACGCGATGCCGAAGTCGGTGCCATCGCCCAACACGCGACGAAATGCTTCTTGGTCCTGCGGCGTAGTGATGATGAGAATATCGCGGATGCCGGCCATCATCAGCGCCGACAGCGGATAGTAGATCATCGGTTTGTCATAAACCGGCATCAGCTGTTTGGAGACACCTTTGGTCAACGGGTAAAGGCGTGTACCGCTCCCGCCCGCTAGAATAATGCCTTTGCGCATCCCGCCCCCGTCTCCGTCCGGCGCCCTTTCAGCTGATCAGCCGGCATGGCGCAAGAGCAAGCGCGTCGTTCATAAACGCACAGCCGCCGTCCCGCTGCGGCAAATCCGCCTGTGGTGGACCAAGCTTCGTCGATGAACACCAACCGTTTGGGATTAAGGTCGTCCGAGTCCTCTTGCTCACTTGTGGCCCTTGATTCAGTACGAGCTAACAACCGCAGTAGCGTCGCGATGCCTCCGTGACCGGCAAGCGACGAGCGCAACTCGTCGAGATAAACCGCATCGTCTCGCGGCAAATCTCGATGTCGTGCTCGAGAGCAGAACCTGGAAGAGCCGCAGCGACAGCCGAAAGCGCATATGCATAACAACGAGGTGGTAACATCGGTGACAAGTAAAGAATCCAAGAATTGTGGTGGCAGGCCTGAGAGGATGAGACATCCCGCTGGCCTATTCATTTCCCTTACACCAATTTCCAATTTATTTCTAATAATACTCGCGCCCGCAAATCAAACATACAAAAAGACTATTCCTGTTATTTCAATAATCTAATCTCCAACGAGCAGTCGCCAAATCGCCGCAACGCATAATCCATCAAGCCTCTTCGAAAGGCTACGACAGCATTATCTCGACTTTTAAAGAAGCGCGGCAGCCATAGCCATCGGCGACGCCCCTTGCCTCTTACCAGGCGTCGCGCGCGGCGATAATACGCACACCAGACCCGATAACGCTGTCTCAAATTTCCGTGTCGTTCGGAAAAGAGAAGTCCATTCCGAGTCAAAAAATACACATTCAACGGCGAAACTTCTCCCCCGATCGAAGCGGAGCCAATATGCCGAATGACCGCATCTCGGACCATGTAGGACCGGAAGCCAGCCCTCCTTGCCCGAAATGACCAGTCGGCCTCATCATAGTCCAGGTAGAACGCATCATCAAAAAAACCAATTTCTACGAAATGACGACGATGAACAAATAAGCCAGCGCCTTGTATATACGCCGTTTCGTAGACCGAATCCAAATCTTGCCGAGTGACACCCTCACACGTCATCTTCCGTGGCATACCGGTCAGATCATCAATGTACTGTCCAACGAAGCTGTAGCTACTGCCGTCAGGAACGGTATGGACCGGACCCAAGATCGGCATCTCATCTTGACGATCCAAAAATGCTTTCTCCAATACGTCAAGCGTATCCTCCAAAACCTCGGCATCGTTATTCAGTATAAAAAAATGGTCATAGCCAAGATCGAGCGCCCTTTGGATGCCAAGATTATTTCCACCTGTCCAACCACCATTTACTGGCGACTGAATCAAAGTTACTTTCTCGCCAAGATCCGATAAATGCTTTATCGAATCATCCGATGACGCATTATCAACCAAGAAGAGATGCCATTCTCTTTGCATCTTGCGCAGAGAGTTCACGCAATCCAGCGTATGCTGCCACCCATTCCAATTGATAACGATCACGGCAATGCGGTCAGGGGCACCCTTACTAGCGTCACTTTCCGCAACACCAGATTCCCGGTTCACTTGACGCCTCTAAATTGTCGCATCATTGACGCTACTAATTCGCTTTACCACGCACCCAATCAGCGGAATTTTTCTGGCTTCGACCAGCAACGGGTAAGCAAAAACCGCAAGCGCTCCGCCCAGAGCCCAACGGATCGAAGCGCCCCAACGTCAGCAACCCTATCAAACCCTAACAAATGCGTCGTCGGCGTCAAGCAACTGCAATCCACTCGCCTCGTGCTGCCTGGAAACCAGCGTTGCGCGCTCCGCCGGGGGCCTGATTGACAGGAAGTCGGATAAGCCGGAGGTCATCGCGCGTTCCATAACGCGCCTCAACTGCATCGGCGGTGTGCAGCGGGCAAGCATCTTCTACGACAACAACTTCGAGGTACACCCCGCTTAGCTCCGGAGCGGAATTGATTGCCCTGTCGATAAAGCCTGAGGAACGAAAAGCCGGTAAAACAACAGAGATGTCAATAGGTTGTCTCAATTTCAAGTGAGCTTTCATAGTTTCCTCGATCGTATGAAGCTGCCAACTATCTCGAGTTGAGTTCCCATCGGCAACGCGGTTCTCGGGTAAATAACACAGAAGCGCCGGTCCCGGCCAGCGGCGTAGTCGTCAATGGCGACCGGGAACAAGCCGGGAACTGAAATTATGCGTTGAGAGACACCGGCTACCGCAGCTCCCGGCTTGTCGTAGACATCGCCCCCGAGGCAGCGCCGGGCAACCCCTTTCGCTCAGCCACTTGTCTTAGGAGATCGGGGAGCCCACGGTCGCCGCCTATCATCAACAGAGCGTCACGCTCATAGTCGACCCGCAGATCTAGGTATAGCTTCCAGGTTCGCCTTCAGCCGTTCAAAGACCTCGATTTGACCGCGGCAATGCCGATCCTTCGGGTTTTCGTCGGAATTGTCTGAATTTGAGCAGACGCGGCCAGCTCCGGGCTGTCGCCAAAGAGGAATAGTTCGTGGCGCTGGCCGACTATGCTATGTTTGCATTATGCGCTATGTTTGCATTATGCTCACACGGGGTTTCGGGATGCCGCCTGGCTAAGGATTTCCCCAATGGTTGAGCGACGGAGCTGACGTGCAACGGATAGCCGCAATGACTGATATCGATCGTTGTTTGTCGCGTCCGTGCTGGTACTCTCGGGGTTTAAACGAATGGGGGGCGATATGGCAAAAACCGATTTCCCAAGCCCGCGTTGCAATGTCAGCGTGATCATCCCGGTCTATAACCGGGCCAAATTGCTGGGCTGGCCGCTCGCATCCATCGCGGCGCAGACTTTGTTGCCGCACGAAGTCATCGTCATCGATGATCATTCATCTCCGCAGGAAGCGGCAAAAATCCGGGAGCTCGTCAATAAATTCGCTCCATTACTGAATATCAAGCTCATTGTCGCCGAGCGCAATGGCGGCGTCAGTGCCGCCCGCAACCGCGGTATCCGTGCCGCATGTGGGCAACATCTGGCGATGCTCGACAGTGATGATTTCTGGCTACCGCATTATCTTGAACGCCTGATGTGTGCGATCCCCTACAAGAACGACCGACCAGTCTTCGCCGCCAGCGGCCTTTACCGCGTCGATGAGCGCGGCGCCATCCTGTCATCCAAATACTGCAAGCTCGTCCATGACGGCGTTCACAACCTCGCCAATGGCACCATCATCATCGAGGCTGCCGCAGCGCGCACCATCAACGGCTACGATGAGAGCGTGCTCATCGGCGAGGACTGGGATTTCCTCAAACGTCTTGTCGGGCGCGTGCAGTTTATCGCCGTGCCCGAGCCATTGTCCGTCTATGTGCAGCACCGCGGCGATCGGCTCAGCCAGCACAGCAGCAAGCTCTGGCCATCATCGCCGCTGGCGCGCCTGCGCGCCGCCGTCTCGGCGCTGCGCCGCAAACATTCCGACCGGCGGCGCGATCCGGCCCAATGGGACCGCGACCAGAAAGTGATATTAAGCATCATGCAATCAAAAATAGGGCCTGTTGAGATTCATCGAGAGTTTATGATGGCGGCGAAACTGCTGTCGGTTTTGTCGGCATGCGTTGGAACTCTCTGAGCTTGCAAAAGTAATTCTCTATCAGATGGCACCATTTGTACATCTCGGCATCGACGGCGAGCGCCTTCGTCAACCCAAGATGTTACCTTTTCTTGAATAGATAACAACACATAGATAAGGCTCTGGAGGAAAAGGCAATGGCAAAGGAAATTAAGAAGGCGGTCGCCTATCTTCGGACCTCGCAGCGCTGTCGGGCAGGACAAGGATAGCGATAAGCGTCAGCGGGCGGCCATTGCCGCCTTTGCCAAGCGCGAGGGCTTCGCCCTGGTCGATGAGTTTCGCGATGAGGCGGTGAGCGGCGCCGATGCCATCGAGGCGCGTCCGGGCTTCGCTGCCTCTGCTGGACCGCATCGAAGGCAATGGCGTGCGGACTGTGATCGTCGAGGATGCCAGCCGGTTCGCGCGTCATATGCTGGTCCAGGAGCTCGGCGTCGTCGCGCTGCAGGAGCGCGGCGTCCAAGTGTTCACCGCCGGCGGCGATGAGACACGGCCACCGATGATCCGAGCAAGGTCATGGTGCGCCAGGCGATGTGATGAGCCTTCGGGCTATTGCGGGCAATACTCTTTGACGCTATCAATGCAATATTTGCGGGGAACGATCTGAAAGACGTACCTGCCTATGCCCGCCTTGCCCGTGTTAGTTCGGACTGCAAAGGGTGCCCGTCCGGAGGTGAGCTGTATGTTTGCGAATTCTGCGGTGGTGTGCAAAAGCCGGCCACGCCGCGGAGCAGCTCTTGACACTCGCGATGGCAGGCTCAAAAACGTAGTTCCGACCTCATTGCCGAAAGTATGAGGGGAAATCATGACGGCTGGAGCCACATCACTGTCGAGGCTTATCGCAATATGCGCGAGAAGGTGAATCTGATGTATTGGCCACTGACCTGCCGGGCTTTCCATAGGCCTCAGGAATGGGAATGGATCTTCAAGACCTGCGGCTATCGCGACGATTGGGGTTTTCATCTATTACGAATGATGCGATGAGCCGCCGCGCCCTCATCATTGGTTCATCTGGTCTTGTAGCGCCGATATTGTCACGGAAATTGCAAGGCGCCGGCTGGCGCGTCTATCTCACATCGCGGTCGGATACGGGAAAAATCCGCTTTGATCTGGCGCGGCCCGATCCAGGCGTGTTGCCCGCGGATATCGATGCGGTCTTTCTCATCGCTGCTGAGACATCGCTCAGGCGCTGCGAGAATGAGCCTGAGGCGACATACGGGATCAACGTCCTGGCACCGGCCGCGATCGCGCAGCTTTATGCCTCGGCGGGTGCGCATGTCCTGACGCTTTCCACCAATCTCGTCTTTGACGGATCTGCTCCTTTCATGCCGCCCGTGTCGGCGCGCCATCCGGCCTGCATGTATGGAAAGCAAAAAGCCGACCTTGAGGATGCCTTGATGCGATTGCCGGTGCCGGCGACGGTCCTGCGCATCACCAAGATCGTGGAATCTCTGGAGAGGCTTGCAACGGAATGGTCGCGCGATCTGCTGGCTGCAAAGCCGATCAAGCCTTTTATCGATCTTGTCTGCGCGCCGGTCAGTTTGTCTCGGGTGGTGGAGATCCTTGCTTATTCGACTGAGCATCGTTTGCCCGGGCTATATCAGCACAGTGGCGACCGTGACATCGATTATGCGGAGATTGCCAGGATGCTATGCCGAAGGATGAAGCTCGGGGAAAATCTGATTGAGCCCTGCCGAAGCGCTGGTCTTCCGGTTCCTCCCGTCGCCGTGCCGGCACATACGACGCTTGACGAGGCCGTTCCATCGGGTTTCGCGCCGCAACAGCTGGAAGACATATCCGTCGTGCTAGCGGGTTTCTTTCACAAGTACCGGCCAAGTTGACCGCGTCAACGCGGGTAACCGATGGTCCGGGGAGTGTCCGATGTCGGTGGATCGGCGCCGCCGGCGGCGCGGGATGTCGAAGATGCCTCATTGTGGCCGCGGTGACGGAAGGCACGCCGCAGGAGATCGTGCGCAATCCCGACGTGCGGTGCTTCTATCTGGCGGAGGCTTCAGCCTCTGATATTCCCCCGCCCGGCGGCCGGCGTCATGCGCGATCTGGTCGTCATTCCCTGCTATGACACGATGCCGGATACGGAACTCGTCCGCGAGGCAGAGATTAATTAAACGGCTCGCGGAGATGCCCCGTAGAACCTCAATTAATTGAATCAAAAAAGGCGCCGGCTTTGTTGCAGCGGTCATTGGAGCTGTAATCGTGATCGCTGTGTGGGCGATGATTACGAGGAAGAGGGCGGCCTGAAGGGTCTCGCCCATAATTTGTCGGCCGCAACGCATTTGGCTTTCTTGCAAATTCGATTGTCGACCATGAACAATCGGATTTTCACGTGATTGCGGATCGCGGCTGAGCAAGAGCGCGATCAGGAAGAGACGCAAGAAAAGCCTCAGCCAGGTGAGGCGGCGGCGGAAGTTATAGCCGGCGGCGGCGAGGATGGCATTGAGCGCATCGCCTTGCTCATGGGCGAGATAATTGCGCCCCATGCGATGCTCGTTCTTGAGGTGGCCGATGACCGGCTCGACCGCCGCCCGCCGTTTCATCTCGCGCTTGATGTCCGGCGTCATGCGCCGTTTCTGGCCTGAGGTGAAGACCTTGAACCTGTGGCTCAGCGGGGCGTTGTGGCCGCGGTATCCGGCATCAGCGAGAAGGCGTTCGATGCGGTTACCGATCATGGCTTCCATCTCGGTGATCACGCTCGCCAGCGTGTGGCCGTCATAAGGATTGCCGGGCTTCGAAGCTGATCGCCTTCACCGCCCAGGAAAGATGACCGCCGCTACGTTTTGGTCGTTCTTTGCCCCGAGGGCGGAAAGCTCTCGGCATCGCGGCGGAGGCCGACAAGCGCGCCGGCTTTTGGCTGCCCGGGCAGCGAATGTCACATACATGCATGAATCCTGCTGAGAAAAATCGGAGGTATTTTCATCAGTGGCAAAGACGGAAGCGGTTCAACTCCTGTAATGGTTTGTTAATTATGCCAATTTCCTGCCTTGGGACTGCCCAAAGAAGCGTTACATTGAAAATGGAAAAGCACTTTGCGCGCCCGATCAAACCGGGTTAAAAACTGTAAAATAAAGTTATTCGGGTAGTACTTAAATCTCATGACGACGGGGCGTCGAAGGGGAAAATTGGCGCGCTTCGGGCTTATGCCCGGAGGCGTGTGCCTTGCTGCACTTTTCGCGGCGAGCCTTTGCTTCGGGACGGGTCTCGTTTCGCCGCTTGTGCCTGCTTTTGCGGCCACGGGTGATATGCGCAATAACAAAATCAAGACGCCGCCAAAAGATGCGCGCGTCAATGTGGTGGCCAACAAGATCACTTATGACGCGCAGACGAAGACCGCAGTCGCCATCGGCAAGGTCGTCCTGACCTATGGAGACTACGAACTCGTCGCCACGCGCGTGACTTACGATCAGCGCAACGACAAGATGACGGCAGAGGGCGACGTCAGGCTGACGGAGCCAGGCGGCAACATCCTCGAGGCTGAGCGCGCCTCGTTGATGAACAAGTTCAAGGATGGCTTCGCCGAGCATTTGCGCCTGCTGTTGACCAACGACGTGATCATCACCGCCGACTATGCCGTGCGCCAGGATGGCTATCTGACGGTCTACACCAATGTCGTCTACAATGCCTGCAATAACTGCCGGACATCGGGTGGCAAGCCGCTCTGGCAACTCAGATCGCGCCAGGTGACGCATGATGAAAAAGAAGGCGTCATCTATCACAAAGACGCCACCTTCGAGTTCGCCGGCGCCGATATCATCACCCTGCCCTCTTTCTCGCATGCCGACCCGACGGTGCAACGCCGGACCGGGTTCCTCACTCCGGGCTTCAACTATGCCAGCGTCTATGGCTTCGGCGTCGAAGTTCCCTATTTCTGGAATCTGGCGCCCAATTACGACTTCACCTTCTCGCCGGTGATCACGTCCGGGCAGGGCCCGCTGCTCAAGGGGGAATGGCGTCACCGTCTGGCCAATGGCAGCTACAATGTCAATGTCGCCGGCATCTATCAGCTCAGTACGGGCAGCGACGACGCGGGAAATTCACCCTTGCGCGGCTCGGCGCAAACCAAAGGCCGTTTCGACATCAACGACAACTGGAAATGGGGCTGGGACGGCACGCTGGTCAGCGACAAGAACTTCATGAACAAGTATCAGATCGACAGCCGCGACGAGGCTATCGACCGGCTGTACATCACGGGCATCAACGATCGCAATTACTTCTCGGCCCAGGCGTTGCATTTCCAGACGCTCGACACCAACGATAACGAGGACATCTTCCCGACGGCCCTGCCCTACATCGAGCACAGCTATACATTCGACCAGCCAGTGCTCGGGGGCGAATTTGGCTATGACTGGAACCTCTACAGCATCAGCCGCAATGATGTGGTGTTCGCTAACGATCCCACGTTGCCGCTGACAAACGTGAATCTCGGCACCGAGCAGACCCGCGCCGTCGCCAATCTGCGCTGGCAGAAGCAGATCATCAACAGCATGGGCCAGGTCATCACGCCTTTCGGCAATCTGCGCGGCGACGCCTACGTCACCCAGAACCTGCCCGATGACGACGATCTGACGCAAGAGAACGAAACGACGACCCGCTTCCAGCCGACCGCCGGTCTCGACATGCGCTGGCCTTTCCTGACCAACACGGAGGGCGGCCAGCATATCCTGACGCCAGTGACCCAGGTCATCGCCTCGACCGACGAGGAGGACATCGACAAGAAGGGCAATGAAGACGCGATCAACCTGAATTTCGACGCCAGCAACCTGTTCCTGCACGACCGCTTCAGCGGTCTCGACCGCTACGAGGGTGGCACGCGCGTCAATACCGGCCTGCTCTACACGTTCCTGTCCGAAAATGGCGGATTTCTGAGGGCCAGTCTCGGCGAATCCTTCCATGTCGCCGGCAAGAACAGTTTCGATGTCCAAAGCGGACTCGGAGAGACCAGTTCCGACCTCGTAGCCGCCCTCGCGCTCCAGCCCTGGGACAGTTTGCGCTTCTCTTACCAGGTCCGCATGGCGGAGGACTTATCGGCCATCAAAACCCAGGAGGCTGGCTTAAGCTTCAGTTTCGACAGGTTTTCCGGGTCATTCTACTATGCGGACGTTGACGCTGACCCGGATGCGGGGCGGCCGAATAACGAAGAGCAGGTCTGGGGCGACGCCGGCTGGAACTTCTCCGGCGGGTGGAGTCTTTATGCCGGGGCCCGGTACGACCTCAAGGCAAGCAAGCTGATCCGGGACACCGTCGGTGTCGGCTTTCATTGTGAGTGCTTTAATTTCCGCGTCTTCCTTGCGGAAGATCGCGCCAATGAGGATCAAGGGGTTGACCGTTCAATTCAGTTCGCGATCGACCTCAAGTCGCTCGGCAACGTTATGGCCTCGCTGCCGAGCTTTTAGGGGCTGATACGGATATGAGATTCGGCATTCTGTTCGCCGCGGCGCTCAGCGCTTCTCTGTAGGTATCCGCTCCCGCCGCTATTGCGGCGGCCGACGAAGGCGTGCTGGTCACGGTCAACGACTTTCCGGTCACCGGCTTCGACGTCGACCAGCGCATGAAGCTCAATGCCATCCTCGGTAAGCCGCAAGGCACCGCCGCCGAGCAGCGCAAGCGCGCCCGTTGGGAATAGTTCACGGTCGACTACTTAGTGCTGCCGATGCGGCCGACGCCTCTTCGTCCCCGACCTCCCCTGCGCGCATCAGTTCGGTACAGTTCACATGGGTCCCTGCCAAACCGGCAGAATATTCCATCTGCCATCCCACCAGGGACCACGAAGCCTTGAACCCGGGTCTTTGCCTCCTGCTGGGGGCGGTTCACTCCCCCGGCTATCAATATTGTATAGAGGGAGCGGGACGATCTTGGCCCGGTTGGCTTGCGTCCAGGCCAACAGATCGGCATGTTCGAAGGTGCGGTCCGGGCGGGTCGACGTTCAGACAAAGCATCAACGACCGGCTCGCCAAGTCGCCGCGCGGCGGAAGGACGGCGATGTTCTTCCTGACAATCACCTCTGCAACAACAAGTGACTCAAGTGAGAACCAGCCTCAATGGCGATGCTACTGCAAAAGCGCGATCTGCCGGCAGGAGACAAGACCGACTGCATAGGTCTCAAGCCTGAGCGTCCGTTCCAATCCTGGGAATTACGACCGCGGTCACGCTGGGCGATCTGATCGGGAATGTCGTGTTTCTTTCGACCCTTGCCTACAATTTGACCATGCGAGGCTGCATATCAAGTATCGCGACGTCCGCCCTTTTTCGCGGGATGTCCTGTCACTTTCACCATTGATTGATTTGGGCGAACCGTTGCCCGACGAATGGCCGAAGATCGTCCCTCGCTTCAAGCCCAATATCGAACCCCGCCGATATCCGACGTCAGCCGGCTCAATGGCGGCCGCGCTTATTATGACATCGTGGTCACCAACCAGATGGCACGATCGGCGACCACGGGCGACAACCCATAGTGTACGGCATTGGGTCGGTAAGTAGACGTCCACAGAGGGTGTACCCTTAGTGGTCAGTAACGGCACCGCCTGGAATAGCTCCCGATCGCTTATGGCGAGTCACCACCCAGAAGCTGGCGAGCTTTTGATGATGCAGCCGATCACTCCGCCTGCTAGAGCGAGTCGGACCATGGGCAGTTTCGTTCCGAAGTTTCACCCAATATTAATCTAAATGAGCGGTAATCAGGTGACGCAGAAGGGTGAGGCAATGACGGCCGCACGGCCCCGCAAGCCGGTAAAGGTATTGGGGCACGGCCAGCGGATAGCGGAGCAGGCGCCGAGGCGCCGCGCCGAGGATTCGCGTCCCGATGACGGTCTGGTTGCCGTGGGGCTCCGTAAGAGCTTCGGACAGCAGCCGGTGGTCAAGGGGGTCGACCTCTCCGTGAAGCGTAGCGAGGCCGTGGGGCTGCTTGGACCCAATGGCGCCGGCAAGACGACGGTGTTCTACATGATCACCGGGCTCATCGCGTCGGACCAGGGAACGATCAGCCTCGACGGGACGGATATCACCACCCTGCCGATGTATCGGCGTGCCAGGTTGGGTATTGGATATCTGCCCCAGGAAAGTTCAATCTTTCGCGGTCTCACGGTTGAGGACAATATTCGTGCCGTGCTGGAGCTCGTCGAACCCGATCGTCAGCGGCGCGAAAGTGAGTTGCGTGAGTTGCTCGATGAGTTTTCCGTCTCGCATTTACGGCATTCGCCAGCTGTGGCGTTATCTGGCGGTGAGCGTCGCCGGGTGGAGATCGCCCGTGCCCTCGCCACCCATCCGCAGTTCATGCTCCTCGACGAGCCCTTCGCCGGAATTGATCCGATTGCGATCGGTGATATACGCCAGCTGGTGCGACAGCTTACCGCTCGGGGAATCGGGGTGCTTATTACGGATCACAACGTCCGAGAGACCCTCGAGCTCATCGACCGCGCGCTCATCATCCATGAGGGCGAGGTCCTGACCGAAGGCACGCCGCAGGAGATCGTGCACAATCCCGACGTGCGGCGCTACTTTCTAGGCGAAGGCTTCAGCCTCTGATTGAGATGGACGTCGATCAGCCGGCGCCCGTCGACATCCCAGGGATGAGATAATAGGCCTCGCGCCGGTCGATGACGAGATCGACGCCCATGCCCTGCCAGTCCGAGGTCTTGCCGGGATTCCAGAATTGTTTCGACCGGGCGATGAGATGCGCTCATGCCATCCTGGCCGCCTCTGGCTACAACTGCCGCCTCCTCCCTCACCTGGATGAGGCTTCTCTTGCGTCTCTTCCTGATCGCGCTCTTACCTCAGCCGCGATCCGTATTCACGTGAAAATCCGATTGTTCACGGTCGACACGCTACGCCAACCTTTTGCGATCTAATGCCAGGTTCCCTGCGCGCTTTCAGGTGCCGTCAAGACGGCAAGCTATGCGCACGACATTAGCGTCCGAAGGCCCACACTTTCACCACCCTGTCGAGCGTGATTTCCTTGTTCAGGGAACACCAAGCCTTCTCGGCGAGCTCCTGCAGGTTGAGAACGCTCTCGCCGTCCGGCGCGATGACGGTCACCTCGACCGCTCGGTCATAGGAGCCGGTCCGCGATCATAATCGCTCGCGTTCTGGCTGCCCTATCGAGGTCGCCTTGCAGCCCGATATAAGGCCCCGTCCAGTCGTATAGAGGTTCGACAAGATCCGCAGCCTGTGCCCCCGCTCACCATCAGTGCCGACGCAGCGCCAGCCAAAATTATCTTGCTGAACATGTTGCTTCCCCATGATTCTCAACCATAGGTATCAAGACGCGGTCATACGCCCAGTTCATAATCACGAACTGCGATTGTAAGAATGCCGACCGGGTGTGATCACAAAGCCAAAAGCGGCAGCCTTGTTGCCGGATTTCATCTCAGAAACGACAAAGGGTGTTCAACCAGAAATTGTTAGGCGCGCATCGATTCCCGTCACATGCCCCAAGGTCCAATAGGTAACCTCGTGCGGATGGCCTATCTTGGGTTGTCCTCTCTTTTTTGCCAAAGGAGCGGACGGAACCCAAGTGCCCCGTCCATCGGCCGCCCTGCCTTGGACGGGGTTTTCTCATAAACCCAAGGTCCAATATCCAGCCGTCGCGATCGGAAGAGGCTAAGCTGTCCGCTCCGCAGCGGACATCTCCCACAGGTCCTGGGAGGGAAGCCCGTCGACGAGGTACCGACCCGGGCGGGGCTTTCTCATTGGCGAATTGGTCCCACAGCGTTGTGATCTGTTTACGCCACCTACGGACTTCCGCTAGGCTGGTGGTGTCTGCCCCGCCATACCCCCGGAGGGGCCGACACCCGAACCTGGCCCCGCCCTTGGCCCTCACGCTAAGGCGGGGTTTTCTATCCACCAAGGTCGCATATTCGCACGCCGCGATTCGAGAGTGCGCAGAGCCGTCCGCCCCGCAAGGACGACTACTCTCCCCTGCGAGGGAAGCCCCGCTCCGCCGGGCGGGGCTTTTTCATTAGTGGGAGCCGGCGTTGTGATCTTCTTAAGCAATCAAATTGCGCGCACTTTATGCTGCGTACGGATTCCCGCTAGGGTGGTGATGTCCGCCTCGCCAATCCCTGGTGGGCCGGCACCGAAGGAAAGCCCCGCCTGGCCGCCCTCGCCTTGGCGGGGCTTTCTCAGCGCCCGAACGCACGCACCTTCACTGTCACCTGGCGGACGGTGATCGTCTTGTTCACCGACCGCCACGCCTTCTCGGGCCAGCTCCTGCAGGTTGAGAACGTGCCCTCCCGCGTGATGACAGTCGCTCAACCGCGCAGTCATAGGGCCGATCCGGGATCGCGAGCGTTTCCTTGAAGGTCGGCATTGCGTTCGCAGAATTGCCTGATCAACCGGTTTATGTCGATCGGCTTGCCTCCAAGGTCCAACAGTCGCGGCCTGTTGATCGCCTATGCTGGGTTGTCAGCTGTCCAACCCCCGGATGGACGGACGCCCGAAGAACCCCGCTAGCCTACGGCTGAGGGCGGGGTTTTCACGGGTGGCTGCGGCGAAACCTTTCACTAACCGACGAGATCAAGGTCCTCTTTACCCGCTCAGAATTCCAGTTAGGTTTTAAATGTGCGCTGGGCTACGCCCTGGTCTGGCGGATACGGAAGCCCCGCCAGTCGCTCGCGCCTAGGCGGGGTTTCTCGTACAGGGTGGCCGAGGCAGTACCGTGCCCCGGGCGAGTTGGTCGGGCCGGTTGTGACCGTGAACTTGTCGAGGTGGAAACAGAAAATGAGAGCCGCCCGTCGAAGACGAGGGGGCCTCTTCATGGTTTAGATCACCATTGGCTTGTCGTCATATATCTATCCTTGAGCCTGAGGAAACATGCGATGCGATGACGCGACCACCCCTCAATTGGGATCAGGTCAATGAGTGAGGACTGACGCAAAGAGTACGACCCTCCCTGGCTAACTCGAGCTCAGCTTTACTGACCCTGGTAGTGCCGTCCGCTCGCCAATGCCCCCGGCTAGGGCGGACGCACAACGGAAACCCCGTCCTTGGCTTGCCGTCTCGGCGGGGTTTTCTGGTTTGAGGCTTATGGTCCGAAGGCCCGCATCTTCACTGTCAGGTGGTCGACCGTGACTTGCTTGTTCATCGACCGCAAGCCTTCGCTGCCAGATTCTACAGGTTCGTAACGCTCACGCCTTCCTCAGGCCCAGCCGAAGGCATTTCCTTAGGCTGGGAATGAAGCCAAGTGGCGGGCATGGTTCTCTTTGGGTCTACCTCAGCAGAACCAAACATTGAGTGGTTCGCTAAACATCCCTTGACCACTTAAAACGTACCAACTATAAGAGAACCACTTAAAACAAACCAAAGGGATTTGACAGTGTTCGTGCGCGCCTATCTCAGAGCCTCTACCAAGGAGCAGGACGCGACCCGTGCCAAGGCCGACCTTGACCGCTTCGCGAAGGAACACGGCCTCAAGATTGCGGCGTACTATAGAGAGAACGAGAGTGGGGCCAGTCTCAAGCGGCCCGACCTGTTCAAGCTACTGTCTGATTGCCAGCCCGAGGACGTACTGCTGGTCGAACAGGTCGATCGGCTCTCCCGTCTCAACGCCGCCGACTGGGACAAGCTAAAGGCCGAGTTATCGGCGAGACAGGTGCGTGTTGTAGCGCTCGACCTGCCGACATCGTGGATGATGGCGACGAGCCACCACGACGAGATGACTGCCCGCATGTTTGACGCCATCAATGGGATGTTGCTCGACATGCTCGCCGCTGTGGCGCGTAAGGACTATGACGACCGACGCCGTCGCCAGGCTCAGGGGATAGCGAAGGCGAAGGCAGCCGGGCTTTATCGCGGGCGGAGGGAGGACACAGATCGGAACGCCGCCATCCTGCAGATGCTCAAGAAGGGGCAGAGCTGGAATGACATTGTTGCCGCAACCGGTTGCTCCCGTTCGACGCTCAGCAAGGTAGCCAAACGCATGGCTCAGCAATGAGTCTACCTAGGCCAAGAGAGTGTCATTTCCCGTCTGCGTGGGTCGGCAAGGACGGCGATTTAGGGAATTTCGCTACCAGGTAGCCCCCGACACGATCGGCCGTTCTAGAGACGTTTGCAGACTCTACCAGATACATGACGGGGAAGAAGGTCCCGCCGATATTGGCCTTGCTTCGGATATTGCGACTCAAGCTATTGATAATGTGGATCACTCTTCGCACAAACCGGTAGTTGCATTGTTAAGATATTTTTTACCATGCGGCATCAACCTGTAATTGTTGCTGCAGTCTAAGGCGTACGTACGGGTGAGCTGAGACTACCCGGCCTCAGCTCGCCCGTTCGACGTTCCTTCAGAGAAGATGAGGCCGGAGCAGGTGGACAAAGGCCCGCCAGAGCAGAGAAACCTTGTGGCCCTTGTCCTTTTCTGGATCGCCATTGTGGCGCTGTCTGCGCTCAGTTGGACTCTCGTGATTTGGTGGGTGCTGGCAGTCTGGGATTAAATCAGTCGGCCAGTAGGGCCCTCGGGTGCCCGCGCGCGTATTGCTGACAAAATTGCCCCACCAATGATTTCCTTTGTTTTCAACCCGCAGGGCGAGGGGTTCGCGCGCGTACTGCTCCGAGTATTGTGGCAGAGCCATTAGGCGAGAGAGAAATACCCTAGCCGAACATGCGCTTTATCATCGCGTCCTCGGTCTCGCCCGGAAAGCAGACCCGTAGAAGGCGGGAGGAAAGCTCCGCGTCCGCCGCCACCTCATAGGCCTGCGCTCTCTCATCTAGCCGGTTGTAGGTCTTATGGCGCATCCAGGGCGGCCTCGGCGGGAAATCCCAATCCGCGTATTCTTCCTGCCACTCATGCGGCCCCTTTTTGAGCACGCGCTTTGCGAGCTGATGCGCCCCGTGCTGATAGCGATTGATCGGCGACAGTCGCTGAGATTGATATTGGAGGCGGCAGCGGAAGCCCCAGCGAGAGCGAAAGCGCATGGCGCCGGCAGGCTGATAAAGCACCCGGCAATGCCGATCCGTCGCCGGGCAAATGAAATACCAGCGATAGCCACCGAAGGGCTGCGAGAAGCGGTGCAATGTGAACGTCTCGGCAATGTGCTGAGCCTCGCCGTAGGCGTCTTCAACGCTATATGCGAGCCGCAGCAAGCGGAAGTCGGGTCTAACACTTTCTGGGCGACAACGGAGATCCAGCCGAAAACCGCTAGGCCACGTGATGTAGGCGTCCCATTCGACTCCATCGCCCAGCATGCGGTTCGTGGAAATGTCGCTGATACGCAATTGGCGGCAATCTTCGATAGCGGGTAATAGTCTCGGCTTTCCCATTTTTATCGAAATCCTGTGGCTAACCCCATAGATCCGGAGCGCAGAGGGCCCGGATCGATTTGTGACGCCAATCGAAGCGTTACGGTCTTGTTGGATGCAGGCAAACCTGATTTTCTTTTATCACGACGCGAACGCAATTATCCGAATGCAGAGGCGCGACACGAACGCGAGCCAAGATTTTCTCATTCTGCCGTTTTCCCATTTGCGGAAACTTTGAGAAAAGGAGTTGCGAGCAGACGAGCAACGGGGGGGTTCGCCTCGGCGCCGTTGGGTGGCGCGCTCACCCCCGCTACTGAGGGACCGGTCATGTTAAGAGAGGTAGGCTCAGAAGAGAGCCCCCTAGTTGATGGTATAATAGATATGCACCTATTTTCGAGACGGTCAGAAAGCGAATTTGGGCCAAATCCGTCCTCATTTTCGGGACGGGTGTCCTCATTTTCGGTGCGGGGTGTCCCGATTTTCGGGACTATTTGTCCCGATTTTCGGGGCGGGGTTTTGTTTTTTCTCGGCTCCCATTGCTGATAATCCCGGGTCGGCCGCTCGCCCCTGTAACCAATTTCGGTCAAACGCCAATACGTGGCGGACGCATGACCATCTGTCCCGAGAAAGGCCCCTTGGGTCTGGCGGATAAAGCCATGGTCCTGCAGCTCTCGAAACCAACGCTCTGTTGATGACTGCACGGCGCCGAGCAGGGTGGCGGCCTTGCGCACTCCGAGAAAAATGTTCCCGTTGTTGCTGCCGTTGTAGAAACTCTTCAGGGTGATATAGAGGCAGCGAGCACCGTAGGACATCGCCAACCATGCCGGCTCTTGAAGCATTGGCTTCAAGACAGCGACAAAAGGTTGGGATGGCGTCGCGTCCCAGCTCTCGCGTGTCTTATTCTTCTTCGCCATTAAGCGGCCTCCCTTCCGAGCGCCCTGGAAGCCTGCGCAGCGCGCCTAGAACGGCCGGTCTGGATTTCAGGCGTATCGCAGGCCTCGCTTTCCGAATCGCCGTCTGTGACGCGCTCCACATACTTGCGGAGGCCAATGCCGTTTTTATCCTCGGCAACCGTCAGGCGGGCCAGGCGCTCAATATCGCCCTGCATTCGGCAGAACGACCGGGTGAAGTCCCAGAGTTCGAGCTTGCCAGTAATACCCCGAGCCAGAAGGACGCGAGCCGCTGCGAACAGCGGCTCTCTTGTTGATTCAACGATAATCATGCCGTCAGGCTTGTTCATCCTGACTTGATAGCGAGGCCCGCGGGCGCCGAAGCCCCGAAGCTCCATAAAAGCGCGAAGAGCGTCCATTTATGCCGCCTCCTTCTGCTCATCGTCGGACTTGACGATCAACGAGACGGGCGAGCGCAAGATATACCGCGCATGATGGCCGGCGAACTGACAGCCGTGGTTCTCGGTCATCGTCTCGATGTCGAGGCCCTTCTTGCGCAGCTTGTGAACATAGCCGCTCCAGCGCGGACCAGGATTGTCGATCGGCGTACAGCCTCTGACGCCGGCCTCTTGGAGCTGCTGAAGTGCCCAGACGTCGCGACCCTTGACGGTGAACGGGAAGCCGTCAGGCAGGATGCGAGCAACTATGGTGAGGCTGGCGAACTTACCCATGGCGCACCTCACCGAAGGCGAGAGCATCAATTGCGGAAGCGGTGCTGATTGGCACTGCGCACTTGCGTGAGATCCAGCGCGACCGCAATGGCGGGCGTGGATTATCCTTGAATGCAGGAAAGGTGGGGGGTATAGAAGTCATTGCGATGATTACTTTCTGCCCCGCCGTTGGCCCCCAAGCCCCGTGCGGGGCTTTTTCTTTTGGGCTCGGGGATTGCGGGGGTTAGGCGGCCTCGCCAAGTACCGGCAGGCTGGAAATGAAGGCGTCTGCATCAACACGCAGAATGCGGGTTGAGCGCCCCATCTTCAATGCCCGGAGTCGGCGCTCTCTGATGGCTTTCCAGATAGTGGATTCACCTGCGCCAAGGTAGGCGGCAGCTTCGCGCACCGACATGGTGACGGGCTGAAGCGGGAGGATTGTAGGCTGCGAGTCCATTTGCTGCTGCTCCTTTCTGAGTAATCCAGAACGAACGACGCAGCGAACTATTTATGCGGGATGGTGGCCGAAAGCGACTAGTTGCATCACGCTCTGTAGGTCACTTTTTCCGTTTGGAGGCGCGGGCCAAGGTGGCTGAGTTTGTACGGCCGTATTTCTGATTCTCGCCCGCTTGCTCCATTCTCTCCCGGATAATCTCAGCATCAATGTCGCCAGGGCCAAAAATGCCGGCTCGCGCTTTCTCCACCAGCTCCGAACAGTGGTGCGGTCGGCGGCATATGCCTCGCTGATTGTCTTTGTTGGATTCGCGTCTGAAATGCTGATTAACTGTCCATTGTGGAGCAGTCCCGACGTAGCCGCGGCATGGTAGGCAACGGCATAATCCTATGTCTCTGCGTTCATCCGGCCTAATTGGCCTTCTGCCTTCTGTCAGGGCGTGGGCAATGGGTTCAGGGAGATGTCCGACAGCGACATAACCCGCGAAGCCAGACATCGCGTAAATGACCTCGGCCGGCGGTGGTGCAAGGGCTCGCCCCTGACTAGGGAAAGCGAATAATGCCAGAGTATCTTCTCTACGAGCCCCCACCATTCGCGCAAAGGCTCTGCGTTTGACTTGCCAGCGTCTTGTTGAAGCGATGCCCTTATGAGCGCCTCAGCCTTCAGAAGTTCGGTCCAGTCACGGGGGTCCAGTGGTTCTTGTGATCCACCGTCGCTCATGACTGCCGCCTCTTGGAAAAGGGCACCACCGTGGTGCCCTTCGGCTCGCAATATTGTGCCCATGTCGCCATGAGCTTGCGGCGTTTGTCAAACATGGTGGCGCGCCGGTACGCGGCCTCGGCTTTGTCCTTGACGACATGCGCCAGCGCGGCCTCACTGACCTCATTGGCAAAATTGGTCTGCTCGCCAGCCCAGTCCTTGAAGCTGCTCCGGAAACCATGAGTGGTGATATGACCGTAGTCTAGCCGGCGTAGCACCATGGTCATGCTCATGTTGGATAGGTGTTTCTTGTTTGTCCTCGAACTCGGGAAGATATATTTCCCGTCTCTGATTTTCCGGAGGGTTTTGAGCACTGTCACCGCACGATCGGGCAGCGGAATGTGGTGCTCGACGCCCGACTTCATGCGGACCGCCGGGATTACCCATTCCTTCTTGTCGAGGTCGATTTCGTCCCACTGGGCCGCGAGCATTTCGGTGGTTCGCGTGGCAGTCAGAATGCAGATTTCTAGCGCCATCGCAGAGAGGCCTTCGACGGCGCGCAGCTTCGCCATGAACTCGGGCAACTCGCCATACGGAAGGGCGGCATGGTGGCCGCGGGTGAGCTTCTGGCGCTTTGGAAGGAGGAGCTTGAGATGTCCGCGCCAGCGCGCCGGGTTCTCGCCCTGGCGCTCGCCGTGGGCCTTCGCCCGATCAAACACGGCCTCAATCCTGCCGCGGAGCCTGCTGGCGGTCTCCGGTGTCGTCCGCCACAGCGGCTTCAGGACATCGAGGACTTCGGCTGTGCCGATCTGATCTACTCGCAGGGGCCGCAGGGGCTTCGCCAGCACTTCAAGGGTATATTTCCATTGGGCCTTGTGCTTGGCGTTCTTCCATTGCGAGGCCATGGCCTGGATATGCTCATCCGCAACCTCCCCGAAGGGGCGTGCTTGAGCCTGAGCGGAAGTCTGAAGCCTTGTGGCGCGCGCGGCCATCGGATCTTGACCGGCGGCGAGGTCGTCCCTGGCTGCTTGCGCGGCCGATCTGGCATCGCCCAGGAGACCCCGCCCGGCTGGGCGGAACCTAGCCCCATCTCGCGCTGGCGGCCGGCGCGGGCATACATGAACACCCAGCGCTTGGAGCCGTCAGGGGTGATTTTGAGATAGAGGCCTCCGCCGTCGCTATGGCGCCCGACCTTCTTGAGGGTCTCGACCTGCCGGAATTTAAGCTTATGAATTGCCCGAGCCATACTGTCCTAGTTTCGTCCTAGTTTCGGCGCGATATTACCAGAACAGACTGTGAAGGACCATAGAGAGAGGCGAAGGAATATCCAAATAAAAAGGCGCCAATCGTAACGAACGGCACAGCCCAACAGGGGCCCATAGAGTTTAGTTCGACGGACTCCTCTTCCGCCAGATTTAAATCCGATCAAATACATAGCCATTCGGCGGCGTTTCGATGTCGTAATTCTGTCAGCGGCTCTGTTCGCCGCAGTCCGTTCGACAGCCGGCATCATCGAAGTAGCCGAGATCAAATTCCATGAGGGAGACGACCAGATGCGCCCTACCGCCTGTTCGTTGCCAATCTTCTGGCTAGCGTAGATCTGCCTGACATTGATCTTGCGGCGGTGCAAGCAAATGCGCCAATGGGCTCCGGCTTGATCAGGCCACTTTGGAAGGCCGTCCCCAAATTGGTCCGCCAAACCAGATGGCTCCAATCGGGATTAATCCTTCATTAAGGTTAACTGTGGCCTAAAGGTCACAATCTCCAAGAATCATCCTGCCTGCAAAATACCAATCACATCACACCATACGAGGCCGTGACAGATCACTCAGGGCACATGGCTTCCATGATCAAGGGAGTTCCAGGGGTTCCATGCTCAAGACATGTCTTCTCGTTGGCGCCGCCATCACCTTTGCAGCCTCGCAGGCGCTGGCCGCTGATATCGCGGGTCCGACGACCTATGATTGGAGTGGCCCCTATATCGGCCTCAATGCCGGGTATGGCGAAGCCGATGTCGAGTATCAGTTTCGAACCATTGGCCACTACAACAACGATCCGGGCGATGACCTCTCGCAGACCCTCGACGGCTTTGTCGCTGGCATTCAGACCGGATATAATTGGCAGATCGACAGTTTTGTGCTTGGCCTCGAAGGCGGCTTCACATGGCTGAACTTCGACCAGGAAAAGGACAGCCCCTTCTTCGATAGCGACAAGTTCATCACCAGGGTCAATTGGGTAGGTTCCATTACGCCACGCCTTGGCGTCGCACTGGACAATATTTTATTCTTCGCCAAGGGCGGCGTGGCTTTCGCCGGCATCGATGCCCGCATCGAAGATACGGCGGACTTTGTTGAAACCAACAAAACCCAAGTTGGATGGACGGTCGGCGGCGGCATTGACTACGGCCTCTCCGAGCGTTGGACGGTCGGCGCCGAGGGCAATTACTATGACTTCGGCTCCTTCGATGCGGGCAAGACGGTTCAGGATTTCGACGGCTCACCGCGCACTGATCGCTCAGATCATGACGTCGACACTTCGGTCTGGACAGTGTTGGCCCGCGCGAATTTCAGGTTCTAGTTTCCTGGAAGACTTTGCCGGCAGGCAGGCGCATTCGCAAGGCGGCCAGGCTGGCCCTGCTCAAGACGGCTTTCAATCAAATCGGGGCACCGTCGCCCTCTCGCTGCAAGTCGTTGGGCCCATACCCTCGCGGACAGCCATTTGACAATCCGACCACATCTAACGTAAGGTTAAAAAATTACTAACCGGAGGCAGCTGCGACGAGGGGCTTCAACCCAGAAAGTGATATGTCATGCGTATATTGCGCCTGTTCGCGATCGTTTTGTCTTTTGCCGCGATAGCCAGCAGTCCCGTCGCTGCCGAGCCGATCGGCAACACGGTGCAGGCCTCCACATCCGTAAGTGCAAAAGGGACGGCCGGATCGCGGATTCTGCAGAAATCCTCGCCGCTCTTCTTCAACGACCTCTTAAAAACCAACGCCACCGGCATCGGGCAGTTCATCTTCGATGACGGCGCGAAGCTCGCCATGGGCCCATCCGCCCAAGTCGTCATCGACAAGAATATCTATAAGGGCGGCAAGAGCCTCACGCAGGCCAGCATTCAAGCCACCAAGGGCGCGTTTCGCTATATCAGCGGTTCGACGTCGGGCCACAAGATCGCGACCCCCTATGGCACGATCGGCATTCGCGGCACCGCCTTTGATTTCACCATTCAGAATGGCAAAGTCTATATCCTGCTGTTCCGCGGCAATGTCGATTTCTGCACCCGCGGTTCGTGCAAAACGCTGACGCGCGGCTGCGACTATCTGGTCGCGGGCGGGGGCGGAATCAGCACCCCGAAGCGGCTTGGCAGCGGTGGGAAAAAAACCGACGTGGATATCGATACGATCTTCCCGCTGCTCGTCAATCAGGACAAGCTTAACTCAAAGTTCCGAGGCGGCAGCGGCTGCGACAGTCGCCAGGCACAGAGGAAGGCGGACAGGAGGAACAGCGCGGACAGGCTTGCTCCCCAGCCTTCGCCGGCTGTGGCGTCTGTTCGGACGGTACGAACCCGCGGACCAGATGGCAGAGGCGGCGGAGGGGATAACGGACCGGGCGGGCAAGACTCCGGCGGTGGCGGGGGCGACTAATAGGAAGACAGCTTTCCGCGCAAGGCTCAGATCACGATGAGTTTTAATCGACGCAATCCTCGTAAACACGACGCGTCGGATTAGTCGATGGCCGGGTCGGGCTTGGCCATGCGCCTTTCGGTCCGAGCGGGTGTCAGCTGCTTGAGTCAGGTCCAGGGTCCGGAGCAGTCGCCGGACCCAACTCCATATTCGCCAGTTCGTCGGCGCAAAGACTTGCTGCGGTGGCGAGCGGCTCATCCATGCCCGCCAAGGTGACCCAGCCTTTTTCCTGCAGCATGCTTTCCCGATTCGGCTCGCCTACTTCCTTGAAAGCGGCCAGCCGCGCCTCGAAATCGGGGCCGCTGGCGAAGTTCCTCACACAGGCGGTGGCCACCAATTCCGCACGCGCAATGTCGGCGGCGCGCATAGCCATGCTTTCCGCGCTCCCTCTCGTCACCCAGCCGCCGGAAGTGAAGCCGATTGCGGCCGTCAGGATCGCGGATCCGACACATGACCATAGCCAAAGCGCCTTGGAGGGACTGTAGTCGTCCCAGCGCCGCTGCCACTCTTCCCAACGCTGAGCAAAGCTCTTTTCCTCGATCATTCCATCCCTCTCGCCGCATCGATGCCCGTCGATGCAATATCGCGGTTGGCGCGAATCGGAAAGGCTTTAGCGGCTAGTGTCCCGAATCCGAAGTTCGCCACAGCCTGCGGAACCTTCCGAGCGAACTTCGGATTCGGAAAGACACTACAAAACCTAATGATTCTAGTGTGCTTTTGAACGCGAAGTTCCTGTCGGTGCAAGCCGCCTGATATCAGGAACTTCGCGTTCAGCACGCTAGCGTGACGAGCACTTTTACGGCACCTGTCCGCGACAGGCCCAGGCGACGGCGACGAATGACCGTGGCCCATCGGGCTGGCCTGCCTCGTAGGCGGACCTCACCACTGCGTCCGCCGTCGCCCGGCGCGCTCCTTCGAGTCCCCCAACATAGATGCCGATCGGTCCTTCGCCGGCGGCGATGGGTCCCCAGAAATCATCGAACGAGTCGTAATCCATGCGGATCAGCATCGATGCCTCCGCCACATCCGCGAGTCCTTCCGCGATGAAGGCTTCCCGCATCTCCCCGGGCCGCATCATGGGCTGGAAGCAGTAATGGCCGCGCAACCGCGCCGCCGCCTCATCCAGCGGGGCCAGACTGTCGAGGACCATGCGCATGCCCGGCATCCCGCCGAGATGGTCCCAGACCGCCGCCGCGACCACGCCGCCGGGACGAACGACCCGGCGCATCTCGGCAATCGCCTTGGCCGACTCCGGCACAAAATGGAGAACCAGAAGCGACAAAGCGCGATCGAAGCGGTCGTCGGCAAAGGGGAGCGCGCAGGCATCGGCCTGCCGAATGCTGATCCGCTGATCGCTGTTCCGCCGCGCCGCCTCTTCCACGAACACCGGCGAATAGTCGATGGCGGTTATCTCGGCGATGTTCGCCGCTTGCGGTAAAGCGAAGGTGAGGCTGCCGGTGCCGCAGCCCACATCGAGAATGCGCTCGCCGTCCGTCACGCCTGCGAATTCGATGAAGGGAGGAGCGAGCCTGCGGCTCCACCGTCCCATCAATCTTTCATAGCCGGAAGCTTTCTGGACATTGAAGCTCGATGTCATCGCGGTCCTCCAATGATGCTCATATGACGGCCTGATACCTCACTTGCCCCAATCGATCGATTGCATGATGCGGTAGCGGATGAAACTCTTCGGTCCCCGATAGCGTCGCGAATGGGGATGATAGAACTCGACCTTCGGCATCTCCGCCATGCGTTCGTTGATCAGGCGATAGGCTTCCGATCCGGAGTCGTGCTGACCTTCCCGCTCATAGCGGGCACTGCGCTCGATGAAATCATCCAGCAGCTTCAGATGCAAGAAGGCGCTCTGGGGGGCTCGCTGGCGCCAGTCCACCGGCCAGATCCAATGCTGATTGACGATGGCCTTGTTCGCCTCCATGCGGAAGAAGGGATATTTGGAGATCCAGTGCCGATAGGGGACGGCCCGGCCAGGATTGAACATCCGATGGCGCGGCCCCCCGGTCAAAAGCCAGCCGCCGGGCCCTGTCTGGAGCGTATAACCCTCGCTGTCGAACCAGCAATCCTCGATGAGAAAGTCCTCGATCGCGCGAGGTTCGGTGCCAATGGCGCGCGAGGGATAGACATCCACCATCATGGTGAACAGGCGATCGCGCCCATGCAGATCGAGCCAGCGCGCCAGTTCAGGCAGCCCGCGGCTCTCCATGCCGTCATAGACCAGGAGCTCGTCGGCATCGGCATTGAGGACCCAATGACCCTGGCAATATTTCCGCGCCAGCCCGTTGCTCCAGAAAAGCCCCTGATTGCCATCGGCAAAGGAAGCATGGGCGACAAACACATCGGCCTTCGGTTCGGCGAGCAGCACCTCATGGCTGCCATCCTCGGAGCAATTGTCGATCATCAGGAAGCGGCTGACCCCCAGCCGCTTATAGTGATCGAAAAACAAAGGCAGGCGCGTCACCTCGTTGCGCAGCACGCAGACGACGGCGATCTCGCCCGGCGCCAGAGGACCTGCGGTGCGTACGACCTCGAGCTGCGTCTCGAGCGAAGCCTGTGACAGCCGATTATATTCATCCAGGCGATCCCAGATCAGGCAGGATGCCGGCAAGGTGGCGAGCCAGTTCCGCGGCACCTCCTGCGCCGGAGGCGGCGCGGCGGCCGGAGCATTGTCTCTCCTGTCCTGCTCCTCCCAATCGATGGCGGAGAGAAAGCCCTGGTGGATGAGACTGGCCGGGCCCTCATAGCGACGCGACCTGTCGTCGATGGCGACCAGCTCCGGCAATTCCTCAAGGCGCAGATTGATGACGCGGTAGGCGGCCGAGTCGAACGCATGCTCGTTCTCCCGTTCATTGACCGCGCAACGCTCGATGAAATCGTCGAGTATCTTCAGATGAAGTAAGGCGGCGTCGGGGGCGCGGTAGCTCTTGTCCCACGGCCACAGGAAATGACTGTCGAAGAGAACGGTTTCTTCTGTCATCCGGAAGAATGGATATTTCGACACCCAATGGGGATGGTGCCTTTCCTGCGTATTGAAGAGTCTCTCGCGCGGTCCGCCGATCAAGATCCAGCCTGAAGGATAACGCTCGATCCGATAGCCCCGGGCATCAAACCAGGCATCATGGGCGAGGATTTCCGCCATCGACCGCTTGCGGCTGCCGATGGCGCCGGACGTATAGAGATCGACCATCGGCGCATAAACGCGGTCGGCACCCTGGCGCTCGAGCCAGCCGGCGAAAGCATGGATAGTGCGCGCCTCATAACCGTCATAGACGAGCAGTTCGTCCGCATCGGCCATCAGGATCCAGTTGCCGCTGCAATGGGCCTGGGCGATGGCATTGTACCAGTAGAGACCATAGTAGCTGCCGTGATAGGAAGCCTCGGTCACGAACACGTCCGCCATGGGCTCGGCCAGCAGCAATTCGCGCGAGCCGTCAGTGGAGCCGTTGTCGACCATGAAGAAGCGGTCGAAACCGAGTTTCTTGTAATGCTCGAAAAACAAGGGAAGCCGGGCGGCCTCGTTGCGCAACACGCATATGACCGCGGCCTCGCCCGGCGCGAGCCCGCCGCGGAAGCGCAGGTGTCTGAGATCATCCCGGTAGGCTTGCGCCGAAGCCTCGTTGAATGCCTGCCGGGCTTCTTGCTGCCGGTATGGATCGTGGAAAAGCGTGCGCCATTCAGGTCTCAGCGACCTGTCTTGTACCTTCTGCTGCCGAACCCGCGATATCGAACCCTGATCCATGTTTCCCCTGTTTCGGACAGCACCGAGCCGTTGCACCATGCCCCGTCCGGAACGGGACCACCTCTCCATATCCCTGTCCAATAGATGAGCTCAACCCCCGGAGGCCTCTTCGACCGCGACCTTCCACCGCCTTGCGGCACGGCGCGGCACGCCAGGAACAAATTGCTCCTGACAGAACCGCGAATAATGGCCGCCACTCCACTCCGGGTTGCTGACAGCTTCTGACGGTCTCGCCCCCTAATGAAGATCCATGCAAAAATCAGCATGCGGATCATGGACCGGATCGTAAGCGACCTGCATCTGGGGCGAAGACCCGCCATTTCGAGAGCCTATGCAGGGCTGCGCAAGCGCGGCTACATCGTGTTCGCCGACGCAACGCGCCCCTCGCTCTATTGGGTGAACGGCAACCGGCTCACCGCCTATCAGCTCGTGGTCCTTGCCCTCAGGCGTGGCGTCAGGCTGAAGGGCCTATAGGCGATTGCGCCGCCCCGGATCGATGCCGCACACGCCCGACGGCATGCTTGAACCGAGCTCAGCCGGCGCAGTTGAGGCGCGGCGCTATCGCGGCTAGGATACAGGTCATGAGCACCTGCAAGATCGTCCGCCGCCAGCGCAGCGAAGTCTTTCACGGCAAGCAAGGCCTGGACTATTTCTCCGGCATCTCGGCCGAGACGGCGGGCGCCAAGGGCATCTGTCTGCATCTCCTGACCATGCTGCCCGGTGCGGAGGCAAAGCCGCATTTGCATGAGGCTCATGAGACCGCGATCTATATGCTCGAAGGCGCCGCCGAGTTCCGCCATGGACCAAACCTCGAACACCATGACCACGTCGAGGCGGGCGACTTCATCTATATCCCGGCCGGCGTGCCGCACCAGCCCTTCAACCCGACACAGCAGGTCGCGCGAGCGCTGATCGCGCGCACCGATCCACATGAACAGGAAAGCGTCGTCCTGCTGCAGAGGTGAAGGAACGTCGCGCGGCAATCGCGATATGCGTGCCAGCAGTTCTGAGACGTCCAAACTGTCGATTATCGAGCGGTTGCAGAACGGTCACGCGTCTCAGCTCGCGATGGATGCTGAAATGCAGGTTTGCTCCAGAGGCTACACCAACGAGCACCCCCGGCATTCCAAACCATTTCAAGGCAAGACGAAGGCAAGGGAGAGGCTTTGCGCGGTCGCCCGACGCGTCCGGCATGTGACGAAAATTTCATGCGACCCGAGCGAAGATTCCCGACGGAAGTCCTTGGAATTTGAATAGAAATCCGTGCAAGTTGGGGCGTCCGGCCTCCACAATTCCGCCAAGGTGTTAGCCGCTTCTCAGAGGGGCCGGGAACCTGAGGGCCGCCAGACCGTTCTGGTATCTGGAATAAACTCTAAACGAGGACTAACTCATGAAAAAATGGATGATATCGGCGGGCGCTGTCGCCATTGCCACAGCGCTGCTTGCCGTAAGTCCGGCTTCGGCGAAGAGCGGTGTCAAGGTCGGCTCCCTGAACTGCACCGTGGCAGGCGGCGTCGGCCTCATTCTCGGCTCCTCCAAATCGGTGAAATGCCGGTTCACCCCAATAGGCGGCGGCAAGGTCGAGCGCTATACCGGCTCGATCACCAAGCTCGGCATCGATATCGGCTTCACCAAGAAGAGCTACATCACCTGGACGGTCTTCGCCGGCGGCAAGACCAAGCCGGGCGCGCTCGCCGGCTCCTATGGCGGGGCCTCGGCCGAAGCGACCATCGGCGTGGGTCTCGGCGCCAATGTGCTCGTAGGCGGGTTCAAGAAGACGATCGCGCTGCAGCCGCTGAGCATACAGGGCCAGAAAGGTCTGAATGTCGCGGCGGGCATCGCCGGCCTCAAACTGAGCTATGCCGGAAGCTGATCGCCGGCATCGCAGCCTGTTACAATCCTGTCGATGAGACGCATGGAGCTTTTCCGGCTCCATGCGTATACTTGCAACCCACAGACTCAATGGTGCGGAGGATCGGGTGTTGCGCGCATATCTGAAGAGAGCGGGATCGGCTCTTCTATTCCTGGGCCTCTTCATTCCGGTCGCCGAGGCCAGTTGCAAGGACGGACCGGCGCCGGCAGTCGACTGGTCCAATTGCAACAAGCAGCTGCTGCAGCTCGACGGCAGCGATCTCTCCGGTGCCAATCTCGAGGGCGCCTTCCTTTCGGGCACCGGCCTCGGCTCGGTCAATCTCGCCAAAGCCAATCTGCAGCGCAGCGAGCTGGTGCGCACGTCGTTCAAGCAAGCCGATCTCTCCGGCGCCAATCTCGAAAAGAGCCTGTCGAGCCGCGCCGATTTCGAAGGCGCCAACCTCGCAGGCGCACGCCTCGTCAAAGCCGAGTTCCTGCGGGTGAGCTTCGACGGCGCCGACCTGACGGGCGCGGATCTGTCCGATGGCGAGTTCTCGCGCAACACGTTCAACAAGGCCAATCTCACCAACGCCAATCTCTCGGGCGCTATGCTGCAACGCGCAAGTTTCAAGGACGCCAATCTTGCCGGGGCATCCTTGAAGCGTACTTATCTCTATTGGGCGCGCCTTGAAGGGGTCGATCTCAGCCAGACGCGAGACCTGACCCAGCCGCAGATCAATATGGCCTGCGGCGACGCGCAGACCAAATTGCCGGCCGGCCTCACCCAGCCATCCAACTGGCCCTGCGCCGATGATTGATAATTAAAGAAGCCCCTGCGCTTTCGCATGGGCGTTGAGCGACAGCTCAGGCCGGGCGCCGACATGCGAGATGACCTCGGCCGCCGCAAGCGCGCCAAGCCTGGCGCACTGGACCAACGGCAGATCGCGGGTGAAGCCATAGAGGAATCCCGAAGCGAACAGATCGCCGGCGCCCGTGGCATCGACCAGCTTCTCCACCGGATGCGCCTCGACGACATGGATCTCGTCGCCCTTGACGATGACGCAACCGGCCTCAGAGCGCGTCAGTGCCGCGATGGCGCAGTCTTTGCGCACGCGCTGCAGCGCCTCGTCGAAATGCTCGACCTGATAGAGCGAGGTGATCTCCTTCTCATTGGCGAAGACGATGTCGATATCGTTGCGGATGAGGTCAAGAAAGCTGTCGCGATGCCGGTCGACGCAGAAGGAGTCGGAAAGCGTGATGGACACGAGGCGGCCGGCGTCGCGGGCGATACGCGCCGCCTTTTTGAACGCCTGCTTGGCGAGCGGCGGATCCCACAGATAGCCCTCGAGATAGGTGACCCTGGCCTGGGACACGATGGCCTCGTCGATGTCGCCGGGGGACAGATGCACGCAGGCGCCGAGGAAGGTGTTCATCGTGCGCTCGCCATCGGGCGTGATGAGGATAAGGGAGCTCGCGGTCGTCGGTCCCGCTGTCGCATGCGGCGTTTCGAAATGAACGCCGGCCGAGCGCGTGTCGTGGCTGAAAACGCGGCCCAGCGCATCGGCCTTGACCTTGCCGATGAAGGCGACCTTGCCGCCGAAAGAGGCGACGCCGACCGCGGTATTGGCGCCCGACCCGCCGGAGATCTGGGTCGAGGGTCCCATGTCCTCGAACAGCTCGGCGGATTCCTTTTCCGAAACGAGCCGCATCATGCCCTTGGTGACATTGTGGCGGGTGAGGAAGCCCTCGTCCACGCGCGAGAAGACATCGACGATGGCATTGCCGATGGTCAGGACATCGAAAGTCGGCTGGGTCATGTTTTCCTATGGGGAAGGTGAGTTGAAGGCCGAGCCCCTACAGGATCGGCCCGTTGCCCGCAAGTTGGACATGGGTGGCCCTCACGCCTCGGGCTTAGCTGGCGTCGGGGCCTCCGGCACAGCCGGAGGCTCCGGTACGGCCGGCGCGCCAGACGCCCCGCCAAAACGGCGATGGGTGAATTCACGGCTTCTCTGAGCGATGACATAGAGGCCGGGAATGACGAAGATGCCGAGAAGGCTCGCGGCGATCATGCCGCCGAAGACCGCGGTGCCGACGGCGCGCTGGGTCGCCGCACCCGCGCCCGAGGCGATCACCAGCGGCACGAGGCCGAGGATGAAGGCGAAGGACGTCATCATCACCGCACGGAAGCGCAGATTGGCGCCCTCGATCGCCGCCTCGACGATGCCGGTACCCTTACGCCGCTGCTCCATGGCGAATTCGACGATGAGGATGGCATTCTTGGCGGCGAGCGCGATCAGCACGACGATGCCGATCTGGGCATAGATGTTGTTGTCGAGGCCGGCGAATTTCAGCGCCAGCATGGCGCCCATCAATCCGGCCGAGACCGAGATGAGCACCGCCAGCGGAACGGTCCAGCTCTCATAAAGCGCGACGAGGAAGAGATAGGCAAAGAGCACGGCGAGCACCAGGATGCCGGCCGTCTTGCCGCCCGCTTCCTTTTCCTGGAGCGCGGTGCCCGTCCATTCATAGCCAAAGCCGACCGGCAACGTCGCCTGGGCCACCTCCTCCATCGCGGCAATGGCCTCGCCGGAGGAATGGCCGGGTGCCGGCGAACCGTTTATGGTGACGGAACGCAGATTGTTGTAGCGGGTAATGCCGGCCGGCGCGAAGGACATCTCGACATCGGCGAGCGCCCTGAGCGACACGAGCTCGCCGGATGAGCTGCGCACCCGCACCAGATAGATGTCGTCGGGCGTCATGCGGCTTGTCGCATCTGCCTGCACCTTGACCTGCCAGGTGCGACCGAAGAGGTTGAAGTCGTTCACATAGGTGCCGCCGAGCGCGGTCTGCAAGGCATTGTAGATATCGACGATGGGGACGCCCAGGGTCTGGGCACGCTCACGATCGACCTTGACGGTCAATTGCGGCGTCGAGGCACTGAAGGTGGTGAAGACGCCGGTGAGCCGCGGATCCTGATTGGCGGCGATGGTCAGGCCGCGCGCCACGGCGGCGATGTCGGCGGGTGCGGCGCCGGCATTGCTCTGCAGCTGAAATTCGAAGCCGGAGCCGGTGCCAAGACCCTGGATCGGCGGCGGATTGAAGGGGAAGATGCTGGCGGCGGCGATGGACTGGAAGTCTCGCCGCAATTCCGCGATGGCCGCGAAGGCCGTCATGTCGGGGCTCTTGCGGTCCTCGAAAGGCTTCATCAGCACGACGAAGAAGGCCTTGTTGGGCAGAGCCAGGCCGTCGAGCATGCTGTAGCCGCTCACTGTGAAGTAGGACTCAGCCCACGGCTTCTCGGCAATGAGCGCCTCGACGCGCTTGACGACGGCGGCGGTGCGCTCGGTCGAAGCAGAATCCGGCAACTGAATCTCGCCCATGAAGGCGCCCTGATCCTCGTCGGGCAGAAAGCCGGTGGGAATCATCTTGGCGAGCCAGCCGGCGGAACCGGCGAAGATGCCGACCAGGAGCAGCGCCAGGATGGCGCGGCGGGCCAGCGGCCGCACCAGCGCCACATAGCCGCCCTTGGCGCCCTCAACGCCGCGGTTGAACAGCTTGAAGATGCCGCGCGGCGGCCCGCGATGCTTCAGAAGGAGCGAACACAGCGCCGGCGACAGGGTCAGCGCGTTGATGGCGGAGATCACCATCGACACCGAGACGGCGACCGCGAACTGCATATAGAGTTGGCCGGTGATGCCCGGGATGAAGGCGGTGGGCACGAAGACCGAGAGAAGAACCAGCGTGATGGCGATGATCGGCCCGGTGATCTGGCCCATGGCCATTTCGGTCGCCTCGGCGGGCGACAGCTCGGGATGTTCGTGCAGCACATGCTCGACATTCTCGACGACGACGATCGCGTCATCGACGACGATGCCGATCGCCAGCACGAGCGCCAGGAGCGAGATGGTATTCAGCGAGAAGCCGAGCGCCAGCAGCACCGCCATGGTGCCGATAAGGGCGACCGGCACGGCGATGATGGGAATGAGGGTGGCGCGGAAATTGCCGAGGAAGACCAGGACAACCAGCGCCACCAACACAAACGCCTCGATCAGCGTATGCTTGACGCTTTCCATCATCTTGTCGACGAAGACGGTGGAATCATAGGCGACGGCGTAATCGACATCCTCCGGGAAGCTGGCCTTCAGGGCGTCGAGAGTCTTGCGGACATTCTCGGCGGTCGACAGCGCATTGGCCCCGGGCGCCTGGTAAATGGCGATGCCGGCGGTCGGTTTGCCGTTGAACTGCGCATCGGAATCGAGTGTCTTGGCCCCGAGCTCGACACGAGCGACGTCCTTGACCCGGACCAGGCCGCCGCTCTCGGTGGCGCGGATCACGATGTTCTCGAACTCGGCCGGATCGGAGAGCCGGCCCTTGGCGTTGAGATTGATCTGCAGCGCCGTATCCTTGACCAGGGGGCCGCGCCGATGCGCCCGACGGCGGCCTGCACATTCTGCTGCTGGACCGCCGTCACCACATCGGCCGTGGTCAGCCCCAGGCTCGCCAGGCGGTCGAGGTCGAGCCAGATGCGCATCGAATAATCCTTGGCGCCGAACAGCATGACCTCGCCGACGCCCGGCACGCGGGCCAGGCGGTCGAGGACATTGATGGTCACATAGTTCGACAGGAACAATCCGTCGCGCGAGCCCTTGGGCGAATAGATGCTCAGGACCTGCAGCATCGCCGATGATTTCTTTTTCACCACGATGCCGTTGCGCTGCACCTCCGCCGGCAACTGCGAGAGAACCTGATTGACGCGGTTGGAGACGTTGACGGCATTGAGGTCCGGATCCGACCCCACCGCGAAGCTGACGCTCAGATTATACGTACCGTCGGCGCCGGAGGTCGACTTCATATAGATCATCTTGTCGACGCCATTGACGGCCGGTTCGATGATCTGGGCGACGGAGGCCTCGACCGCGGCCGCATCGGCGCCGGGATAGACGCCGGAGACCTGCACCTGCGGCGGCACGATATCAGGAAACTGGGCGACGGGGAGAGCGTAATAGGCGATCAGGCCAGCAATCGTGATGACGATCGAAATGACGAAGGCCAGTCGCGGCCGGTGAATGAATACCGAGGAAATCATGCTTGCCTCCGGCCGTCAGTTGACCGTTTCGGCGCGCTGCGGAGCGACTTCCATGCCCGCCCGCACGCGTTGCAGGCCCTCGACGATCACGAGCTCGCCCCCCTTCAGCCCTTCCGTCACGGCGATGCGGCCCTCGCGCTGCGGGCCGGTCTTGATGCGGCGCTGCTCGACCTTGTTCGCCTGATCGACGACGAATGTGTAGGAACCGGCCTGGTCGACGGCGACCGCCGCCTGCGGCACGGTCACCGACGGCTTGTCCTCGGCCCGCTCGATGACGACGCGGATGGTCTGCCCATCGGTCAGAATATGATCGGGGTTGGGAAAGACCGCCCGCACGAGCTGGCTGTCGGTCTTCTGATCGGAGACCACGTCGATGAAATCGAGCTTGCCCGGCTTGTCATAGAGGCTGCCGTCGGCAAGTCTGAGCCTGACGGTCAGCGCGCCGCCGCCGCTCTTGCGATAGTCGAGAATCTCACGCTGGGTGACATTGAAGACGGCACGCACTTCATCGTCGCGCACGATCGTCGCCAGCACGCCCGAGGACGGATCGACCAGATTGCCCCTGGTGAAGGCGGTGCGTCCAATGCGTCCCGATATGGGGGCCTCGATCGTCGTATAGGAAAACTGAATTTCCGCCTCGCGCAGAGCGGCCTCCATCTGGAGCACGGAAGCACGTGCTTTCGCGGCATCCGCCTGGCGCTGATCGACCTGGGCCTGGGCGACCGCATTGGTCTTTACCAGATCGAGGGAGCGCTTGAGGTTGATCTCCGCGTTCTGGAGTTCGGCCTTGGCGGAAGCGAGTTGCGCTTCGCGCTGATCAATCGCCGCCTGAAACGGCTCGGGCTCGATCTCGAACAGCGTCTCGCCTTCCTTGACCCGGTCGCCTTCCGTGAAAGTGACCTGCTTCAGGAAGCCGGTGATGCGGGCGCGCAACTCGACCTTTTCGATCGCCTCGATGCGGCCGACGAAATCTGCTCGCTGCGCGATCACCTGCATTTCGGCGGGTTCGACGACGACAGCCGGCGGCGGCGCCGCCTGCTGCTGGGCATGCGCCGGACCGAGTAAAAGGGCTGTCGCCAGGACCAGACCGCTTGCCAGATTCTTCAATTCTTGACCTCACTACCGCCTGGCGCCACGGCATGCAGGGCGCCCAAATATTGGTGCTCGAAGCTAGGCGATTACGCCTCCTGGCGCAACTTGAGCATTCGGTCTGCATAGCTGCCCTTCAATCCGGCACACCGATCCATTATCTATGCCGCCATGATCAAAGCCGCCTTCGCCGCCTTCGCCGATGTGCTCTCCCCCGACTTCCGCAGCGTCCTGTTCAAGGCGATCGGCCTTGCATTGGTGCTCCTCGTCGCCGTGGTCGCCGGGACGGTGCTGCTGCTCGACATGCTGAAGCTCGCCCCCTGGGGCTGGGGCAACAACATCATCGAGGTCGCGGCGGGACTCGGCATGGCCGTGCTCGCCTTCTTCATGATCCCGCCGGTCACCGCCCTCTTCGCCGGGCTCTATCTCGACCGCATCGCCGGCCTCGTCGAGCGCAAGCATTATCCGTCCGATCCGCCGGGCCGCGAATTGCCGACGACCAAGGCCATCCTGCTCGGCCTGCAATTCGGTTTCCTGGTTCTCGTCGTCAATCTGGCGGTGCTGCCGATGCTGCTGTTCGGCATCGGCGCGCTCGTGCTGCTGCTCGTCAACGCCTATCTGCTCAGCCGCGAATATTTCGAGATGGCGGCGATGCGCCATATGCCGGTGGAGGAAGCCCGGGAGCTGCGCCGGCAGAACTCACCGCACATCCTCGCCGCCGGCTTCATCCCGGCGGCCTTGGCGCTCGTTCCCTTCGTCAATCTCGTCGTGCCGTTGTTCTCGACCAGCTACTTCGTCCACATCTTCAAGGGACTGAAACGGTCTTCTCCTTGAAGAGACAGATATCGTTGATGAGACAGCGCTTGCATTCGGGCTTTCTCGCCTTGCAGACATAGCGCCCGTGCAGAATGAGCCAGTGATGCGCGTGCCGCTTGAATTCGGCAGGCACGGCCTTTTCGAGCTTGAGCTCCACCTCGAGCGGCGTCTTGCCCGGCGCAAGCCCGGTGCGGTTGCCGAGGCGAAAAAGATGCGTGTCGACGGCAATGGTCGGCTCGCCAAAGGCGATATTGAGCACGACATTCGCGGTCTTGCGGCCAACCCCCGGCAATTCCTCGAGGGCGGCGCGGTCGCGCGGCACCTCGCCCGCATATTTGTCGAGCAGGATCTGCGACAGCGCGATCACATTCCTGGCTTTCGTCCGGAAGAGGCCGATGGTGCGGATATGGGAAATGAGCTCCGCCTCGCCGAGTTCGACCATCTTGGCTGGCGTATCGGCGATCTTGAACAGCGGCCCGGTCGCGCGGTTGACACCAGCATCGGTCGCCTGAGCCGACAGCGCGACGGCGACCAGCAGCGTATAGGGATTGACGTAATCAAGCTCGCCCTCGGGCGCGGGATCCGCCGCCTCGAAACGGCGAAACATCTCTGCGATCTGATCCGGTTTGAGCCTGCGCGGCGCCATGATTCCTCCTAGAGTGGATTGACTCAATCCAAACTCATAAACGTGATCGATTCATATATTGCAGCGCGGGATTCTAGCGAAAAACCGGTATCCACTTTTTCGCATCCCGCGCTGGTGTTCAGATGACCTGAGCCCAGCTCGGGATTAATATCAAGCCATGGAACAGCCCGCTCACCAGACTTTCCGCGCCACGTTGAGGCCCTATCGTTCGCTCAGCCGGAAGGGCTTTCTCATTCTCATGAGCGTCTTGATCGGCCTCAATTTCGCGGCCGGCACGGCCTTCTATCTGCTCGGCGCCTGGCCGGTGGCGCCGTTTCTCGGCCTCGATGTCGCCCTGGTCTGGTGGGCCTTCCGCAAGAACTACGCCGATGCTCTGAAGGAGGAGCAGATCGAGGTGACGGCGCATGAACTGATCCTCAGGCGCTTCGACCATGACCGGCAGCGCGAGGAGCTGCATTTCACGCGCGCCTGGGTCAGGGTCGAGCTGGAAGAGGACAAGGACCGCGAGCTGATCGGCAGCCTGTTCCTGCGCTTCAAGGGCCAGCGGACCGAGATCGGCCGCTTCCTCGGCGCCCATGACCGGAAAGAATTCGCCGCCACCCTGCGCGGCGCGCTGGCGCAACCACGTGTATAATATCTAGTCTTTATAATGAGTTAGGATGCGCAAGAATCGGGTGGTTTCAGCGCCCGGAGCCTCCTAAATTCCGGCCATGAGCGAGATCGAAACCCTGTCCACCCCTGCCCGCGATTATGAAATCGTGAAGAAGACGCTGGCCTTCATTCACGAGACCTGGCGCGAGCAGCCTTCGCTCGAGGAGATCGCCGAGCAGGCGCAACTGAGCCCTACTCATCTGCAGCGGCTGTTTACCCGCTGGGCGGGCCTCTCTCCCAAGGCATTCCTGCAGGCGGTGACGCTCGACCATGCGCGTAGCCTGCTGCGCGATTCCGCCTCCATCCTCGACACCGCCTATGAGGTGGGCCTGTCGGGGCCCGGCCGCCTGCACGACCTCTTCGTGACCCATGAGGGCATGACACCCGGCTTCTACAAGCTCGGCGGCAAAGGCCTCACCTTGCGCTTCGGCTTCCACGATTGTCCTTTCGGGCGCGCTCTGGTGATGATCACCGATCAGGGCCTGGCCGGCCTCGCTTTCGCCGATGACGGGGCCGAGAAGGACACGCTCATCGACATGCAGTCGCGCTGGCCGGGCGCGGCCTATATCGAGGACTGGCTTCAGACCAAGCCCTATGCCGACCGCATCTTCAAGCCGGAGAACTGGCGCCGCGACCAGCCCTTGCGCGTCGTCTTCATCGGCACCGATTTCGAGATCCGCGTCTGGGAAACGCTGCTGCGTATCCCGATCGGCAAGCGCTCGACCTATTCCGATGTCGCCGCCCATATCGGCAATCCCAAAGCAGCGCGCGCGGTTGGCGCCGCGGTCGGCCGCAATCCGGTCTCCTTCGTGGTGCCCTGCCATCGCGTGCTCGGCAAATCCGGCAGCCTGTGCGGCTATCACTGGGGCCTCACGCGCAAGCGCGCCATTCTCGGCTGGGAGGCCGGGATCACCGCCAAGGCCGCGTAAGCCAGTTCAGGTGAGAATCTCCACCGCCTCCGGGCGCGAATCGCTCCTGAGGCGATAGAAGACCGGCACGCCGGTCTCGAGCTCGCGCTTCAGGATCTGTTCTGGCGTCAATCCCTCGATCGCCATGATCAGCGCACGCAGCGAATTGCCATGCGCCGCCACCAGCACGCTCTTGCCCGACAATACGTCCGGCTGAATAAGCTTCATATAATAAGGCAGAGCGCGCGCCAGCGTGTCCTTGAGGCTCTCGCCGCCCGGCGGCGGCACGTCATAGGAGCGCCGCCAGATATGGACCTGCTCCTCGCCCCATTTCTTGCGCGCCTCATCCTTGTTGAGGCCGGTCAGATCGCCGTAATCGCGCTCATTCAGCGCCTGGTCCCTGACGGTCTCGAGGCCGGTCTGGCCGAGCTCGGCCAGCATGAGGTCGAGCGTATGCTGAGCGCGCTTCAGGACGCTCGTATAGGCGATGTCGAATTTAAGTCCCTTGCGCTTGAGGCGCTCGCCCGCCGCCTTCGCCTCGGCGATGCCCTTCTCGGTGAGACCCGGGTCTTTCCAGCCGGTGAACAGATTCTTCAGATTCCACTCGCTCTGCCCGTGGCGGACAAGCACCAATATGCGATCCATCGATTACTCCAGTCCCAATACGTCGGCCATCGAATAGAGACCGGGTTTCTTGTCTTTCGCCCACTGCGCCGCGCGCACCGCGCCGCGCGCGAAGAGGTCGCGGCTCGCGGCCTTGTGGGTCAGCTCGATGCGCTCGTCGGGCCCGGCGAACATCACCGTGTGCTCGCCGACCACGCTGCCACCGCGCAATGTGGCGAAGCCGATATGGCCTTCCGGACGCGCACCCGTATGACCGTCGCGCGAGCGCACCGAGGATTTCGCGAGATCGAGCTTGCGGCCTTCCGCCGCCGCCTGGCCCAAGAGCAAGGCGGTGCCCGAGGGCGCGTCGATCTTGTGCCTGTGGTGCATCTCGAGGACCTCGATATCGAAATCGGGTCCGAGGCTCGCCGCCACTTTGCGCACCATCGCGGCCAGGAGATTGACGCCTAAGCTCATATTGCCCGATTTCACGATGCGGGCATGACGCGCCGCCGCTCTGATCTTCTCGTCGCCTTCCTTGTCGATGCCGGTGGTGCCGATGACATGGACGATGCGCGCCTGCGCCGACAGCTCGGCGAGCGCCAGCGTCGCCTGGGGCACGGTGAAGTCGATGACGCCTTCGATCCGGGTGAAGAGCGGCAAGGGCTCGTCGGTGATCTTGATGCCGAGCGGTCCGATGCCGGCGAGTTCGCCCATGTCGGCGCCGACGCAGGCCGTGCCCTTCGGCTCGAGGCCGCCGGCGATTTCGAGACCCTCCGTCTCATGCACGATACGGGTCAGCACGCGGCCCATGCGGCCGCCCGCTCCGGCTATGGCGATCTTCATGATACTCCCTCGACGATGACGACATCGCTCTCGGCGCAGGTCTCGAAGATCTTGAGTGCCGCCTGATAGTCGGGCGAGCGGAAGCAGGCTTTCGCCGCTTCGAGCGATGGGAATTCGATGATCACATGACGGTCGCGCGAGGCGCCCTTGACCACCTCATGGGCGCCGCCGCGCACCAGGAACCTGGCGCCGTATTTCTCGAGCGGCGCCTTGTTGGCGGCGATATAGTCCTTGTAGCGCTCGGGATCCTTCACCGTGACGCGGACCATCCAATAACCTTTGGCCGCCATCACACGCCCTCGACGATGACGATATCGGCCTCGCCGGCGCCCTTGCGCTTGGCCTTGGCGGACTGATATTCGGGCGAATTGTAGCAGGCGACCGCGTCCTCATAGGACGGGAATTCGATCACCACGTTGCGCGGGCGTCCCTCGCCTTCCATCTGGCCAAAGCGGCCGCCGCGCGCCAGGATGGCGGCGCCAAATTTCTTGAACGCCAGGGGCGCGCTTTCGGCATAAAGCTTGTACTGGTCGGGATTGGACACGGTGACTTGCGCAATCCAATAGGCCTTGGGCATGCTACCTCTCCCCTTCGCTATCGGGGACAGGCTCTAGAGCAAATTCCGCCAAAGTTGAAGACTTTGGCGATAAGAATCTGCTCCAAAGGTGTTGTTTGTCGCGAATCCTCTTCGGCGCAGCGATTCCGCTTCGCCGGGATGCGCGATAAGTGAAAGGTCCGGACCGGTCAATGGCGTTGAAAAATCTCGTTCGGGAACTCTACGAAGGGGCATCGAGCCGGGCGCACCGCTTCCGTTACGGCCTCATCACCTTCGATGTCGCAACGATCATCTTCCTGGTGGTGTCATCCTTCCTCCCGCGCAGTCCCTTCATCGGGGTGATCGATGTCGTCATCGGGCTTCTGATCCTCTGCGATTTCCTGGCGCGCTTCTGGATCAGCCACAACCGGCTCGGCGACCTCATGAACCCCGCCAATCTCGCCGACATCGTGGTCATCGTCTCGCTGCTCGCCCCACTTCCGGGCGAAGGCCTCGCCTTCCTGCGCGTGGTGCGGGTGCTGCGCGTCATGCGCTCGCCGCTCGTCCTCATGCGCATGCGGCGCGATTCGCGCCTCTTTCGCGAGAACGAGCAGACGGTGATGGCCGCCCTCAATCTCGGCCTCTTCATCTTCGTCACCACGGGAATCGTCTATGAGAGTCAGCGCGGCCTCAATGAGCACATCACCAACTATGCCGACGCGCTTTATTTCACCGTATCGACGCTGACCACAACCGGCTTCGGCGACATCACGCTCCAAGGCCATTGGGGCCGGATGCTGTCGGTGCTGATCATGATCTTCGGCGTGTCCTTGTTCCTGCGCCTGATCCAGATCCTCATCCGGCCGCACAAGGTCGATCACAAATGCCCGGATTGCGGCCTCCTGCGCCACGATGCCGACGCCGTCCATTGCAAGCATTGCGGGCGCGTCCTCAATATCGAGGATGAGGGGGCGGTGTAGCGCGGCCGCAGCGGCGATCAATCCGCGCTCTGGCCGCCATTCGCCTGCGTTCTTCGCCCGGCAACCCACAGGATTGCGCAGCCGATCATCGCCGAGGCTATCGAGCCCGTGAAGACGGCGATCTTGGCGGCGGCGAAATCCGCCACCGACGGGAAGGCTTGGCCGGCGATGAAAAGCGACATCGTGAAACCAATTCCGGCCAGAGCGCCAGCCCCGACCAGTTGCGTCCAGCTGTACTCATCGGGTTTCGTCGCCCATCCGAGCTTGACCGCGATCAGCGACGCCGACACCAGGCCGAGCGGCTTGCCGATCACGAGGCCGGCGACGATCGCCGTCATCAGGCCCTGGTGGCTCGCCAGTCCGGACAGATCCAATGCGACACCGCCATTCGCCAGCGCGAACAGGGGAAGTACGACATAACTCGATCGCGCGCCGGCATGCCGCAGCAGCCGATCGGCGGGGGACTCCAAACGCTCATGCAGCGTATCGAGGGCGCGCATGGCAGGAAGCGAGGGTCCGTGGCGCAGGACTTCGCCGCTGCGCCGCGCCTCGGCGGTCAGGATCGCATCGGCCTGCGCCATGATCGCCAGCAAATCCGCCGGCGGCCGCGTCGGGATGAACAGCGCAAGAATGACGCCGGCCATCGTGGCGTGCAGGCCACTGGCGAGGATCAAGCACCAGAGAAGCACGCCCAGCAGCACATAGGGCGTCACGCTGTAGATGCGCCAGCGATTGAGGAGCGCCAGCATGGCGATGACTGCGGCCGCCGCGGCAAGTGCCGTGAGATCGAGCGCGCCGGAATAGAAGATGGCGACGACGACGATAGCTCCGATGTCGTCGACAATGGCGGCGGCCGTCAGAAAGACACGCAGCTCCGTCGGGGCACGAGAGCCGAGCATCACAAGCAGGGCGACCGCGAAGGCCGTGTCCGTCGCCATCGGCACGCCCCAGCCATGCGACCAGGGCCCTGCCGGCGTCAGCGCCAGATAGATGCCGGCCGGCACAGCCATGCCGCCGATGGCGGCAGCGACGGGCAGCGCGCCCGACCTGAAGCTGGCAAGGCGGCCGACGGTGAACTCGCGCTTGATCTCGAGGCCGACGACGAGGAAGAAGATCGTGAGCAGGCCGTCATTGATCCAATGGAGCAGCGACATCCTGAAGTCCAAGGCGCCAAGCGAGACGCCCAGATATTGCTCCCAGAGGGCCGTGAATGCGCTGCCGAGGCCGGAGTTGGTCAGCACGACCGCGGCGATCGTCGCGACGAGCAGGAGAACGCCCGCCGACGGCGCCCAGCCCGCGAAGTCGAGCGCCGCCTCGCGCAGCCGGCGCCCCGGCGCACGCACCATCGCGTCCGTGAATGAGCCTTCGTCCCAGGGGCCGTCATAGCGGCGGCCGTTGATGAAGAATGTCGGCGTCACCATCGCGTGGCTGGCGCGCGCGCTGCGAATATCGGTGGCAACGCGAGCTTTCGCGTATTCGCCTTTGCCGGCGCTCATGCCGGAGACCCCGAGGTCGCGGCCAACCGCCTCGAGGTCGTCCTCGGTGAGGGTCTGGGACCTCGTCATCAAGGCGATATGCGCATCCCAGAAGCTTTTGGAGTCCGCGGCGTGCTCGACGAGTTCCGCGGCCCTCTGCGCAATGTCGCTGCCGACAAGCGGGTAGTGGCGAAACACATAGCGCAGGCGGCCGCCGAGCTCGTCGCGGACCTGCGCTATCTTCTCGTTTGCGGCGCGACAATAGGGGCAGGCATAGCTGCCATACTCAACCAGCGTGATATCGGCGTCGGCGGCGCCGAGAATGTGATCGCGATCATCGACAGGGCGATCGAGCCTGCTGCTGAGCTTAGCCTGCGACATCTGCCACACCCCTCAGTGAGGAGCTGCGGGCTCCTCCCGCGCTCCAGCAGTAGTGGGACGATCGACGGTCTCGCGAAACCACCCGCGAGCCCTATACCACCTCCGGAAGCGCCCGACGCTCTAACTCATTGAGTTGCGCATCGGATTGTCCGAAAACCGCTTCGCATGGTCGGGTCAAGCCCGACCACATGCTTTTCGGTCCGATGCTCTAGCTCCCGAAGCCTTCCCAGAATGCGCGCGCCTTGGCGAAGAAGCCGTCCGACTCGGGCGAGTTGTTGCGAGCTTCCTTCTCGAAGTCCTTGAGCAGCTCGCGCTGCTTGCGTGACAGGTTGACCGGCGTCTCGACCGTCACCTGGATATACATATCGCCCATCTGGGTGGAGCGCAGGATCGGCATGCCCTTGGCCTTCAGGCGGAACTGCTTGCCGGTCTGGGCGCCCTCCGGGATCGACACGCGCGCCTTCTTGCCATCGATGGTCGGCACTTCGATGTCGCCGCCGAGCGAGGCGACGATCATGGAGACCGGCACCTTGCAGAAGAGATCGGCGCCGTCGCGCTGGAAGAATTCATGCGGGCGCACCGAGAGGAAGATGTAGAGGTCGCCGGCCGAGCCGCCGCGCAGACCCGCCTCGCCTTCGCCCGCGAGCCTGATGCGGGTGCCGTCCTCGACGCCCGCCGGGATGTTCACCGACAGCGTGCGCTCGCGCGTGAGACGGCCCTGGCCGCCGCAATTGCCGCACGGATCGGAGATCACCTGGCCGCTGCCATGGCAGGAAGGACAGGTGCGCTCCACGGTGAAGAAGCCCTGAGCCGCCCTGACCGCGCCCTGGCCGCCACAGGTGCCGCAGGTCTTCGGGCTTGAGCCGGGCTTGGCGCCCGACCCCTTGCAGACCTCGCAGGCGGTGGCGGTCGGCACACGGATCTGGGCGGTCTTGCCGGAGAAAGCTTCGGTGAGGCTGATTTCCATGTTGTAGCGCAGATCGGAGCCACGGGCGGCCGAGGATCCCCTGCCGCCGCCGCGGCCACCGCGGCCACGTCCACCGCCCATGAATTCGCCGAATAGATCCTCGAAGATGTCCGACATCGAGGAGGTGAATTCCGGACCGAAGCCCGGCCCGCCGGGACGCGCGCCCATGCCGCCTTCGAAAGCCGCATGGCCGAAGCGGTCATAGGCCGCCTTCTTCTGCGGATCCTTCAGAACGTCATAGGCTTCGTTGATTTCCTTGAACTTGTGCTCGGCCGTCTTGTCGCCCGGACTGGCATCGGGATGAAATTGCTTGGCGAGCTTACGGAAGGCGCTTTTCAGCTCCTTCTCGTCGGCACCCTTCTGGACACCCAGGATTTCATAATAGTCGCGCTTGGCCATTCTGACCCGTCGTCCCAGCTCTTTTTAGCCTGCTTGCCCGGCCCCAAAAAGAATCTTCTCCCCGCCGAAGCGGGGAGAAGGTTTTTCAGACCCTTGCAGAACATATACGTCAGGCCGACTTCTTGGAGTCGTCGTCCTTGACCTCAGTGAAGTCGGCATCGACAACATCGTCGGCGCCGCCCTGGCCACCGGAAGCGCCGGCGCCAGCATCCGGACCGTCGCCGCCGGCCTGGCTCTGCTGCGACTTGTAGATCGCTTCGCCGAGTTTCATAGCGGCCTGCGCCAGAGCGTTGGTCTTCTCCTTGATCGCCTCGGCGTCCTGACCTTCCATCGCCGTCTTGAGATCGGCAATGGCGGCCTCGATCGTCGACTTGTCGGCCTGGGCAACCTTGTCGCCATGCTCGGCGAGCGACTTCTGCGTCGAGTGGATCAGGCTCTCGCCGTGATTCTTGGCCTCGACCAGATCCTTGCGCTTCTTGTCCTCGGCGGCATTGGCTTCGGCGTCCTTGACCATCTTCTCGACTTCCGAGTCGGAGAGACCGCCGGAGGCCTGGATGCGGATCTGCTGCTCCTTGTTGGTCGCCTTGTCCTTGGCCGACACGTTGACGATGCCGTTGGCGTCGATGTCGAAGGTGACCTCGATCTGCGGCATGCCGCGTGGCGCCGGGGGAAGGCCCATGAGATCGAACTGGCCGAGCAGCTTGTTGTCGGCCGCCATCTCACGCTCGCCCTGGAAGACGCGGATCGTCACGGCGGTCTGATTGTCGTCAGCCGTCGAGAAGACCTGGCTCTTCTTGGTCGGGATCGTGGTGTTGCGCTCGATCAGGCGGGTGAACACTCCACCGAGCGTCTCGATGCCGAGCGACAGCGGGGTCACGTCGAGAAGGAGGACGTCCTTCACTTCGCCCTTGAGCACGCCGGCCTGGATCGCGGCACCCATGGCCACGACTTCGTCCGGATTGACGCCCTTATGCGGCTCCTTGCCGAAGAACTGCTTCACCGTCTCGATGACCTTCGGCATGCGGGTCATGCCGCCGACGAGGACGACCTCGTTGATCTGGCCCGCCGTGATACCGGCATCCTTCAACGCCTGGCGGCACGGCTCGACCGTCTTCTGGATGAGATCGTCAACCAGAGCTTCGAGCTTGGCGCGGGTCAGCTTGAGAGTGAGATGCTTCGGCCCCGACTGATCGGCGGTGATGAAGGGCAGGTTGATTTCCGTCTGGGTCGAGGAAGAAAGCTCGATCTTCGCCTTTTCGGCGGCTTCCTTCAGACGCTGGAGAGCAAGCTTGTCCTTGCGCAGGTCGATGCCCTGCTCCTTCTTGAACTCGTCCGCGAGATAATCGACGATGCGCATGTCGAAGTCTTCGCCGCCGAGGAAGGTGTCGCCATTGGTCGACTTAACCTCGAAGACGCCATCGCCAATCTCGAGAATGGAGATGTCGAAGGTGCCGCCGCCCAGGTCATAGACCGCGATGGTGCCGGCTTCCTTCTTGTCGAGGCCGTAGGCAAGCGCTGCCGCCGTCGGCTCGTTGATGATGCGCAGAACCTCGAGGCCGGCGATCTTGCCGGCATCCTTGGTAGCCTGGCGCTGGCTGTCGTTGAAATAAGCGGGAACGGTGATGACCGCCTGGGTGACGGTTTCGCCCAGATAGCGCTCCGCCGTCTCCTTCATCTTCTGAAGTATATAGGCCGAGATCTGGGACGGGGCATATTTCTGGCCGCGGGCCTCGACCCACGCATCGCCATTGTCCGCCTTCACGATATGATAGGGGACGAGCTTCTTGTCCTTCTCGACCATCGGGTCGTTCCAGCGCCGCCCGATCAGGCGCTTGATGGCGAAGAAGGTGTTCTCCGGATTGGTGACGGCCTGGCGCTTGGCCGGCTGGCCGACGAGCTGTTCGCCGTCGGCGTTAAACGCAACGATCGAAGGGGTGGTACGCGCACCTTCCGCGTTCTCGATGACCTTGGGCAGCTTGCCCTCGATCACGGAAACGCAGGAATTGGTGGTACCAAGGTCGATCCCTATGACTTTTCCCATTTACAAAACCTCCTAGCGGCAGACCCTGGTGGAAGCCCGATCCGGCACTTCCGCCCCGGACTCGATATCGGGGTGCGGGGTCCCCTATTACGTTGTACCGGACATCCTCGTTCCCGAGGAAAATCCGGCGTTCGTCGGCTATATAAGGTTGGAAACCGGGCCTATCAAGTTTTGGTGAGGGCAAAAGCCGGTATTCCGGACGGTTTTCGGGTGGCCCGGGCGCTTCTTCCTCCGCCTTATCGAGCCGGGCAGTGAATCGTGGCCCCAAAGGACTTCATGACCAGCGGACTCAGATATATTCCTTCCTATTTCGACCGTACAGCGCAAGAGGCCTTGGTCGCGACGCTCGAGAAGGCCCTCCTCCAGGCCCCCTTCTATACACCGGTGATGCCGAGGAGCGGCCGGCCCTTCACGGTCAGGATGAGCAATCTGGGCGAGCTCGGCTGGGTGTCGGACCGGGCCGGCTATCGCTATCAGGCTCAGCATCCCGAGACCGGCGCCCCCTGGCCCCAAATCCCCGACATGGTGATGGAACTCTGGCGCAAGGTCTCGGACTATGCCCATGAGCCGGAAGCCTGTCTTGTGAATTATTATCGCGAGGGCGCCAAGATGGGGCTCCATCGCGATGAGGACGAGGAGGATTTCTCGGCCCCGGTCGTCTCCCTTTCGCTCGGCGACACGGCCATCTTCCGCATTGGCGGCCTCGAGCGGGCCGGCAAGACCGAGACGCTGAAGCTTGCCTCGGGCGATGTCCTGGTCATGGGCGGGGCGTCGAGGCTGCGCTATCACGGCATCGACCGGGTGCTCGCCGGCACCTCGACGCTGCTCAGATCGGGTGGGCGGATCAACCTCACTTTGCGGCGGGTGACCAGACCATGAAGGCGACCGGCTCTTTCGCAACGCCTTTGTGGATTATCAAAGCCTGATCGCGGGTCGCCCGAAGACCTGACATTCATCAGAGCGCGAGCCCACGCGGCGCAAAAATTAGGGCAATCGATCCCGCCCGCTCTCCCGAATCAACGCGCTGAATCAGTCGTCGCCTTCCTCGAAGGCGCGCTTCAGGTCTTCCGGGCGCGGCGTCGAGATGATGTTGTAGCCAGAATCGACATAGTGGATCTCGCCGGTGACGCCACCCGACAGCGGCGACAGGAGATAGAGAGCGGCACCCCCCACTTCATCGAGCGTCACGGTGCGGCGCAGCGGCGAATGGCGCTTCTGGAAACTGAACATGGCGCGGGCATCGCCGATGCCGGCCCCCGCCAACGTGCGCATCGGGCCCGCCGAGATGGCGTTCACGCGAACTCCTTGCGACCCGTAATCGGCGGCGAGATAGCGTACCGAGGATTCGAGCGCCGCCTTGGCGACGCCCATCACGTTGTAGTTCGGCATCACCCTGACCGAGCCGCCATAGGTCAGCGTCACCAGTGCGCCGCCATTGGGCATGAGCGCGGCCGCCCGGCGGGTGATCTCCGTGAAGGAGAAGCACGAGATGATCATCGTGCGGACGAAATTGTCGCGGCTAGTGTCGGCATATTTGCCCTTGAGCTCGGACTTGTCGGAGAAGGCGATGGCGTGGACGACGAAATCGATCGTCTGCCATTCCTTCGCTATGGCGGCAAAGGCCTCGTCGACGGTCGCAATATTCTCGACGTCGCAGGGCAGCACCAGTCTCGAGCCGACAGTCTCGGCGAGTGGCTTCACGCGGCGCCCGAAGGCCTCGCCCTGATAGGTGAAAGCAAGCTCGGCGCCCTGCTCGTGCAGAGCCTTGGCGATGCCCCAAGCAATCGAATGATCGTTCGCCACCCCCATGATGAGGCCGCGTCGGCCCTTCATCAAACCGTCTTTCATCACTCCCCTACACTCCCCGATCGCTCCAGGCTCCAGCGGCCCGGCGCGCCAAAAAAATCATCTCACTGAAACTTATAACCGTCTCACGCGCTAGCCGTTGTAGAGCTGCAAGGCCAGCGTGGCGTTGGTGCCGCCAAAACCGAAGCTGTTCGAGATCGCCACATTGACCTCCACATCGTCGCGACGCTGGCGGACGATGGGAATGTCGGCGAATTCGGGATCGAGCTCCTCGATATTGGCGCTTTCGCAGATGAAGCCGTTTTTCATCATCAGCAGGCAGTAAATGGCCTCCTGGACGCCGGTGGCGCCCAGCGAATGTCCGGTCAGCGACTTGGTGCCGGAGATCGGCGGAATATTCTTGCCGAAGACCTCGCGGATCGCCTCGATCTCCTTCTTGTCGCCGATCGGCGTCGAGGTCGCATGCGGATTGATGTAGTCGACCTTCTCCTTCACGGTCGCGAGCGCCTGGCGCATGCAGCGCGCCGCGCCCTCGCCCGAGGGCTGGACCATGTCATAGCCGTCGGAGGTTGCCCCATAGCCGACGATCTCGCCATAGATCTTGGCGCCGCGCGCCTTGGCATGCTCGAGTTCCTCGAGCACGACCGTGCCGGCGCCGCCGGCGATGACGAAGCCGTCACGGTTCTTGTCATAGGCGCGAGACGCCTTTTCGGGCGTGGCATTGAACTTGGTCGACATGGCGCCCATGGCGTCGAAGAGGACGGACAAGGTCCAATCGAGCTCCTCGCCACCGCCGGCGAACATGACATCCTGCTTGCCCCACTGGATGAGTTCGGCGGCATTGCCGATGCAATGGGCCGAGGTGGCGCAAGCCGATGAGATCGAATAATTGACGCCCTTGATGCCGAAAGGCGTCGCAAGCGTCGCCGAATTGGTGCTCGACATGGCGGCCGGCACCGCGAAGGGACCGACGCGCTTGGGGCCCTTCTCGCGCGCGGTATCGGCGGCGCTCACAATGGTGCGGGTCGAAGGTCCGCCCGAGCCCATGATGATGCCGCTGCGCTCGTTCTTGATATCGCTCTCTTCGAGGCCCGAATCAGTGATGGCCTGGCGCATCGCCACCCAGTTCCAGGCCGCACCATCGCCCATGAAGCGGCGCACGCGGCGATCGACCGCGCTGTCGAGATCAAGGGTGGGGGCGCCATGGACCTGGCAGCGGAAGCCGAGCCGGGCATAGTCTTCCGCTTTCACGACCCCGGATTTGGCCTCCCGCAACGATGCCAGGACTTCCTGGGCATTGTTGCCAATACTCGAAACGATACCAAGACCGGTGACGACGACTCGGCGCATGACTGTAAATTGCCTCCCTCAGGCCTTTGCGGGCATGAACAAACCGACCCGGAGATCGGCAGCGGTATAGATAGTCTCCCCATCCGCCTTGAGAAGACCATCCGCGATGCCGAGATTGAGCTTGCGCAGGATGACGCGCTTCAGATTCACGACATATTCGACCTTCTTGACGGTGGGGACGACCATGCCGGTGAATTTAACCTCGCCTACCCCAAGCGCGCGACCCTTGCCGGGCGCGCCCAGCCAGCCCATGAAGAAGCCCAGCATCTGCCAGAGCGCATCCAGCCCTAAGCAGCCCGGCATGACCGGATCGCCAGGGAAATGCGGGGGGAAGAACCAGAGATCGGGCTTGACGTCAAGCTCTGCGACAATCTGGCCCTTACCAAATTCACCACCATCTTCGGAAATATGGGTGATGCGGTCGAACATCAGCATCGGCGGAAGCGGCAATTGGGCATTGCCTGGACCGAACAGGTCTCCCCGGGCACAGGCGATCAACTCATCATATAAAAAACGCGATTTCCGTTCGGCCATCTTTTCCGCTATTCCGCTCCGCTTAGTCCAACACCGCGACCAGCTTCCTAACATACCGATCCCCGGCTTGAAAGACGAACGGTTCGGTCACCAAATTACCCTTTTTGGGCACCATTGCAGGTACCCGGGGATTGTCGCTATACTAATTGCGCTGGATTAAAAGGGTAATTGATGAATTCCGAGACTGTTGCGACCAGATTGCGCGGGGCCGGACTGCGCCCGACACGTCAGCGCTTGGCGCTGGCCGAGATTCTGTTCGGTTCCGGCGACCGGCATATCACGGCTGAGCAACTGCATGCCGAGGCGGTCGTCGCGCGCGTGCCGGTTTCGCTGGCCACCGTTTACAATACGCTGAATCAATTCACCGATGCGGGCCTCCTGCGCGAGGTAGCCATCGAAGGCGACCGCACCTATTTCGACACGAATACCTCCAATCATTATCACTATTATGTCGAGCGCGAGGGCCGGCTGTTCGACATCGCCTCCGACAACCTGACGATCAAGGGCCTGCCCGAGCCGCCCCCGGGTATGGAAGTCGGTCGCATCGACATCATCGTCCGGCTCAAGAGCCGCCAGGGCTGATATCCCGCCGCCGGCACGCCTCTCCAAAATCGTACCTTATACAAGCCCCGAGCCGTAAAACCGGACCGCCGACTAAACGTTTATCTTGACAGTGCGCCAGCTTTCGCGGAATGCTCCATTCATCTCAAAGTGGGGGAGCCGGCCGGACGAATTGCACCCGCAATTGCCGCCGCTGGTGGGAAAATGGAACGGGCAATGCATGATCTGACGCCTTCGCGACCGCAGAACCGGCCGATAATTCTGCCCGTGCGCGAGCAATCCCCTCAGATCACCGAAATGGTGCGCGGCAGGCTCGACAGCATTCTGCCCGCCGCCATGCGAGACGCCGGCCTCGATATGTGGATCATCCTGTGCCAGGAGGACGATCCCGATCCGATCTACCGGACCATGATCCCGATGGACAACTGGTCGCCGATTCTGTCGATGCTGGTGTTTGTCGACGAAGGCGACCGCATCCGCCGCTACAATGTGGCGGGCGTCGACACGAAGGACCTCTATGAGCGGCCCTACGCCGGCCAGCTGGAAGAAAAACAGTGGCCGATCCTCATCGATCTCATCGCGAAGCGCGATCCGAAGACCATCGGCATCAATATCGGCGACATCGCCTGGGCCGCCGGCGGGCTCACCTACAATCTCCATCGGCAGCTCACTGAGCGCCTGCCGGAGAAATATCGCTCCCGCCTCGTCTCGGCCGAGAAGGCCGGGGTGCGCTGGGCCAGCACGCTCACCGATCACGAAACGGTGCTGTTCAGGCGCGTCACCGAACTCGGCCAATACATGATCGGCGAATGCTTCCATGCTGGAACGATCACGCCTGGCGTCACCACCATCGACGATCTCGTCTGGCATTATTGGCAGCATGCGCGCGATCTTGGACTCGAGACCGCCTTCCGGCCCTATTTCCGCATCCATCGCGATCAGCGCGAGACGAGTTATCCGGGCAATGTCGTAAGTCCCGGCGACGTCATCCATTGCGATGTCGGCATCAAATATCTCCGGCTGAATTCCGACCATCAGCACCTCGCCTATGTACCGCGGCCGGGAGAAAGCAAGGTGCCGGCAGGCCTCGTCACGCGGCTCGAGGACACGCTGAGGCTCCAGGACATTTACATGTCGGAATTCCGCCATGGCATCAGCGGCAACGAGCTGCAGCAGACCATCCTGCATCGGGCGCGCGCCGAAGGCGTGCCGACGCCGAAAGTCTATTCGCACAATCTCGGCCTGTTCCTGCACCAGCCCGGCCCTTTGATCGGCCTGCCCTGGGAGCAGGAAAATCCGCTGCCCCGCGGCGAAGTGCGGCTGGAATACAACAGCGCCTTCGTCATGGAGCTGAGCACCGAGGCGGAAGTGCCCGAATGGGGCGGCCAGCGGCTCGTCATGGCGACGGAAGAGCCCGTCCTCTTCACGCGCGAGGGCTGCCGCACGCTTTGTCCGCGGCAAACCGAATTTTATGTGATCTGAGCCCCGGCACGGGCGCGTAACCGACCAGGCGTAGCCGCAAGTTCAAACCAAGCCGACGAGCCGAAAACATAACGTTAAGGGAGTGACCACCATGACCTTCAATCTCACACGCAGAAGCTTCACCGCCGCCTTGCTGAGCAGCACCATTGCGGCGGCCGTGCCCATGAGCGCCGTCTTCGCACAGGCGAAGAAGACCCTGACGATGGCGATCGGCACGGCGGGCGGCGAAAATTCCGTCGGTCTCGACAATCTCGATCCGCGCGTCCTGACCTCGACCAACCACATGGCCGTCCAGACCGCCATGTTCGAGTCGCTGGTGCGCGCCAACGGCAACAAGATCGAGCCGGGCATGGCGGAGAAATGGGAAGTATCCGCCGACGGCAAGACCTACACCTTCACCTTGCGCGACGCGAAGTGGTCGGACGGCAAGCCGGTGACTGGCGGCGATTTCGTACATGCCTTCGTGCGCATGTTCGAGACCTCGCCGGCGAGCTCGATCTATGACGACATTCTGAACGGCGCCGAATTGCGCGGCAAGACGGCCAAGCGCGAGGATCTCGGCGTCAAGGCGCCCGACGACAAGACAGTGGTCATCACGCTCAAGAATCCGGTGCCGTATTTCCTGGGACTGGTGAGCTCCACCTTCGCCTCGCCCGGCCGCGAGGACCTGGTCACGAAATTCGGCGACGCCTATGGCGCATCGGTCGAGTCGCTGCCCTCCAACGGCCCCTTTGTCCTCGTCCAGTGGGAGAACGAGGACAAGCTCGTCCTCAAGAAGAACCCGGACTATTGGAACGCCGCGAACATCAAGCTCGACGAAGTCGTGTTCCTCGTGGTGCCGGAGGACGGCACCAAGCGCAACATGTTCGACAATGGCGAGATCGACCTCTACATCCCGGTCACCGAGACGGAATCAAGCCAGTATGAGACCGAGGGCAAGCTCGTGCGCTATGATCGCGGTGGCGTGCGCGACGTGCATCTGAACCGGCATGGCCAGAACGATCCGGTCAAGGCGAAGCTGCTTTCGAATCCGAACTTCATGAAGGCGATCTCCTACGCGGTCGACCGCCAGGGCTTCGTCGACAAGGTGCTGCAGGGTGCCGCCATTCCGGCCACCGTCCAGACGCCGCGCGCCACCGCCATCTATCCCGGCAAGTCATGGGGTGAGGTCAGCCCGAACTACGGCAAGTTCCATCCCGAAGCCGCCGACATGGCGAAATCCAAGGAATATCTCGACAAGGCGCTTGCCGAGGCCGGCGTGGCACTCGCCGATCTGCCGAAATTCGATCTCCTGACCTCGGAAAGCCCCGAGAATCCGAAAGTGATCACGCCCTATTTCTTCAGCGTGCTCACCGCGCTTGGCCTCAAGGTCGAGATGCACCAGGCGACCGGCAAGCAGTTCTATAACAACCTCTACAAGCCGGCGCTGGCCTATGACTTCGCTGTTGCCGGCTGGGGCCCCGATTTCGACGATCCCTATACCTATATGGGCTATTGGAATTCGAGCTCCATGGATATGGGCGTCACCTATGAGAACAAGGAATTCGACGACCTCCTGAACAAGGCCAATGCCGAGACCGACCTCGTCAAGCGGGCCGAAATCCTCGGTCAGGCGGAAGCCAAGTTCTCCGACGACGCGCCTTGCATTCCGCTTCTGCACTGGAAGGGCGCGATGGCGCTGCAGCCCCGTGTGAAGAACCTGACGACGGCGATGTTCGGCGCCACCTTCAACTACATCCATGCGGATGTGACGGAATAAACAGGCGCGCGATTTAAGGCTATACTTCCCGCATGTGCGGCGTCTTCCATACGCCGCACATGGATTTTTCATGAGGCAAGACAGTGGGCATGCTGAAGTACATCGTGAACCGGCTGATGGTTGCGCTGGTGGCGATGTTCGTGCTGGCAAGCCTGACCTTCTTCCTCATGCGGCTCGTGCCGGGCGATCCGTTCGCCGGTCCCAAGGTGACGGTCGAAGTGAAGGAGAGGCTGCGCGAGCATTACGGCCTCGATAAGCCGCTGGCAGAGCAGTATCTGATCTATATGGGCAATCTCGCCAGGGGCGATTTCGGCTATTCGCTCGCCAAGCGCGGGCACCGTGTGAACACCATCATCGCCGACGCCTTTCCCGCCTCCCTCGATCTCGGCATCAGGGCGATGGTGATCGCCATCGTCTTCGGCCTGTTCTTCGGCGTCGTGGCCGCCCTCAACCGCGGCAAGCCGCTCGACTATCTCACCGTCGTGCTGGTGCTGGTGGGCATCTCGGTGCCGAGCTTCGTGCTCGCCGGCATTCTGCAATATTATCTGGGCGTCCATCTCAAGCTCCTGCCGGTCGCCCGTTATGAGAGTTTCTTGCACACGCTGATGCCGGCCTTCGCGCTGAGCCTTGGCACCATGGCGACGATTGCGCGCTACATGCGCGCCTCGATGCTCGAGATCGTCAATGCCGACTATATCAAGACCGCCAGGGCCAAAGGCCTGAACCAGACCCAGATCGTATGGCGCCACCAGTTGCGCAACGCGCTGTTTCCCATCCTCACTATTCTCGGGCCCGCCGTCGCTTCGGTGCTCACCGGCTCGTTCGTCATCGAGACGATCTTCGCCATACCGGGCCTTGGACGCCATTTCGTGCTCGCCATGCAGAATCTCGACTACACCCTCGTTCTCGGCCTCACCATCTTCTTCGGCTTCTTCCTGATCGCCATGAATTTCCTGGTCGACATCGCCTACGGTCTGATCGACCCGCGCATACGGCACCGCTAGAGACCGCGAATCATGGCCGAACCCGACCGCTACCTCTTTGTTCCCGACGACACGCCGCCACGCGATGCGCTCGCCGGACGCCGATCCGTCGCCTTCTGGAGCGATGTATGGCGGCGCTTCCGCCAGAGCGGCCCCGCCATGACCGGCATGGCGATCCTTCTGCTCTTCATCGCGCTGGCGATCCTTGCCCCGATGCTGTCGCGCTACAATTACGACCAGGTCGACCTTCTCAGCACTTATCAGCCGCCGAACGCCACCCATTGGTTCGGCACCGACGCGCTCGGGCGCGACATCTGGGTAGCGATCTGGGTCGGCGCCCGGGTCTCCCTTACCGTGGGCCTCGCCGCTGCGCTCTGCCAGATGCTGATCGGCGTGGTGATCGGCTGCTTCTCTGGACTTCAGGGTGGCAAGACGGACATGCTGCTCATGCGCTTCGTCGACATCATGATCGCCATCCCCTTCCTGATCTGGGTCAGCCTATTCATGCTGATCATGAGCCCCGGCATCACCTCGATCGTCCTGGCCTTCGCGCTCACCCAGTGGACCGAGATCGCGCGCCTGGTGCGCGGCGAAGTGCTCAAGCTCAAGGAGACCGAATTCATCGTGGCGTCGCGGTCCATGGGCGCGTCCGCCCTGCGCCTCATCGGGCGCCATTTCTTCCCCAATATCCTGCCGGTGGTCATCGTGGCGGTGACCTTCCAGGTGACCAACGCCATATTCGGCGAAGCCTTCCTCAGCTATATCGGGCTCGGCATCCAGCCGCCGCTCACCTCCTGGGGCAAGCTCATCGCCGGCGGCATCAAGGAGATGCGCGATAATCCCTATCTCCTGATCTTTCCGTCCATCGTCATCAGCGCCACCATGCTGTCGCTGCAGCTGGTGGGCGACGGCCTGCGGGACGCCACCGACCCGAAGCTGAGGCGATAACCGTGACGTCGAAGCAACCCATCCTCTCGGTCGAAGACCTGGCCGTGGTTTTCCATACGCATGAAGGGCTGGTCGAGGCGGTGCGCGGCGTCAGCTTCACCCTCGGCAAGAGCGAAGTGCTGGCGATCGTCGGCGAATCGGGCAGCGGCAAGAGCGTCACCATTCAGGCCGTCATGGGACTGACGCCCAGGCCGCCGGGTGAAATCACCTCGGGCCGCGTCGACTTCGGCGGGGTCGATCTCCTGCAGGCGTCCGAGAAGGAATTGTCCCGCATCCGCGGCAACCGCATTTCGATGATCTTCCAGGATCCGATGACGTCGCTCAACCCATCGATGACGGTCGGCGCCCAGATCCGCGAGGTGCTGCACCAGCATCGCAAGATGAGTCGGGCCGACGCCCGGACGCGCGCCATCGAGCTCCTCGGCCTGGTCGGCATTCCGCAGCCGGCGCAGCGCATCGGCCACTATCCGCATCAGTTCTCGGGTGGCATGCGCCAGCGTATCGTCATCGCCATCGCGATGGCCAACGATCCCGATATCCTGCTGGCCGATGAACCGACCACCGCGCTCGACGTCACCATCCAATCACAGATCTTCCGGCTGATCCGCGACATGCGGGAGCGTTTCCACACCGCGATGGTGCTGATCACGCATGATCTCGGGCTCGTCGCCGGCTCGGCCGACCGGATCATCGTCATGTATGCCGGGCGCGTGGTCGAGGAAGGCGTCACCGACCAGATCTATTACGATCCGCAGCATCCCTACACGGTGGGACTTCTCGGCGCCGTCCCCAGTCTCGACGATGCCGGCGAGGCGCCGCTCAGGACCATCGAGGGCCTGCCGCCCCTGCTGATCGATCCGCCCAAGGGCTGCCCCTTCGCCGATCGCTGCCCGAACCGCATGCGCATCTGCCGGGAGCAGGATCCAGTCTACTTCAGCCCGGTCGCGAACAACCGAACCGCCTGCTGGCTGCATCATGAAGCCGCGGGCGAGCTGCGCCAGGCCTTCCTCAGTGCACGGGGTGTCAAATGAGCGCCAGTCCGCTTCTGCGCATCCGCGCGCTGACCCGCCGCTTCAATGTCGGCGGCGGCCGTGTGCTGCAAGCCGTCAACGGTGTCGATCTCGAAATCGCCCGCGGCGAGATCTTCGGTCTGGTGGGCGAGTCCGGCTGCGGAAAGTCGACGCTCGGCCGCACCATCAAGGGCATTCATCCCCCGTCATCGGGATCGGTCGAGTTCGACGGCCAGGACATCACGCGCCTCGACCGGCGGCGGGCGCGTGACTTCGCGCGGCGCATGCAGATGATCTTCCAGGATCCCTACTCCTCGCTCAATCCGCGCATGACGGTGCGCGAGCTGATCGGCGAGGGCCTCGAGATCCACAGGCTCGGCACCGCCGGCGAGCGGCAGGCGCGCATCGTGGAGATGATGCGGCTCGTCGGACTCAATCCCGAATACCAGAACCGCTTCGCCCATGAGTTCTCCGGAGGCCAGCGCCAGCGCATAGCCATCGCCCGCGCCTTGGTGGTGGCGCCCGATTTCGTCATTTGCGACGAGCCGATCTCCGCCCTCGACGTGTCGATCCAGGGCCAGATCATCAATCTCCTGAAGGAGCTCAAGCAGCGGATCGGCCTGACCTACCTATTCATCGCGCATGACCTTTCGATGGTGAAATATATCAGCGACCGCGTCGGCGTGATGTATCTCGGCCGGCTCGTCGAAGTGGCGACAAAGGAAAAGCTCTTCTCCGGTCCGAAGCATCCTTATACGCAAGCCCTGTTGTCATCAGTGCCGATCCCCGATCCGGTCAGGGAGCGCGCGCGCATCGAACTGACGCCAAAGGGTGAGCTGCCGAGCCCGATGGAAGTGATCTCGGGCTGCGCCTTTCGCACCCGCTGCCCGCATGCGGGCCCGCGCTGCGCCGAGATGCGGCCGCAGCTGACCGAGGCCGAACCCGGTCACTTCGTCATGTGCACCTTGCACGGCACGCCAATCGCCTGATCTCTTCCGGAGCTGGCGACTTCATACGGCAGTACAGGCATTCAGCGGTATGCGCGCGCCGGATCTCGAAAAACTGAGGGGATGACGCTTCAGGGCTTGCCGGCGAGCCAGCTGAAGAAGCGCGTCCAGAACGGCACGAAATGCGGCCATTCCTGGAAACGCGGCGAGCCCCAATGCGGCAGGATGTCGGACGCGAAGCAGGCGAGCCGGCCCTTTCCAAGCTCATCGACCACCAGCAGCGGGTCGCCGGTTTCGCGGAAGCGCAGCAAAGTCTCGCCACGCCGCGCAGCGAACCGGTTGTAGCCCAGGAAGTCCGGCCATGATTGCGGCAGGCCGGCAAGGATCGGGTGATCGGCGCTGAGCATCTCAGGATAGACGCCCTCCGGCGTCTCCATGCGGTCGTCGCCCGCCTCGATCACGACCGGCAGGATGTCGGCCAGGGGCGAATGCGAATAATGGGCCTTCCCGTGGAAGCCGCCGAAGGACATCCAGCCGCCGATCATGGCGAGCCCGCCGCCCTGACGCACATAGTCGCCCAAAAGCTTCAAACGGTTGGGCATGATCGCGCCGGCGAGGCTGTCGGGATGAAGCAGAAATGAATCGGCCGGCGCATCCGACAGAACGATCGCGTCATAGCGGGCCATCTCCGCGAGGCTGAGCGGAAAGCGCGGCGACACTTCGTGATTCGGCATGAAATCGAGGGCGACCGGAGTGTCGGCGAAGCGCTTGATGAAGGGGTCCAGCGAGAGCGTGCAATATCCCGTCTCGTAGGAGGCGAAGCCCTTGAAATGTGTATGTATTTTGAAGACGGACTCGCCGACGAGCAGGATGTTCACGGACTTGGCGGACATGGGGCTTCCTTCAGATGAGCGGGAGGGCGGGCGCCAGAGATCCGACACCCCAGCCACTCGTCACCATAACGTTTAGCTAACGAATTTCCAGTGTTTTTTGAAGTTTCGCTATGGCTCGACCGTCACGTTCCGGCAGGACTGGCGAATGATCAAACGACCCTTCAGGACGATGTGGCGCGGCGGGGCGGGCGTCTTGTCGGCAAGGCGGCGCAAAAGCAGCTTGGCGGCCTGTTCGGCAATGACACGGACCGGCTGCGCGACGGTCGTCAGTTGCGGGCTGAAGACGTCGGCCCAGCGGAAATCGTCGATCCCGGTCACCGAGACGTCATCCGGGCAGCGCAGGCCCAGATCCCTGATCGCCCGCATGACGCCGATCACCATCATGTTGTTCGATGAGAAGACGGCGGTGGGCGGCACCGGGCTGGTCAGCAGCTGGATGGCAGCGTTGTAGGCATCCTCCTCGCGATAATTCCCCAATTGCATGAGGGTGTCGTCGCGCGCGATGCCGGCCTCGTCGAGCGCCGCATAATAACCCTTCAGGCGCTCGCGGCCGGTGAAGCTGTCCAGCTTGCCGGAAATGAAACCGATGCGGCGATGGCCGAGGCCGACGAGATAGCGCGTCGCCTCCATGACCGCCTCGCGATTATCGAGGACCACCGAATCGCAGTCGTAGCCTTCGAGGATGCGGTCGACGAGAACCACCGGAATACGCGTGTCGGTAAGGGTCTTGCGCAGATTTTCGTCATCGCCGGTGGGCGAGATGATGAGGCCGTCGACCATCCGGCCCTTGAGCAGTTCGATCTGCTCGGCCTGGAGCATGACGTCCCGGTCGTTGCAGCACAGCATGACGGCATAGCCCGCGATGTGCAGGTTTTGCTGAATGATCGAGACGAGGTCGGTGTAGAACGGGTTGGTGATATCGCCGACGGTCAGGCCGATGGTGCGGGTCTCGCCGGTCTTGAGACTGCGGGCGAGAATATTGCGCTTGTAGCCGGTCGCCAGCACCGCCTGCTCGACCCGGCCGCGCAGATCGTCGCTGACACTTGCCGATCCGTTGAGGACCGCCGACACCGTATAAATGGACACGCCGGCGACCTCGGCGACCTGCACCATGGTCGGAGCGGATGATTTCCTCGAGCGGCTGGACGCCTTCGGCGGCATTTATGTCCCGGCAAATTGCGGATGTTTCAATCGCGGCGCAGCGTAGAGGCATCCGGCGGCGAGCAAAAGAGGGGGCACGGTCTTCGCCGTTCCGCTCGGCCGAATGGAAGGTTGCTGGTGCCTATTTCTCGATCTGCTCGCCAGGATAGGCGCCCCAGAGCATGGATTGGGTGATCCAGCCCTGATAGCCCGACGCGCTGAGATTGCACCAATCGCCGGTGCAGTCCTCGATCGTCGCCACGACGCCGGCCTTGACCATGGCGACCAGGCCGGCCGAATCACTGGGGCTCGCATACATCGGCACCGCCTCCTGCTTGCGCCAGGGCGCCACCAGCGCCATGCGTTTGCCGGACAGCATGCTCTGGTAGACCCAGCCCTCGTCGCCATCGCTGTCGCGGATGCGCCGCCAGTTCTCGAATTCGGCGGTGATCTCGACCGGCAGACCCCGGCGCTGATAAACCCAGGCAACCTGGTGCTCGCTGGAGGGGCCGCGCCGGACATTGATCTTGTCGGCCTTGAGGGACACGAATCGCGGCAGTGGCAGGCCAGAACGGCCGAAAGCCTTGTCGACGGGGGACGTCGAGCCTGTGGTGATGTCCGAGGCAGCCTTGGCGGATGCGGGACTATCCGTCTGCCCAGCCGCCAGCGACCACGCCGTGGCGCCGGCGATGGCTATGCATGCTATCCCCAGAAGCGCAGGCCCTATCCTGCGCCGCGGTGCAGCTGTGTTGACCATATGCATTCCCCTCGGTCGATGCACGGCCGTGTTCGGCTCTGGACTTGTCTTTGCCATGACCTCTGCTAGACAGCAAAGATCATCGACACGAGCCGGACAACGATAATATAGACCCTCCGCCTAGCCTTGGCTATGCAAGGTTAAGATTATCTCAATGGCCCGGCCTCGCGGAGTTACATTTTATGTCCAAGCGCAAACCCCTGGTCATTGTCACCCGCAAGCTGCCCGACGTGGTCGAGACCCGGATGATGGAGCTGTTCAACGCCAAGCTGAACTCCGACGACCACCCGTTCAGCCGGGCCGAGTTGATCGAGGCAGTCAAGCAGGCCGAGGTCCTGGTGCCCACCGTCACCGACCGCATCGACAAGGCGGTGATCGGCCAGGCCGGCGACCAGCTCAAGCTCATCGCCAATTTCGGCACCGGCGTCGACAATATCGATGTGGAGACGGCGGTGGCGCGCGGCATCACGGTCACCAACACGCCGGGCGTCCTCACCGAGGATACCGCCGACATGACCATGGCGCTCATCATGGCGGTAGCCCGGCGCATCACCGAGGGTGCGTCCGTCATCGGGCCCGACAACAGCTGGCAGGGCTGGTCGCCGACCTGGATGCTCGGCCACCGCATCTGGGGCAAGAGGCTCGGCATCATCGGCATGGGCCGTATAGGCCAGGCGGTCGCCCGGCGCGCCAAGGCCTTCGGCCTGCAGATTCACTATCACAATCGCAAGCCGGTCCATCCCAAGATCGCCGAGGAGCTCGACGCAACCTATTGGGAAAGCCTCGACCAGATGCTGGCGCGCATGGACATCGTCTCGGTCAATTGCCCGCATACGCCCGCCACCTATCATCTCCTGTCGGCGCGCCGCCTCAAGCTGATGCGCAAGGACGCGATCATCGTCAACACCGCGCGCGGCGAGGTGATCGACGAGAACGCGCTTGCCCGCATGCTTGAAGCCGAGGAACTGGGCGGCGCCGGCCTCGACGTGTTCGAGCACGAGCCGGCCGTCAATCCGCGGCTCCTCAAGACGAGGCGCGCCGTTCTCCTGCCCCATATGGGTTCGGCCACCATCGAAGGCCGCATCGACATGGGCGAGAAGGTCATCATCAACATCAAGACCTGGGTCGACGGGCACAAGCCGCCCGACCGTGTCCTGCCGTCCATGCTGTGACGTGATCGGCTCCGCTGGGATTGACGCGTGATCGGACGGAAAACCGGTGTCCACTTTTCCTGATCACGCGCCGGGCCTGGAGAGCCTCATACCTTTCGCCGCCTTCTGGCTGGTGGCGGTCCTGACGCCCGGCCCGAACATGCTGCTCTTCACCTGGCTGGCGGTCAGCGCGCCGCGCAAGGTGGCGGCTGCCGCGGTCGCCGGCATACAGAGCGCCATGCTGATCTGGGCCTTCGCCGGCCTTTTCGGCCTCGCCTGGTTCATCGAGCGCTTTCCCGGCGCCTTCCAGGCGGTGCAGGTCATAGGCGGCCTTTATCTGATCTGGCGCGGCTTCGTGCTCGCGAAGTCCGCCTGGGCGGGTGGTCCCGGGGCGCTCAGGCCCCTTCGCCCCGCCCGGGATTTCACGCCGCGCAGCGCCTATCGCGCCGGCTTCCTCACCAATATGTCGAACCCCAAGACGCTGGCTTTCGTGGCGAGTCTGTTCGCCACCACCTCGGTCATCTCCGGGCCGCCGTGGCTCGGCCTGCTCGGCGTCGCGCTGATGATCGCCATGTCGCTCAGCTACTATCTCGCCTGCCTGTGGCTCTTCACGCGACCGGGAGCGCTTGCCGCCTATGCGCGCTCGGAGCGCTACATCACCGGCGGTGCCGGCGCCATCTTCGCCTTCTTCGGCCTTGAGCTCCTCAGGAGCGGGCTCTTCGCCTGATAAGGCGCTACCCCGTCGTATCCTTCTCGGCGGCCGCTTCCGCCGGCGTCTCCGCTTCCGGCCGGGCGGAGCGGATCTTGACCCGCTTGACGCGGCGTGGATCGGCCTCGAGGATCTCGAATTCGATACCGCTGTTGTGGCGCAGCAACTCGCCGCGCACCGGCACACGGCCGAACATCGAGAAGATGAGGCCACCCAGCGTGTCGGTCTCCTCGTCGCGCTCCTCGGGCAGGAAGTCGACGCCCAGCATCTGCTCGAGCTCCTGGAGATCGGCGCGGGCGCTGGCGGTGAAGGTGCCGTCGCCATTGCTGACGATCAGTTCCTCATCGGAATCATGCTCGTCGGAAATATCGCCGACGATCTGCTCGACGAGGTCTTCGATCGAGACGAGCCCGTCGGTGCCGCCATATTCATCGACCACGATGGCGATATGGATGTGGGTCGACTGCATCTTGATGAGCAGATCGGCGGCCGGCATGGACGGCGGCACGAAGAGAACCTCGCGCACGATGCCGAGCGTGCTCACTTCGGTCGCGAGATCGGTCGCCGACAGCGACAAACCGGCGAGCACCGAATCCTTGGCGCCCTTGCGCCGGCGCGTCTTGGCGCCCTTCTGGGCGAGCCAGCGCACCAGATCCTTGATATGGATCATGCCGGAAAGGTCGTCGAGCGTCTCGCGATAGACCGGCATGCGCGAATGATTGGCGTCGATGAAGCGATCGAGCAGCTCCTTGATCGTGGCGCTGCTCTCGATCGCCACGATGTCGGCGCGCGGCACCATCACGTCATCGACACGCAGATCGGCGAATTTGATGAGATTGAGCATCATCGACTTCGCCTCGGCGCGCATCATGTCGGCCGGATTCTGCGCGTCGTGGCTGGCGATGACGCCCTCGAGGCTCTGCCTCAGCGTGGCGTCGCGGTCGGAGGAGAACAGGCCCTTCAGCCTGGAAAGCAGGCTATCGGGCTTGGGAGAGGGGCCTATGTCGCTCATGAGTGATACGGATCCGGCACGCCGAGTCCTCTGAGGATGGCGATTTCCGTCGCCTCCATGTGCTCGGCTTCCGCTTCCTCGATATGGTCGAACCCTAGCAGATGCAGGGTTCCGTGAACGATGAGATGGGTCAAGTGTGAGGTCAAAGGTTTTCCTTGTTCTTCTGCTTCGCGCGCCACGGTTCCGGCGGCCAGGATCAGATCGCCGAGCGGTCTTGCTTCGCCCCCGGGTAAATCACGCACAGTCGGCGCGGGGAATGACAGAATATTGGGCGCATAGCCCTTCCCGCGCCATTGCTCGTTCATTCTAGCCGCCTCTTCGTCGCCCGCAAAGAGCACGCTTATCTCGACATTCCGGTCGGCGTCGACATGGGCAAGGGTGGCGCTGATGGCGCGTTGGGTGAGCGGCTCCAATCCGGCGACGCGCGCCCATGCGTCGTCGGCGATGTCGATGGCGGCAATCATTTCGTGCCGCGCGGGCTCCCGGCCTTCGGCGTGTGTTTGTCATAGGCCGTGACGATGCGGCCCACGAGAGCATGACGCACGATATCGGCGGCGGTGAAGGCGATATGCGATATGCCCTCGACCGACCTGAGGATGACGAGCGCGTCATCGAGGCCGGAACTGACGCCCGATGGCAGGTCGATCTGCGAGGGATCGCCAGTCACCACCATGCGGCTGCCCTCGCCCAGGCGGGTGAGGAACATCTTCATCTGCTGCGGCGTGGTGTTCTGCGCCTCATCCAGGATGATGAAGGCTGAGCTCAGGGTGCGGCCGCGCATGAATGCAAGCGGGGCGATCTCGATCGTGTTCTCGGCGAGGCCTTTCTGCACGAGCGGCGCCGGCATCACGTCATAGAGCGCGTCATAAAGCGGACGCAGATAGGGATCGACCTTCTCCTTCATGTCGCCGGGCAGGAAGCCCAGGCGCTCGCCCGCTTCAACGGCCGGGCGGGAGAGGACGATGCGGTCGACCTCGCCATTCATGAGGGCCGCGGCGGCGCAGGCCACCGCCAGATAGGTCTTGCCGGTGCCGGCGGGGCCAGTGCCGAAAACGAGCTCATGGGCGCGGATGGCCGTGACATAGGCCTTCTGCATCGGTGTCCTCGGCGTCACCAGCTTGCGTCTGGTGCGCACGGAAGATTCATCGGCCGCCGCATCGCCATTGGACGAGAGATTCATGCGGATGGCACCTTCGACATCGCCGCGGGTCACTTCGAGTCCGCGCCGTACCCGCTCGTAGAGCGAGGTCAGCACCACCTGGGCATTGTCGCGCGCGGCTTGCTGGCCCTTTACCGAAATGCGATTGCCACGCGGCGTGATATCGACGCCGAGACGGTGCTCGATGAGGGCCAGATGCTCGTCATGCTCGCCGAAGAGAGGCGCCAGCAGGCGATTGTCGTCGAATACCAGCGTGGTGATGTCACGTTCTTCTGTCATGGGGCCGGATCTCGAGCCGGCCGCGTCACGGGCATTGGCGCGCGAACTCAATGAGAAGCTGCTCCTTCGGCTACGGGTATGATGGGGAGAATCACTGGCATCTAGGGATGAATATGGGCCGAAAGGGCGTTCGATCCAACTGCGTCGATGGTCACGTTCACCATGTCCCCAATAGCATGCCCCCTGGCGTCAAAATAGACGCTTTGCAGGTAGGGTGAACGGCCGATCATCTGGCCCGGATGACGGCCCGGTTTTTCCAGGAGAATGGCCATATCGCGCCCCAGGCAGGCCTGGTTGAACTCCTTCTGCTGGCTCCCCAGAAGCGCCTGGAGCCTGGCCAGACGGTCGGACTTGACGTCCTCGGCAATCTGATCGCTCCGGTCAGCGGCGGGAGTTCCCGGCCGCGGCGAATATTTGAAGGAAAAGGCGCCGGCATAGCGGGCCTCGCGGGTGACGGCGAGGGTTTCCTCGAAGTCAGCCTCGGTCTCGCCCGGGAAACCGACGATGAAATCCCCAGACAAAGCGATATCCGGCCTCGCCATTCGGATGCGCGTGACGAGCTTCAGATAATCCTCGGCGCGATGACCGCGATTCATCTCTTTCAGCACCCGGTCGCTGCCGGCCTGGATGGGTAGATGCAGATAGGGCATCAGTTTGGGATTCTCGGCATGGGCGGCGATGAGATCGTCCGACATGTCACGCGGATGCGACGTGGTGAAGCGCAGACGTTCAATGCCATCGATACGTGACAGCTGTGTGATGAGTCGGGCCAGCGGCCAGATTTCACCGTCCAGACCGGCGCCGTGATAGGCATTCACATTCTGGCCGAGCAAGGTGATCTCGCGCACGCCGGCGTCGACCAGAGCGCGCGCCTCAGCTTCGATCTGCGCCACGGACCGCGAGAACTCGGCGCCACGTGTATAGGGCACGACGCAGAAACTGCAGAACTTGTCACAGCCCTCCTGGACGGTGAGGAAGGCGGTGACGCCGCGCTTCGGCGCGGTCCTGGCCAAGTGCTCGAACTTGTCCTCGGGCGGGAATTCGGTTTCGACGACGGCCCGGCCGGAGGCGGCATGGGCTTTGAGCAGATCGGGCAGGCGGTGATAGGTCTGCGGGCCGAAAACGAGATCGACAGCTTTCTCGCGGCGCACGATCTCCTCGCCCTCGGCTTGCGCGACACAACCCGCCACCGCGATTACCGTCTCGCCGCCCTGGCGCGCGCGCTCCTGTTTGAGCTGGCGCAACTTGCCGAGTTCCGAATAGACCTTCTCGGCCGCCTTCTCGCGGATATGGCAGGTGTTGAGAATGATCAGATCCGCCTCGTCCGGCGCCGCCACGGCCTCATAGCCCAGGGGGCCCAGGAGATCGCCCATGCGCTGGCTGTCATATACATTCATCTGGCAGCCATAGGATTTGATATGGACCTTCTTCACGCGCCTTTTCCACCTGTGATCCGGGCGTGGTCTAGACCATTTCCCCCCGTCTGTGAACCGGCCGGGGCTACCGGTCACAAAGACGCGCCAGACATTGCCGCTACGAGACCCTTGCGCACCGCCTCCTCGGCCTGTCGCGCCAACAGCTTGCGGTTGCCGGCCTCCGCGAGGCTCAACGGCTTGTGGCAGATGACGTCGACCTCGATCGGCCCGAGCGCCAGCGCCTGCCACAGATGCGGCCCCATTTCCATGTCGCCATACCAGGCGAAGTAAGGTCTCCGGCGGCGCGTCATGGGCGTGCCCCAATGGCCGCGATAGGCGAGCGTCACCGGCTGCACCACCACATCGGGGCGTTCGGCGGCGGCGAAATAGGCGCTCTTGAAGGGCAGCACGCGATAGCCGTCGCTCGATGTGCCTTCGGCGAAGAGCACCAGCGTCTCCTTGGCGGCGAGGCGCTCCTGCATCTCGTCGCGGGACACACCGGTGGTGTGGCGCCGGTCGCGATCGATGAAGACGGTGCGCTGCAAGCGCGCCAGCGTGCCGAAGCCCGGCCAGTTGTTGACTTCCTTCTTGGCGATGAAGGAGAGCGGCGTCAGCGCGCTCAACACCGTGATGTCGATCCAGGAGACGTGATTGGCGGCGATGAGGCAGGCCTTGTCCTTGACCGGCTCGCCGATGATGTTGAGCTTGATGTCGAGCCAGCGCGTGACGGCACGGTGATAGACATGCGGGAAGCGCCGCGCGCCCCGGGGCGAAAAGGCGATCAGCGCGCGCTGCACCGGCAGGCCCGGAAGCGTCATGGCGATAAAACCCAGGAGCTTCACCGCGGCGCGCAGGGTCGTCATCTGGCGAGCGCCTTCATCATCACGACCGCATCCTCGCGCTTGCCCCCCGGCTTCTCATAATAGGCCTTGCGTCTTCCCGTCACGGCGAAATCCTGCTCGGCATAGAGGGCGCGCGCCGCGGCATTGTCCGCCGCCACCTCGATGAAGAGCTGCGCCAGACCCGCCTGCCGCAGTTCGTGAGCCAGATGAGACATGAGTTTCTTGGCGATCCCGCGACGGCGGGCAAAAGGCCTGGTGCCGATGGAGAGGATCTCGGCCTCGTCGGCCGCCCGGCGAGCCAGGAGAAAGGCTAAAGGCTCTCCGCCTTCGACGGCGAGAAAGCTGAGCGCGCCCGGCATCGCCATCAGCTTGGCGAATTCGGTGGCGCTCCAGGCATTGTCGAAGCATTCGGCATGGAGGGCTGCGAGGATCTGCGCCTCGCCGACGGAGGCCTGACGGATTGAGACGGAATCAGCACTCGGCACCTGGTGATGCTGCGGCTTGGCATCGGGCGGGCGCAGGTAAAGCGGCTCAGGCGCCGCGTCCTCGACAAGGCGCGCCGCAAGGTGAGCGGCGAAGTTCCTGGCATCCGGCATGTCGCCGTTGCTGAGCCGAACGAGACGGTCCCCTGAAGCGGCGGCGATCAGCGCTTCCGAGCCGGTGCCGAGCACGAAGCCCCGGCCTTCGGGCAGACGGCGCACCGCTTCGGCGACAGGCAGCACCATCGGCGCTTCGCCTGTGGCTCCGCGGAAATAGATTTCATCGCGGCGCGCGTCGGCGGCGATCACCAGAGGCCTCTTGTCCGCGGGCGCGTTGGCGGCAATGGCGCTGAGCGTGTCGAGGCTTGCGATCTTCACGTCGAGCGCCAGAGCGAGGCCGCGCGCCATGGCGATGCCGGTGCGCACGCCGGTGAAAGTGCCGGGCCCCAGCGTGACGCCGATGCGGGTGAGATCGCTGAATGCGAGGCCGGCCTCGTCCATGACCGCCTTGATCATCGGCGCCAGGGCATCGGCATGGCCGCGTTCCATCAGCGCGAAGCGGGCTGCGAGCACCCGCCCCGCCATCATGTCATAGGCCGCGGCCGAGCAGGCGGCCATGGATGTGTCGAAAACCAGGAGCATGCGGCCGACTTATCGCATGAGCGGAAGGATAGGAAAGCGGGTTTCGCGAATTGTCTCCGCGCCGGATCAGACGGGACGGACCTCGGTCACTTCCGGAATGAAGTGGCGCAGGAGATTCTCGATGCCGTGCTTCAAGGTGGCGGTCGAGCTCGGGCAGCCCGAGCAGGAGCCCTTCATGTTCAGGAAGACGACGCCATCGTGATAGCCCTGGAAGGTAATGTCGCCGCCGTCCTGGGCCACCGCCGGACGTACGCGCGTGTCGAGCAGCTCCTTGATGGTGGAGACGATCTCCTTGTCGGCTTCGTCGAAATCCTCATCCGTCGGCTGGTCACCGGCGGCGGGCTTGCTGAGCACCGGCGCGTCCGCCAGATAGTGCTCCATGATGAGGCCGAGAATAGCCGGCTTCAGATGCTGCCACTCGCCGCCGCTCTTGGTGACGGTGACGAAGTCCTGGCCGAGAAACACACCGGACACGCCTTTGACCGAGAACAGGCGTTCGGCCAGGGGCGATTCCGCAGCCTCATCGGCGGAGCGGTAATCGCGGGTCGAGCCCGGCAGCACCGGCTTGCCGGGGATGAACTTCAGGGTGGCCGGATTGGGGGTGGCTTCGGTCTGGATGAACATGACAAATCCTTTCGAGCGCTCAGAAACCGCTCACGGGCCTAATTTAGAATGATTTTAAGCTATGTCAAATTTCCTGGCGTGTGACCGGAAAAAGCGACAGCTGCCCTTCGGTTCCGGGCACACACCAATTTATGCCGACACGAAACCCACGATCTCCTTGACCTGCCGGTAGATCGGGGCCGCGATGGCCCGCGCCCGCGCCGCGCCGTCGGCAAGCACCCCATCAATATAGGTGGGATCTTCCTCGAGCCTACGCTTTTCGGCGGCGATGGGGCTCAATTTCGCGACGGCCAGGTCGATCAAGGCCGGCTTGAAGGCTGAGAACTGCGACCCGCCATGCTCTCTCAGCACCTCGGCGGCTGACCGCCCGGCAAGGGCCGCGTAGATGCCGACGAGATTTTCTGCCTCCGGCCTGCCTTTCAGCCCCTCGACCTCGCTCGGCAGCGCGTCGGGATCAGTCTTGGCCTTCTTGAACTTCTTGGCGATGGCATCGGCATCGTCGACGAGATTGATGCGGGCGAGATCGGAAGGGTCGGATTTCGACATCTTCTTGGTGCCGTCGCGCAGGCTCATCACTCGCGTCGCCGGCCCGGTGATGAAAGGCTCGGGCAGCGGGAAGAAACCGTCCTTGTAGCCCGCGGCGGCGATTTCCTCGGCATAGTCGACATTGAACTTCTGGGCGATGTCGCGGGCGAGTTCCAGATGCTGCTTCTGGTCGTCACCCACCGGGACATGGGTGGCGCGATAGAGCAGGATGTCGGCTGCCATGAGCACCGGATAATCATAGAGGCCGACAGAGGCCGCCTCCTTGTCCTTGCCGGCCTTTTCCTTGAACTGCGTCATCCGGTTGAGCCAGCCGAGCCGCGCCACGCAATTCAGCACCCAGGCGAGCTCGGCATGTTGGCCGACCTGGCTCTGGTTGAAGATGATCGAGCGCTTTGGATCGAGGCCGCAAGCGAGATAGGACGCGGTCACGTCGCGTATATGCTGCCGCAGCGCCTTGGGCTCCTGCCACAGGGTGATGGCATGCATGTCGACCACGCAATAGATGCATTCGTGTGTTTCCTGCATCTTGATCCAGTTGACCATGGCACCGAGATAGTTGCCGAGATGCAGATTGTGCGTCGGCTGCATGCCGGAAAAGACGCGAAGTGTCGGAGCGGTCATTCTGGGGGTCCCCTTGAAAACGGGCTGCTTATGCCCGCAAAATCCCGGCAAGTGAAGGGCTGTCGAATTTACGGTTCAGGCCAGGCCCGCGAGCATGGCGATGACGGCTTTTGAGCGCCCGGCCCGGCACCTCGCGGCACCCGATAATGACTGCGAGCCGATACGGAAAATCAAAGAGATAGAGCGCCGAGGTACTTCCATCAGAAGGCCCGGCGCTCCAATCAGGGCAAATCGATGCTCTACACTATCGGGTCAAGCGGGCGCGGCAAGCGCTTCAAGTTTGGCAATCACGGTGTCGACCGCCGGTTTGGCCACATCGCCGACACCCTGAATGGCAAGTACTTTGGCGGCGGCTTCCTTGATCGCCGGAAGTGCTGCCGTCACGAGCGCCGCGAGAGCCGTCTTCTGCGCGGCGGAGAGCTTCGGCATCATGCCGGTCACACCATCAAGGGCCGTGGTGGTCGCCTGAAGTTTCGGCAACGCGGCCTGCGCCGAGGCGACGTCGGTAATGCTGCCCAGCGCGGTCTTGAGACCATCGAGCGTGGTCGTCATCTGCTTGCCGACGTCAACACCATCCACGACCATGTCGGTCACGGCAGGTGTCGTTACTCCAGTGCCCGTGGTCACCGGCGGCTTGGTGCCTTGGCCCATGAAGTACCAGATCGCCGCCAAAGCGATGATCAGCGGTATCAGCCACATCAGCCAGTTGGTGCCTTTCTTGGCCGCTGCTGTGGCCTGTGCTGAGGTGGCCGTCGCCGTCCGGCTGGCTTCAGTTGCCATCCTCGCAGCCTGCCCCGCGAAGCCACTGCCGACAACACCCGCGCTCGACAGCAGGTTACCAAGGCCAGCCGGAAGCGCCGCTTTGATGTTGCCCTGCTGCGAAGTCAGGAGTCCCGCGAGGCCCGAGGCATCGAGCCCCGAACTCTGCGCCGTCTTGGCCAAGGCTCCCGTGACAAGCTGGCCGGCGATAGCCATCAGGGACGGTCCGGCATCCCCTCGCAGGCCAACCTGCTGCGCTACCGCTCCAGTAAGTCCCTTCAAAGTACTGTCGTCCAGCAGCGACGCGAGGCTTCCCCTGCCGCTTTCGACGAACTGCTCGCCCTTGGCGCCCGTCAATGCTGCCGAAAGCTTGCCAGCAATGTCGGGATCAGCCTGAGATACGGCATCCATCAGGCGGCTGGCGCCGACCTGCGATGCTCCTTTGTTTGCCAAAACGGCAAGCAACGCGGGCACTGCGGCCGCGAGCGCCTTCCTCGTCGCATCGCTGCCGAGCCCCAAGGCCGCAGCAATCCTGTCCAGCGCCGCTGGCGTTATCAGACTGAGAATCTCCGACACGATGTTCATTGCCATGACAAGGCCTCCAACAATCATCGGCCTTAGATAGATGGTCTATCCACCTTCATTGATCGAGAGCAACGCGTTCGGCACCATCTACCAAACCGAATTGTGACGACAGTCTTTTCACAGTACCACGTTTCGAACTCACGGGCCATGCTCTGGACCTGATTGCAATCGGTGCCGGAGACTGATTTGCTGCCGGTTCAGTTTGACACACATATGATTGGATCTACTCACAATGCAGCGTCCGACCCCACCATTCACCTTAAGATGCGCGACCGAGGCCGACATGGAAGGCGTGCAGCGCATCTATGGCGATCATGTCACCCATGGCCTTGCCTCCTTCGAGGAAAGTCCGCCCGATCTCGAAGAGATGCTGGCCCGTTTTCGCAATCTCAAACACCATTCCTTTCCTTATATCGTCGCCGAACAAACAGGAGAAATCCGCGGCTATGCCTATGCGGGACCCTACCGCACGCGCTCGGCCTATCGTTTCACAATCGAGAATTCCGTCTATGTCGACCGCGCCTGCGCAGGCCGGGGCATCGGCCGCGCCCTTCTCACCCGACTGATCGAGGATTCCGAGAAAGGCCCGTGGCGACAGATGATCGCCATCATCGGCAATAGCGGCAACACGGCCTCGACCGCGCTGCATCAAAACCTCGGCTTCCGGATGGTCGGTACGCTTCGCGAGGTCGGCTTCAAGCACGGTCAATGGATCGACACCGTTCTGATGCAGAGAGAACTCAAGCGGGACTGCGGCGCATCATCCTCCTGAGCTCGCCGAGCGTCATTGCGCCGAAGAGATGAGCGCAGATGAAATAGACGACGGCCCCCAGGGTGACGAGCCCCATCAGCACGACGGCGCGCAGCCAGAGCGGCTGGCCATCGGTGAAGATGGGAGCCGCAAAGTAGAACGCGCCCAGCAGGAGCGCTCCCATGGCGAGGCTCGCCGCGATGATCCGCGGCAGGCGCGCGCGCAGACGTTCGTCGGCGGTGAAATGCCCGTGGCGGGCGAGCGTCACGCCGAGCAATGACGCATTGATCCAGGCGGCGAGCGCCGTCGAGAGCGCGATGCCGACATGGCCGATATAGCGCGACAGGATGAAGCTGCCGAGCACATTCACAACCACCGAGATGATGGCGAACTTCATCGGCCGCTTGGTGTCCTCGCGCGCGAAGAAGCCCGGCGAGAAGACCTTATTGATGACGAAGGCCGGCAGGCCCATGGCGAAGGCGGCGAGCGCATAGGCGGTGGCGAACGAATCGCTACGCGTGAAGACGCCATGCTCGAAGCAGACATTCACGATGGCGAAGGGAATGGCGATGAGCGCTATGGTAGCGGGCAAGGTTAGGAAGAGCGCAAATTCGAGCGACCGGTTCTGGCTCAGAAGCGCGCCCGCCTCATCGCCGGCCCTGAGCTTGCGCGACATTTCAGGCAAGAGGACGACGCCGATGGCGACGCCGACGACGCCCAGCGGCAATTGATAGACGCGGTCTGCGTAATAGAGATAGGAGACGGCGCGATCGATCGTGGTGGCGATCATCGTGGCGATGAGGAGGTTCACCTGCGTGATGCCGCCGGCGATGACGCCCGGTATGCCGAGCCTGATGAGGCGCTTGGCGTCGGGCGTGAGCTTCGGGAATTTGAGGCGCAGACGCATATTGGCGCGGCTGCAGGCGATATAAAGCAGCAGGAACTGCGCGATACCCGCGGCGCACACGCCCCAGACCAGCGCATAGCCGGTCACGGCGCTGTCGCCCCAGCCCTTGAAATGCACGAAAAGCAGGGTCGCGATCATGACCAGATTGAGCAGGATCGGCGCGCAGGCCGCCGCCACGAAACGGCGCAGACTGTTGAGCACGCCCGACTGCAAGGCGGTCAGCGACATGAACAGCAGATAGGGAAAGGCGATGCGGGTGAGCGCCACCGAGAGATCGAACTTGTCCTGATCGCCGGCAAAGCCGGGGGCGATCACATACATAAGCAGCGGCATGGCGATCTGGGCGACCGCCGTGAACAACAGGAGCCAGGCGAACATCACCGCGAAGATGTCCTCGGCGAAGCTTCTCGCCTCGGCCTCGCCGCCGCCTTCGAGCTTCTTGGCGAACATCGGCACGAAGGCCGAGTTGAAAGCGCCCTCGGCGAAAAGCGAACGGAAAAGATTGGGGAAGCGGAAGGCGACTACGAAGGCCTGCGCCACCGGACCGGTGCCGAGCACCGAAGCGGTGAGCATGTCGCGGATGAAGCCCGCCGCCCGGCTCACCAGAGTGAGCCCGCCCACGGTCGCGGCAGATTTGAAGAGGGTCATGAGGAGGGTTCTATTTGATCGATCCCCTCCCCCTTGCGGGAAGGGTAAACGCAGTATGACCTCACCGTCAGGCTACTCCAAGAATAAATCGTTTCCACTCCGTCTCACCCCTTCTGCTCGGCAAGTACGGCCAAAAGCTGGCGCTCGATCTGGGCATGGCGGGTGGCGCTCACAATCTTGGCGCCGGTCAGGTCGGTCACATAGAAGACGTCGATGACGCGCTCGCCATAGGTGGTGATGTGGGCCGAGCCGATATTGAGGTTGAGACGATAGAGCGCCTCAGTCAGGTCATAGAGGAAACCGACGCGGTCGAGGCCGTTGACCTCGATGACGGTGAAGCGGTTCGACGAATCGTTGTCGATGATGACGCGCGGCGCCACCGTGAAGGCCTGCAGCCGTGCCTCCGGATGCTGCACCTTGGCGATCAGGTCCTTGATCCTGACCTCGCCCTTGAGCACCTGCCGCACCAGCGTGGCCACCCGCTCGGCGCGCCGGCGCTCGTCCTCGCTATTGGCGAATTGCCGCTGGATCAGGATCGTATCGAGCGCCAGGCTGTCGGCAGTGGTGAAGATCTGGGCGCCGACGATGTTGGCATTGGCGGCGGCGCAGGCTCCGGTAATGAGCGCCAGGAAACGCGGATGATCCGGCGCATGAATGGTGAGTTCGGTGATCGCGGTGAATTCGTCGGTCCTGACTTCCGTCGTCACCGGCTCGCCCTCCGCCCTGGCGCGCGCCATCAGTTTCTCATGCGCCACCTGCTTGTCGGTTTCGACATTGAGCCAGTAATTGTCATAGTGGCGGGCCGCATAGGCCGCTTTCTGCGCCGGCGTCCAGTCGGGATAATGGGCGAAGAACTTCGCCTGCGCCTCGGCGACCCGTTCCTTCCGCGAAATGCTGGTATGGCCGCCGGACAAGACCGGCTCGGTCTCGAAATAGAGCGTGCGCAGGAGCTGGCCCTTCCAGCCGTTCCAGGCCGAGGGCCCGACAGCGCGGATGTCGGCCACGGTGAGAATGAGCAGGAGCTTCAAGCGCTCCGGGCTTTGCACCACATTGGCGAAATCGAGAATGGTCTTGAAGTCGTTGAGATCGCGCATCTGCGCCGTCTCGCTCATCAGAAGATGATGGCGGATGAGCCAGGCGACGGTCTCGGTCTCGTGCGCGGTCAAGCCCAGGCGCGGGCACAGCGTCTTGGCGACGCGCTCGCCGGCGATCGAATGGCTTTCCTTGCGACCCTTGGCGATGTCGTGCAGCAGCACCGCGACATAGAGCACGCGCCGGCTCGACACAGTGGGGAAGATCTCGGTCGACAGCGGATGGTCCGAGGAGAAGCGGCCACGCTCGATCGCCGCCAGAATGCCGACGGAGCGGATCAGATGCTCGTCGACGGTGTAATGATGATACATGTTGAACTGCATCATCGCGACGATCTTGCCGAATTCGGGAATGAAGCGCCCGAGCACGCCTGCTTCGTTCATGCGGCGCAGCGCCGTCTCGGGGTCGCGGCTGTCGATGAGCATGCCGAGGAACAGCGCGTTTGCTTCCGGGTCGGCGCAGACGTCCTTGTTGATGCGCGCCAGATTGCGCCTGATCGCCTTCAAGGCGTCAGGATGGATCTCGAGATCCTTGTCCGCCGCCAGCGCGAAGAGGCGGATCATATTGACCGGCGTCGCGATCAGCACCTGCTCGTCGACGACGGTGAGACGGTTGGCCTCGATGCGGAAATCCGGGGCGCCGGCGATGGCGCCCGACCGCTTGGCGCTGAAGCGGCCGAGCACGCGGCCGAAAACCGGCGTCGCCTTCATCTGGCGCGCCTCGAGGGAAGCCGAGAATATGCGGGTCAGGTCGCCGACATCCTTGGCGACGAGGAAGTAGTGCTTCATGAAGCGCTCGACGTGCTTCAGTCCGCCATGCGCCTTGTAGCCCAGCCGCTCGGCGAGATCGGGCTGGCGGTCGAAACTTAAGCGATCCTCGGCGCGCTTCGCCACGAAATGCAGATGGCAGCGCACCGCCCAGAGAAAATCCTCGCTCTTCTCGAACAGCGCCAGCTCCTCGCGCGTGAACACCCCCTTCTCGGCGAGTTCCCTGGTCGAATTGGCGCCCGAGAGGAACTTCGCAATCCAGAACAGAGTGTGGAGGTCGCGCAGGCCGCCCTTGCCGTTCTTCACATCGGGCTCGACCAGATAGCGGCTCTCGCCAGCCTTGAAATGACGCTCGTCGCGTTCGGCGAGCTTGCTGGCCACGAATTCCTTGGCGCCCTTGGCGGCGATCTCCTTGCGGAAGCGCTTCGTCAGGGCCTCGAACAGCGGTTGCTCGCCGCATATGTAGCGGGCCTCGAGGATCGAAGTGAGGATGGTCGAATCCGACTGGGCCAGCCTGATGCAGTCATCGACGCTGCGGGTGGCGTGTCCGACCTTGAGGCGGGTGTCCCACAGCGAGTAGAGAATGAATTCGATAACGCTTTCGGTCCAGCCGGTCTGCTTGTAGGGCAGAAGGAAAAGCAGATCGATATCGGAACCCGGCGCCAGTGTGCCGCGGCCATAGCCGCCGACGGCGACGATGGCGAGCTTCTCAGCTTCCGATGGGTTCGAGGCGCGATAGAGTTTGCGGACAGCGAAATCATAGAGCGCGTGGATGATCTCGTCCTGGGCGGCTGCGAGTTGCATGGCGCAGCGCGTGCCGCGGCCGTCGGCCATCAGCTGGCGTTCCGCCTCGGCGCGTGCTGCGGCGAGCGTCTCCTTGAGGACGGCGACGACGCGGGGCCTCAGATCCTTGCCGGGCGGCAGTTCCGAAAGCCTGGCGCGCAATGCCGCGCCATCGATGAGAGCGGCGGATCTCTTGGCTGTCGTCATGGTTCGCGCAGCTTGGGCGACAGCAAGGCGCGCAGCTCATAGAGAAGATCGAGGGCCTGGCGCGGCGCCAGTTCATCGGGCGAGATGTCGGCCAGACGTTTCTCGACCTCGCTCGGCCCCGTTGGCGCGGTTGTCGCCGCCGCGCGCGGGCGCGCCGCAGAGAAGAGCGGCAGATCGGCGAAGAGCGAATCGGCGCTGGCGCCGGGCTCGTCCTTCTTCTCCAGAAGAGTGAGGACCTCCGAGGCGCGCGTGATCACCGACGGCGGCAGCCCGGCGAGCTTCGCCACCTGGATGCCGTAGGAACGGTCGGCGACGCCCGGCGCCACCTCATGCAGGAAGACGACGTCACCTTGCCATTCGCGCACCTTGACGGTGGCATTGGCGACACCGGCGAGCCGGCCCGCAAGAGCCGTGAGCTCGTGATAATGTGTGGCGAAAAGGGCGCGGGCGCGGTTGATCTCATGCAGATGCTCGACCGCCGCCCAGGCGATGGAGAGACCGTCGAAAGTCGCGGTGCCCCGCCCAATCTCGTCCAGGATGACGAAGGAGCGAGCCGTCGCCTGATTGAGGATGGCGGCCGTCTCCACCATCTCGACCATGAAGGTGGAGCGCCCGCGCGCCAGGTCGTCGGCCGCGCCGACGCGGCTGAACAGGCGGTCGACAATGCCGAGATGCGCCGACTTGGCAGGCACGAAGGCGCCCATCTGCGCCATGATCACGATCAGCGCGTTCTGGCGCAGGAAGGTCGATTTGCCGGCCATGTTCGGACCGGTGAGCAGCCAGATGCACTTGTCGTCGCCGGCGAGCCGGCAGTCATTGGCGACGAAGGGTGTCGCGTCCTTCTGCGCCAGCATCGCCTCCACCACCGGATGGCGGCCCTGCTCGATCTCGAGGCGCAGGGAGCGGTCGACGACGGGGCGGACATAATTGCGCCTTGCGCTCACTTCGGCGAGACCCGCCGCGACATCGATCAGGGCGACCGCCTCGGCGATGGCGGCAAGGCGGCGCGCCTCGGCCTTGGCCGCTTCGCTCAGCCGCTCGAAAATCTCGAGCTCCAGCGCCAGAGCGCGGCTGGCGGCCGAGGCGATGCGTTCCTCGAGGCTCGACAGTTCCTGGGTGACGAAGCGCACCGCGCTGGCGATCGTCTGGCGGTGGAAGAATTTCGCGTTGTGGGGAGCGGCCTGGAGCTGGGCGGCGTTCTGCGCCGTAACCTCGATGAAATAGCCCAGCACATTATTATGCCGGATCTTCAGCGACTTCACGCCGGTCTCGGCCGCATAGTCGGCCTGCAATTGCGCGATGACCTTCTTGGTGTCGTCACGCAGCTGGCGGTGATCGTCGAGCTCCTGCAGATAGCCGGTCCGCACGAAGCCGCCATCGCGCGCATAAAGCGGGAGCTCATCGCCCAGGATCTGCGCCAGGTCTCGAAGCAGTTGCGCCGGCGGGTCGGCGAGTGTCGATTGCGCCGCGGCGAGCTCGGCCGCCAGCGCCGCCAGGCCCTGCGGATGGCCAAGCTCTTCGTTCAGATCCCTGGCCGCGGTCAGACCGTCGCGGATCGCCGCCAGATCGCGCGGACCGCCGCGCTCCAGAGCGAGGCGCGACAAAGCACGCTCGATGTCCGGGAAGCGACGCAGGCTCTTGCGCAGCTCATCGCGCAGATCGCGCGCCTCGACGAAGTAGCCGACCGAATCGAGACGGCGCGCGATCGCGTCCGGATCGGTCAGCGGCGCCGCCAGCCGGCGTGCCAGCAGCCTGGCCCCGGCCGCGGTGACCGTGCGGTCGAGGGTGGCGAGAAGGCTCGTGCCCGTCTCGCCACTGAGGCTCCTGGTCAGTTCGAGATTCGTGCGCGTGGCCTGATCAATGATCATCTGGCCCGACGGCTCCTCGCGCCGCGGGGCGCGCAAGGCGGGCGCGCGGCCGACCTGGGTCAGGAGCACATAATCGAGAAGCGTGCCGAGGGCCGAGACTTCCGCGCGCGTAAAGGCGCCGAAACCGTCCAGAGCCGAGACACCGAAATGCGCTTTCAGCCGGCGCTCCGCTTCGGTGCTGTCGAAACGGCTGGCCGGCAAGGGGGTGACAGCCGCTCCCGTCGCTTCGAGCTGGGCATCGAGCCCCTCCTGGCCAAGCGTGTCGGGGTGGACGATCTCCCCCGGCTCGAGCCCGGCGAGATCGGCCGCCAGCCGATCGGCCGAGACCGGCATGGCGACGAATTCGCCCGAGGAAATATCGGCATAGGCGAGCCCGAGGCTGTCGTCGCCCTTGATGCGCGAAAGGGCCGCGATGAAGTTGTTCCTGGCGCTCTTGAGAAGCGAATCCTCGGTGAGGGTGCCGGGGGTGATCAAGCGGATGACGTCGCGTCGGACGACGGATTTCGAGCCGCGCTTCTTGGCCTCGGCCGGATCTTCCATCTGTTCGCAAATGGCAACGCGGTGGCCGGCCCGGATCAGGCGCTCCAGATACTGGTCGGCGGAGTGCACCGGCACGCCGCACATTGGGATCTCCTCGCCCTGATGGCGGCCGCGCTTGGTGAGCGCTATTCCCAAAGTCCGGGAAGCGGCTTCCGCATCGGTAAAGAATAATTCGTAGAAATCACCCATGCGGTAGAACAGGAGGCAGCCGGGATGGGCCGCCTTGATCTCGAGATACTGGGCCATCATCGGCGTCGCGGCGACAGCATCCCTGGGCGCGTTCATGTCGTTCATCGCGCCTTGATACGACAGATCACGACGGAATCAATGACCTTGAGATCAGGCAGAGCTGCCTTTACTGTCGGCGGCGGATGCCGGAGGCTTTCCGGCGCTGGCGCGTGGCCCAGGAAATGCCGGTACCCGGCTTTCCGGTCGAACACGCGCCCAACATAAAAATCGATCACGTCTATCGCTACAGGGTCGATCTGTGGCGAGCGTGAGTGAGTCTAGCTGAGCCTTTGGTCCCGTGGATTATTCCAAGTCCGAGGGAAAAGGCTCCATGGGGAAAAAATGAGCACTGAAAAACGGTCGGCCCGGCCGAGCTTTACCGAACAGGAGGCGCTGCGCTTCCACCAGCGCGGCAAACCGGGCAAGCTGGAAATCAATCCGACCAAGCCGATGGCGACACAGCGCGATCTGTCGCTGGCCTACAGTCCGGGCGTCGCCGTGCCCGTCCGCAAGATCGCCGAAGATCCCGACACGGCCTATGACTACACCGCCAAAGGCAATTTCGTCGCCGTCATCACCAACGGCACCGCCATATTGGGCCTGGGCGATCTCGGCGCCCTCGCCGCGAAGCCGGTGATGGAAGGCAAGGCGGTGCTGTTCAAGCGCTTCGCCGATGTCGATTCGATCGATCTTGAGGTCGACACCAAGGACGTCGACGAGTTCATCGGCGCGGTGCGCTATCTCGGCCCGACTTTCGGCGGCATCAATCTCGAGGATATCAAGGCCCCCGAGTGCTTCATCATCGAGCAGCGCCTGCGCGAGCTCATGGACATCCCCGTCTTCCATGACGACCAGCATGGCACGGCGATCATCTCGGCTGCGGCCCTCATCAACGCGCTCGCCATCACCAAACGCGATATCAAGAATTTCAAGCTCGTCTGCAATGGCGCGGGGGCGGCGGCCATCGCCTGCATCGAGCTCATCAAGTCCATGGGCGTGCCGCCGCAGAATGTCATTCTCGCGGATTCGAAAGGGGTGGTCTACAAGGGCCGCACCGAAGGCATGAACCAGTGGAAATCAGCGCATGCGATCGAGACCAAGGCACGCACGCTGGCCGAGGCGATGGAAGGGGCGGATGTATTCTTCGGCCTTTCCGCGGCGGGCGCCCTGACGCCGCAAATGGTCAAGAGCATGGCGAAGAACCCGATCATCTTCGCCATGGCCAATCCCGATCCCGAGATCACGCCCGAGGAAGTTGCGAAGGTCAGAAGCGACGCCATCATGGCGACGGGACGCTCCGATTATCCCAACCAAGTCAACAATGTCCTGGGGTTCCCCTATATCTTCCGCGGCGCCCTCGACGTTCGCGCCCGTACCATCAACGATCAGATGAAGATCGCCGCCGCCGAAGCGCTTGCGGCGCTGGCGCGCGAGCAGGTGCCGGACGAGGTGTCCACCGCCTATCACGGCTCGCGTCTGCAATTCGGCCCCGGCTATCTCATCCCGGTGCCCTTCGATCCGCGCCTCATCTCGCGCATACCGGTCGCCGTCGCCCGCGCCGCGATGGAATCGGGCGTGGCGCGCAAAGCTATCGCCGATCTCGACGAATATGCCCACGAGCTCTCGGCCCGCCTCAATCCGATCGCCGGCACGCTGCAGAATATTTTCGAAAGCGTGCGCTCCAATCCGAAACGCGTCGTCTTCGCCGAAGGCGAGGAAGACCGGATGATCCGCGCCGCCAACAGCTTCGCCAGCTCCGGCCTCGGCAAGGCAATCCTGATCGGGCGCGAGGCGCAGATCGAGGCGGCGCTGAAAGCCAATGCCGTCGAGCTGCATGAGAATGTCGAGATCACCAATGCCAGGCTCTCGGCGCGCAATGTCGATTATGCGAACTATCTCTATGAGCGTCTGCAACGCAACGGATTCCTCTTCCGCGACTGCCAGCGCCTCGTCAACAACGACCGCAACGTCTTCGCCGCCTGCATGCTGGCGCTCAACGATGCCGATGCGGTGGTGACGGGCCTGACGCGCAATTTCTCCGTCGCCATCGACAATGTCAGGCGCGCCATCGACAACCGGCCGGGCCACAGGCCGATCGGGGTCTCCATGGCGCTGGTGCGCGGGCGCACCGTGTTTATCGCCGACACTTCGATCCACGAGCTGCCTTCGGCCGAGGAGCTCGCCGACATCGCGCAGGAAGCCGCCGGCGTCGCGCGCCGCTTCGGCTACGAGCCCAAGGTCGCCTTCCTCTCCTATTCGACCTTCGGCTATCCGAAGGGCGAGCGCTCGGAATATGTGCGCAAGGCGGTGACCATCCTCGACAAGCGCAATGTCGATTTCGAGTATGACGGCGAGATGGGCGCCGATGTCGCGCTGTCGCGCGAGGCGATGGCGCTCTATCCATTCTGCCGCCTCACCGGCCCCGCCAATGTGCTCGTCATGCCGGCGGCCCATTCGGCCTCGATCTCGACCAAGATGCTGCAGCAGCTGGGCGGAGTCACTGTGGTCGGGCCGCTATTGACCGGCCTCGACAAGCCTGTGCAGATCGCCTCCATGTCGGCGACGGCGACCGAGATCGTCAACCTGGCGGCGATCGCGGCCTACGACATCAATCGGTAGCGCATCGCACAGCAATTCCGCCGGACGGTGGCACGGCCGCCGTCCGGGCCACGGGTTATCACGATTGCGCGAGGGGATCCTCGTCCGGCTGACCGAAATAGGAGAAATAGCGCGGATTGATCGCCGAGACCGGCAGGATGATCAGCACATCGATGGTGTTGAACTGATGATCGATCACCGCGCCGTCGCCGATATAGCAGCCGAGCCGCAAATAGCCCTTGATGAGCGGCGGCAGGATGCGCAGGGCCCGCTTAGCATCGACCCCGGAGGGCGGCAGAAGATTCATCTCGACCTTGCGCGACGGCAGCGCGCTCACCTGCCATTCGGGCGGCGCGGCGCAATTCTGCGCCATGAAACTCAGCCCCAAGGCGTGGTGGTCGGGATCGGTGCCTTCGAGGCTGGCGCAGCCCAGCATGACGTCGAGGTCATACAGGCGCACATAATTCCAGATGCCCTGCCAGAGTAGTTCGACCACCGGCTTAGTGCGATAGGGCTTCAATACGCAGGAGCGGCCGAGCTCGAGGAATTTTAGCCCGCTATGGCGCTCAATCAGCGGCCTGATATCGAATTCGTCCTGGGTGTAGAAGCCGCCTGAGCGCTCGGCGACCGACTGGCGCAGGAGTCGGTAGGTGCCAACGAGCTCGCCGTCGCCAACCTGGATTTCGTCGGGGCCGGAAGCGGCGCCATTGCGCACGACCAGCAAATGATCGCAGATCGCGTCATAGCGGTCGGCGTCGCGCCGCGCGGCTTTGGCCGCGTCGTCCGGCCTGGCCTCGAGTTCCTCATAGAACACGCGGTAGCGCAGATGCTGGGCCGCATCGATATCAGCCGCACCGTCGGCGAGCCTGACGGTGAGATCGGCCTTCGTGCCGAGCACCGAGCCCGGAACTATCCCTTCTCGCCCTGCCGCCCCGCCGCGGGGGCGAGGTGCTAGAGAATGTACGGCCATCAAGCCCTGCCTCCGCAAACCGGCTTGCTGCCGGCCCGCGCACAGTGCCACAGACCGGCACACAAGGAAAGTTCGCCCATCTGCGCGTGAAGCGATCGTGATCCAAGTTTCCCGTCCGTCAAGCGGCGGGACGGCGCGCGGTCAGCGCGGCGATTGCCTCATCGAGATCCTGACGGTCGAAAGGCTTGGCCATGTGGCCGTTCATGCCGGCCGCCAGACAGGCCGCCTGATCGGCGGAGCTCGCATTGGCGGTCAAAGCGAGGATGGGAATATCGCGAAAGAGCTTGCCGCTCCTGATCCGGCGCGCGGTTTCGAGACCGTCGAGTTCCGGCATCTGGACATCCATGATGATGAGATCGGGCCGGCCGCCCTTCTCGATATAATCGAGCACCGCTTGACCATTGGTCACATGATGGACCGAGTGATCGGATTTCTCGAGCAAGGTTCGGGTGAGCAGTGCATTGACCGGATTGTCCTCGGCCAGGAGGACGTTGAGATGCGCAGTCTTCTTCCTGGCCGCGGTCATGCGGCGTAGATCGTTCACGGCGCTGGCGATGGTGTGATCGTCGCTCTGCAGAAGCTGGCGCTGCAAGGTGGCGCGCCGCAGCGGCTTGAGAAGATAGCCGGCGAAGGGGCTGCCAAGAAAATCACGCAACGCGCGGCGCTCCTCGGCCTGGAGCAGGGTGAAAACGGGCTTGCCGGCCGGCCGCTTGCCGTTCTGCGCCACGCGCCAGACCGCCAGCGTGGCGGCGAAGCTCGAATCACAGATGAGGCCATTGGCGGAGTGCGGCTGGCGCAGAGCCCGGCGCAGCTCCGCATCGTTCGCCACATGGCGCGTGTCGGCGCCCAGCCCTTTCAGCGTCGCCTCAAGGCTCGCGAGAGTGGGTCCCGCCGGCAGCGCCAGCTCGTAGACGCGCCCTTTCAGCGGCTCATTCGGATTCTCGTTGCGCACGCTGACACAAGGCAAGGTGACGCGGAAGAGCGATCCCTTGCCGCGCTCGCTTTCCACCATCACGCTGCCGCCCATGCTCTGGGCGAGATTGCGCGAGATCGACAGACCGAGGCCCGTGCCGCCATAGCGGCGCCTTGTGTCCTCGCCGGCTTGCGCGAACTCCTCGAAGATGCGCGCCTGCTCCTCGGCCGTCATGCCGATGCCGGTATCGGCGATTTCGGCGATGAAGTTGATCCGTTCGGAATCGCCTTCGCAGGCCGCCGTCGACAGCGTGATCGTCACGCCGCCGGTTTCCGTGAACTTGATGGCATTGCCGGCGAGATTGAGCAGGATCTGGCGCAGGCGCAGCTCGTCGACCAGGATGCGCGGCGGCAACCGGACGGTCCCCAGGCAGGTTATCTCGATGCCCTTGGCATGCGCGCGCGGCGCCAGCAGCTCTGTCACGCTTTCCGCCAGGATCAGGGGATCGATCCAGTCCGGCGTCAGCGCGACGCGGCCCGATTCGATCTTCGAGATATCGAGTATCTCATCGATGATCGACAGGAGGGAGCGCGCCGAGGCATCGACGGCGTCGGCGTAGTTGCGCTGTTCGGGGTTCAGATCGGTGTCGAGCAGAAGTCCGTTCATGCCGATGATGCCGTTCATCGGCGTGCGAATCTCATGGCTGGTGGCGGCAAGAAAGCGGCTTTTCGCCTGGCTCGCCGCCTCGGCTTCAGCGCGCGCCTGCTGCAAGGTGTTGAGCACGGTCTCGATGCTCTTGCGGCGCGTGTCGGAGGTGCGCCTGCCGAAATAGACGACGAGCACGACCACGAATGTAAGAAAGAGACCGAAGGGCAGCCATGCCCGGGCGAGTCCCTCGGCGCCGAACACGGCAACGATGCACAAGACCAGCCCCGCCGCGAAAAGCAGCGTTCCGCCGGCGAATTGCCGCGGACCGAAGTGAATGCCGGGCTTGGCCAAGGCGACGATCGCCGCGCGGAGCGCGGCGGCGCGATCGGCCAAACCAACCTGTTTCCGGGTAGACTCCATATGGGCCTGCCACTTGTTCTTTTGACGCCTGTTGTCCGCCAAACTCGCATGGGCGTCTTAGGAAAATCCTACCGCGTAAAATGAGCGTCAATAAAGGGTAAATTCGCGGCCAGATCACGATGAGTTTGGGTTGAATCAATCCAAACTCATAAACGTGATCGATTCATATATTTTAGCGCGGGATTCTTGCGAAAAACCGGTGCCCACTTTTTCGCATCCCGCGCTTTTCAGGTGAATTTAGGCGCCCTGGGAGAGAGCGGCGACGACTGGATGATTGCGGTGTTGGTCTGAGCATAGGGCAGCAGACGGTCGATGACGCGCTCCAGTTCCTCGATGCGGGCGACGAACACCTTGGCGATGAAACAGTCATCGCCGGTGATGCGGTCGCATTCGACAATCTCGGGGATGTCGGCAAGGAGTGCGGCGACGCGCGGCAGTTCGCCCATGGCGGGACGGATGCGGATATAGGCCCCTATGGCGAGGCCGAGCGCCGCCGGGTCGAGCTTCACGGTATAGCCGGAGATCACGCCCAGATCCTCGAGCCTGCGCGTCCGCTCGGCGGCACTTTGCGCCGACATGCCGAGAAGCCGGCCGAGATCGGCAAGGGAAATGCGGGCATTGTCGGCCAAGGCGGTCAGGATCATCCGATCGGCAGCGTCGAGAGCCACGCCTGGCATTCCCCGATTTTTCTTCATCTCAACCTCCGGAATCCTGGAATTCTAGCATAAATCTTGCCGATTATCAGTCAAATCCGGTCATTTTTCCTTCATTCTAAAGACATGAAACAGCTCGCCGAGAAGCTGCCCCCGCATGCCTATTTTCTGACCAGCGCCCTCTTCCATTATCTGGGGCCGTCCTTCGCGGTGCTGCTTTTCGCTCACCTCTCGCCTTTGGGCGTCGCCTGGCTCCGGATCGCGTCCGCCGCCCTGCTCTTCGCCCTCTGGCGCAATCCGGCCCGGACGCTCGCCCGGGCGACGCCTCCGGCGCGCCGCCTCATCCTGCTGCTCGGCCTCGTCCTGGCGGCGATGAATATCTGCTTCTATCTGGCGATCGCGCGGCTGCCGCTCGCCAGCGTCGCCGCGATCGAATTCGCCGCCACCATCGCGGTGGCGCTCTTCGGCCTCCGGACCTTGCGTAATTTTACCGCGCTCGCGCTGGCGGTGGCGGGCGTATTCCTGCTCATCGGCTTCGAATACGCAGGCGATCCGTTGGGACTCGGCTTCGCCTTCGCCAATGCCATTCTCTTCGCGCTCTATATCGTCGTCGGTCATAGGCTGGCGGCGCAAGGCGGCGCTTCCGGCATTACGCGCCTGGGCGCCGCGATGGCGGTCGCCTTCATTGTTGTCTCTCCCATTGGCCTCGGCAACGTCGCGACGCTCCTCAGCCATCCGCTCCTGATCCTTGCCGGAATCGGCGTCGGCCTTTCCTCCTCCGTCATTCCCTATGTCTGCGATCAGATGGCGATGGCGCGGCTGCCGCGTGCGAGCTTCGCGCTGATGCTGAGCCTGCTGCCCGCCATCGCCGCCGTGACGGGGGCGATCGTGCTGCGCCAGATTCCGGGGCCTGTCGATCTTGCCGGCATTCTTCTGGTGGTCCTGGGGGTCGGCCTGCATCGGCCGGTGACTGTGGAGCAACAGCCCGCCGCCTGACGCGAGAGCTTTCTGTTTGGCCTTTGCGTAGCGACAATGTTACCGTCCCCCGCCAATCGAGACGCAACACGGGTTGAGGTTTCATGAGCAGGGGACTCCTTTCTCGGCGTGGTTTCATAACTGCATTGCCACTCGCCTTGGCTGCAACGGCGGCAGGCCTTCGTTCTGCAGCGGGGCAAGAGGTGGAGGCGCCCACGGACGATCTCCTGAGCCCGGTCACGGTGCGTTATGGCGAGCTTTCCTCCTATAGCGACGCCGGCACGGTCGAGGTCAGATATCAGTGGCCCGGCACGCCGATACTCGAGGAGCGCCACAGCTTTCAGACCCTTTTCCGGGCGCCGCGCAATTTCTTCTTCCGCTTCGACGAGGATCCCGCCGCCGGCAGCGATGCCATGGTCATCTGGTGCGATGGCGGACCGTTCCAGAGCTGGTGGAAAGCGACCGGCGTCCACAGCGTTCATGACGGCGGCAAGGGCGCCGTTGCCTTTCTGAACGCGCAATCGCCCACCAAGGACGCGGCCAATCTCGTCGCCCCGCATTTCTTTCCGCAGGCCAAGCTCCCGGGTCCCTCCTATGCGCTGATCGAGCCGCGTGCGGATGGCGATGAGACGCTGGACGGCAGACGCTGCCGCAAACTTGCCGCCGATCAGCGCGTGACCGGCGTCGTGACGGTGGAGAAGCGGCCGACCATTTTGTGGATCGACGAGGCAAGCGGTCTCATCCGCAAGGTCCTCGTCGATACGGAGCCTGGAAGTGCCGACGGTTTGATCGACCAGCGCATCTTCCTGATCGAACCCGTCGCCAATCCTGAGCTGACCGACGACCGTTTCACCTTCACCCCGCCGGCGGGAACGCCATGAAGCCTTTCGCCGCGCTCGCTCTTCTGCTCGCGCTCGCGGGTCCGGCCGCCGCCCAGGATGCGGGTGGCAGCCAAGAGGTCCGGATCTATCTCGACATCGCCATCGCCGATGTGCCGGACGGCGCCGTCACCATGCCGGGGGAGAAAACCGTCACCGTGCCCGGCAAGGCTGTGAGGATCAGCGGCATCACCTCGCGCGATCTCGCCGGCAAGGCGCTCGAGATAACCGTGACGCCGCCGCAGGAGGCGGAAGCACCGGAGCCCGAGCCCGAGCCCGAAAGCAGCTGTCCGGAGGACAAGGACAAATCGACGGCCAAGGTGATCGGCCTGTTCAAGCCGGAAAAGCCCAGTGTCTTGAGCGCAGCCGTCAGCCAAAGCGGCAGATTCGAGGTCACCTTCACGCCCAAGGCGACGGGAACGCATGAGGTCGCGGCGAGCGATCCCGACAAGGCCTATCAGGGCAACGCCGAATTCGAGGTCAGCGAGCTCGAGCTCGAAGAGGAATGCGAAGAGGTTCCGCAAGATGAGATCGAGGAAGAGACCGCCGGGCTCTCGGAAGTGATCTGCGAGGCGGTCGACACGCTCGCGGCGCGCATCGTCGAGTTGCCGCCTTCGCCCGCCAAGGATGAGTTGGGCAAGAAGCTGAAGGAGCTTTCGGCCGAGCTCAAGGAAGCGCAGCCTTGCGGCGAAGCTGCCATCTGGGCGAATGGCACTTATCACCTGAAGAAGTTGCAGAAGGATGTGCCTGGAGTAAGGCCAGCCGTGGCGCCGGCGGTCAGGCAGATCAAGGAGTGGCTCCGGGGCGCCAGGCAGGCACGCGCCGAAGCGCCCAAGGCCTTGGCGAAGATCACCCAGGGCAATGTCGTCTGCGACCAGCTCGATGTCATCGTCAACGGGCTCAAATTCGTCGATTTCTATCTGGGCCTCATCATCGAGCCCGCCAAGTTCCTGGGCGACTGGGCGAAGGAGAACATCCCGACCAAGCTCGTTGGGATGATTCCCGCCGTCAGCCAGACTCCGGCCGTCAAGGATGCGGTGGAGCTCGGCTGGAAGGGCGTCACCAGCTATCAGCCGAAGCTCGAAAAGGGCAAGATCAAGATCAGCACGCAAGGCTTCGACCGCGCGCTGGCGGCGGGCAAGATGGTGAATGGCGTCGCGGCTTACGCGGCGAGTCGCATCTTCGAGGCGCTGTGCCAGACCTTTCAGGGTCCGGTCGCGGGCACGATGGCGGCGGAATTCATGCGCGAAGGCACTCAGCAGATCTGGTGGCAATATTCGATCGGCATCACCGGTCAGCTCATTCTGCGTTACCCCAAGAACGCCAAGGGCAATGTCATCGCGCTGACCGGCGAGTTCATCGGCAATGCGCAGAGCATCAAGTCCTGGGACAATGCGGTGCCGGTTCTGTTTCCGGGCCTCGCTCAAGGGACCGTGTTCCGCACCATGCGCATCGAGCCGATCGTGATGGATACGATCCCCTATGTCTATCAGAAGAATCTCGGCGCCAGCCAAAGCCAGACCGCGCCCGACTTCAACCCGCTCAAGTCGATGATCGACCAGGGCGGCGTCATCACCCAATATGTGATGACGCCAGCCTTCTACCGGGTGCCGGTCAAGGCCGAATTGCGCGAGAAGACCTTGCGCCTCGAGTTGCAGAAGGCGGCGACTGATTTCGACGATCTGCGCGTCAAGGTGATCCAGATCGTGCTGCCGGTGTTGAGCCTGTGGCCGGAAGTCATCGACTACGCGCTGCCCTATAAGGGCGCGCATTTCATCATGACGCGCGCCATGAATGACAGGCCGGTCGAGTTCCAGGTGGAACGCGTGGGCGAGACGATGAAGATCACCAAGGTCTTCACGCGCGAGCGCAAGACGTCGGAGACGAAAGGCATCTACAAGCTCAATGTCACCGCCTGCAATCCGGGATGCTGATCATGCGGGCTCTGCTGGCTGTCCTCCTTCTCCTGACGAGCTGCGCCACGCTTCGCGCTCAGACGGCCGCGCCTGCCGTGCTCATCTTCGATTCCTCCGGCAGCATGGCGGCGAAGGAGCCGGACGGGACGGTCAAGCTCGATGCGGCGCGAAAAGTCATCGCCGATACGCTCAAGTCCTGGCCGGTCGGCGGCGAACTCGCGCTCATCGCCTATGGCCACCGGCGCAAATCGGATTGCGCCGATATCTAGACGCTCATCGACATGGCCCCGATCGCGGCCGACAAGGTGGCCGCCAAATTGAAAGGCCTCAGAGCGCGCGGCAAGACGCCGATCTCGCAATCGCTGCGCCAGGCAGCTTCCCTTTTGCCGGCCGATGGCGGCGGCACCATCATTCTCGTCAGCGACGGAATCGAGACCTGCAGCGCTGATCCTTGCGCCGTGGCGCGCGATCTCAAACGGGCCAATCCGGCGCTCACCATCCATGTGGTGGGTTTCGGTTTGGCCAAAGGCGAGGCGGCGCAACTTTCCTGCATCGCCGAGAATGCGCAAGGCAGGTTCTTCGACGCCGGCACCGCGAGACAGCTGGCGGATAATTTATCCACCATCACCGAGACGATCGCCACCACGCCGCCGCCGCAACCCGCACCGGAGCAACAGCCGGTGCCGCAGCCCGAGCCGCCGCGCATCCAGCGCATCGGCCTCGCCGCCGTGATCGAAGGCTCAGGCCCGATCGTCGACGCGCCGGTGCGCTGGACGGTCCGCAATGAGAAACAGGATACCGTCTATGCGGGCGAGAGCCGCGGCCTGTCGCTCGACCTCGTCCCCGGCACCTACAAGGCCACCGCCGAGGCCGCCAATGCACAAGGCGATGCGAGCTTCACCGTCACGGACGCGGAGGGGCAGGCTTTCGAGATCAAAGTGGGAGCCGGCCGCCTCGACCTGACTTTGGCGGCGAGCAAATCAGCGGCGCCGTTCAGCGATCTCGAAGCGGCCGGCGTGAAGTGGACGCTCGAGCCCCTCGACGGCCAGGGCAAGGCCGACATTCCCTCGCTCGCCCGCCCGTCGCTCCTCTTGGCGCCCGGCCGATACAAGATCGGTGCCCGGCTCAAAGGGCTCGCCGGCACGGCGCTCGCCACCGTAACGCCGGGGGCGCCGCAAGCCGTGACGCTCGATTTCAAGCTCGGCACGGTCGTGCTGGAAGCGGTGCTCGATGGCGATGTGCAGCAGCCGATCGATGACGCGACCTTGCTCGCCTGGCGTGTCGGCGACGGCGACAAGGCGCAAAGCATAGAGGGACAGACGCGGCCGCGTCTCGTCCTGCAGGAGGGCACATATCCCGTTTTCCTGTCTATCGCCGGGAGCGAGGTGAAAGGAAGCGCCGACGTGCGCGCAGATGAGGAGCGCGTCGCCCGTATCGTAGTCAAAGGCGGCGAGCTGATGCTGTCGGCGCGGCTCGGGCCGCAAGCTCAGCCGCTCGAGGATTGGCGCGATGCTTTCTGGACACTTCAGCCCATCGGCACCGTCGGTGAGACGAAGGCCCTCGAGATCCAGGAAGCGGCCCCTACCGTGCCCTTGCCGCCGGGGCGCTGGCGCCTCATCCTCAAGAGCGGGACGGTGACGGTGGAGCAGGATATCCAGGTGTCGCCCGGCAGCAAGATGCCCCTCGCCATCGATCTCGGCGGTGCACGCCTCACGGCACGCGCCATACCGGCGAGCGGCGAGCCCGCGGCCAATATCGTCTATTCGGTCTTCGCGCTCGATGCGGCGGGCCTGCCCGCCGCGTCGCCTGTTTACGAAGTCGGATCATCGGGCGACGCGGCGTCGATCCTCAGCGCCGGCAGATGGCGGGTGATCGCGCTCGATTCGGAGGGGCGTCAGGCGCAAACCAACATCGAGCTCGGCATCGGCGAAGAGCGCACCGTGGAGATGACGCTCAACTAAGATTGGTGGAATCGGACTTCGCCTTTATGCAGGAAACAGCTCTTGTCGAAGAGCGCCAGAGGTCTTGCCGTGACCGGGTCGCGCGCCGACCAGCACAAATCGCCAGACTTCAGGCGCGCGAGCAGATCGGCAGGCGACACACGCGCCGGGCCTTTGGCCGCCAGCAGGCTCCAGCTTGTGAAGCCCTCGCCCGCGGCGACATGATCGAGCGCCGCATGGAGGGCGGTGCTCTTGTCCCGCGACAGACGCCTGGCCTTGCGCTTCAGATGATAGATTGGAGGGGGGAGGCATGGGCCGTGCCGGAATCAGATCACAGCGGGACTCTGGGTGTGCCCCCGGAAATGATGTAGTCGCCATCGCGGCAACAATTAGTGTAACCCGATCACCGCCGCGAGGTTTCACGGTTCAATCGTGGAACCCTCTGCATCCTGCATGATCCTCATCGTTCCTAGGTTGGACGTGTAGTCGTTGTGCTGTCGGTCGCGACCACGACTCTCGCATCGTAGCTGAAAAGCGCCATTACTTTGTTCCAGAATTCGCCGCCAAGCATGATAAGGCTCACGATGATCCCCACGTCACCGACGATACTCCACAAGAGCTCGTTGGATTTCCAGTCCACGAAAATGCCGGGAAAATACGGAAACAATAACTGGAACATGATCGATAGTGCGAACAAGGCAATCCCAAAGCGATAGCGGGTTCGGCTTACTCGATCTTGCCAAATGCGTCCGAAGAATCTGGCCACATATTGCTTGACCAGATTAAAACCCGATTTGCCCATCACGGCTACCGCGGCGATTTTCGAGAGAAACGGCGTGATCGCAAGAAGTCCCGAAAGCGATGTCTTGACGCCCAGGTGCAAATTGGAATTGGTCACAAGTGGTATCAGCGCCAGTGCAACGTAGCCACCAACTATCAGGGCTACGCCAATGCCGAAACGCCAGCCCAGTTGTGTCGTACTTGCTTCTAATGTCACGTTGTTCACGAAGCTCATCCAGCTTCTTGATCGCGAATGGCAGTGCGCCAGAATCAAACTGATGATGCTGATTGGCCCGCACGCATAATGCACGTCCACGTTACTTATGCTTACCACCCGGAATGTACCGATACAAGCACACCTATGTGTCTGCGCCTGTGCTAGGTTATCCCACTAGAGTTTTCGTGATATTGCCCGCCTTTCAGCTAATGCAGTTGTTGCAGGCGGCTCTTCTTGCTTACTGAATCAGCTGGTGCCAGCAGCCCAAGCAACAATGATGCGACCACCCTTACGCCGCCTGGCGGAAGGCGGCGAGCTTCTGGCGGTAGCTGAGCGCCTCGACGATGTGAATGCGGCCGACGCGGTCCTGGCGATCGAGATCGGCGAGCGTGCGGGCGACACGGAGCACACGGTGATAGCCGCGCGCTGACAACATCATCTGATCGGAAGCCTCCTGCAGGATGCGCAGGCCCGCCTGGTCGGGTGTGGCGATCTCATCGAGCACCTGGCCGTCGGCCTCGGCATTGGTGGCGAGATGGCGCAAGCCCAATTTTGCGAAGCGGGCGCGTTGACGGTCACGCGCCTCGGCGACGCGGGCCGCCACCTCGGCGCTGCCTTCGGACGGCGATGGACGCGCCAGATCGGCAGCGCGCACCGCGCCGAGTTCGATCTGGATGTCGAGACGGTCGATGAGCGGCCCCGACAGGCGCGCCTGATAATCGCTCGCGCAGCGTTGCCCCTTTGCGCAAACATGGCCGGGCTCGCCCGCCATGCCGCATCTGCACGGATTCATCGCGGCGACCAGTTGGAAACGCGCCGGATAGGTCACGTGATAGTTGGCCCGCGCGACCTGCGTCTCGCCGGTTTCAAGCGGCTGGCGCAAGGCCTCGAGCACGCGCGGTTGAAATTCCGGCAATTCGTCGAGGAACAGCACGCCGTGGTGGCTGAGCGAAATCTCGCCCGGCTTGGCGCGCAAGCCCCCGCCGACAAGCGCCGGCATGCTGGCCGAATGATGGGGCGAGCGGAAGGGCCGCTTGCGGGTGACCTTGCCGTCCGGCAATTCACCGGCCAGAGATGCGATCATGCTCGTTTCCAGCATCTCGCGCGCGTCCATCGGCGGCAGGATCGAGGGCAGGCGCTGCGCCAGCATGGACTTGCCGGCGCCGGGCGGCCCGACCATCAGCAGATGGTGCGATCCAGCTGCCGCGACCTCGAGCGCGCGCTTGCCGGCTTCCTGGCCCTTGATGTCTCTCAGATCGGGCAAGCGGCTTTGCGCCTCGGCAATCCCCGGCTTGGGGCGCGACAGGACCTGGGCGCCTTTCACATGGTTGAGGATCTGGATGATCGTCTGTGGACTGAGGATATCGACTTCCTCCCCCGCCCAGGCTGCCTCGGGGCCGCAGGCTCGCGGGCAAATCAGACCCAGCCCTCGCGCATTGGCGGCGATCGCGGCGGGCAGTGCCCCGGTCACGGCGCCGAGCGCCCCGTCGAGGCCCATCTCGCCGATCACCATATAGCGGTTGAGGAAATCCTGCGGCAGCACGCCCAGAGCGGCGAGCACCGCGAGAGCGATCGGCAGGTCATAATGGCTGCCTTCCTTGGGCAGATCGGCGGGTGAGAGATTGACGGCGAGCCGCTTGCCCGGCAGCGCCAGGCCCACGGCGAAGAGCGCCGCCCTCACCCTTTCGCGGCTTTCCACCACCGCCTTGTCGGCAAGGCCCACGATGTTGAATTGAACCTGGCCCGCCAGGAACTGGGCCTGGACATCGACCGGCACCGCCTCGATGCCCTGAAAGGCGACCGTCGTTGCACGCGCCGTCATGAACGCCCCCTCTCAAGCTTTCAGAGGATAACCTGCCACAACGGAAAGATCAAGAACATTTAAAGAACGAACTGCTTGTCGCGCATTTTGTTGGCTTAATGCACCAATAAAGCCGCCTGTTTTGGATATAGGCGCCGAATAGTGGAGACGACGATAATCCGGACCCTCTTATTTCGAACCAAATTTGATCTCGTCAAATCGAACCTCGCTAAGGGAGGTTTGGCGCGGGAAATACAGCAGCCGCGATCCGGCACGCCATGGCGGCCGGATTTTGCACATCCGTGACGATCATGTCGCTGAAGTCGCGGCTGGCATAGCCTTCCTCATATATCTCGCGGATGCGCACGCGCTCTTCGTCATCGAGCGCGCGCGAACCGCGGTCCTCCAGAACCACCTCCAGGGTCACCACGACAAGTTTCGCGCCACGTTTCGCGCTCGCTTCCTGCAACCTCGAGAAATCCTCGTGCCGCAGCGGATAGGCGATGGCGAGAATTTCGCGGCCGTTCTCTTCGATGAGCCGCGCCAGCCTGGGGCAGGAAAGGTCTGTCCCAGTTACCGGGCAAGGGCTTCCAGATCAAGTTCCGAGTGGCGGCCGTCGTCCATATGAGCCTGAGGAAAAGCGACGAAGACGGCGCGGCCGCGGCATTCACCGCCGACCAGCCCGCCATTCCCGGCCTACTATTTTCGCTCTTGCGGTGGTAATTTCACCCGCGCATGCGAGGTGATCGAGAGCGAATACGGCCATGCGGCTGCTAATCGTCGAGGACGACCAAAAGACCGCCACCTATATCGTCCGTGGGCTGACCGAGGCCGGGCATGTCTGCGACTGCCTGGCCGATGGTCGTGACGGGCTGTTTGCCGCGACGCAGAACGGTTACGACGTGATCGTGGCCGACCGCATGATCCCGGGGTTGGACGGCCTGTCGATGGTCAAGGCAGCACGCGCGGCGGGCGTCAAGGCGCCGGTCCTGTTCCTCACCTCGGTCGGCGGCATCGACGACCGGGTCGAAGGGCTGGAAGCGGGCGGCGACGACTATCTGGTCAAGCCTTTCGCCTTCTCGGAGCTGCTCGCCCGCGTCAATGCGCTCGGCCGCCGACCGCCCCCGCTGAAACAGAAATCCATGCTGCGCGTCGCCGATCTCGAAATGGACCTGATCAAGCGCCGGGTGACGCGGCAGGGCCATGCGATCGAGCTTCAGCCGCGTGAATTCAGGCTGCTCGAGGTCCTAATGCAAGGCGAGGGGCGGATCATCACCCGGACCATGCTGCTGGAGCGGGTCTGGGATCTTAATTTCGATCCCAAGACCAGTGTCGTCGAGACCCATATCAGCCGGTTGCGGGCGAAGATCGACAAGCCTTTCGCAACATCGCTCCTCCATACCGTACGCAATGTAGGCTACAGCTTGCATGCGCCGTCTTGACCTGTGGCGCAGCACGCCGTTCCGGCTGGCCCTGAGCTTCGCATTCCTCGTCGTCCTTGTCTTTCTCCTGTCCGGCCTGATCGTTTATCAGCTGATGCGCGCCGATCTGTCAGCTCGCCTCGATGCGGCGGCGCACGAAGCCTTTTCGGTGATTTCCGCCACCTATGCCGGCGGCGACCTCGAAGATCTCGTCGCCGCGGTCGACAGCCACAGCCGGCTGGTGCCCGGGAAGGAGCAGCTTTTCTCCTTGACCGGTGCCAAGGGTGAGCATCTGGCGGGAAATCTGACGGTAAGCGATGTGCCGGCGGGGTTTTCCATCATCGATGACCGGACGACCGGCGTGCCGGAAGGAAGCAGCTACCGGGCCTATTCCGGCAAGGTGGGGGACAACAGCCTGACCGTGGCGCTCGGCGTCTCGCGGACCGAAGCGCTGGAAGGCATCATGCTGAAGGGCTTTGGCTGGGCGACGGTGATCATCAGCTGCCTCGCCGTGGCGGCGGGCGCGCTCCTCGCTTTGCGCCTGCAGCGCCGGCTGGATGCGATCGCCCACACCATGGGCGAGGTCTCGCAAGGCCGGCTCGCCGCGCGCATTCCCCTGATCGGCAATGGCGACGACATCGACGGCGTGTCGGCGCAGGTCAATGCCGCGCTCGATCGCCTGTCGGCGCTGGTGGACGGCATGCGGCAGGTCTCGAGCGACATCGCGCATGATCTGAAGACTCCGCTGAACCGCCTGCAGATGACCCTCGAGGCGGCTGACGAAAAAGCGGCCGCGGGTAAGGATGTTTCGGGAGAGATCGTCGAGGCCCTGGCGGAAAGCGGACAGATCAACGAGACCTTCGAAGCCTTGCTGCGCATCGCCCAGATCGAGGCGGGAGCGCGCAAGGCGCGTTTCGCCGACCTTAGTCTGGACAGCGTGATGGACACCATCGCCGAGATCTATGCCGACGTCGCTGAAGACAACGGAATGACGCTTTCGGTGCGCAAGACGCTGCAAGGTCCGGGCGGGCTGGTTCATGGCGACTCCGAGCTTCTGACCCAGCTTTTCGCCAATCTGGTCGAGAATTCCCTTCGCCATTGCCCGCGCGGCACTCAAATCGAGCTGGCGGTGAGGCGGGACGGCGACCTGGTAGTCGCGACCGTCGCCGATAACGGGCCGGGCATTCCCAAGGACGAGCACGACAAGGTGTTTCAGAGACTTTATCGGCTCGACAAGAGCCGCAGCACGTCCGGCAGCGGCCTCGGCCTCAGCCTCGTGCGCGCCATCGCCGATCTGCATAGCGCGGTGATCAGGCTCGAGGATCGCGCACCGGGGCTCGCCGTCAACGTGGATTTCCCGGCCGCGGACGGCGGCAGATAGCTCATCGGGCGCTTACCGATCCGTATTATTCCAGCGAACCGCCCGCAAACTGGCGCTCCTACCCTCGGCACATCTCTTCTCTTCGCACGGAGGATCGCAGCGATGGAAATCATCTCCGCCAAGGCGTCCCGGGTGGCCCTTGCGACCGCCCTCTTCTCGCTGGCCTGCCTTGGCACCGTTCTCTCCCTTGCCGGCACGTCGCCGGCCTTTTCCGCCGAGAAAGCGGTTCCGGCGGAAAAGAACCCTCCCGGAGACATTCCGGATAGCCAGGTCTTCATCGACTACGCGTCGCCACAGGGCTTCACCATGAAGGTCCCGGAAGGCTGGGCGCGGTCCGACCGCGCCGACGGCGCGAGCTTCGTCGACAAGCTGGACGGTGTCATCCTCCAGGTCGCGAAGACCGATGCGGCGCCGACCGTCGCGAGCGTCAAGACGAACGAGGTGCCGAGCCTCAAGAGTGCCGAGCGGGCGGTGACGGTGGCGTCCGTCAGCCTGGTGAAACTGCCCGCCGGACCGGCGATCCGCATCGTCTATACATCGAACTCGGAACCGAACGCGGTGACCAGCAAACAGGTCCGGCTGGAAAACGAGCGCTACCTGTATTTCAAGGACGGCAGGCTGGTCACCCTCGAACTTTACGCGCCGAAGGGGGCCGACAATGTCGACCAGTGGCAATTGATGTCCAGGTCGTTCCGCTGGAACTGACATGGCCACCCTCGTCGCGCATGAGCTCTACCGATTCTTCCATGTCGGCGAGGACGAGATATTCGCTCTGCGCGGGGTGAGTCTGCGCCTCAGGCCGGGCGAATTCGTCGCCTTGATGGGACCTTCGGGCAGCGGCAAATCCACGCTGCTGTCATGCCTGACGGGATTGGACGAACCGGATGGCGGCCACGTCCTGGTGGACGGCCTGCGCGTGACCCGGCGGCCGGAGGCAGAGAGGGCGCGTATTCGCGCCACCAGCTTCGGCATCCTGCTTCAATCCGGCAACCTGTTCCCCCATCTCAGCGTGGAGCAGAATATCCGCTTCCAGATGCGGCTCGCCGGCAAGGCGGACGACGCGCGCGTCGGCCAGCTTGTCGACATGGTCGGCTTGCGACATCGCGCGCATGCTTTCGCCACGCAGCTTTCCGGCGGCGAAACAGCGCGCGCCGGTCTTGCCGTGGCTCTCGCCGCCAACCCTCCGATCCTCGTCGCCGACGAGCCCACCGCCGAGGTCGACGCAGATACAGAGGGGCGGTTGATCGATCATTTCGAATCGCGGCGCCGCGCCGGTCTCACCACGTTGCTCGCAACCCACAGCCGCGCTTTGGCGCGCAAGGCCGACAGGATCATCCAGCTCTCCGACGGGAGGGTGGTGGATGACTGATATGCTGGCGGTCTGCCGGAAGGTCGGCCGGGAATTCTCAAGCGGCAGAGAGCATGTCTCCGTGCTGCGCGGCGTCGACTGCGAGATCCGCAAGGGCGATCGCATCGCTTTGGCCGGCCCCTCGGGCTCCGGCAAGACGACCTTGCTGCATATTCTTGGCGGGCTGGACCGCCCGACGAGCGGCGCGATCGAATGGCCCGCTCTAGGCCCCGTCGAGCAGCTTCGCCCGCGCCGGATCGGCGTCATGTTCCAGTCACCCAGCCTGTTTCCGGCCTTGACGGCGGTCCAGAATGTCGATTTGCCCGCGATCCTCGCCGGCGTGGGCCAACCGCCAGGCTACGGCCACGGGTTGCTGTCCTGCTTCGGCCTTGGCGAGCTTGCCGACAAGCTGCCCGAGGAATTGTCGGGCGGCCAGGCACAGAGGGTCGCGATGGTGCGCGCCTTGTCCCTGCGGCCTGATCTCGTCCTGGCCGACGAACCGACCGGGCAGCTGGATGGCGTCACGGCACAGCTTTTCATCGATGCGGTGCTGGAGGAACTCGAAGCGACGGCAGCGGCTCTGGTCGTCGCCACCCATGACGAAGCGATTGCCGGCCGCATGGCGACGCGCTGGACGCTGGATCATGGCCAGCTGACCTGCGGTGAAATGAAGGTCCCGGTATGATTGTCATTCTGTGGCTGCGCGGCGTCCTTGCGCACCGGTTCGCCCGCGTCGCCGGTTCCGCGGCTGGCATCGCGCTCACCGTGGCGCTGCTGGCCATGCTCGCGCTGTTTCTGATCGATGCGGGAGCTTCCATGACCTCTCGTGCGGTATCGGCCGTCCCGATCGACTGGCAGGTTCAACTCGTGCCGGGTGCCGATCAAGAGGCGATACGAATGACCCTGGATCAGACAATGCTTGTCCAGGCCGTGCATCGGGTCCGCTATGCGGATGTCGCCGGATTCGAAGCCAGCACGGGCGGCACGGTCCAGACGACCGGACCGGGACAGGTGATCGCTCCGGACGACTTGTATCAGCGTGACTTTCCTCTGGAAGTCCGATGGCTGTCGGGCAGCCGCGACGGCGTCCTCATTGCACAGCAGACCGCGGCCAACCTGCATGCCGGGCCGGGAGACATCGTCACGATCAAGCGGATCGGATTACCGTCCGTGACAGTGAATGTCACCGGCGTGGTCGATCTTCCCGATGCGGATTCGCTGTTCCAGTCCGTCGGCCTGCCGCCGCAGGCCGCGCCGCAGGCGCCGCCGGACAATGTGATCGTTCTGCCTCAGGCGGCATGGGAGCAAACATTCGCTCCCCAGGCGAAAACCCGCCCCGACACCGTCCGCCTGCAGCTGCATATCCGGCTCGCCCGCGATGCTTTGCCGGCGGACCCGGTATCGGCGCTCACCTTCGTTACAGGCGCGGCACGAAATCTGGAGGCAAAGGTTGCCGGACAGGCGCTGGTCGCGGACAATCTCGGCTCAAGACTCGACGCGGTGCGCGAGGACGCGCGATACGCTTCCGTCCTGTTCCTGTTCCTTGGTGTGCCAGGCGTCGCGCTGGCCCTCGTTCTCACCGTCGCGATCACATCCTCGGGCGCCGCGCGCCGCCGCCTCGAGCAGGCGCTGCTGCGGGTTCGCGGCGCCACATCCGCGACGGTCCTCGCCCTGTCAGCCGCCGAGGCCGCAGTCGTCACGATCACCGGAACGATGCTCGGAATGGCCGCCGCATGGGGGCTTTGGTCCCTGCTGGCAGGGGCGGCAATTATTCCCGGGGTGACCATCCCCATCCTGAGCCTCGTGGCCCTCACCGGGCTCGCCGCCGGGTTTATCGCCTATCTCTATCCGGCCTGGCGCGACATGCGCCGCGGCACGGTCAGCGCGGCGCGGCGCACAGTCGAGCTGGCAGGGCCGCCGCCGTGGCAGCGCCTGTGGCTCGACATGCTGCTGCTGGCGGCGGCAGGCTTGTTCTTCTGGCAATCGGCAAGTACCGGATACCAGATCGTCCTGGCGCCGGAAGGCGTTGCGGCCACGGCCGTCGACTACAAGGCGTTCATCGCGCCGGCTCTGTTCTGGCTCGGCCTCGCCTTGCTGGCGCTCAGACTGTCGAACCGGGTGATCGCGGACAATGGCCCGCTGCTTAGAACTCTCATCAGGCCGGCCTGCGGTGCCCTCGCCCCGATCGTTGCCGCAGCCCTTTCCAGACAGGCCCGTCGGCTCACCGCCGGCATCGCGATGACCGCGCTCGCGATCTCGTTTGCGGTTTCAACCGCGATCTTCAACGCCACCTACAATGCCCAGTCGCACGTCGACGCCGAACTCACCAATGGCGCCGACGTCACCGTGTCCGGTACTTCCAGCACTCCCGCCGGCGCGCATCTGGCCGCACTTGCCGCCTTGCCGGACGCGGCCGCGGCGGAACCCATGCAGCATCGCTTTGCCTATGTCGGAGCCGACCTCCAGGATCTCTATGGCATCGACCCTCGGCGCATCGAGCGTGCGACGAGCCTCTCGGACGCCTATTTCAGCGGTGGCGACGCCGCCGCCACGCTCGCCGCACTGGCCGCAACGCCGGACGGCGTGCTGGTCTCGGAAGAGACGGTGCAGGATTTTCAGCTCGAGGAAGGCGATACGATCAACCTGCGCCTGATGAATGCCGGCGACCGGAAATATCACCCGGTGCCGTTCAAGTTCATCGGCGTCGCCCGCGAGTTTCCGACCGCGCCGAAAGACTCCTTCCTCGTCGCCAATGCCCGTTACATCACAGAAACGACCGGCTCGCCTTCCGCCGAATATGTGCTGCTGCGCGCCAAGGGCGACCCGGCGCGGCTCGCCGCGCAGGCAGCCTCCGCCGTCGCCCATGACCCGGCGCTGAAAGTAACGGATATCAGCGAGGCGGCCCACCTGATCGGCTCGAGCCTGACGGCCGTCAGCCTGGCAGGCCTCACGACGATAGAGCTGGTGTTCGCCGTGATCATGGCCGCTGCCGCGGGCGGCCTGATGCTGGCGCTCGGCCTCATCGAACGGCGCAGGAATTTCGCCATACTGAGCGCCATCGGCGCCACCCGCCCGCAATTGTCGGCCTTCCTGTGGAGCGAAGGTGTTCTCGTTATCGTCGGAGGCGTCCTGTTCGGCACGCTGTCAGGCGCTGCGACCGCCTGGATGCTGGTGAAGCTCTTGACCGGCGTGTTCGATCCGCCGCCCGAAAGCCTGTCGATACCGTGGGCCTATCTCGGCATCGTCCTGCTTCTGATGGTCGCCGCGGTCGGCGCGGCGGTGTTCGCCGCGAGACCATCGCCGGGGCATGACGCGGAATATCTGAGGGATTTCTAGACTAGCGCTTCCAATCGATCGCGACTTCCGTGAATGAAATACCTATAGAGACCTCATGCCCGCATCCTACGCCTTCATCCCCTCGCCCGAACCAGACGCAAGACTGAAGATAATGGTAGCGCGTCCGCCATCTGACGGTCCGCATCCCACGATCATCTTCAATCATGGCTCGACCGGCCGCGGACACAACAAGGCTTTGTTTTCAAGACGGTGGTGCCCGCCTGTCGTGCAGGACTATTTCACCCAGCGCGGCTGGATGGTCATCTTCCCGCAACGCCGGGGCCGCGGCGGGTCGGAGGGCGTCTATGGCGAAGGCCTCGCCGCCGATGGCAGCGGCTATTCCTGCCAACCCGATATAGCGATCGCGGGCTTCGAGAGGGCGATCGCGGACATCGATGCCGTCATGGCCCATCTCAAGACGCGCAATGATGTCGATTTCCGGCGCGTCGCCATTGGCGGAGCCTCGCGTGGCGGCATATTGTCGATCGCCTATGCGGGCATGCGGCCGGGAAGCTTCGTCGGCGCCGTCAATTTCAATGGCGGCTGGCTGGGCAAAGCCTGCGCCACGCATGAGATCGTCAATCCGGCGCTCTTCAAAGGGGGGCCGCCGGCGGCAATCCAACGCTCTGGCTGCATGGCAGTTACGATCAATATTACCGCATCGCTCACTGTCGCCGAAACTTCGAAGAGTTTGAGGCGGCTGGCGGGAAGGGCACCTTCGTCGCCGCGCCGATGGGTCACAGCCTACTCTTCAAACCGCCTTTGTGGTGCAAGCATCTCGATGCCTTTATGGAGCGGCTGGAAATATGAGAATGACGCTTGTTCCTGTGCGGTGACAGCTGCCGTGATCAGCGCTTTCGCTTCCTCTCGATCGCATCCCAGATCAGCGCGGCGATATCGGCGCCGCCGAAACGTTTCACCTCGCGGATGCCGGTCGGCGAGGTGACATTGATCTCGGTCAGCCAGTCGCCGATCACGTCGATGCCGACAAAGATAAGTCCCTTGGCCTTGAGATCCGGCCCCAGCCTTTCGCAGATCTCGCGCTCGCGCTTGGTGAGTTCGGTCGGCTCAGGCCTGCCGCCCACATGCATGTTGGAGCGGTTCTCGTTCGCCGCCGGCACGCGGTTGATGGCGCCAGCGAATTCGCCGTCGACCAGGATGATGCGCTTGTCGCCCTTGCGAACTTCCGGGAGATAACGCTGGGCGATGAAGGGCTCGCGGAAGCTCTGCGTGAAGAGCTCGACCAGCGCGCCGAAATTCTGGTCCTCGCCACCAAGCCGGAAGATGCCGGCGCCGCCATTGCCATACAGCGGCTTCAGGATGATCTCGCCATGCTCCTCGCGGAAGGCCTGCAATTCTCTCGGATCGCGGGTGATGAGGGTCGGCGGCATCAGGTCGCGATACTGCATCACATAGAGCTTTTCCGGCGCATTGCGCACCTCGCGTGGATCGTTCACCACCAGCGTCCTGGGATGAATCTGCTCCAGCATATGGGTGATGGTGATGTAGTTCATGTCGAAGGGCGGGTCCTGGCGCATATGCACAACGTCGAACGCACCGAGATCGACCCGCTCTTCCTTGCCCAGCGCGAAATGATTGCCCTTCTCGTCGCGCACCGTGACCCAATGGCCGGTGGCATGGAGCCTGTCGCCCTTCAAGGCCAGCGCCTTGGGCTGATAATAGAAGAGCGTGTGGCCGCGTGCCTGCGCCTCGAGCATGATGGCGAAGGTCGAGTCGCCCGCGATATTTATGCTCTCGATCGGATCCATCTGCACGGCAACACGAAGCGTCATATCAGTCTTCCACGATGATGGCGTTGGGGATGTGTCGCGGCCACTGGTAGGGGGAGACCGCAACGATGTCAAAGCGGCAGATTCCAAGCGCCGCCCTGGGATCGCGCGCCATCCAGATGCGGGCCGCGGCGGCCATGCGGCGCGACTGATAGTTCGTCACCGCCTCGACGGCGCGGTCGGCATCCGCCCTGATCTTCACCTCGATGAAGGCGGTCACCTCGCCTCTGCGCATGATGAGATCGATTTCACCCGGCCCCGATTTAAAGCGGCGCGCCAGGAGCCGGTAGCCCTTGAGGCGCAGGCTCGCTTCGGCGACCGCCTCGGCCCAGCGGCCGCGGCGCTCATTCCGCCGTCTTGTCTTTGAGGGCGATGAGGCGGGCATAAAGCTCCTTCCGGGCGAGGCCGAAACGGTGGGCGATCTCGGCGGCGGCCTTGCCGGCCGGCATGGTGGCCGAGGCCTCGATCAGGGCCCGGTCGACATCCTCCGCGGCGGGCGGATTCTCGTCGCCGGGCGGCGACACCACCAGGGTGATCTCGCCCTTGATCGTCTCGCGTTCGGCGAGAAGTGCCCCGACGGCCCCCGCCTGGCCCCGGACCGCCTCTTCATAGAGCTTGGTCAGCTCCCGCGTGACCGCCACGTCACGATTTCCCAGGACCTCGGCGATATCGGCCAAAGCGGCGGTGATACGGCGCGGACTTTCGAAGAAAATGAGCGTGGCCGGCACTTTCCTGAGGTTTTCCAAGAGGCGGCGGCGTTCGCCCTGCTTTTCCGGCAGGAAGCCCGCGAACATGAAACGGTCGGAAGGCAGGCCCGACAGAGTGAGCGCCGCCAAGGGCGCGGAAGCCCCCGGAATCACATGCAGCGGCAGGCCCTCCGCGATCACCGCGCGCGCCAGCTTGTAGCCCGGATCGGACACCAGCGGGGTCCCCGCATCGCTGACCAGAACCAGGCTTTTCCCGGCCTTCAGGTCCTCCAGGATGCGGGGCCGCAGTTTCGCCGCATTGTGATCATGATAGGGGAGAAGCTTGGCTGTAATGCCGTAGCGATGGAGCAACTTTCCGGTAACCCGCGTGTCCTCGCATAGAACCTCGTCCGCCGCCGCCAGAGCGTTAACCGCCCTTAACGATATATCGGCAAGATGACCTATCGGCGTGGCGGTGACGTGAAGGCCGGGCATCAGGCTTTCTGCCTCGAAAACGACCCCCTTTATGGTATAGCGGCGGCCGGACGGGGATTTTGTTGATATTGGTGGAGTTGGGGACATTGAGTGGACAAAGTGGATCTATGGCGGCAGCGACAATAGCGCCTCGCGCGGGACTTTGGCAGTGGCGCGTTCTTCTTATCGGCTTGCTGGGCCTGATCCTCTCCGCCTGCACCTCCTCCAAAATGGGCGACATGTTCAGTGACGCTGGCGTCAAGGGCCAGCAATTGACCAAGCAGGCGGCAAGCGGGCGCAAGGTGGCGCTGCTTCTGCCGCTGTCCGGCCCCGGCGAGACGAAGCGCATCGCCCAGGCCATGAAACAGGCGGCCGAGCTCGCCTTGACCGATACCGGCGGCTCCGGCGTCACCCTCATCACCAAGGATTCGGGCGGCAATGCCGGCACCGCCCAGGCCGCCGCCCAGGCCGCCCTCAATGAAGGCGCCGAGCTCATTCTGGGCCCGCTCCTCGCCCCCGAAGTGCAGGCGGTCAAGACCGTGGCTCAGGGCCGCGCCAATGTCATCGCCTTCTCGTCGCAGATCGGCGTCGCCGGCGAGGGCACCTATCTCATGAGCTTCCTGCCCGAGGAGGAAGTGGCGAATGTGGTGCGCTATGCCGCTTCCCAGGGCAAGCGCAATGTGGCCCTGCTCTACCCGCAGACCCAGTATGGCGCCAATGTTCAGACTGCCCTCAACCGCGCGGCCGGGTCGAGCGGCGTTCAGGTCGTGGCCTCGCAGCCCTTCGCCCGCGGCCAGTCGAGCGCGGCGGCGGCCCAGCGCATCGCCCAGGATCTGAACGATCCGAGCCGCGGCATCAACGCGCTCCTTATTCCAGAAGGCGGCGAGGCTCTGCGCTCCTTGAGCGGCGCGCTCGAGCAGAACGGCATTACGCCGGAAAAGGTGAAGGTTCTCGGCACCGGCCTGTGGGACGACAACGTCACGCGCACGACGCCGATAGCGCAAGGCGGCTGGTATGCCGGTGTGGCGCCCGACATGGTGCAGCGCTTCGACAGCAAATATTCGAGCGTCTATGGCGCGAATCCGCCGCGCATCGCGAGTCTCGCTTATGACGCGGTGAGCCTCGCCGCGGGACTTGCCCGCAAGGGCGACTTCTCGTCCACGGCGATCACCGATGCGGGCGGCTTCCAGGGCCAGAACGGCCTGTTCCGCTTCCGTTCCAACGGCGTCATCGAGCGCAGCCTGTCGATCCTCGAAATGACGCCCAACGGGCCGCAGGTGGTAGCGCAGTCGCCGAGCCGATTCGGCGCGGGATTCTAATCACTGCTTCTCTTTCCGGCGCATGACGGACGCGCTTTACACTTGCTCCCAGTGGGAGCGCATCCCGGCAAAGTGGAAACACTTCTCCGACAAGGGCTCGCGCCAACTTTGGCGGGCTTTGATCAACGGGAAAAAGGCGTGTTGTTTTAGGCTGCTTTGCTATCGCTCAGGTTTATAAGCACGGAGACACTCGGTTAAATAGCGACCCTCCCCCTCGACCGAGCCCCTATTAAAGACACTTTCCAAAAGTTGTTCTTATTTAGAAACGATCCCAATCGCCTAAATTGAATGGAGCAATATTGGCGCGCGCAAGCAACCGCCAGCCTCACCTTATTGTTGCAGAAATATCACGCCCAACGAAGAATCTCTCGAAATATGCCCCCGCGTAATTGAATGGCGACCCGGCTTTGAGTAACCATAGGTGGAGTCGGAGGGGACGCACATGAGAAGATTGTTGCTTGTTGCCGGCCTAATTGTGGGGCTGAGCGGGGTTTCGTTGGCTGCGGATGTCGTTGAGCCGATGCCGGCCGCCTATGATTGGACGGGTGTGTATGTTGGTGGCCAGGTTGGATGGCAATGGTTCGAGGGGGACATTTCGGATCCGGCAACCAATCGTTTTGGCAGCGTTGATGACGATGATTTCGTCTATGGCGGTCACATTGGCGCGAACTATCAAATTGATTCGATCGTTCTTGGTATTGAGGGGGATATTGAAGGGACAAATATCAGCGCGAGTTCATCTGAGCCCGACCTCATCGATGTTGCAGCGGAGGCTGACATAGACCTGCAGGGTTCGATACGTGCGCGCCTTGGTTGGGCAATCGATAACATCTTGATCTATGCGACCGGCGGTTATGCTTGGGCAGACGCAGACTTCGACTATAAATTCCCTTCGATCGGCGGCGTCACCAGTTCGTTCTCTGAGACTTTGGATGGCTGGACGGTGGGCGGTGGCCTGGAATGGGGCTGGGACCAATGGTCCACTCGCATTGAGTACCGTTACACTGAATACGACGACGAGTCCGGGGATATCACGGAATGCTGCGCGCCTCCTCCGAGCGAGCAGCTGTGGGATGACATGAGCACCCAATCGCTACGTCTCGGCATAACATATCGGTTCTTCGCCCACTAAGGCCAACAACATAACGGTAAAGCCCGCTGCATTTTGCTTGGCAGGCTTTGTCGTTTTTCACATCCTTTTGAGCTTTACCCCGGCTCCCGCCGCCGTTCGCGGGGACGACTTTGGTGACGCCAGCCTCGTGGAGCGGAAGGTCGCCTCAAAGTCGAGATTCTTCTTAGGATTCGGCGATCCAACGGAGCATTGCATCGCCAGCGTCTAGCGCGCCGGACGCTCACACAGAATCGATCCGGCGCTCTATCTCTTTGATTTGCGCATCGGATTCTCCGAAAACCGCTTTGCACTTTTCGGTCCGATGCTCTAGCGGGGAGCGAGACTGTGCAGTTGGGTTCCCCACGAGGGATTGATGTATTATTGGGAATTGCGCGCGCTTCCGTTCAAGCCGCGAGCTGCGAAATCACCGCATTGAGGACACGGCGTCCGGCCTGGGTGGCGATCAACCGGTCGCCGCGCAAGCTCACCAACCCCATTTCGGTGAGTTCGGAAAGATGCGACGGCTCGCGCCCGCTCAAGCGGCGGTAGCGGGCGAGGTCGATGCCGTCGGCGATGCGCAGTCCCATCAGCAGATATTCGGCCGCCTGATCTTGTGTGGCGACCACCGTCTCCTCGATGACACCATTGTCCCGCGCCTCAACGAGGCCGCGCCAGGTCTCGGGATGCCGCTCCGTCGCGAGCGCCAGGCGCCGGCCGGCTTCGGTGATACGGCTGTGGGCGCCAGGCCCGGCGCCGGCATAATCGCCATAGCGCCAATAAATGAGGTTGTGGCGCGATTCATGCCCCGGACGCGCATGGTTCGACACCTCATAGGCGGCGAGTCCGGCCGCAGCGGTCAGCTCCTGCGTCAGGTCATAGAGATCGGCGGCGAGTTCCTCATCGGGCACGATGAGCTGGCCGGCGCGATGGAGATCGGCGTAGCGCGTGCCTTCCTCGATGGTGAGCTGATAGAGCGACATATGGCCCTGCTGCTCGGACAGCGCGCGGGTGAGCTCGGCGCGCCAGGCGGCCAGTGTCTGGCCGGGCCTTGCGTAGATGAGATCGAAGGACACGCGCGGAAATGTTCTGGCGGCGAGACGGAAAGCCTGCAGCGCTTCCGCGACCGAATGCTGGCGGCCCAGCGCCTTCAGATCGCGCTCGTCGAGCGCCTGCACGCCGACCGAGACGCGATTCACGCCGGCTGAGCGGTAGCCTACGAAGTTCTCCGCCTCCACGCTCGTCGGATTGGCCTCGAGCGTGATCTCGGCGTCGGGTGATACCGGCCACAGGCGGGCGATGGCGTCGAGCACATGGCCCACCGCTTCAGGCGGCATCAAGGACGGCGTGCCGCCGCCGAAGAAGATGCTCTCGACCGCGCGCTTGCCGGTGCGGTCCGCGAACCAGGCAAGCTCGCGCGCCAAAGCGTGCGCGAATGACAGCGCATCGACCGGCTGATGGCGCACATGCGAGTTGAAATCGCAATAAGGACATTTGGCCTTGCAGAAAGGCCAATGCACATAGATGCCGAAGCCTGGTTCAGAAGAGCGCATCGACGAGCTTCCGGAAGGCCACGGCACGATGCGAGATCTCGTGCTTGGCGTCGGGATCCATTTCACCAAAGGTTTCCTGCCGGCCGTCGGGCAGGAACATCGGATCATAGCCGAAACCGCGCTTGCCGCGCGGCGGCCAGACCAGCGTGCCCCACACGCGGCCTTCGAAATTCTCGACCTGGCCGTCGGGCCAGGCGACCGACAGCACGCTCACAAAATAAGCGCGCCGCTGTTCTGGTGTCGTCGCCCCTATCGCCTGCAGTTTCTCTTCGACATTGCGCATGGCGAGCACGAAATCCTTGGAGGGGCCGGCCCAGCGCGCCGAATAGATGCCGGGATCGCCACCGAGCGCCTCGACGCACAGGCCCGAATCGTCGGCGAGCGACACGAGCTTGGCGCCATCAGCAGCGGCGCGCGATTTGAGCTCGGCATTGGCCTCGAAGGTCTCGCCGGTTTCCTCTGGCTCAGGCAGCCCCAGGCTTGCGGCCGAGATCGCCTCGACGCCATAAGGCCCGAGAAGCTCGTTGATCTCCTTGACCTTGCCCGGATTGTGCGACGCGACGACGAGTTTCTGATCGCGCAGTGATCTTATTTGTTGACGCGCTTCCTTATCGCCAAAGTCGAGCAACTTTGGCGGGAAGCGCTCTGGGAGGCCCCAGATGCGCGGCTCGGCGAATTCGACCGAATTACCGGCGGGATCGCGGCAATAGATCGAGTGCCCGCCTCCCGACCATTCGAAATCGGCTTCCAGCGCGATGCCATGACGGCTGAGATGCTGGCGCCAGCGCGCGAGCTCTCCGGCCGTGGCGGAAAAGCAGACATGGCCCGCACCCGTGGCGCCATGCGGCGGCGCCGAGGTGAAGGACTTCGGCTTCACCGCCGAAGCGACCTGATTGAAGACGAGCAGCATGCCGTCGCCGCAATGGAAGAAGACAAACTGATCCTCGAGCTCGCGGCGCACCTCGAGCCCGATCACGCCTTCATAGAAACGGCGCATGGCGGCGATATCCTCGCCATAGAGGATGGTCTCGAGGATCGCCGTCGCTCTCATGCGACGGCCTTCTTCTGAAGCTCCACCAGTTCGCCGATGCCATTCTGCGCGAGATTCAGCAGGTCGAGGAAGCGCTCCTTCGAGAAAGGCTCAGCCTCGGCCGTGCCCTGGATCTCGACAATGCCGCCCTGGCCGGTCATCACGAAATTCGCATCCGTCTCGGCGTTCGAATCCTCGTCATAGTCGAGATCGAGCACGACCTCGCCATTATGGATGCCGCAGGAGATCGCGGCGACATGATCGCGCAGCGGATTTCTGGCGAACATCTCGCGCGCTTCCATCCATTTGAGCGCATCATGGAGCGCGATCCAGCTGCCGGTGATGGCGGCGGTGCGGGTGCCGCCATCGGCCTGGATGACATCGCAGTCGAGGGTGATCTGCTTCTCGCCGAGCCCCACGAGATCGACCACGGCCCTGAGCGACCGCCCGATCAGGCGCTGGATCTCCTGGGTGCGGCCCGACTGCTTGCCCTGCGCCGCCTCGCGCCGCATGCGATCGCCGGTGGCACGCGGCAACATGCCGTACTCAGCCGTGACCCAGCCCTTGCCGGCGCCCTTGAGCCAGGGCGGAACCTTTTCCTCGACAGTGGCGAGGCACATCACATGGGTGTCGCCGAAGCGGACGAGGCAGGAGCCTTCCGCATGTTTTGAGAAGCCGCGCTCGAAACTCACCTTGCGCAATTCATGGGGCTTTCGCCCGGACGGCCGCATCATTTACTCTCTTTCTTAGAGCTCTTCCCGTCTTGATCGAATCGGAACGATTCGATCAAGACGGGTAAAAGGGCTCGAATAACTTACAATCCGGAGCGCTTCCTTATCGCCAAAGTCGAGCAACTTTGGCGGGAAGCGCTCTAGAAAACGGGCCCGGTTCTAGCCCGGATAGAGACCCTGGGAAACTCATTTTAGGGGCCACAATACCTTCAGTTGACCGCCCTGCCCCCTGTTCCTAGATTTGCCGCATGAGCATCCATCCCCAGAGACCCCTTGTCGATGAGCGCCTGCAGGGCCTGGCCCAGCTCGATCAGCGCTCGCGCGACATCTTCCGGCGCCTGGTCGAGACCTATCTCGACACCGGCGAGCCGGTCGGCTCGCGCACCATCTCGCGCATCCTGCCGTCCAGCCTGTCGCCGGCCTCGGTGCGCAATGTGATGATGGATCTCGAGGAAACCGGCCTCATCTATTCGCCCCATACCAGCGCCGGCCGCATGCCGACCAATGCGGGCCTGCGTTTCTTCGTCGATGCGCTGCTCGAAGTGGGCTCGATCTCGCCCGAGGAGCGCGCCCGCATCGATGCGCAGATGACCGGCACCAACCGCTCGCGCCGGGTGGAAGACGTGCTGGGCGAGGCGACGACATTGCTCTCCGGCCTGTCGCATTGCGCCGGCCTCGTGGTGGCGCCGAAGCTCAATGCCAGGCTGAAACATATCGAATTCGTGAGCCTGGCGCCCGGCCGCGGCCTCGTCATCCTCGTCGCCGAGGACGGCACGGTCGAGAACCGCACTATCGATCTGCCGCCCGGCCTGCCGCCATCCTCGCTCATCAAGGCGTCCAACTATCTCTCCGCCCGCATGCAGGGCAAGACGATCGCCGAAGCGCAGCGCCTGATGCAGGAGGAGATCACCACGCTCAAGACCGAGCTCGACGAGCTCACCGCCAAGGTCGTCGCCGACGGCGTCGCCACCTGGTCCGGCAATGTCGAAGAGGATGACCGCACGCTCATTGTCAAAGGCCAGGGCAACCTGATCGAGAATCTCACCGCCTTCGACGATCTCGAGCGCATCCGCCGGCTCTTCGACGATCTCGAGAACAAGCGCGAGCTCATTCAGCTCCTGGGGTCGGCCGATATCGGCGAGGGTGTGCGGATCTTCATCGGCGCGGAGAACAAGCTGTTCTCGATGTCGGGCTCCTCGCTGATCGTCGCGCCCTATCGCAACAGCGAGGAGAAGATCGTCGGCGCGCTCGGCATCATCGGCCCGACGCGGATGAACTATGCCCGTATCATCCCGATGGTCGACTATACCGCGCGCATCATCGGGCGGCTGATCACGTGACGACGTCACGTGAGGCCAGTTGCGTCTGCGGCCAGTTGCGGCTCACCTGCCAAAGCGAACCGATCCGCATCTCCATCTGCCACTGCCTCGACTGCCAGAAGCGCACCGGCAGCGTATTTGGCACGCAGGCGCGTTTCCGCCGCAGCGATGTGACCCGCATCGAAGGCGAGAGTACGCGCTTCACGCGGCCTGGCGACAGCGGCGGCACGGTGACTTTTCATTTCTGTCCGCAATGCGGCTCGACCGTTTATTGGGAATTGAGCAGCGTGCCCGAAGCCTATGCCGTCGCGGTCGGCGCCTTCGCGGATCCCGGTTTTCCGGCGCCGCGCGTTTCCGTCTATGAGGCGCGGCGGCATGACTGGGTCGATCTCGACGATCTCAAGGACCTCGAGCGCCCGGGTTAGCTCAGAAGCTCCTGCATGAAGTCCGGCAGCGGACGGCCCTGCGTCAGAAGGAAGCGTGCCATGGCGCCGGCAACCTGGCGCACCGCCGGCCGCGTCGACATGCGCCGGCGCCAGGCGAGAAGCCGTGGCGTCGCTTCCGTCATCGGCGCCCCCATGCGGGCGGCGAAAAGCTGCGCCATGTAGAAGGCGATATCGGCGAAAGAATAGGTTCCGGCCAGAAACTCGGCCGGGCCGAGCTGCCGCTCCATCTCATCATAAAAGCGTGCCGATGCGGCGCAGGCCGCGACTGCCGTCGGGTCTGCGAGGCGGTCCTGCAGGCCCATCAGCCTGACGATCGGCGGGAAGAAGACCTCGTCCGATTTAAGCTCGAGAAGCCGGGCAATGGCTCGGTCCGCCGGTCCCTCGGGCCACAAAGCGGGCGCAGGCCGCAGATGGTCGAGATACTCGAAAATCTGGGTCGAATCGAAGATTTCCACGGCGCCATGGACGAGTACCGGAACCTGGCTTTTGGGGTTGATGCGGGCCACATCGGGATGCTTGGGCTCATAGAGCCGCGCCATGTCGAAGGGCACCATCACCAGGTCGATATCGAGGCCTTTTTCCCGGGCGGCGATCTCCGCCTTGGCGCCAAACATGCTCAAAGGGCCGGAATAGAGGCGGATGCGGCTGGACACGGGCTTTTCTCCTAAAAATGGACCTTGGCCCGTCATAGGCCCGGCAAGTGTCGTCCTGTGTCAGTTGAGCCGAAAGACTTGATTTTTCTTATCCGAACCCTGATATCCGGGCCCGAAACCCAATCCATCGATCGACAATCCAGGATCGTCATGACTGCAAAAGCGACCAAAGAAACCATGGCTGAAGAGGCTCAGGCGCCGGAAGCCGACCCGGTGACCCTGTCCGACATGGAGGCAGATCCGCGCGAGGCCGAGATCATCGATCTCAAGGAAGAGGTTGGCCAGCTCAAGGACCAGCTGCTCCGCACCTTCGCCGAGATGGACAATCTGCGCAAACGCATGGAGCGCGACAAGGCGGAAGCCACGCTCTATGCCGCGACCAATTTCGCCCGCGATATACTGAGCGTCAGCGACAACATGGAGCGGGCGCTTGCCACCGCCGAGGCGGACCATCTCAAGGAGGCGACCGAGCCCGTCAAGAATCTCGTCGCCGGCGTCGAGATGACCAACCGCGAGCTGCTCAATGTCTTCGAGCGGCACGGCATCACCCGCGTCTATCCGATGGGCGAGAAATTCGACCCGCATTACCACCAGGCGATGTTCGAAGTGCCGACCAATGACGCCGCCCCCGGCACCGTCGTGCAGATCATGCAGGCGGGCTTCAAGATCGGCGACCGGGTGCTCCGGCCTGCCATGGTCGGCGTCGCCAAGGCGGCGGGATAACCCGCATTTCACCTTCGTCATCCCGGCGAAAGCCGGGATCGACTGAATTTTTTCCGCGCGAACAGCGCCGCCCGCTTTTGCTTATTCAGTGGATCCCGGCTTTCGCCGCTGCCGTATTCACACATCCGCTTTTTCCCGTGCGGGCAGTGAGCAGCCCTCCCGTTTCTGCTTCTGCGCGCTTGCGGCGTCGCTCTTCCCTGCTCGGACAACGGGGCTCTGTCACACAATCCACAACCAATGCAATGAGTTGTACCGAAGACCGGGTCTGGAGAAAGCCGTTCTTCGCAACTACCCTGTATCTACCCTGTATCCGAGCCGGGGCGGGACGTGGGTGGCCAGGTGGGGCCCCGGACTTTGGCCGGGCCGGGGGAGCCGCGTTCCCCACAAGGGGACGAAGGAAGATGTGTGAATCCGATAGCGGCTTGCGCCGGGATGACGGTTTCAAGCATGCACGCGAGGTCGCATTCACTGGCGGATTGTCGATGGTGATGACAGCAATGCCTTCTTCGCAGGTAAGGGATACGGGCGCTGTTGCCTCCTGAATTCGTCTTCCCGGCGAAAGCCGGGATCCAATAAACTCCTTCCGCGCGAACAGCGCCGCCCGCTTGCGCTCATTCAGTGGATCCCCACTTTCGCCGGGATGACGGTCAGGCGTTGCGTTTCGGTTTGATCAGGATCAAGTCCGGAACGGTGGGAGCGCACTAAGCTTGCTTTGACACAATGCAAGGAGACGACAGAATGTCGAACACGCCTCACACGCTCGGCGAAGAATTCCCCGGCCAGCTCGAAGCCATCCACGCGCTCAAGGCGAAGAATGAACACTTCGCCCGCGTGCTACGGGAATATGACGAGGTGAACGACCAGATCCACCGAGCCGAGACCAAAATCGAGCCCGTCAGTCAGGACCATGAAGTCACCTTGCGCAAGCGCCGTCTGGCGCTGAAGGACACGATCGCGGGTGCGCTCGCTGCGAACTGAGCCCCTGGAGCCGCGAGCGCACCGGCATAGGCCGCTCGCGTCCCCACACATCGTCATCCCGGCACAACGCCGGGGTGTCGTTCAAGAGTGATGCGACAGATCCCTGATCGTCGCATTGCGGCCATTGAGCAGGTTGTCGGGATTCCACGGCAATGTCGTCACATAGGCGCGTGCCAGCAGCGCGTCATACATGAAGAGCCGGCCGGCAAGACTGTCGCCGATGCCGAGAATCTCCTTCATCACCTCCATCGCCTGGATCGAGCCGATGATGCCGGTAAGCGCGCCCACGATGCCGGCTTCCTCGCAGGCCGGCACGAGACCGGGAGGCGGCGCCTCCGGATGCAGGCAGCGATAGGTCGGATAGGGCACGCCCTGCGCATCCTTGAGATACGGCTTGAAGGTGGAGAGCTGACCGTCGAACTGCCCGACGGCGGCAGCGACCAGCGTTTTCTTCGCCAGGTAGCAGGCATCGCTCACTAGGAAACGGGTGGCGAAATTATCCGAGCCGTCGGCGACGATGTCATACCGCCCGATGATGTCGAGCGCATTCGACGCGACGAGGCGCATCTTGTGGCCGATCACATTCACATGCGGGTTGAGATCGTTGAGCGTCTGGGCGGCGCTGTCGGTCTTGGGCCTGCCGATGCGCGATGAGGCGTGGATGATCTGGCGCTGCAGATTGGAGAGCGTCACGTCATCGTCATCGATGACGCCGAGCGTGCCGATGCCGGCGGCGGCGAGATAAAGCAGGACCGGCGCGCCCAAGCCGCCGGCGCCGATGACCAGGACCTTGGCGTCCTTCAGCTTTCCCTGGCCGGGACCGCCGACTTCCTGCAGCACGATGTGGCGTGCATAACGTTCGAGTTCCTCGCCCGAGAGCTTCATCAGGTCCGTCCCGTCGAACCGAAGCCCCCCGCGCCGCGCTGGGTGTCGGTCAGGCTCGCCGCTTCGGCGAGCCGCACCTGCGTAACGGGCGCCACGATCATCTGGGCGATGCGGTCGCCGCGCTTGACGGCGAAGGCCTCGACGCCATGATTGATCAGGATCACCTTGATCTCGCCGCGATAGTCGGCATCGATCGTGCCCGGCGCGTTGAGCACGGTGACGCCGTGCTTGGCGGCAAGGCCGGAGCGCGGCCGCACCTGCGCCTCGAAGCCATGCGGCAAAGCGATGGCGAAGCCGGTCGCCACCAGGGCGCGGCCACCGGGCGGCAGGATGACATCCTCGGCGGCTCTGAGATCCATGCCGGCGGCATGCTCGCTCTCATAGGCCGGCAGCGCCAGGCCCTCGGCATGGGGCAATCTCTGGATCTTCACTTCAGTCATGACATGGCTCCGATGCGGCGGGCGAAATCTTCCATCAGGCGGCGCGCCACCTCGCTCTTGTCGAGCTCGGGCCAGCTTTCCACGCCCGTCGCCGACACGAGATGCACCTTGTTGCGATTGCCGCCCATCACCCCGCTCTCAGCGCTCACATCATTGGCGACGATGAGATCGCAGCCCTTCCGCTTCAGCTTCGCCTTGGCGTTCTCGATGACATTCTCGGTCTCGGCGGCAAATCCCACAACCAGCTTCGGCCGCTTGGACCTGGCCTCGGCGACGGTCTTCAGAATATCGGGATTCTCGGCAAGCTTGAGCTCGGGCGAGCCCATCTGCCCCTTCTTGATCTTCTGACCCGCCGTGTCGGCGACGCGCCAGTCGGCGACGGCGGCGGCGAAGATCGCGATATCGGCGGGAAGCTCCGCCTCGACGGTCTTCAGCATGTCGGCGGCCGTCTCGACAGGCATCATCTGGGCGCCGGGCGGAATGGAGAGATGCACCGGCCCCGAGACCAGGATCGTCTCGGCGCCGAGCACCACCGCCGCCTCGGCGAGCGCATAGCCCTGCTTGCCGGAGGAGCGGTTGGCGATATAGCGCACCGGATCGATCGGCTCATGCGTCGGTCCGGCGGTAATGATCACCTTGCGGCCCGCCAGCGGACGGGTCGCGGCACCGCCTGCCAGCGGCAGCGCGCCGCCGGCGAAAAACGCCTCGATGGCGGCGAGAATCTCGACCGGCTCCGCCATGCGGCCCGGCCCATATTCGCCACAGGCCATCTCGCCGTCATTCGGGCCGACGATACGCACACCATCGGCCTTCAAGAGGCTGAGATTGCGCGCCGTCGCCGGATGCTGCCACATGCGGACATTCATGGCGGGGGCGATGAGGATCTTCTTGTCGGTGGCGAGCAAGGTGGTGGAGGCGAGATCATTGGCGAGGCCCTGCGCCATCTTGGCCATGAGATCGGCACTCGCCGGCGCCACGACGATGAGATCAGCTGAGCGCGACAATTGGATATGGCCCATCTCGACCTCGTCGGTGAGGCTGAAGAGATCTGTATAGACCTTCTCTCCGGTGAGGCTCGCCAGCGACAGTTCGGTCACGAACTGTCCGGCCGCCTTGGTCATGATCGCCGTGACCTTGGCCTGGCGCTGTTTCAGAAGCCGCACGAGCTCGAGGCTCTTATAGGCGGCGATGCCGCCGCCGACGATGAGGAGAACACTTCTGCCGGATAGATTGGTCATCATGTCATTATGCCATAATCGGGAAGCTGGACATCCATTTCAAAAGATCAGAGACAATGCGATGGCGATCAAGGCTACCGCCCCTGCGACCAGCGCATAGCGGCCCGCGCGCGAATGCCGGGCCTGGGCGGCGGCGAGCGCCTCGGTCGTCGTCCTGTCGAGCTTGATGCCGCCGGCACTGGCCATGTCGGCGAGCATGGTCGTGGCGGCCTGGGCCTGGCCCAGCATTTCGGGCAATGTGGTGAAGAGGCGCCCGAGCGAGGCGGCGCCTTCCGCGGCACCTTCGAGCTGGCCCAGGGGGCCGAGCTTCTTCTCGATCCATTCGCGCACGACCGGCTCCGACGAGCTCCACATATTGAAATTCGGATTGAGCATGCGCGCCACGCCCTCGACCACCACCATGGTCTTCTGCAGCAGCAGCAATTGCGGCTGCGTCGCCATATCGAACTGGCCGGTCACTTCGAACAGCTGGGTGAGCAGGCGCGCCATCGAGATCTCATGCGCGGGACGATCCATGATCGGCTCGCCGATGGCGCGCAACGCCTGCGCGAAGACAGCCGGATCCTGATGCTGAGGCACATAGCCCGCATCGAAATGCACTTTCGCCACACGCGCATAGTCACGCCTGATGAAACCATAGAGGATCTCGGCGAGGAACAGGCGCTCCTTGGCATTGAGCCTACCCATGATGCCGAAATCAACGGCGATGAGATTGCCCTGGGCATCGGCGAAGAGATTGCCCTGATGCATGTCGGCATGGAAGAAGCCGTCGCGAATGGCGTGCCTGAGGAAGCTCTGGATCACCGTGTCGGCGAGGCGGTCGAGGTCGAGCCCCTTGGCTTTGAGCGCCGCCAGGTCCGAGAGCGGCGTGCCGTCGATCCAGTCGGTGGTCAGCACCTGCTTGGCGGTGAAGGGCCATTCGACTTGCGGAACGCGGAAGTCCGGATCATCGGCGACATTGGCGGCCATCTCCCGCATGGCCGCGGCTTCCATGCGCAGATCCATCTCGAGCTTGACCGACTGCGCCAGCGTCTCGGTCGCATCGACGGGGCGCAAGCGGCGGGCCGGCGCGCTGACCTTCTCGATCAGACGCGCGGCGAAGAAGAAATCGGAGAGATCGCGGGCGAAGCGCTGCTCGATGCCGGGGCGCAGAATTTTCACCGCCACGTCGCGGCCCTCGCGCGTTCTGGCGCGATGCACTTGTGCGATCGAGGCAGCGGCGAGCGGCGGGCCGAATTCGGCGAAGAGCTCATCCGTATCGCGGCCGAGATTGGCTTTGATCACCTGGCGGGCCATGCCCAAATCGAAGGGCGGCAAGCGGTCCTGCAGCGAGCGCAATTCAGCGGCGCGCGCCGGGCCAACCATATCGGGCCTGGTCGCCAGGAACTGGCCGAGCTTCACATAGCTCGGCCCCAATTCGGCAAGAGCGGCGCTCAATTTGCCATTGCCGTGCGATTTGACGGCGATGAGCTGCCCCAGACGCAATCCGATGCGCGCCGGCAGCGGCAGGGCGTCCGCATCCTCGGGCGGCGGAAAGGCGTCATGGCGCGCCAGCACCCAGCCGGCGCGGGCGAGACGGAAGAGGTGGCCGAAAAATGCCATCAGATGCGCCAACCCCAGTGGATGGCGACGATGCTCCCTGAGAGCGAGCGATGGCCGACACGGCTGAAGCCCGCCTCACGGATCATCGTTTCGAATCTCTCCGGATCGGGGAAAGTGCGGATGCTTTCGACGAGATAGCGATAGGGAGCGCCATCGCCGGTCACCACCTTGCCGATGGCCGGAATGGCGGTGAAGGAATAGGCGTCATAGATGGCGTCGAGGCCCGGCACATCGACATGGGAGAATTCGAGGCACTGGAACTTGCCGCCCGGCTTCAGCACCCGATAGGCCTCTTTCAGCGCGCGGTCGATATGGGTGACATTGCGGATGCCGAAGGCGATCGTATAGGCATCGAAGCTCTTGTCCGGAAAAGCCAGCGCCTCGGCATTGCCGACGCTGAAGCGGCATCGGCCCTCGAGCCCATCCGCCGCGGCACGTTTTGCCCCTTCCGCCACCATCTCCGGCGAAATATCGGCAATGGTGATGCGCGTGCCTGTTCCCCCGGCCCGGGCGATGCGGAAGGCAATGTCGCCGGTACCGCCCGCCACGTCGATCACCTCGAAGCTCTGGCCGCCTCTGGGCGGCGACAGCAGCGTCACGAAGTCGTCCTTCCACAGCCGATGCATGCCCGCCGACATCAGATCGTTCATCTGGTCGTAGCGCTCGGCGACCTTGGAAAAGACCTCGTTCACGAGGCCCTGTTTTTCACCTTCCGCGACCTCGCGAAAGCCGAAAGGGGCGGTTTCCTTCTGGGGCTCTGTCATGGCGGCGGACCATAGAACAGGCTGGCCCCGAATGCCATGCCGGGCGACAATTTCGCTTAGCCGACCGTCCTTTGGGGCGAGCGTTCGATGTCGGTGAGGAGCCAGCGGCGAAAAGACTGCATAGCGGCGGTCTCGGTGCGCGTCTTGAGCCGCGTCAGCCAGTAGCCGCCGGTTTCGATGGTGATCGAAAAAGGCTGAACGATCCGCCCCGCCTCGATCTCCTGCTCGAACATGACGACCGGCACGAGCGCCACACCGACGCCGCGCGCCGCCGCCTCGACGAGCGTCAGGGAGGAGTCGAACATCCAGCCGCGCAGATTGGGGGCTGCGATGCCGGCGGCCCTGAACCAGAGCGGCCACTCATCGATCCGGTAGGAGCGCAGGAGCTCGACATGCGCGAGATCCTCCGGCCGGCGCAGGCGCTCGCGCAGCATCGGCGCGCAGACGGGAGACAAGGGCGCATCCATCAGATGATAGGCTTCCGTACCGTGCCAGGCGCCGTCGCCGAAGCGGATGAAGAAATCGAGCCCGTCGAGCAGGATGTCGGAGCGGTTGTTGTTGGTCTTCAGACGCAGATCGACATGCGGATAACGCTCCTTGAACGACGTCAAACGCGGCAGCAGCCAGCCGATCGCGAACGTGCCGACCATGCCGACGGTCAATATCTCGCGGAAATTACCTTCCTCGAACTGGCTCAGCGTGGCGCTCATGCGGCGGAAGACATCGCTCAGCACCGGCAGGAGCGCGTGGCCCTCATCGGTCAGAGCGAGGCCGCGCGGCAAGCGCTTGAACAGGCTTACCCCAAGTACGTCTTCAAGCGCCTTGACCTGATGGCTGACTGCCGTCTGGGTAACGCGAAGCTCGAGGCCGGCGCGCGTGAAGCTGCTATGCCGTGCGGACGCTTCGAAAGCGCGCAGCGCATTGAGCGGCAGCTGTGAAATTTCCATGATTCATCTAGTGTCCCGAATCCGAAGTTCGCCACAACCAACGGCACCTTCCGAGCGAACTTCGGATTCGGAAGGACACTAGAAAACCTAATGAATCTAGTGTGCTTTTGAACGCGAAGTTCCTGTCGGTGCGAGCCGCCCGATATCAGGAACTTCGCGTTCAGCACACTAGATCACGATCACTTCAGGTCGAATCGACCTGAAGTGATAAACGTGATCGGATTCTTCAATTTAGCGCGTGATCGGACGGAAAACCGGTACCCACTTTTCCTGATCACGCGCTAGGCCAGATTTTTCTCATGTCTGAGCGCAGAATTGATCATTTGTCCAGGGCTGGCATCCTCTTCATAGTCCGTCGCGAAGGGCGGACGAGATCCTGCGGCGGCTCGCGCACTTCCCTCCGATATCAATCGACATGGAAGACAGAATGACATTGTACTTGTCGCGCCGGCAGGCACTTGCCGGCAGCTTGCTTGCTATTCCGACACTTGCCGCCTTTGCCAGGCAAGGACGCGCCGGCGATGGCGGCGGCGATCTCGATCGCATCGTCGCCGAGGCGATCCGGCCGGTCATGAAAGAACACGATGTGCCGGGCATGGCAGTGGCGATCACCATCAAGGGCAAGCGCCGTTTCTATAATTTCGGCGTTGCGTCGAAAGCCAGCGGGCAGAAGGTCAGCGAGGACACGCTCTTCGAGATCGGCTCGATCAGCAAGACTTTCACCGCGACGCTCGGCGCCTATGCGCAGGCGAAGGGCGCCCTGTCGCTCTCCGACATGGCGAGCAACTATCTGCCGGCGCTCGCCGGCACGGTCTTCGACCAGATCAGCCTGCTCGATCTCGCCACCTACACCGCGGGCGGCCTGCCCTTGCAGTTTCCCGACGACGTCACCGATCACGACAAGCTGATCGCCTATTTCAGGAGCTGGCGTCCAGAATTTCCCGCCGGCAGCTACCGGCGCTATTCCAATCCGAGCATCGGCCTTTTCGGCCATCTCGCCGCCAGAAGCCTGAACGTGCCTTTTGATGTGGTGATGCAAGGCGATATCTTCCCCGCCCTGGGCCTCACGCGCAGCTACATCAAGGTTCCGCAGGACCAGATCGGCAATTACGCCTATGGCTATTCGAAGAGCGGCGAAGCGGTGCGGGTGACGCCCGGCGTCTTCGATTCCGAGGCTTATGGTGTAAAGACGACCGCGGCCGACATGCTCCGCTTCCTCGAAGCCAATATCGACAGCTCAGGGCTCGATGACACCTCTCGACGCGCGATTGCCGCGACCCATATTGGCTATTACAAAGTCGGCCCGATGACTCAAGGGTTGGGCTGGGAAAGCTATCCCTTCCCCGTCGGTCTCGAGCGGCTGCTCGACGGCAACTCCACCGATATGGCCCGCAAGGCCAATGCGGCGGAGAAACTCGACCCGCCGGTTCCGGCCAGCGACGATACGCTGATCAACAAGACGGGCTCGACCAGGGGGTTCGGCGCCTATGCCGCCTTCATTCCCACCAAAAGCATCGGCATCGCGCTTTTGGCGAACAAGGCCTATCCGATCCCGGCGCGCGTGACGGCGGCGCATCGAATACTGACGGCGCTGAAGTAACCTGACAGAGGCGCCCCCCGCCACGCGGCGATCTGGCGCGTGGCGGGCATCCCTGCTGACACTAATCGTCGCGAAAGGCTATTAGGAGGGATAAGCTTCATTCATCGCGTCAAACGGGTCTGACCAAGCGCCATGCCGGAACTTCCAGAAGTCGAAACCGTGATGCGCGGCCTCGAAACGGTGCTCACCGGACAGCGCATCACGCATGTCAGGCTCGCCCGCGACAATCTGCGCTTCCCCTTCCCGCCCGATTTCGGCAAGCGCATCGAGGGCCGCCTGGTACTGCGCCTGCAGCGGCGGGCCAAATACATCCTGGTTTTCCTGGAAGGCGGCGATGTGATGATCGTGCATCTCGGCATGTCCGGCCGCTTCACCATCATCGACGCGCGGGGCCGCATGACCGGGCTCGGCGAGTTCTATGACGAGACGGCCACGGCCGAGAGCGGCTCGGGCCCGCATGACCATGTCGTGTTCACGCGCAGCGACGGCCTGCGCATCGTCTATACCGACCCGCGCCGCTTCGGCGTCATGGATCTGGTGGCGGAGGAAGGTCTCGGCACCCACAGGCTGCTCGCCCAGATCGGCGTCGAGCCGCTCGGCAATGAATTCGGCGCCGCCACGCTGGCCCAAGGCTTCCGCGGCAAGAAGGCGCCACTCAAGGCGGCACTTCTCGACCAGACGCTCGTCGCCGGCCTCGGCAACATCTATGTCTGCGAAGCGCTGCACCGCGCCGGGCTGTCGCCCAAGCGGCGGGCCAGCAGCCTCGTCAAGAAGACCGGCTATGATTCCCGGCTCGAGGATCTCGCCCGCAATATCCGCGCCGTGCTCACCGAGGCGATCGCCGCCGGCGGCTCCACTTTACGTGACTTCGTCCATCCCCAGGGTGAGAAGGGCTCGTTCCAGCAGGTCTTCGCCGTTTATGACCGCGAAGGCGAGAAATGCCCGAAACGCGGCTGCGGTGGCACGATCAGGCGCATCGTGCAATCGGGCCGTTCCACCTTCTATTGTCCCAAGTGCCAGAAATAGCCTATCTCTCGCCCGCGAAACCGGATCAGCGAGAGACCAGCCATGACCTATGAGAATATCCTTGTCGAAACCCATGACGGTGCGGGCCTCATCCGGCTCAACCGGCCGCAGGCGCTCAATGCGCTGAATGCGGCGCTCATTGCCGAGCTCGGCCAGGCGCTCAGCGCCTTCGACCAGGATCCGAAGATCGGCGCCATCGTCATCACCGGCAGCGAGAAGGCCTTCGCCGCCGGCGCCGATATCAAGGAAATGGCGTCCAAGTCCTATATGGAAGCCTATCTCGGCGACTTCCTCGCCTCCTGGGACAAGGTGGCGACCCAGCGCAAGCCGGTAATCGCCGCAGTGGCGGGCTTTGCGCTGGGCGGCGGCTGCGAGCTCGCCTTGATGTGCGACTTCATCATTGCCGCCGAGACGGCCAAATTCGGCCAGCCGGAAATCCAGCTCGGCGTCATGCCGGGCGCCGGCGGCACCCAGCGTCTCACCCGCTATATCGGCAAGTCGAAGGCGATGGACATGGTTCTTACCGCGCGTTTGATGGATGCGGCGGAGGCCGAGCGCTGCGGCCTCGTCTCGCGCGTGGTGGCGGTCGACAAGCTGGTCGAGGAAGCGCTCTCAGCGGCGAAGAAGATCGCCTCCTTCTCGCAGCCCATCGCCATGATGGCGAAGGAATCGGTCAATCGCGCCTTCGAGACGACACTCGCCGAAGGTGTGCGCTTCGAGCGCCGGCTGTTCCACGCGATGTTCGCCAGCGAAGACCAGAAGGAAGGCATGGCGGCCTTCGTCGAGAAGCGCAAGCCGGCGTTCAAGAACCGATAACAGCCTGCACGATCAGGAGCGCGCCGCCCAGGATCACCACGGCATCCAGGATACTGGTGTGCGCCTTGAGCGTCAGGCGGTTGGCCAGGCGCCTGGCGATGAAGGCGCCGGGCATGGCGGCGACGCCGATCACCGCCGCCATGATCCAGGAGGACAGCGGCAGCATGCCGGTCGACTGGAAGACCAGTGTCTTGACGGCGCCGATGACGATCGAGATGCCGGCATCGGTGGCAATCACCGCCGGGCCCTGGAGGCCCGCCGCCAGCAGGATCGACAGGAGCACGACGCCCGAGCCGGTGGTGCCGCCGACGAGGAGCCCATAGGCAGCCCCCGCCGCGGCGACGCCCTTGTTCGGCAGATGGCCGCGTAAGCGGATGAGGACGCGGCGCACCGGCACCAGAAGGATCAGCACGATGCCGATCAGCATGGCGACATGGGGGCCCGACAAAAGCGTGTAGAGATAGGCGCCGACGAGGCAGAAGGGCACAGCGCAGAGCGTGATCAGAAAGGCGCGCGGTGCATCGAAAGACTTCCGGAAGGCGAGAAGCCGGCTCGAATTGGTCATCAGCGCCGCGACCGCGATGACCGGCACCACCGCCTGCGGCCCGATGATCGGCACCAATACCGGCGGCAGCAGCAGGCCGGTGCCATAGCCGGTGACCCCGCCAATAATGGCGGCGATGAAAGCGGCCAGCGCCACCAGGGCGTATTGCGGCAGGCTCACATCGCCGTCGAGCATCAGGCTTCCCCTCCTAAGCTAATTCCTCATCGCCCAATCCTCGGGCCGCTCGGCGCGCCCGATCAGCGCCAGACCATAGGTGATCGATTCGAACTGGTCGCCGGTCATCAGCTTGTCTTCGCCGAAGCGCTCGCCGAAGACCTTCCATATCGCCGGGATGAAGGACGTGCCGCCGGTCAGAAAGACCTTGTCGATCTGGCACTCGGTGAGCCCGGCCTTGGCGAGCGCCTCGTCCACCGTCTCGGCGATGCGCGCGACATCCTCCGCGATCCAGTCCTCGAAATCGGCCCGCGTGATCGTCTCCTCTATGTCGATGCCGTCGCGCTGGAAGCGGAAACCGGCCTCGCTCGCCGATGACAAAGCCACCCTTTGCGGCCGAGACCGCGCGATAGAGCGCGAAGCCCAGATCGTTCTCGATGATGTCGATGAGCTTCTGAAGCGCTGACGGATCGACGGCGGAGCGCTCGAGCTCGATGAGCTCCTTCAGGTCGCCATTGGACTTCATCATGGCCAGCTGGTTCCAGCGCGCGAAATTGGCGTAATAGCCGTTCGGAATGGCGAGCCGCTTGCCGAAGGAGCGATAGTCCGAGCCCTTGCCGAGCCGGGGCGAGACGACATTATCGATGATGCGGTAGTCGAACGTGTCGCCGGCGATCCCGATGCCGCTGTGGCCGAGGGGCTTCGCCTCGATGCGGCCCTGCCGGCGCTCGAAGCGCATCACCGAGAAGTCGCTGGTGCCGCCGCCGAAATCGGCGACCAGGATGGTCGTATCGTCGCGCACCTGGCGGGCATAAAAGAAGGCGGCGCCCACCGGCTCATAGACATAATGTCCCTGCTCGACGCCCAGCCGGCCGAATGAGGCGCGATAGCGCTTCATCGCAAGCCCGTCATCAGGATTGCCGCCGGCGAAGCGCACGGGGCGGCCGATCACGATGTTCCTCGAGTCCAGGGCAAGTGCACGGTCGGCATGGCGCAAGAGGCTGCGCAGAAATGCGCTGAGCAGGTCCTCGAAGCGGAAATTCTGCCGGAAGATGCGCGTCTGCGCGAAGGACGAGCTGGCGGCGAAGGTCTTGAAGGATTGGATGAAGCGGTGGGCGGAGGAACCTTCGAGGAACTGCTCGACAGCCCAGGGCCCGCCTTCCATGCGCAAGTGCGTGCCCGCGCCGTCATGCTCCTCCCAGAAACACAGCGCCGAATTATAGGTGCGGTGGACGACGCCGTTCTGGGTGAAGCGCAAGGCTTCCGCCTCGCCATCGGGGCCCGCCAGAGCGATCACCGTATTGGTCGTGCCGAAATCGATGCCGATCGAAATATCGTCAGGTGTGCTGTTCATGGCCGCTCGGGGAATGGGGGCGCTTCCATAGAGCAAATCCCGCCAAAGTTGAAGACTTTGGCGAGAAGGATTTGCTCAAAATTACTTGGCGCGAATCCTCGTCGGCGAAGTCAGTCGACTTCGCCGGGATGCGCGCCGGCCACGCCAGGCCGGGAGGGCAATGCCTCAGATGCAGGATGGCGGGAAATATGCTAGAAACGCGAGAGGAGAGTGCGCATGCTTCTCTTTCGGTCATGGCGAATAGACGTGCGTTGCGCGGCCCTGCTGCTGGCGGCAGGCCTCGCCGCCGCGCCCGGCCTCGCCAATCCGCAGCCATTGCCCGTCGAAGCGCCCTGGACATCGAGCGATTATGTGCGCGCCATCTTCGCGGTCCAGAACGGCGTGATCACCTTGCCCCGGCGCGGCAACCCCAAGACGGAGGCTCTCTTCGACCGCCTCATCGACCGCGCCAATATCGACCGGCTGATGGCGGAAGAGGCCAGCCCTACGGCGAAGCGCCAGCAGATTCTGCTCATCCTGTCGGCGACCGGCGAATTCCGTAGCCGTTATGGTTATGCGGTGGCGCTGGGCGACGATGTCCAGAACGAGCTGATCGACATCCAGATCTTCCGGCTTGCCCTCATCGACCGGCTCGCCACGCTCGACATGCCGGACCAGACGACCTGGCAGCGCTTAACGAGCGCCATCGCCACCACCCTCCACGGCACCTTGGATACGCTGGCCGAGGCCCCCATCTTCACCGGCGACCAGCTCAACGCTCTGGCCGCGGCGCTCGCCCGGCATTACCCGATGATCCGGACCAGACTCAGCGCCGAAGAGAACACCGCGATTGCGCGCCGCCTGGAAAGGATGGCCGTCAGCGAGAGCGATCCCGGCCTCAAATCGGCGCTCCTGGCCGCTCTCGAGGCCTCTCGACACGACAATTGACGGGCCGACCCCATGCGACTATAAGCCCGCAATCCGATTAGGGGATAGGCAGCCGCATGCGCTTTTCGGCGCCGGCGGCATTTTGCATTGAACCGAAATCGACCGATTTCAACTTTAGGAAGTGATTTCATGGCGAACACAAGTTCGGCGAAAAAGGCGACACGCGTTGCGGCTCGCCGTGCCGTCATCAACAAGAACCGCACCACCCGCGTGCGCAGCACCGTACGCAAAGTGGAAGAGGCGATCGCCTCCGGCAACAAGGGCGCTGCGGAAGCCGCTTTGAAGGCTGCTCAGCCCGAGCTGATGCGCGGCGCGCAGAAAGGTATTCTGCACAAGAACGCGGCCTCCCGTAAGGTGTCCCGTCTCGCCAAGCGCGTGAAGGCAATCAAGTAACAGCCTGATATTTAGCCGGTTTTCCGGCCATCCACAGACGGCGCGCCGGGAAACCCCGGACGCGCCGTTTTTCTTGTTCAGGCCACTGACGGTTTGGCGCAAAAATTACCGTCACATTTCAATAACTTAGAAGAGTGCGGCGAAAGAGTTAGGCGAAGGCCGATGAATCCGCGCGCGCCCAATAATGGGAATCGAGTTTTTGTGGCGGTAGTGATCTTTCTGCACCTGTACCGGACGGACGATTGATTCAGGCATGCGAGTCAACGACTTGTCGACCCACCTCCTGACGTGCAGGACAAGCCGGGCACCACCTAAAGAAAAATCCGTACACGGAAAAGCGGCCAAGTTCTGTTGTCACGGCTTGGGCCTTGTGAGTATGGTCATTGGGCGCTGCCGAAGAGCTGCGGCACGAAGTGATGGGTAAGGCAGTCAGTAAGCAGTCAAGGTCACGACAGGGGCACAGAAGTGACCGGAATTTCTAATTCAGGTTCACCTTAGGTTCAGCCGAACCGGAAAGGAGTTGAACTTGCGGATCAGTCGATCCGCAAGATGGTAGTTGCGTGCCGAAAGCGCGGCCAATCGCTGTGAGTACAAGAAAATAGGGGTTTAGGTGTGATGACAGATGCGGCGGGGATCGAACTCAAGCAGAGCTGGAGCAGAATTGCGCAAAGGCTCAAGGCTGAACTGGGCGATGATCTCTACACAAGCTGGTTTGCGCGGATGGAGCCCGAGGAGTGTGTCGATGGACGCCTCGCTGTTTCAGTCCCCACCCGTTTCCTCAGAAACTGGATCGAGACGCATTACGCCCAGAAACTTCTGAAGGCGAGCGAGGCCGAGCTCGGCCATCTCGACAATGTCCATGTGAAAGTGCGCACGCGCGGCGTGCCGCAACGCCCGCAAGACGTCGCCGAACGGCGCATCCTGCGCGAGGATTTTCAGCAGCCCCTGATCCGCGCCGCAACACCGCAGCCGGCACAGGCAACGGCGCAACAGCCGTCGACCGAACGCGGCTCGCCGCTCGATCCCCAGCAGACCTTCAACAGCTTCATCACCGGCGGTTCCAACCGTCTAGCGCATGCGGCCGCCCAGCGTATCTCGGAATCGCAGCCGGGCATGCCGGTTAGTTTCAACCCGCTCTTCATTCACTCGGCGGCAGGCCTCGGCAAGACGCATCTTTTGAATTCGATCGCCTGGCGGGTGCGCGAGCGCCACCCCGAGCGCAAGGTGCTGTTCATTACCGCCGAGCGCTTCATGTATCATTTCATCGGCGCTCTCAGATCGCGCGACACGATCGGCTTCAAGGATTTCTTCCAGTCGATCGACGTGTTGCTGATCGACGATTTTCAGTTCCTGCAGGGCAAGTCGATGACGCAGGAATTCTACCACACCTTCAATTCGCTGGTGGACGCCAAACGGCAGATCGTCATTGCCGCCGATGCGCCGCCCGCACAGCTCGATGCCATCGATCAGCGCATGCGCTCCAGGCTCATGGGCGGCCTCGTCGTCGATATCGAGCTGCCGGAACTCGATCTCCGGCGCGAGATCCTGGCGCGCCGCCTCGCCGAAGTGGCCAAGCGCGATCCGCAGATCCGCGTCGATCCCGATGTCGTCGAATTCATCTCCAACAAGGTCCAGGGCGGCGGGCGTGAGCTCGAAGGGGCTCTCAACCGCGTCATCGCGCATCAGCAATTCTCGCATGCGCCGCTGTCGATCGACCTCGCCGCCATGGTGCTGCGCGACATGTCGGCCAATCCCGACCAGTGCCGCGTGCGCATCGACGACATCCTCAAGGTGGTTGGGCGTCACTACAATGTGGCGCGCGCCGACCTCCTGTCGCCGCGCCGGGCCCGCTCCGTGGTGGTACCGCGCCAGATCGGCATGTACCTGGCCAAGAAGCTCACGCCGCGGTCGCTCCCCGAGATCGGCCGGCGGTTCGGCGGCCGCGACCATTCGACCGTGCTGCATGCCGTGCGCAAGATCGAGGAGCTCATGAAGAGCGACGACCGGCTGGCTCGGGAAGTCGCCCTCCTGATCAGGCTCATCGAACAGCAGTAGCTCCGGGCCGGCCCGCGGCAGCGGATCCCGCGCTTTTGGCTGCGCCAATACTTGGATCGGTGCCGATCGCAAGTCTTGCGCGCCGCCATCAAAGGCGCCAATGTATCCGGCCCAATTGAGCTTACAGGATTGCGATACTATGCGTGTGACTATCGAAAGATCGGCCTTTCTCAAGGCGCTCAACCATGTGCAGAGCGTGGTCGAGAGGCGCAATACCATTCCAATCCTGTCCAATGTGCTGGTCCAGGCCAAGGGCGATGCCGTGAAGCTCACCGCCACCGACCTCGACATCGAGATCATCGAGACGGTTCAGGCCGAGGTGGCCCAGGATGGCGCCGTCACGGTCGCCGCCCATATGCTCTATGACATCGTGCGCAAGCTCCCCGACGGGGCCCAGCTCGAGCTCGACCAGGGGCCCGATACGGGTCGTGTCGCCATCAAGGCGGGGCGCTCGCGCTTCGCCCTGCAGGCGCTGCCGCCCGAGGATTTCCCCGATCTCAATGCCGGCGAGCTCGCCAACCGCTTCACTTTGTCGGCGGCCGACCTCAAGGGTCTGGTGGAGAAGACCCGCTTCGCCATCTCGACCGAAGAGACCCGCTATTATCTGAACGGCATCTATCTGCATGAGGTGGCGGCCAACCAGACCTTGCGCGCCGTCGCCACCGACGGCCATCGTCTGGCCCGGGCGCAGGTGCCCTTGCCGGACGGCGCCACGGGCATGCCCGGCATCATCGTGCCGCGCAAGACGGTGCTCGAGCTCGTCAAGCTGATCGATAGCGACGAAGGCGAGGTCGAGGTCGCCCTCTCCGCCTCCAAGATCCGCTTCACCTTCAACGGCCTGACGCTGACCTCCAAACTGATCGACGGCACCTTCCCCGATTATGAGCGGGTTATCCCGCGCAATAATGACAAGACGCTCGATGTCGATACCAAGCTGTTCTCGAGCGCTGTCGACCGGGTCTCGACCATCTCCTTCGAGAAGGGTCGCGCCGTGAAGCTCAATGTCGGCGACGGGCGGGTGATCCTCACCGTCAACAATCCGGATTCGGGCTCGGCGGAAGAAGAGATCGCCGCGACCTATGATGCCGAGCCCATCGATATCGGCTTCAATTCGCGCTATCTCCTCGACATCGCGGCGCAGATCAAGAGCGACACCGCGCGCTTCCAGCTCGCCGATGCGGGATCCCCCACCATCGTGCTCGATCCTTCCGACGAACAGGCGCTCTATGTCCTGATGCCGATGCGGGTGTGAGGACGGGAAACCGCAAGACGCCCTATCATTCCCCCTTCTTCCGCTTGCGGGAGAAGGTGCCCGAAGGGCGGATGAGGGTGTCTTTGGACGATTTGGCGACCTTTCAGATTATCCCGATTTCTCCATCAAGCAGGGACCGCTTGATCTCGAATCTGACGACAGGATTGCGCGACGTGGAGGCACACCCTCACCCGGCCTTCGGCCACCCTCTCCCGCAAGCGGGAGAGGGGGGAACAACGGGCGGTGTGAATGTCTTCGGCTGCCTACATCGTCACGCGGCTCACCCTCACCGATTTCCGCAATTACGACGCGCTGCGGCTCGATCCGGGGCCGGGCCTCGTGGCGCTCACCGGCCCCAATGGCGCCGGCAAGACCAATCTCGTCGAAGCCATTTCCCTGCTGACGGTCGGACGCGGCCTGCGCGGGGCCCTGTTCGAGGATCTGGCCCGCCAAGGCGCGCCGCGCGGCTGGGCGATAGCCGCCGACATCGCCTCGCCGCCGGGCGAGGTCAGGCTCGGCACGCAATGGATACCGGAAGGCGAGGCAGCGAGCCAGTCCCGCCAGGTGGTGGTCGACGGCGTGCCGCAACGGAGCCCCGGCATTCTCGCCCATCATATGCGGGTGATCTGGCTCACCCCGGCGATGGACCGCCTGTTCGCCGGTCCTGCTTCCGACCGGCGCCGCTTCCTCGACCGGCTCGTCGCCGCCAACGACCCCGAACATGCCTCGCGCGTCCTCGTCTTCGAGAAGCTGATGCGCGAGCGCAATCTCCTGCTCGAGGAGCCGCGCCCCGATGCCTTGTGGCTTTCGGGCCTCGAAGCGCAGATGGCGGAAGCCGCCGCGGCCATTGCCGCGGCCCGTCTCCATGCCGTCGGCGCCTTGCAAAATCATATAAAATTCCTACTTAAGGGGAGTGCTTTTCCTGCCAGCATCCTGGGTCTGCAAGGCGATCTCGAAGATCGCCTCGCGACCATGCCGGCCGTGCAGGCGGAGGACGAATATCGTAGACTCCTCCTCGAATCGCGAGGGCCGGACAAGGCGGCGGGACGCACGCTCAACGGACCGCATAGGAGTGACTTCTTGGTGACGCATGAACCCAAGGCCATGGCCGCGGCTTTGTGCTCTACTGGTGAGCAGAAGGCGCTGCTTATCGGGCTGATCCTGGCGCAGGCGTCATCGGTGAAGGCGGAAAGCGGGGCAGCGCCCGTCCTCCTTCTTGATGAAGTCGCGGCGCATCTGGACGGTCTCAGACGTGCCGGACTGTTCGAGACGCTCCGTCAACTGGGAGCCCAGAGCTTCATGACGGGCACCGACCGTGCACTGTTCGACGGGCTTGGCAAGACGGGCGATTTCCTCCATGTGGAGGCTGGAAAAGTGACGAGGCATTAATGGCTGATCCGATCAAGAAACAGGCCGAGGATTACGGCGCCGACTCGATCAAGGTCCTGAAGGGCCTCGATGCGGTGCGCAAGCGCCCGGGCATGTATATCGGCGACACCGACGACGGATCGGGCCTCCATCATATGATCTATGAGGTGGTCGACAACGCTGTCGACGAGGCGCTCGCCGGCCATTGCGACCGGGTGATCGTCGCTCTCAACGCCGATGGATCATGCACCGTCGCCGACAATGGCCGCGGCATCCCCACCGACATCCATCCGAGCGAAGGCGTGTCGGCGGCCGAGGTCATCATGACCCAGCTCCATGCCGGCGGCAAATTCGACCAGAATTCCTACAAGGTGTCGGGCGGCCTGCATGGCGTCGGCGTGTCCGTCGTCAACGCACTGTCGATCTCGCTCAAGCTGCGCGTCTGGCGCGGCGGCAAAGAGCATGCGATGAGCTTCACCAACGGCGAGGCCGATGCGCCGCTCGCGGTGGTGCGCGACAGCCATGACAAGCGCGGCACGGAAGTGACCTTCCTGCCCTCACCCGAGATCTTCACCAAGACCGAATTCGACTACGGGACGATCGAGCATCGCCTGCGCGAGCTCGCCTTCCTTAATTCCGGCGTGCGCATCGTGCTCACCGACAGGCGCGGCGTCGAACCCAAGGAAGTCGAGCTCTATTACGAGGGTGGCATTCAGGCCTTCGTGCGCTATCTCGACCGCACCAAGCAGGCGCTGGTCGACGAGCCGATCATGATGAGAGGCGAGAAGGACGGCATCCTCGTCGAATGCGCCCTGTGGTGGAACGACAGCTATCATGAGAACGTGCTGTGCTTCACCAACAACATCCCGCAGCGCGACGGCGGCACCCATCTCGCCGGTTTCCGCGGCGCGTTGACCCGCGTCATCAACGGCTATGCCACGTCGAGCGGCATCGCCAAGAAGGAGAAGGTGGCACTCACCGGCGATGATGCGCGCGAGGGCCTCACCTGCGTGCTCTCGGTCAAGGTGCCGGATCCCAAATTCTCGTCCCAGACCAAGGATAAGCTCGTCTCATCCGAGGTCCGCCCGGTGGTCGAAAGCCTGATCGGCGAGGAGCTCGCCGCCTGGTTCGAGGAGCATCCGCAGGACGCCAAGCAGATCGTCGGCAAGGTGGTGGAAGCCGCGGCCGCGCGCGAAGCGGCGCGTAAGGCGCGCGAATTGACAAGGCGCAAGGGCGCGCTCGATATTTCCTCGCTGCCCGGCAAGCTCGCCGACTGCCAGGAGCGCGATCCGGCCAAATCCGAACTGTTCATCGTCGAGGGCGACTCGGCCGGCGGCTCCGCCAAGCAGGCCCGCAACCGCGAGAACCAGGCGGTGCTGCCGCTGCGCGGCAAGATCCTCAATGTCGAGCGCGTGCGCTTCGAGAAGATGCTGTCCTCGGCCGAGATCGGCACCCTCATCACAGCGCTGGGCACCGGCATCGGGCGCGAGGAATTCAATCCCGACAAGCTCAGATACCACAAGATCATCATCATGACGGACGCCGATGTCGACGGCGCCCATATCCGCACCTTGCTGCTCACCTTCTTCTACCGGCAGATGCAGGAGATCATCGAGCGCGGCCATCTCTACATCGCCCAGCCGCCGCTTTACAAAGTGAAGCGCGGCTCGTCCGAGCAGTATCTGAAGGACGGCAAGGCGCTCGAGAACTATCTCATCGAGACCGGCCTCGAAGGCTCGAGCCTGGTTCTGGCGTCGGGCGCGGAGCGCGCCGGCCACGATCTGCGCCAGATCGTCGATGAGGCGCTCTCCGTGCGCGCTGCCCTCGATGCGCTGCATTCGCGCTATTCGCGCGCCGTCATCGAGCAGGCGGCGATCGCCGGCGTCCTCAATCCGGAAGTGCTTTCCAACACCGAGAACGCGCTCGCCGCGGCGAGCTATATCGCCAAAAGGCTCGATGCGATCGCCGAGGAGACCGAGCGCGGCTGGACCGGCGTTCACGCCGCCGACGGCAGCCTGGTGTTCGCCCGCGAAGTGAGGGGCGTGAAGGAAAGCTGGACCATCGATGCCAGGCTCATCGGCTCGGCCGATGCCATCCGCCTCGACAAGAAGGCGGCGCATCTCCAGGAAATCTACGCCAAGCCGGCCAAACTGCGTCGCAAGGATTCCGAGAAGGTCATCCACGGCCCGATCGATCTCCTGGAAGCGGTATTCGCCGCCGGGCGCAAGGGCATCACCCTGCAGCGCTACAAGGGCCTGGGCGAGATGAACCCCGAGCAGCTCTGGGAAACGACGCTCGACGCCAATGTGCGCTCACTCTTGCGCGTCAAGGTCAGCGAGCTCGACGAGGCCGACGACCTCTTCACCAAGCTGATGGGCGATGTGGTCGAGCCCCGGCGCGATTTCATCCGCGAAAACGCCCTGTCGGTGGCCAATCTGGACGTGTGATTTCCATGATCTGGTAACCCCGGCGAAAGCCGGTGGCCATTAAATTCCTATCACGCGGGCAACGCCGCCCAGACTGGTATCATTCAATTGGTCCCGGCTTTCGTCGGGATGACGCGGGGTAGCGGCTGCGCAGAAGACTTGCCGCAAGCCCCTGCTTTCGCTATAGGACCCGCATTCCAGGCCGCCCGCGCGTACGGGCGCGTTCACGGGGCGCCTTCGGTTGAACTGGAACCGGGTGCGCCCTCAACTGTTTCCGGACCATACTCGAGCTCAAAGCCTGGTTGGCCCTGTGTGCCGGAAATGACGTGGTTTGCCCGCCTGGCACCTATTTTGGTGACGGCGCCTTGCGGGAGGTCCTGCGGATATAGCCGTGGGCCAGCCTCGATTACTCAGGAAACCGAAAACACATGGCAAAAGCTGCCGAATCTCTCAATCCGACCCGCGCCGACTTCGAAGCCCTGCTCGCCGAATCCTTCGGCACCCAGACCTCCGCGGAAGGCTCCGTCGTTAAGGGCCGCGTGGTCGCCGTCGAGAACGACTTCGCGATCATCGATGTCGGCCTCAAGACCGAAGGCCGCATCGCGCTCAAGGAATTCTCGCAGCCCGGCAAGGACGGGACCCTCAAGGTCGGCGATGAGGTCGAAGTCTATCTCGAGCGCATCGAGAACGCGCTCGGCGAAGCCGTCCTGTCGCGCGACAAGGCCCGCCGCGAAGAAGCCTGGACCCGGCTCGAACAGTCCTCGGCCAATAACGAGCGCGTCGACGGCGTGATCTTCGGCCGCGTCAAGGGCGGCTTCACCGTCGATCTCGGCGGTGCGGTGGCCTTCCTTCCCGGCAGCCAGGTCGATATCCGTCCGATCCGCGATGTGGGCGCGCTGATGAATGTCACGCAGCCCTTCCAGATCCTGAAGATGGACCGTCGCCGCGGCAATATCGTCGTCTCGCGTCGCGCCATCATGGAAGAGACCCGCGCCGAGCAGCGTTCGGAGCTGGTGCAGAACCTCACCGAAGGCCAGGTGGTCGACGGCGTGGTCAAGAACATCACCGACTACGGCGCGTTCGTCGATCTGGGCGGCATTGACGGCCTGCTCCACGTCACCGACATCGCCTGGAAGCGCGTCAACCATCCCTCCGACGTCCTGTCGGTCGGCCAGACGGTGAAGGTGCAGATCATCCGCATCAATCCGGAGACGCAGCGCATCTCGCTCGGCATGAAGCAGCTCGACAAGGATCCGTGGGAGGGCGTCGCCGCCAAGTACCCGATCGGCGCCAAGGTCAAGGGCCGCGTCACCAACATCACCGATTACGGCGCGTTCGTCGAGTTGGAAGACGGCATCGAAGGCCTCGTGCACGTCTCGGAGATGAGCTGGACCAAGAAGAACGTCCATCCCGGCAAGATCCTCTCCACCTCGGAAGAGATCCAGGTGCAGGTGCTGGAAGTCGATCCGGCCAAGCGGCGCATCTCGCTCGGCCTCAAGCAGGTCCAGCAGAATCCGTGGGAGAGCTTCTCCGACAAGCATCCGGCCGGCTCGACCGTCGAAGGCGAGATCAAGAACATCACCGAATTCGGCCTCTTCGTCGGTCTCGACGGCGATGTCGACGGCATGGTGCATCTCTCCGATCTCGACTGGAAGCGCTCCGGCGAAGACGCGATCAAGGAGTACAAGAAGGGCGATCACGTGCGCGCCCAGGTTCTCGACGTCGATATCGAGAAGGAGCGCATCTCGCTCGGCATCAAGCAGGTCTCGGGCGATCCGCTCGAAACCCTGGGCGGCATCAAGAAGGGCGACACGGTCACCTGCGAAGTCACCGCCGTCGAGGAAAACGGTCTGCATGTGAAGATCACCGGTTCCGAGATCACCGCCTATATCAAGCGCGCCGATCTGGCCCGCGACCGTTCCGAGCAGCGCCCCGAGCGCTTCGCGGTCGGCGAGAAGGTCGACGCCAAGGTCACCCAGATCGACACCAAGAGCCGTCGCATCTCCGTCTCCATCAAGGCGCTTGAAATCGCCGATGAAAAGGCGGCGGTGGCGCAGTATGGCTCCTCCGACTCGGGCGCTTCCCTCGGCGACATCCTCGGCGCCGCGCTCAACAAGGCGAAGAAGGATGCCGAGTCGAAGGACTGACGATAACCGGGCCGGGCGACAACGCCCGGCCCCACTTTCCTGTAGTGTCGGGTCATCCGAGTGCCGGCCCCTAATTCTCGGCCCGATGCCTTAATTCTCGCATCGAATTGTCCGATAACCGGCATCCACTACGGACCGATGCCTCAACCTTCGCATCGGTTTGTCCGAAAACCGGTTTCCACTTTTCGGACCGATGCCTCTAATATTCGCATCGGTTTGTCCGAAAGCCGGTCTCCATATTTCGGACCGATGCTTGTAAAGGGCCCCTGCCATGGCGACCGAAGCTGAACTCATCATCGACCGCCGGCGGCTGAAGCGCCGCCTCACCTTCTGGCGCGTGGCGTCCGTGCTCCTCTTCATCGGCGCCCTGCTGGCGCTCGCCGCCGCCGCGGGCGGCTTCGATATCGAAAAGCGCAAGGATCATATCGCGCGGGTCTGGGTCACCGGCCTCATCACCGGCGACCAGCCCACCCTCGACCTTCTCGACGAGATCGCCAAGGCCGACCATGTGAAGGGCCTGATCCTGCGTATCGACAGCCCCGGCGGCACCACCGCGGGCTCTGAAGCCATTTACGAGTCGGTCCGCAAGATCGCCAAGGACAAGCCGGTGGCCGCGGTCATGGACACGGTCGCGGCCTCGGGCGGCTATATCACCGCCATCGCCGCCGACCATATCGTCGCGCGCGGCAACACCATCACCGGTTCCATCGGCGTGATCTTCCAATGGGCGGAAGTCTCGAAGCTGCTCGAGACGATCGGTGTCCAGATGCAGGAAATCAAGTCGGGCGATCTCAAGGCCGAGCCCTCGCCCTTCAAGCCGCTTTCCGAGAAAGCCCGCGAGGTCTCCAATCTGATGGTGCAGGACAGCTTCACCTGGTTCACCGGCCTCGTCGCCGAGCGCCGCAAGCTGCCCCTCGACAAGGTCAAGATCCTCTCCGACGGCCGCGTCTATACCGGCCGCCAGGCGGTGGCCGAAAAGCTCATCGACGAGCTGGGCGGCGAGGAAAAGGCGGTCGACTGGATCAAGAAGGAAAAGAAGCTCCCCGACGGCATAGAGGTAAAGGATTGGGCGGTGCCGGCCGAGGACAAGGGGCTGTTCGGCCTGGGCCTCAAGATCACCTCAGGGGCCCTCAAGGCGCTGGGGCTGCCGGACCTTGCCGAACAGGCGCAATTACAGAAACTTGACGGTCTCGTTTCGGTTTGGCACCCTTCTCTGCAATAAAGGGGGCGAGAGGGGAGTAACATGATCAAATCCGAACTGATCCAGAAGATCGCCGAAAAGAACCCGCATCTCTATCACCGGGATGTGGAGCGCATCATCAATACGATCTTCGACCAGATCATCAATGCCATGAAAGGCGGCGACCGGGTGGAGCTGCGCGGTTTCGGCGCCTTTTCGGTCAAATCGCGACAAGGCCGGCAGGGCCGCAATCCGCGCACCGGCGAGCCGGTGACGGTCGAGCCGAAGCACGTGCCCTTCTTCAAGACCGGCAAGGAATTGCGCGAGCAGCTCAACCGAACCGAGCCGTGACTTTCCGCCGGGCCATCAACTGGGCGATCGGACTGCCGATCGTCATCATCGTCATCGCCTTCTGCGTGGCCAATCGGCAATGGATCGAAGTCTCCTTCGATCCCTTCTCGCGGGCTGCGCCCCTGGCCACGATGTTCATGCCGCTCTGGGCGCTGTTCTTCGCCGGCATTTTCTTCGGCTTGATCGCCGGATGGATCGCCTGCTGGTTCGCGCAAGCCAAATGGCGTCGCGCCGCGCGTCAGGCGCGCATAGACCTCCAGCGTGCCCAGGACGAAGCGCAACGCTTCAAGCGCGAACACCCGGAACTTCTCAACGCCCCGCCTCCCGCTCCATGAAAATCATCTCCGCCGACCAACTCGCCGAAGCCGCCTCCTATCGCGATATCGTCGAAGCCCTGCGCCAGGGCTTCCGCGAGGATATCGCGACTCCGACGCGCCATCATCATGACACCTCGCCGGTCGCCACGCTGCTTCTCATGCCGGCCTGGTCGCAAGCTTTCACCGGCATCAAAACGGTGGTCGTCAAGACCGACAACCCGGCGCTCGGACTTCCCACCGTCACGGGCAGCTATCTCCTGATCGACAACCGCACCGGCGCTCCGGTCGCCATGATGGACGGCACCGAACTAACGCGGCGGCGCACCGCCTGTGCCGGGGCGCTCGCGGCCGATTATCTCGCCCGCCAGGACGCGGAGACCCTGTTGATGGTCGGCACCGGCGCGCTCGCCCCGCATTTCGTGCGCGCCCATGCCGCGGTGCGCCCGATCAAGACCGTTCTGCTTTATAACCGCACCCCCGCCAAGGCGGAGGCGCTCGCCGGCGATCTCGCCCGCGACGGCTTCGCCATCGAGATCGTCCGCGATCTCGAACAGGCGACGGGCAAGGCCGACATCATCTCCTGCGCCACCACCTCGACCCAACCGATCCTGCGCGGCCAGTGGCTCAAGCCCGGCACCCATATCGACCTCGCCGGCGCCTTCAAGCCGACCATGCGTGAGACCGACGGCGAGACGATCGCCAAAGCGCGCGTCTATGTCGACACGCGCGAAGGCGCCGAGGCTGAGGCGGGCGACCTCCTGCAGGCTGAGGCCGAAGGCAAATTCCGCATGGAAAATATCCAGGGCGATCTCTTCGGCCTCTGTCGCGGCAAGACCGGCGGCCGGCGCAACCGCGAGGAGATCACGCTCTTCAAATCCTGCGGCACCGCGCTGGAAGACCTCGCCGCCGCGGCACTGATCTATTCGCGGAGCTGAGCCCCATCACCTTCATTCCCCTTCTCCCGCTTGCGGGAGAAGGGAAAAGAGGTAAGGCAATCACACGACGCTGACCGCCAGATCGCCGATGCCGTCGATATGGCCGAGCAGCTTGTCGCCACGCTTGACCGGTCCGACGCCGGAGGGAGTTCCGGAGAAGATGACGTCGCCCGGCTGCAACACGAACAGGCCAGACAGGTAGCTGATCATTTCCGGCACCTTCCAGATCATCTGGTTGAGATCGCCGGTCTGCCGGCGCTCGCCATTGACATCGAGCCAGATCGCGCCGGCCGCGGGGTGGCCGATCTCGGCCGCCGGCACCAGCGCCGAGGCGGGAGCGGAGGATTCGAAGGCCTTGCCCACTTCCCAAGGCCTGCCGGCATCCTTCGCCTTGCCCTGCAGATCGCGGCGCGTCATGTCGAGCCCGACGCCATAGCCATAGACGCAGTCGAGCGCGGCGCTGAGCGGAATGTCCTTGCCGCCCGCCTTCAGCGCCACCACCAGCTCGATCTCATGATGCACGTCGTTCGAGGCGGGGGGATAGGGGAACGTCCCGTCCAGAACCAGATTGTCCGGATTCTTCTGGAAGAAGAAAGGCGCGTCGCGATTGGGATCGCCGCCCATCTCGATCGCATGCGCGGCATAGTTGCGCCCGACGCAATAGATGCGGTGCACCGGAAATGCCGCCTTCGACCCCTTGATCTTGAGGCTGGCCTGCTGCGGCTGGGCGATGACGAAGTCCATTGAAATCTGCTCCTTGTTGGACCGATGGTTTCAGTTGCGCGATGAGGCGAAATAGTCGACGCGCCGCTCGAGCCACGCCAGCACCTCGTTGATGGTGAAGGCGAAGGCGAAGAGTACGAAGAGCAGTGCCCAGAAGTGCTCCATCAGGAAGCGCGACGAATAGAGCTCGAACAGTCTGCCGAAGCCGACGATCGACACCAGCATCTGCCCGATCACGACGCCTTTCACGGCGCGGATGAGGCCTAATCTCACGCCCGACAGGATTTCCGGCAGTCCCGCCCAGACAAAAATCTTGGTGAAGGCCTGCCAGCGCGTGGCGCCGAAGCTCCAGGCCATTTCGACGAGCGAGGGCGTGATGTTGCGCACCCCGGCGCGGGCGTCGAGCACGATGATCCAGATGGCGAAGAGCACGACGGTGAGAATGATCGTGGTTTGTCCGGCGCCGAAGATCACCATGATGACCGGCACGAGCGCCGACAGCGGTGCCGAGAGAAACAGATTGACCCAGGGCAGCAGGATACGGTCGGCGATCTGCGACCGGCCCATCAGCACGCCCAACGGTATGCCGATGAGAATGGCGATGAGATTGCCGATGATGAAGGCCTTGCCGGTGATCCACAGCGCCTCGCCGAAGAACGGGGTCGGCACGATCTCCACGATGCGCGCGAAGATGTTCGACAAAGGCGGGATGACGAAACTGGCACCCGTGCGGCCGACGATCTCCCAGAGCAGCGCCCAGATGAGGAGCGACGTTGCCATGGGGAGGCGGAACTTGCCGATGGTCATGTCCGCCTCCTCAATCGAGATAGCGCTTGAGGCTTTGCCAGATCGACTCCACCGTATCGAGATAGGCGGAATCGCGGCGGATCTGGTCGGGATCGCCGCCGCGTCCGATCTCGGGTTCGATGATGGCGGACACCTGGCTCGGGCGCCGCGACAGAATCACGATGCGGTCCGAGACATAAACCGCCTCCTCGATCGAATGGGTCACGAACAGGAAGGTCTTGCGTTCGCGCGCGATGAGCTCGAGCAGATCCTCCTGGAACTTGCGCCGCGTCTGCTCGTCGACCGCCGAGAAGGGCTCGTCCATGAGAAGCACCTTGGCGTTGACGGCAAGCGCGCGGGCAAGGCCGACGCGCTGGCGCATGCCGCCCGACAGTTCATGCGGGAAGGCGCGCTCGAAACCTTTGAGACCCACGCTCGCGATGTATTTCTCCGCCACCGCCTCGCGTTCGCCGAGGCTGACACCTTTGAGCTCGAGCCCGAAGGCGACATTGCGCATCACGGTGGCCCAGGGCATCAGGGCAAAATCCTGGAAGACGAAAGCGCGTTCGGGCCCGGGACCCGTCACCGGCCGGCCATCGACCACCACCTCGCCGGAGGTCGCCGGAATGAGGCCGGCGATGATCTTGAGCAGCGTGGTCTTGCCGCAGCCGGAGGGCCCGAGCAGCGAGGTGAGCTGGCCTTCGGGGAAATCGACCGAGATGGCGTTGAGCGCTTCGACCCCGCCCGGATAGACCTTTGAAACGCCCCTCACCTCGACGATGGGCCGTGGCGCGATAGCGGTTTTGCGGGCGACGGTGGCGCTCATGATTGGGCTCGCTTTTCGGGGCGGAAGAGAGTGGTCTCGACGATCTCGAGCAAGGAGATGAACAGCACCGACAGAGCGATGATGGCGAAGATCGCGGCATACATCTTCTCATATTCGGCGACCGACTGGTTGTAGGTGATGATGTCGCCGATGCCGGTCGGCGTGATGAGGAGCTCAGCGAGCACCACGCCGATGAAGCCCGCGGCACAGCCGAGCCGGAGGCCGGCGAAAATCATCAGGCTCGCCGCCGGCAGGATGATCTTGAGAACCATCTGGCGCCGCGAGGCGAGGAAGGCATGTCCCATGTCGATGAGGCTCTCCGGCGTATGGCGCACGGCGTTGAGCGAATTGAGCACGATGACCGGCATCGCCATGATGCAGACGGTCAGAACTTTGGCGGTCAGGCCGATGCCATAGGCGAAGGTGAGAATGGGGATGAGCGCTGCGAGCGGTGCCGATTGCGCGATGACGAAGACCGGCGAGCAGAGCCATTCGGCCAGGCGGTTGAGGCCCATCAGCACGCCGAGGCCGACGCCGACGAGGACCGATGCGATGAGGCCGATGGCCAGAGGCTCCAGGGTGATGAGCAAAGCCTTGGCGAGCGAGCCGTCGGCGATGAGCCCGGCGAGCGCTGCCATCGTGTCTGAGAAGGGCGGAAAGGCGGGGCTGATCGGCCAGCGCCCGGCGATCTCCCAGGCGCCGAAGACGATCATCGCCGAGAGGAGCCACAATGTCGCCGGATGGCCGAGGAGATCTCGCCAGCGGGGCTCCTGTCGGGCGGCGAGTTTTGTCGCGGCGATAAAGGTCATGACGGTCCGTGCATCTCTTCTCTCTCCCCTTTCGGGAAGTTTCACCCATCGCTGCCCCTTCTCCCGCAGGGCGGGAGAAGGGAAACGGTGTGTGTCAACCGCCCAACGCCTTCTTGGCGGCGTCGAGAGGGCCCAAATCCCAGAACTCCTCCACTTTCAGCGTTTCCGCCGGTCCGGTCATCATTCCGGCTTCGGTGTAGAAGAGGAAATCGACTTTGGCGACGTCTTCCGGCGTCTCGAGCGGCGCATAGACGCCTTCCTTGGTCGCCTCGGTGTAGAAGGGCACGACCTCGGCGATCACTTCCTTCGGCTGGTCGGCGAGCAGATTGCGCTTGGCGCGCTCGGTCTCGATGATGGTCGGATCGGCCTTCATCTCGCGCCACAGCTTTTGCAGTTCCTCGACCACGATATTCGCCGTCTCGCGATTGTCCTTGAGCCAGGCGTCGCTGGCGAAGACGAGCTCGTCGCTGGCCGGCTCATCGAGGCCGGGCAGTACATGGAAGCGGTCGCCGGCCTTCTCCATGAGCATGTTCTTGTTGGCGAGATCGACGACCGTCGCCTTGATCTGTCCGTTCATCATGGCGATGATGCGGTTTTCCGAACCCGGCACATAGCTGCGATCGCCGAACTCGATGCCCTCGCGCTTGGCGATGATATTGCCGATGGCCTCGGTCCCGGTGCCGCGGGCGTGGAAAGTTATCGGCTGGCCGTTCATGTCCTTCCAGGTCTTGTATTCCTTGGAGGCCACCGGAAAGAAGACGAGGCGCGACATCTGATAGATGTTCTTGAGCGGCAGCTTCGATTTCTGGATGACCGCATAGGGCGTGCCGACGCCGAGATCGGACTGGCCGTTGATCATCGACTGGATGGCGAGTTCCTCCTTGGCGAAGGAGGTGAGCTCATAATCGACGCCGCGGTCCTTGGCGCGCTCCAGCGCCACCACGAAGGCGAGCGTCTCGACCGAGACGACATCGCCAAGCGCGACGCGAACCTTCTCCGCGGCCGCTGCGGCCGTGGCCAGGCTGAGCATAAGCCCCGCCGCGGCGAGGCCGGACAGGAATTTCGGAACTGGATTCATTGACGTCCTCCCGTGTGCTTCCTCAAGCAATCTCAAGGAGCCTCCTTGCGCTTTCAGCGTCTGGGCCCCCCTCACCATCTAACCAATTCTTGATTGGTTTGGCAAGATATGTAAATTGGTATAGATATTGATGTCCATAGGTTGAGGCTCTATGCGCTTGCCGGCAAATATATCCACGGGCTTGGGACACCTTGAACATGAGCGATGAGGTTGGCGGCGCGCTGACACAACTTCGGGCCTATCTCGCCCAGCTCGATCTGCCGGCGAATGCGCAACTGCCGCCGGAGCGCGAATTGTGCGACCTCCTGGGTGTCTCGCGCGGCGAGTTGCGCAAGGCGTTGGCCGTGCTCGAGGGCAATGGGGAACTCTGGCGCCATGTCGGTAAGGGCACCTTCATCGGATCGCGCCCTGTTGATGAATTCAAGAGCGTCGCCGACATCGCCGCCGGCAGCAATCCGCGCGAGGTCATGCAGGCGCGGCGCGCTTTCGAGCCCATCCTCGCCCGCGAGGCGGCGCTTCATGCGACGTCCGCCGACATCGCCGAGATGCGCCAGTGCCTGACGGCGTCGCGCCTCGCCGCGACATGGCGGCAATATGAGAATTGCGATAACCGCCTGCACCGGCTGCTCGCCGAAGCAACGCATAACAGCGTTCTCGTCGCCCTGTTCGACACGCTGAACGCGGTCCGCCGCACCGTCGTCTGGGGCCGGCTGCGCAGCAACAGCCTGAGGCCGCCCGCCGACCATCACAGTTTCGCCGAGCACGACGCCCTGGTCGACGCCATTGGCGAGCGTGATCTCGATGCCGCCGCGTCCGCCATGGACCGGCATCTCCATTCCGTCGAGATAAATCTGCTGCGCCTGCGCCAGGCGGCGGAGTAGCGGACGCCCCCAGCAGCGCTCATCGCGCGGAGCATAAGCTCTTTTAGCGCAAAGGCTGCGTAAAATCCTCTCGCCCGCGGAGCGGGGAGAGGAAGGGGCCCAACGCGCCAGCGTTGGGAAGGTGAGGGGCATCCCTGTTACCTCTTCTTCGTCGCTGTAGCGTTCGTGCTTGTTCGCCATCGTCGCCCAAAGAGACCGGTTGCCCCTCACCCTCCCATTGCTGCGCAATGGGTCCCTCCCTCTCCCCGCTCCCGCGGGGCGAGGGTGATTTGCACCCTGTCCCATTTCGCGGTAAGGGGCCTTCGCCATGATCAAGAACCCCATCTGCGTCGCCCTCGACACGCCGGACGTGGCGCGCGCCCAGGAGCTCGCCCGCCTCGTCAAGCCGCATGCCGGCTATGCCAAGCTCGGCATGGAGTTCTTCTACGCCCATGGCCCGAAGGGCTATGAGACGGTGGCGAAGGAAGGTCTGCCGATCTTCCTCGATCTCAAGCTGCACGACATTCCCAACACTGTCGCCTCGGGCTTGCGCTCGCTGATGCGCCTCGATCCCAAGCCGGCGATCGTCAATATCCATGCGACGGGCGGCGCCGACATGATGCGTGCCGCCGCCGACGCCGTCGACGGCCGCGCTTTGTTGATCGGCGTCACCATCCTGACCAGCCTTGCCGATGCCGATATCCATCAGGCGGGCTTCGCCCGCGAGCTTACCGGGCGCGAGCATGCTGCGGCCCTGGCTGTGCTGGCGCGCCAATGCGGGCTCGATGGCGTCGTATGCAGCGCCCCCGATGTGCGCGCCGTCAAGACGGCGACGGCGCCCGATTTCATCACCGTGGTGCCCGGCATCCGCCCGGCCGATGCTGCGGTCCAGGACCAGAAGCGCGTCGCGACGCCACGCGCAGCGCTCGATGAAGGGGCCGATATATTGGTGATCGGCCGGCCGATCACGGGGGCCAGCGATCCTGCGGCAGCGGCACGCGACATCGCCCGCAGCCTCGAGGCGAGTCATGCCCACTAACGTCAAGATCTGCGGCCTGTCGACGCCCGAGACGGTCGAGGCCGCGCTCGCCTCTGGCGCTGATCTGATCGGCTTCGTTTTCTATCCAAAGAGCCCACGCAATGTCTCGGTCGCCACGGCAAAGGCTTTGGCCCGGATCGCGCGCGGCAAAGCGAAGATCGTGGCGCTCATTGTCGATGCCGACGACACGCTCATCGACGAGATAACCGGCGAAGTGGCGCCCGATTTCTTCCAGGCGCACGGTGCCGAGACGCCCGCGCGCATCGCCGAGATCAGCCGCCTGAGCGGCAAACCGGTAATCAAGGCGATCAAAGTCAGGACGGACGCAGACGTCGTCCGGGCCAAGGCCTATGAATCGGTGGCCGCCCTCATCCTCTTTGACGCAAAGGCGCCGGAGACACTCGCGGGCGCCCTCCCCGGCGGCAACGGCATCGCCTTCGACTGGACGCTCGTCGGTTCGGGAGGGGCGCCCTCCTCATTCATCCTCTCCGGGGGGCTCGATCCCGACAATGTCGCGAGAGCCATCGAGGCGACCGGTGCCGGCATTGTCGACGTTTCGTCAGGCGTCGAAAAATCACCTGGAATCAAAGACATAAATCTCATTCGGGAATTCGTCGCGGCGGCCAAGGCGGCGCCTTGATTAGCCCCTCAGATTGTCCGAAAAGCGGTTCCTGTTTTTCGGCCTGATGCTATAGAAAGCCGCCATGAACCAGATCGCGCCCAATTCCTACCGCACCGGTCCCGATGAAAAGGGGCTGTTCGGCATCTATGGCGGCCGTTTTGTCGCCGAGACCCTCATGCCGCTCATTCTCGACCTCGAGAAGGCCTATGAGGAGGCCAAGGCCGATCCCGCCTTCCAGGCCGAGCTCGATGGGTTCCTCGAGCATTATGTCGGCCGGCCGAGCCCGCTCTATTTCGCCGAAAGGCTGACCGAGCATCTGGGCGGCGCCAAGATCTATTTCAAGCGCGAGGAGCTCAACCACACCGGCGCGCATAAGATCAACAATGTGATGGGCCAGATCCTGCTGGCGCGCCGCATGGGCAAGACCCGCATCATCGCGGAGACCGGCGCCGGCCAGCATGGCGTCGCCACCGCGACCGCCTGCGCCCGCTTCGGGCTCAAATGCATCGTCTATATGGGCGAGGTCGATATCGAGCGGCAGATGCCCAATGTGTTCCGCATGAAGCTTCTCGGCGCCGAAGTGGTGCCGGCCCTTTCGGGCTCGCGCACGCTGAAGGACGCGCTCAACGAGGCGCTCCGCGACTGGGTCGCCAATGTCGAGGACACCTTCTACTGCATCGGCACGGTGGCGGGCCCGCATCCCTATCCCGAAATGGTGCGCGACTTCCAATGCGTCATCGGCAATGAGACGAAGAAGCAGATGCTGCGGCACGAAGGCCGCCTGCCCGATTCGCTCATCGCCGCGATCGGCGGCGGCTCCAATGCCATGGGCCTGTTCCATCCCTTCCTCGACGATACAAGCGTCGAGATCTACGGCGTCGAAGCGGCGGGCAGCGGCGTTCACAGCGGCAAGCATGCCGCCTCGATCACCGGCGGCCGGCCCGGCGTGCTGCATGGCAACCGCACCTATATCCTCATGGACGATGACGGGCAGATCACCGAGGCGCATTCGATCTCGGCCGGCCTCGATTATCCAGGCATCGGGCCCGAGCATGCCTGGCTCAACGACACCAAGCGCGTCAGCTATGTCTCGGCGACCGACCAGGAGGCGCTCGAGGCGTTCCAGCTCTGCTGCAGGCTCGAAGGCATCATTCCGGCGCTCGAGCCCTCGCATGCGTTGGCTCATGCGATGAAGCTTGCGCCGAGCAAGCCCAAGGACCATCTGATGGTCATCTGCATGTCAGGGCGCGGCGACAAGGACATCTTCACAGTCGCCGATCATCTCGGGGTGAAATTGTGACGACGCGCATCGACCAACGTTTCGCCGACCTCAAGAAGGAAGGCCGAGCCGCGCTTGTCACCTTTCTGACGGCGGGCGATCCCGATTACGCGACCTCGCTCGCGATCATCAAGGGCCTGCCCAAGGCCGGCGCCGACATCATCGAATTCGGCATGCCCTTCACCGATCCGATGGCGGACGGCCCGGCGATCCAGGAAGCGGGCCTGCGTGCCCTCAAATCCGGCCAGACGCTGGTCAAGACGCTCGCTCTGGTGCGCGACTTCCGCAAGGACGACGACGCGACGCCTGTCGTCCTCATGGGCTATTACAATCCGATCTACATCTATGGCGTCGAGCGCTTCCTCAAGGAGGCGAAAGCGGCGGGCGTCGACGGGCTCATCATCGTCGACCTTCCGCCTGAGGAGGACGAGGAACTGTGCCTGCCGGCGATCAAGGCCGGGCTCAATTTCATCCGCCTCGCCACGCCGACGACCGACGACAAGCGGGCGCCCACGGTGCTCAGGAACACGTCGGGCTTCGTCTATTATGTCTCGGTGCTCGGCATCACCGGCACCAAGGCGCCCGACCTCAAGAGCGTCGAGCGGAATGTCACCCGTCTCAAGGGCCACACCAAGCTGCCGATCGCCGTCGGCTTCGGTGTCCGGACGGCGGAACAGGCGCGCAGCATCGCCAGGAGCGCCGACGGCGTCGTGGTGGGCTCGGCCCTCGTCAATGCCGTGAAAGCGAGCCTTGGTCCCTCGGGCCAGGCGACAGCCGATACCGCGCCCGCCGTGCACCGGCTGGTGAGCGAGATCGCCCAAGGCGTGCGGTCATGATTACACGGCTCGACAATCGCGATGCGTCCCCCCTCATTCCCCTTCTCCCGCTTGCGGGAGAAGGTGGCGCGAAGCGCCGGATGAGGGTGTCTCTGCGACGCGACGCAGAGCCTGACAGAGAATTCGACATTGGAGCCAACACCCTCACCCGCCCTGTCGGGCACCCTCTCCCGCAAGCGGGAGAGGGGGAAAATTGGACAAGGCTCGCCAATCTGGAAAAATTGATGTGTGATCGCCCTGCCCCGCGGGGCGAGGGCGTAGCAGCGAGTACCCACCGATGAACTGGATCAAGAACTTCGTCCGTCCCAAGATCCGCGGCCTGCTCGGCTCGAAGCGCGAGACGCCGGAGAATATGTGGGTCAAATGCCCGGAAACCGGGCAGATGGTGTTCTACCGCGACCTCGAGCACAACCAGTTCGTCATTCCGGGCTCGGGCTATCACATGCGCATGGCACCCGATGTGCGCCTCAAATCGATGTTCGACGGTGGCACCTATGAGACGATCGCGCTGCCGCAGGCGGCGATCGATCCGCTCAAATTCCGCGACGAACGGCGCTATACCGACCGCCTCAAGGAAGCCAAGCAGAAGACCGGGGCGGAGGACGCGATCCTCGCCGGCGTCGGCACGCTCGACGGGCTTTCCCTCGTCATCACCGTCCAGGATTTCTCCTTCATGGGCGGCTCGCTCGGCATGACGGCCGGCGAAGGCCTCATCACCTCGATGCGCGCCGCGGTCGATCGCAAAGTGCCCTATGTGCTCTTCGCCTCTTCCGGCGGTGCGCGCATGCAGGAGGGCATCCTCTCGCTCATGCAGTTGCCGCGCACGACCATCGCGGTGCGCGAATTGCGCGAGTCCAAGCTGCCCTATGTGGTGGTGCTGACCAATCCGACGACCGGCGGCGTCACCGCCTCCTATGCGATGCTGGGCGATGTGCATATCGCCGAGCCGGGCGCGCTGATCGGCTTCGCGGGTCCCCGAGTGATCGAGCAGACGATCCGCGAGAAGCTGCCGGAAGGCTTCCAGCGCGCCGAATATCTGGAGGAACACGGCATGGTGGACATGGTGATCCATCGCCATCAGATGCGCGAGACGGTGAGCCGCGTGGTGCGCCTGCTCGCCAAGGCGCCGCCCATTCTCAAGAACAGCAGCGAAGAGACGGCGCTGGTTCCGGCCGACAGCTGATCCCATGGCCGTCAGCGATGCCATCCTGAAGCGGCTGCTCTCGCTTCACCCGAAGATCATCGATCTCAGCCTCGAGCGCATGTGGCGGATCCTGGCGCGGCTCGGCGATCCGCAGGAGAAGCTGCCGCCGGTGCTGCATGTCGCCGGCACCAACGGCAAAGGCTCGACCGTCACCTATCTGCGCTCGGCCATGGAAGCGGCGGGGCTTGCCGTCCATTGTTACACCTCGCCGCATCTGGTCAAATTCCACGAGCGTATAAGGCTCGGCAAGACGGGCGGCGGCGATCTCATCTCGGAATCAGCGCTCAATACGCTGCTCGAGGAATGCGAAGCGGCGAATGGCGGCGAACCGATCACCTTCTTCGAGATCACCACGGCGGCGGCCTTTCTCGCTTTCGCGCGCCATCCGGCCGACTATCTGGTGCTGGAAGTTGGCCTCGGCGGAAGGCTCGACGCCACCAATGTGATCGCCAAGCCGGCGATCAGCATCATCACCACGATCGACTACGACCATCAGCAATTTCTCGGCAACACCCTGACCGAGATCGCGCGCGAGAAGGCCGGCATCTTGAAGCGCGACGTGGCAGCGGTCATCGCTCCCCAGCCCGACGAGGCGCGCGACGAGATCGAATACTGCGCCGCGCAAGTCGGGGCGCCTCTCCTCATCGCCAATCAGGACTGGCAGGTCTATGAGCAGCATGGCCGGCTTGTCTATCAGGACGAGAGCGGGCTTCTCGATCTGCCGCTGCCGCAATTGCCGGGCCGCCATCAGATCGACAATGCCGGCACCGCCATCGCTGCCTTGCGCAGCCTTGACGATGCGCGTATCGGCGAAAGCCATATCGCGCAGGGATTGAAGACGGCCTCCTGGCCGGCGCGCATGCAAAGGCTCGGGCCTGGCGAGCTCTGGTCCCTGATCCCGAAGGAATCAGAGCTCTGGCTCGATGGCGGACACAACCCTTCAGCCGGACGCGCTCTGGCGCGCGCCTTCAGCGAGCTCAATGAGCGCGTGTCGCGCCCTCTCGTGCTCATCTGGGGCATGCTCAACACCAAGGCGACCGATGATTTCATCGCGCCCTTCTCCGGCATCACGCATCGCGTGGTGACGCTCACCATCCCGGAGGAGGAGAATGCGGTTCCGGCGCGCGATCTCGCCGAGACGGCGCGCCGCCAGGGCTTGAGCGCCGAGACCGCCGACAGCCTGGAGGACGCCTTGAAGCAGGCGGCCCATATCACCCCGGCGCCGCGGATCCTCATTCTCGGCTCGCTCTATCTCGCCGGCCGCGTGCTCGCCGGCCATTCCGGCGAGCCGATGTCGCAAGTATCGGGCGCCGGACGGCGCTGAGGCCCGGCGAAGGGACACCTGGCCGCCGGCCTATTTCGCCGGGAACAAAAGCGTCGCCCCGCCACGGAAGCCCAGTCCGTCAGGGCCGCCGTCGGGGCTCTCGGCCCAATAGCGGACGCCGACCGTGAAGCTCACCGGCTGCTTGTCGATCTGGACCAGCTTGCCGACCGTGAAATTGACCGGAACCGACCACTCGCTGGTTTCCCAGTTATAGGTGCTTTCCGTGTTGAGGCCGAAGGTCCATGCGTCGGCTGTCGTGTAGGAGACGAAAGGCTGCAGGTATGTCGAACTGATGTCCGAGCGGTGGTCGTCGCCCGCAAAGGACCAGATGTGGTTTCCCAGCGCGCCGACCGTCCAGCCGCCCATCTGTTTCAGGACCACGGCGGTCGGACCCGCCCCCCATTTCTCGCCGCCGAGCAGATCGTCGGTGGCGGTCGGAACGAGAAACACCGGACCCGCGCCCCAGACGATGCCCGACGGGCCGGGGTTCTTGGGCGAGAAGAACAGGCTTTGAGTGATGTCGCCAAGGCCGGATTGTTCACCGGACGGGCCGGCTATGTCTTTCTGCGAGATCACCGGCAGGATGGTGCGGGAGATCACGGTCCAATCGTCGTTCAACGAAAAAGGCACGACGGGCTGGATGTTGAGCACAGCCCTGTGGCCATTGCTCGGCCCGTATCCTTCGTCGTAGTTGAATTGGAACGGGACGCTGATGAGCGCCGCCACCGGATTGGATAGTTGCTTGGCGAGGTAATGGCTGTCGCCTTCGGCGAAAGCAGATGTCGGCAACAAAACCGCACAGGCGGCCAGAAAGTAACGATACTGATTCATTTTTCCGTTTCTTGTATAACACAAATGATATCGCGAAAGCGTATGTCCAACGTCTCTATTTTTCAGAGAGGGCGGCAGCTTCGGCGGAACAGTCAGTTTTTGGGGTTTCGCCTGCCGCCTTGGCCTTCTTCACTTCCTCACGGGCAGCTTCGACGTCTGCGAGGAAGACAGGGTCGGCATGAAGTCTGGCTACTGTGGCGGCCCCCATGATTCGTCCTGCATCAACGTCGCTCTGCCAATGCGCATTGCAGATCACGCGACTTTGCCCGAACGAAATGCCAGGGCTCAGCAGTTCATTTGAACGCTGCGGATTGATTTCCGCCAGAACAAGGCCCCAAGCCCATCCCGCCGCAGTATGGCCTGAAGGATAAGACCCGTCGCTTCGCAAAAGCGGCTCTTGATCGGGCCAGCACGTTCCTTCGTTGTGAACAACGAAAGGCCTGACCCGGTTGTATTTATTCTTCACACCATATGTCGACAGTCCGGCATCTGTCAGAACTCTCTGCATCAGCTTGTAGGTGTAAGGTGTCTTCTGCTCATCGATCTGCACGCCCATCGCACAGGAGAAATTCTCCGCCGGCTGCGGGAAATTGAGATCGGCATCACGCCTCGCCAGATCCGATCGCGCGGTTCCGCGCAGAGGAATCGTCTTTTGCCTGGCCTCTTCGTCGCGCGCGAGCGCGGCACTGCCCGCTGAAGGGGGCGATCCCAAAAGCTGCAGGCTGTCGGGGAGATCCGCCTTGTTCAGGTAACCTGGGGCCAGCTGGAAATGCGGGTCGGTCACTTTGGCGGCCGGCACTTCGTCGCCAAACGCACCAGCGGTCGAGATGCAAAGCGACAATACAGCAAGCGCCGCGGATTTATTCAGCATCGATAACCTAGACATATGGGAAGCCCTCATAAAAATTCTGATCGGATCTGCCAGCGCCAACGCCACTTCGTCCTAGAGCAACAGCAGCTTTTTCAGGATCGAAACGATGTCTTTGAAGGGCAACCGGGTTGCTCCCTCGATGGCGAAGGGAAGGAGCGCCGCCAAAGCGACGGGTAAAGCCGCTTTGCGGCTGACAAGCATTGTCGAGAGTTTTTTCGCCACCTCGTGTTGCTTCGAGGGATCAACGATCGCTCGCTGGCTTGCGGTTTCCTCATCGTTGTTGGCGACCACGTTGCGACCAAGAACCTGGCGTTCGGCGAGCCTCTGGTAGCGCGTCGCCTGGGCTGAGAGCGCGAGGAGTGTGGCCGCCTTCAAATCGGCAAGCGGTCTTGAGAAGGCGTAAAGCGGGCATGCAAACACCGCAAGCACCACCACCAGCCATCCGGCCATGGTGGCGGTGAGGCTGGTCGCATCAAGGGTCTCCATGTCGAAATGCCTGCCGGCGGCCACCGCCACAGCGGCACTGACACCGAAAACAAACGTCATATAGGCATTGGGATATTCCGAGATGAAGGCGAGCCCGCCCTGTCCGTCGGGATGTATCGCGACCAGCCTCAGTTCCAGCCTTGCCACCTTCCGGAGTAATCGCGACCAGACGAAGTGACGCCACAGCACGCGCAACATCAGGAACCAGAAGAGGGGCACGCTTACGACCACAGACCACCAGCCTGACATGGTGATGCCGTCGCCTTCAGGCGCGACATTGACGGCCCAGGACGCCGAGGGGGTAAAATCGAGACGCATCCAGTAGAGCAACGCGGAAGCGGCCGCCAACGCCAGGCACAGGATCTCAGCCAATCTGGAATCGCGCTGTTTGAGCGCCGTCACGGCCGCCCCGGCAGCTCTCTCAATCGAGGCGGGAGCAATGATCGGCGCTCTCGAGAATTGCCGGAGCTTGATGCGCAGGCCGCTTTCGACCTGCTGCTCGACCAGAATGAATGCTCCGATGGCGACAAAAAACATCGCCCAGGCGTTGAGATCGCGGAGATAAGCTCCTGCATCTGCGATTGACAGGCTGCCGGGCAATGCCAGCAGGAAGGGAACCGCCCAAGCAATCGCGATGAAAATCACCGCTCTGCGACCCGCATTGAGCGCGTTTGCGCGCAGCAATCTCAACCGGCGTTGAAGCTCGTAGAAAGGCCCGCCATGCGATGCATCAAAATCCCGGATCGCCTCGTCCGGGCCTGGGCCGAGACCCTGGGAGAATTGCGAATTATCTGGCATCGATTGCCCAAAGCATGTCGGTCAGCGCGTATGCCAAATTGGTGTGATTGGAAATTAAGGGGCGGCCTTTGGGCGCCGCCCCCGCAGGGTTTGTGAGTCCAGGACCGTCGTGCCTTACGGCAGGAGCTGGGCCTGCGGGAAACTCCACTGGCCGCTCAGGATCTCGGCGCGCGGCTGGTAAAGCCTCACCGTATAGTTCCAGCCGGGCACGGTCGGCAGGCAATTGACTACCTTGCCGTCGCAGCCGCCGAACTGGATGACGATCGAGCCATCGTCGCTCTTCTTCGCCGTCAGGTTGTTCAGCGAGTAGGCATCGTATGGGTTTTTCTGGAAGTAGCCGTCGGCGTTGTAGACACTGATCGACCAGAAGCTGTCGACCGGAACGTCACCGACCTTGAGCGTGTAGACGGCCGTGCCGTCGTTCTTAGGCACCGCGCCGCTGAGATAGATCGCATCCTTGGCGGGATTTCCGCCCCAGCCGGTGGCGGTCCCAAGCAAATGCTGGATCGGATCGACGGTCTCCTTCGTGCCGAAGGCCTTGTTGTAATCGGGAATCGTCGCGCCAAGCACGGACAGCGCTTCACGCACCTTTGTCTGGCTCACCTGGTCCCAGTTCGGCACCTCGAATTTTCCGGCGCCCGCCTGGCTGACCTTGATCGCGTCCTGAAGCTGATGGACCTGCTCGATGTCCTTCGGATCGGCCGGATCAATGAGGGTGCGCACCGCGACAAACACGTAACGCGTGCCGACATTCTCCTTCGTCAGGGTGTGGCTGCCGGCGCCGTAGAAGACCGCAGGCACGTAGTGATCCGCGCTGACCACCATCGTCGACATGAAGCGCTTGCCCGCATCGGGGAGCGTGACCGTGACCGGGCCGGCATCGAGATCGAACACCGCCGATGAATAGACCGTGTCGCGATTCATGCGGATGACGTTCTGGTTGTCGATCGAGACCGGCTCGCGACTATGGATGAACTTGCCGAGGCTGCCATCCTTCACCATCTTGCCGATATAGAGATCGGACTCGGCGCGGACGAAATTCTCGACGCCGACCGGGATCGCGGCATCGGAGGAAGTCTGTGCGTTCGCACTCCCAAGCGCCGCCAGGGACGCGGCAACAATACAGATTGCAGGCAAGTATGACATTAAAACTCCTCGATGATGCGAAACGTCACTCGAATTTCCCGGCCTTGGGCTTTTCCGAGCGCGGACCTTCCGGGCTACAGCAATTCCTCTCCGAAACACCATTGCCAGTGGCAGAAACAGTGGCGGCCGTAGCGGCGGTTGCAGCTGTGGTTGCAGCAGAGAAATACCCGACTCACAAAATAAGATTGTCCCGATGGAACAATTCGTAAGATAATTTGGGCTACAGTCGCCTATGAGCACAACATTGATCAAAAGAGATGCAGCCGAGGCCGTCCTGCGGCAGAACGGATGGCTGTCTCATCAACCTGAGGACTTCCAGAACGAGGTCCTGCGACGGTCCATCCTGCTGTATTACTCACCCGGAGAGGTGATCTATCGCTTCGGCGACGATCTGGGCGGCATCCATGGTCTCGTGGACGGCATAGTGACGGTAAATATCGCTCCGCCGGACAGTGCCCCGCGATTGATTCACATGGGCAAGCCTGGCGGCTGGACCGGAGAAAACTGCTTTCTGACTCGCCAACCGCGGCGGGTCGAACTGCGCGCGGTTTCGGAGGCCTGTCTGATACATCTTCCGTTGGACCAGATGGACCAGATGGCCAGCGCCGATCCGACGGTCATTCGTAACTTCAGCCACATTCTCATGAACGCCGTCGAGGTCCTCATCAGGGTCATCCACGACCTGCAGAAGCCCGATCCTGATCGCCGGATAGCTTCCGTCCTGCAACGCATTACATGGACCGCAGAACAGCCTATCCCATTGACGCAGACCGAGATCGGCACCATGGCCTGCGTCTCACGCAGGCAAGTCAATGCTGCATTGAAGCGGTTTGTGGAGAACGGATGGGTGAAGACCAGCTATCGCTCCATCATTGTCCTCCATGCCGAAGAGCTGCGGCGCTTCGCGGCAGAGGATGATTGAGCGTACGCAGCGGAAGAGTTGCGGGCCAGCCTTGGTTCGGTGCTTGACGGCGAAGTGATGTGACGCCACAGCGGGCCACAATTTCAGCGCTGGAAGACGATTCGGACTAAAAAATGCGTGGCCCAGTTCAAGCACTGAGGCGGCACGTCATGGGGAGAATATGGAAGCCCGATCGCGCACGACGAAAGCACAGTTCGCACTGTCTCTGAGCCTGACCATCAATACCACCGGACAAACATTCCTTCTCGTCGTGCTGCCACCTCTAGGTCGCCGCCTTGGCTTCACAGATATCCAGACTGGCATAATCCTCAGCATCTCCGCGCTGCTTCTCATGGCGTCGGCACCAGTCTGGGGATATCTCAGCGAACGGATAGGGCGCAGACCAGTCCTGCTGACGGCGCTCGCCGGAGCCGCCATTGCGGCTGCCGGGTTCGGCGCGATTGTAGACCTCCGCTTGGCGGGAACCATGAGTGCTGTCTTGACGCTCGGCCTGTTCATACTGATCAGGGCTGCGCAGTCCATTGCCTGCGGCGGCATCTTACCTGCCGCGCAGGCGTACATGGCTGACATCACAACGCCGGCGCAGCGGGCCGGCGGAATGGGCATCCTCGGGGCGGCTATTGGCTTAGGCGCCATCCTTGGCGCTGCGCTCGCCTGGCAAGTCGCCCCCACCGATCCTGCCCTGGCTTTCGCCATCGTGGCCGCGCTCGCCATCTCCGCCTTCGCGAGCGTCCTCCTGCTGGCCAGGGAGCCTGCCCGCGGAGCGCCGAACTATGTCGGCCGACGCCCGCCTGCCGCTTGCCAGGATATGGCCCCTTCTCCTGATCACGGAGATCGACCAGGCGGGCCAGGGCGAATCCCGCAACCTACTGATTTGGCGCGGATCCCTATCGGCGAAGTAACTCAACTTCGCCGTGATGCGCGCTAAACATCCAACTACGCCGCGTCTCCTTTGCCCAATGCCGTGTCCACTCGAGCCTTTCCCGTTTTGATCGAATTATTCGATTCGATCAAAACGGGATAAAAAGGCTCGATTACATAATCTGGAGCGCTTCCTCCTCGCGAAAGTCGAGCAACTTTCGCGGGAAGCGCTCTAAGCGCACGTAGCAGGATTTTTTTGCGGATTGTTCCATTGGGACAATCTCATTCCGCGCACCCTGTATTTCTGTGCCGCAAGTAAGCGGTATCTCCCAACGTTTCAGTTATCGAGGAGTTTCACTTTGAACAGGTGGATATTTGGACGGCTGCGTACAGTGTCGACGTCGCGCATGCGCGTATTGTCGTTGAGCATGGCTGCCGGCGTGGCGCTGGCGCCGTGGTCGGCCTCGGCGCAGGTTGCGATCGACCCGGAGGCGCACAAGATTCTCGCCGCCATGACCGAAAATCTGAAGGCGCTTCCGACGCTCAGCGCCGACTACGACGCCGATCAAGAGATCATCACCCATGAGGGCCAGAAGATCCAATACAGCGCATCGGGTTCCATCGCGCTCGACCGCAGCAAGGGTTTCCGGCTGACTCGCAAAGGGCCTTTTGCCGACGTGGAAGTGATATTCGACGGCAAGACGGTATCGCTTGTTGGCAAGGCAAAGAACGTCTACGCGCAGATCGCAAGCCCCGGGCCCAGCATCGAAGAAGCAACCGAGGAGTTTCGCACCTCTACCGGCCTCGATGCCCCCGGTGCCGACCTGCTGGCAAGCGATCCCTATTCGGTCCTCACCGACGGCGTGACCAAAGGGGCCGTGGTTGGATCGGCCCTTGTCGGCGGGGTCGAATCCCATCACCTCGCGTTCAGGACCAATGTCGTCGATTGGCAAATCTGGATCAGCAAGGGCGACAAGCCGTTGCCGCTCAAATACGTCATCACGACCAAATGGGTGACCGGCGCGCCAGAATACTCACTGCGGCTGAGTAACTGGAAGACCAATGGGATCGATGTCGCCCAGTTCTCCTTCTCGCCGCCTGCGGGCATGAAGAAGCTCGACCAGGTGAATGCCGACATCACTGGCGAACTGTCACTCGATACGGGGAAATAAAGATGCGCAAGCTGTACCGCAAATTCGCTCTGGCCGCGATCGCCACACTCGCCGTGCTCGCTGTTGACCGTGTCGTCCCGCTGCCGCTCGGCCCCTTCGTGTCCGAGGCGCAGGCGGTCATTGGGCGGCCCCTGACCGTGGTCAGCGTAGCCGGCGTTGCCCGCCGCACCACGCGCCGCGCGATCCGTCGTTCCACCATATATGTCGCCGCTCTGCCCGCCGGCTGCATCAGCACCAGCTTCAATGGCGTCGTGGTGTGGAGCTGCGGTGGCGCCTACTACCAGCCCTATGATGGTCGTTACGTCGTCGTCTATGTCGACTGAATGTGCGGCTACAGCATCGGACCGAAAAGTGCGAAGCGGTTTTCGGATAATCCGATGCGTAAATCAAAGAGTTAGAGCGCCGGAGCGATTCTATGTGAGCGTCCGACGCTCTAACGGGCAGGTCATATGAGAAATCGGGTTTTTGTCGGGGCCGGCGACGCCAAGAGCTGCTCGCGTGCCGCAGAAAGAGCGCCATGATGATTTCAATGAAGAATATGACCGCTGGGGCCGCACTGCTGGCCATTGTGGCATTGAGTTCACCTGCGCGCGCTGCCGACACGGTTTCGTTCCTGGCGCCCGAAGCACAGACCACTGAACAGAACGGCTGGACGTATTCCGTCACGCCATATTTCTGGGCTGCGATGCTTTCCGGCGAGATTGCGCAGTTCAATTCGCCGACCGTTGATGTCGATGCGAGCTTCAGCGACATTCTGGATAACCTGGATTTTGCTGCAATGGCGATCGGTGAGGCACGCAACGGGCGCTTCAGCCTGGTCGGGGACCTGATCTACACCAAACTTTCCAGCGGCAGCGCAACGCCTTATGGCATCGTCGCGGAAAGCGTGGATGTGCAGTCCTCGACTTTCGCCGCACTGGCGGGCGCCGGCTATTCTGTCCTCGAAGGCGCGTCGGGCCGATTGGACGTCGTCGCCGGCCTGCGGGTTTGGTCAGTTAATTCCGAGATTTCCTTCAGCGGGGGAATCCTCCACGACAAAACGCGCGGTGATGGCGCAACCTGGGTGGACGCCCTGGTCGGCGTGCGCGGCAACTATGCGCTCACGCCGCAATTCCACCTTATGGGCTGGGGGCTTGTCGGCGCCGGCGGAGCGGATCTCGATTGGGATGTAGCAGCTGGCGTTGGATACCGCATCAACGACACTTTCTCGGCGACGCTCGGCTACCGCGCGCTCGGCGTGGATTACAGCAACGACGGCTTTCGCTTCGACGTGGTGCAGCAAGGCCCTATCGCCGGACTGACGGCCCACTTTTAGGCTTTGCTGATGTGAGAGCGGCCTTTCTCGCATCGTCGACAGCCTGGAGGGCATCACCCCTGGCATCAAGGATCCTGATTGTGGGCTCGCTCTATCTCGCCGGCCACTACGGCGATGCGATGTCGCATGTGCAGGGCGCCGGCCGGCGCTAGGCCGCCGGCTAGGCGCCTGGGTGCGTGTCTCCCCCGTAGCCCTCGCGAGTATCCCGTGGCAGCGGGCGGTGAATATTTCGGCGGCCCGCGCCGGGAGCGATGACGCCGCCGACGGTATGGACCGCCAGTTCCTGTACGAAGCCGGACTGCGGGGCGCAGATTTCGTTGGTGAGCATCAGCTCGGCGTTGTACGTGGTGAACGACCGCATACCCTGCTCCCGACAAATCAGTTTGGCGCCAATATCGGGCTCCTCTTCAGTCCAGCAGCGGCAAGCGCCATTGTGGCGCATGGCAATCATTGTGGCTGAGCCCTGACGACGACCGGGCATTACCGGCAGCAGGAGATTGAAATGTAACGCCGCCTCGCCGCGATCCTGGCCCTTGGACATAGCTCGCTCATTAAACAGGATGAGGCGGGCACGCGGGCGACCTTGAAGGAGCGAAGCCGGGCCATCCTGCAGCCGCTCGTCGCCAGGCATCACGGCCGCATCGTCATGGTCATGGGGACGACGTGGTCGTCGGGCAGAAGCCCATGAAGACGGCGCTGGCAGCAAATCGCAGGAAATTGGCGGATAGCCGTAAGCGTTTCTGATAAGGAGCGCTTATTTGATTGTAAGCGTCGATTGCTACTCGCGTTGGGTCGCGGCAACGCAACATCGCGGGTCATTGACGTTGTCTGGAAGGTTGTACCCAGGCCGTAAAGAGCGGGCCGGTGGTAACGGCACACCGGCCCGTTTCTTGTCGGTGCTTACCCCTTGCAGGACGAGGAACAATGAACAACCACGCGAGCGCGCCCGGTCTACGGCGGAACAGGAACGAGGCTTAGGAAGCCACGACGGCCTCTAGAGCAATCCCCCATGCGCAGCCGCTAACCTGCTGAGCATGGGGGAATGCTTAACCCACCACCAACCACGAAAGGGCCACCGCCATGGCCAACGCTCGCGCCTTAAACCGCGCGATGGTCAGCGTCTTTGCCATCGCCGGAGTTTCGATGTTGCTCAGTGAGCAACCCGCCCATGCCGACAGCGCGCTCACCTGCGTGATGACCGACACCAAGGGCGGCAAGATGACCTACGGCTTCGTCAAGGGTACTGACAATTCGATCCACGAGTACAGTGTGATCACACCGCAGGGCAATCGCATCAACCATCAGTATCCCAACCTGCCGGGCTGGGGCGCCAACTGGGACAACACCAAGTTCTGGATCGTCCCGGACAGCAACCCCGATTATCAGCTAGTTGCCACCAAGCTCGGGCCGATCACCAATGGCTGGCGCTATAGCGATGCCGTGGTGTGGAAGAACATCAACGGCCGCTCGGTTCTGGTTTCGCAGGGCGTGTGCGGCACCGAGGGACGGGCATGGGAGCGCGACAACAACTCGCCGACATATCCCGTGACGCAAGTCGCCCAGCCGTGGCAGCCGACCCATATCGAGCCTGCCGGTGACACGTCTGACTCTCAGGAGAAACCCAAGAGTTGGAGTGGAACTGGCTTCAGGATTACTTCTGACAATCACGTACTTACAAATGAACATGTAGCCGGCAATTGCGGACGGTTAACGGTCTCAAGACCGGGCGATGTTCCGGTAGATGCCGAATTGGTTGCATCAGATCCCACAAATGATCTGGCCCTGATAAAAACGAAATCGCCGCTCTCTGGTAGCGTTGCCAAGTTCAACAATGGCGCCGCGCCAAAAGCGGGCGAGGAGATCGCCGTGTACGGATTCCCTCTGGCCGGTGCTTTGGCGTCAAGCGGAAACATTGTAGCCGGAAATATTGCAGCGCTTGCAGGCTTAGAAAATGACAGCCGGCATTACCAAATTTCTGCGCCTGTGCAGCCGGGGAATAGCGGCGGCCCGGTATTGAACAATAAGGGAGAAGTGGTTGCCGTCGTTTTCTCCAAGTTGAACGCCATAAAAGCGGCAAAAGTGACCAGCGATATTCCCCAGAACATTAATTTCGCGATCAAAGGAAGCGTGGCGGTCAATTTTCTCGAGAGTAACGGGATCTCCTTTGAAACCCAAGCGGGTCAGACCAAATTGGATGTTCCTGCAATTGCAGAGAAGGCAAGAGCTTTTACGTTCCTGATAGAATGTAAAAACTAATCTTGGTGGGGAGCCGGGGCGTGCTTGTGACAGCAATCGCTCTGGCATTGCATCAGGATTGTGCCGCTGGTCCCCCCTCGCCCTGACGCTCATCCGCGGGGGAGAGGGGATCGTTCAATAGCCACAATTTATCCTCTGGCAGTAGGGAAACGCCGCTCCGACGTAATCGAAGCGGCGCAAGCCTTGCAGTACTACTGGAACATCCCCTTCGGCGTCTCGCCTTTCAGGAACGGTTCGATGATGCCCATGAGCAACTCCGTCTGGCCGATGACGGCGGTATGCGAGGTCGCCGGCAGGATGGCGAGGCGCGAGGCAGGCAAGGGCTTGCCCATGTCGCCCATACCGCCGCCGCCGAGCAGGCGGAACATTGCGACCGCATGTTCGAGCGTCGCCACATCGGCATCGCCGGCGATGATCAGCACCGGCGTCTTCAGCGCCTTGACCTCAGCGCCCCAGGCCATCGGCTCATGCTCGAGCGCGATCAGCTTCTTGACCAGAGCCGGGAACCCGTCGGGATTGGCGGCGAGCTTCTTATAGTCTTGAGCGAACGGCATGTTGACGAACATCTCGACCGTCATCTGCGGTTTGAAGGCGGTGAATTCCGGCTGCCAGCCCGCGGCATCATAGGCGGCGGAGGCCGCGACGAGCTTGTTCACCTTATCGGGATGACGGATGGCGAGCTGGAGACCGGCGGCAGTGCCCATGGAGTAGCCCAAGACATCGGCCTTCTTGAGCCCCACCTTGTCCATGAAGACGGCGACATCGTCGGCCAGATTGGGATAGGTGATCGGCCGGTCGATATCGGTGGTGCGGCCATGGCCCTGGAATTCCAGCGCATAGACCTTGTGAGTCTCGGCTAGCTTGGGGATGATCGCCCCCATCGTCTCGATATTCATATAGGCGCCGTGCAGCACGACCAGCGGCTCGCCCTCGCCTGAGACCTCGTAATACATCTGCATGCCGTTGACCTCGACCCGGTCGCCTTTGGCTTCGGGCTGGGCGAGCGCCGGGCCTGCCAGGAACAGCAGGATCCAGGCGATCAGCGTTGTTCGGAACATCGGTATCTCTCCTCGTCTATGCGCGGCTCAATGCCGGGCTTCACCCACACGACGAAGGACGCCTCGCGATTTCGACAACGTGCTCGAGAATTTTTTGTTGCAATCGCGGCCGCGCGGGCGCCATGGCTAGGTCGCGATCAGTTCGAAGAGGGAGTCCATATCCATTCCATTTGCACATCACGCGCCTGGATCGCCCCAACTGGAATTCCGGTGTTCTTGGGGCTTTCGCGAAATCCGCCGAAATTCCCTGTAAATTCCCTGCAAAAAAACACGGCCCGGAAAACCGGGCCGTGCCTACCTGAGTCTTGAAATGTTCGTGGGCTCAGACGATCGATTGCTCGATCCAGGACTGGAGCTGGCCCTTGGGCGCCGCACCGACCTTGGTGGAGGCGACCTTGCCGCCCTTGAACAGCATGAGGGTCGGGATGCCGCGTACGCCATATTGCGACGGCGTCTTCGGGTTCTCGTCGATATTGATCTTGACGACCTTGACCTTCGGCCCGAGCTCCTTGGCGATCTCCTCGAGCGCCGGGGCGATCATCTTGCACGGCCCGCACCATTCGGCCCAGAAATCGACGACCACCGGGCCGTCCGCTTTCAGGACATCGGCGTCAAAGGAAGAGTCGGAGACCTTGTGGGTAGCCATGGAAACCTCGTGGGGAAAATAGGAATCGGTTGATCAAAAGGTAGGGACCGGGACCCCAAGGGTCAAGGGCGGCGAGCGCGGGATGCGGAAAAGCGGGTCCCGGTCCTTTGCGGGTATTCCGCCCTAAATATTGAAATCGATCAGGTTTATGAGTTTGGACTGATGCAATCCAAACTCGTCGCGATCCACTACATGGCAGGCATGACCCGGTCGAGCATCTCCGACGGGATGACCATCAGCCGGGGAGCCTCGGTCCACAACAAGGCCGCCGTGACCCGCCTTTCCGGGAACATCCGGGTGAGTGCGGCCCGATAGGCCGCGAGCTGGGCGATATAGGCTTCGGGCACGGCCGAAAGCTCAGCCGGCGGGACACGGTCGCTCTTGTAGTCGAGAATCAGAACTTCTTCTTCCCCAACGACAAGCCGATCGACCTGGCCGGCCAGGAGGCCCTGCGTCCCGAGTTCCGCCATCAAAGGGATCTCGGCAAAGCCATTGCCGACGAAATAGCGGGCATATGCCGGATCCTCGATGATGGCGGCCACCTTGTCCGCCAGGCTCTGCGCCGCCGCTCCGGTGATGCCGCGACGGTCGAGAATCTCGAGGGCGGCGTCCTTCCGCCGCTCGGGCGGCAGGTCGGGGAGAAGCTGGAACAGGCGGTGCAGGGCCCGCCCCTGCTCCATGGCGGCCGACGGCGCCACCGGCCCCTTGCGGACCAGACGCGACGGGTTGATCCAGTCATGGCCGGCGAGCTCGCGCGGCGGCTTCTCCGTGAGCCAGGCCGGACTCTCCGTCGCGGCCTCAGGCTCGGGCGCGCTTTTCACTGCTGCTGCGGGCGGCACCGCCTGGACATCCGCGATGCGCAGGAGACCGTCGCCATCGCGCTCGCCCGCGAGGCTCGCCTCGACCAGCGCATACCAGCTGCCGGCCTTGGGCTCGTCATCGCTCGTATAGCCGCAGATATAGAGTTCATCGCGCGCCCGGGTCAGCGCCACATAGAGCTGACGGCGATATTCGTCGAGACGCTGGACGCGCAGCAGTTCGCGCTTGGCCGTCACCTGCGGCGCCTCGACGCCGCCGCCGAAGCGCCAGAAGGGGATGAGCTTGCCCTCGGGCGCCGGCAACATCAGCGGCTGCACCTCATTGCGGTCGTCGGGTGGCGCGCAGGTATCGGGCAGGAAGACGATATTGGCCTCGAGCCCCTTGGCGCCATGCACGGTCATGATGCGCACCACATCGCCGCTCTGGTCCATGTCGCGGCGGATCTCGGTGTCGGCGGAGGTGAACCAGTGCAGAAAGCCCTGCAGGCTCGGCGTCTCGCGCTGCTCGTAATCGAGCGCCAGATTGAGAAAGGCGTCGATGAGATCGACGGCCTCGGGCCCGAGCCTCGACAGGATGTTCTGCCTGACACTCGGCATGTCCTCGCCCAGCACCCGGGCATAGAAGCCGAACGGGGTCTCCTTGCCGCCCCAGTCGATCCAGCGGCGGAGTCTCGCGACGATTGTGTGCAGCGCCGCGTTCTCGGCGAGACACTGCCAGAGGCTGCGCCGGCCGCGGCCAAAAGCAAGAGCGAAGAGATCGTCGTCATCGAAAGCGCGGCCATCCGGATGCGAGATCAGCGGGCTCTTCAAGAGGCAGGCGAGCGCGTGATCGTCTTCCGGCAGCACGATGAACTGGCCGAGCGCCAGGAGATCCTGGATGGCGATATGGTCGTTCAGCGTGACGCGATCGGCGCCCGCCACCGGCACGCGGCAGCGATTGAGCTCGCGCAGCATGCTGGAGAAGAAGTCGTTCCGGCTCCTGACCAGGATCAGGATATCGCCCGGCGTGACCGGCCGGCCGAGCGCCGTGATGATGCGCTTCTCGCGCAGCCATTGGGCGATGGTCTCGGCGATGCGCTGCGCGAGCTTGCGGGCCGGATGATTGCGGTCGATACGGTCGACCGGCACGAGCCAGGGATCGTAGTCGGGCTTGTCGTCCTTGCGCGTGACCGGCCACAGCTCGATGAGCCCGGCATGACCCTTGCGAACCGCCTGGTGCAGGACATCGCTGTCGCCTTCGCTGATGAGTCCCTGACGCGCGACGCCGCCCGCGAAGACCGCATCGACCGCTTCCAGAACCGTCCGGGTCGAGCGGTAGGAAATGCTGAGCGACACCGTATCGAGGCCATCGGCCCCGCTGAGACGGGATTCGAAATAGGTCCGCGTCTCCTCGAAGGCGGCGGGATCGGCGCCCTGGAAGCTGAAGATCGACTGTTTGCGGTCGCCGACGACGAAGAGCGTGCGGACGGCTTCGCCACGCGCGCCCGCGCCCGAGAAGAATTCCTGCGCCAGCGCCTTGACGATCTGCCATTGCGCCGGGCTGGTATCCTGGGCCTCATCGACCAGTATGTGGTCGATCCCGCCGTCGAGCTTGAACAGAACCCAGGCGGCGGAAACCTGTTCGACCAGGAGCCGTCTGGTGCGCAGGATGAGATCCTCGAAGTCATAGCGGCCGTAAAGACGCTTCAGCCGCTCATAGTCGTTGATGATGCCGGCCGCCAGCGTGACGAGCGCCTCGGTCGCGAGCATCATCTCGTCGGTCGCGAGCTTGCCGAGCAGCGTGACGACGCGATCCATCTCGCACTCGAGCGCCTCGGCGAGCCACGGCTCGGCCGTCTGCATCTTCTTGCCGACGACCGAGGACAGTGCTTTGGGCTTGAGGTCCTTCTTGAGGAACAGGTCCCTGAGAGTCTCGCGGTCGCCCGCCTTGACGCGCCTGAGCGCCAGCGCCGATTTCCGGTCGGTCGCCGCGGCGGAGCACTCCAGGGTCTCGATCATCCGCTCATAGAGCGGCGCATCGACTTCCATCAGCTCTGCCTCGAGGCTCGCCGCCGTATCCTCAACTCCCAAGCCCAGTTCGCGGCGCAGATAGTCGAGATCGAGGGACAGATCGGAGCGCTTGATCAGGATGGTGCGCAGCAGCTCGTCGAATGCTTCCGCCTGGGCGCGTGCCACGATGCGCTTCAGCGCCGGGTCGTCCGCCGTCTCGGCCTCGGCGATGATGCGCCGGCGCGCCTGATCGAGCAGCTCGGCCGCACTCCTCTCATCCATCACCTCGAAGCCCGGCACCACGCCGGCCTCCACCGGGAAAAGCTGCAGCAGCCTTTCGCAGAAGGCGTGAATGGTCTGGATCTTGAGGCCGCCCGGCGTTTCGAGCGCCAATGTGAAGAGCTCGCGGGCGCGCCTGAGCGTCTCGGCGGTCACGTCGGCATGCCCCATGGCGCGGATATGCTGGACGAGATCGGCGTCCTCCAGCACAACCCATTTACCGAGACGGCCATGCAGGCGGCTCGCCATTTCGGCGGCGGCCGCCTTGGTGAAGGTAATACACAGGATCTTGTCGGGCGGCGTGCCCGACAACATCAGCCGAATGACGCGGTCGACCAGAACATGCGTCTTGCCCGAGCCGGCATTGGCCGCCACCCAGACCGAGCGTTGCGGATCGGAAGCACGGCGCTGATCGTAACTCGCCACCGAGAGCTTCATGACGCGTCCTCGGCGAGCGACCATTCGCGCCATCGCGAGAGATGGTCGAAGGGCGATGTATCCTGCTCCTTCTCCATCGCTGCGCGCGGCAGATAGCCCTTGGTGACATCGTCATAGGCGCGGATCAGCGCCTTGAATTTCTCCAGATGCTCCTGCGCCTTCTCCATGATCTCGAGATCGGCGATGGGCTGCAGCAGACCCGGCGGCGCCCCGCCGGAGAGCTTGATATAGAGGAGCGCCTCAGTCTCGGCGGGCTCGACGCCCTTGAAGCTGCCTGCCGCGAGAAGTGCGGCCTCGAGGGTCAATTGCGGGGCAAGCCCGGTCTTGACCTGGGAGCCGGTGGGAATGCGTCCGGTCTTATAGTCGATGAGCCTGGCCTTGCCGGACGCCATGATGTCGATGCGGTCGGCGCGGCCGGTCAGCGTGAAGCCGTCGAACTCGTGGGCGGCCGCGACCTCGGCATGAATGCGCAGGAGGCCCTGGCGCAGATTCCGCTCCTCGGCGACGAACCAGGGCACGATACGCAGGAAGCGCGGCCACCAGAAGCCCGCCACATCGGCGTCGGCCATATGGGGCGCGAAAACCTCCGACCCGAGCCGCTTCAGCTCGCTTTCCGCGTCCACGGGCAAGGTCACCGGATAGGCGCTGGAGAACAGATTGAGCGTGTCATGGATGAGATTGCCTCTGAGCCCCAGATCGGCGGCGGCGCCGATCGGCGGCAAGGGCTCGAGGCGCAGCACCTTCTCCGCATAGATGCGATAGGGATCGCGCATCAGCTTCTCGACCTGGGTAATGCTCAAGGAGCGCGGTCTGGCGGCGACCGGCGGCCTTGGCCTCGGCATCACGACACGTCGATCACCGCGCGCGTCGTCGAACGTCCTCGCCCACTGACGCCAGGCGGCGCCGTCGTCGAAAGCCGTGCCGGTCGCCTCGAGGATCATCCTGAGGCGCAGGATCCAGCGCGAGGCGACGGCGGGCTGCTCCTTGACGCGCTTCGACCAGGTGAGCACCACCTTGGGCGCGCCGAGACCTTGCGCGAAGTCATGCGCGGTGAGGCCGATGCTGCGCTCGGGCGGCGTCATGCCCAGGCTCTCGCGCATCGGCCGGTTGATCCACGGGCCGGGATCGGGCTGGGCCGGCCAGCTCGCCTCGGTGAGGCCGCCCATGATGACGACGTCGGGATTGATCAGGCGCGCTTCGAGCAGTCCCAATATCGAAAGGCGCGGATGATGGACGGAGAGCCGCACCGGCAGGCGGCGCAGCCACCCGGCCAGGAAGAGTGCTGCGCGTTCCGGCCCGCACTCCGGCAGGAAGCGCTCCGCGGCTGCCAGCGACTGGACGAGCAGATCGATCGCTTCCGCCGCCGGGGCATCGGCAGTCCTGTCGGCGACATGCTCCAGTGCGGCGGTGAAGACGCCGGCATGCTGGGCGAGCGAGGCCTCGCCGCCTGGCATCAGGCTTGCCAGCGCGGCGCTGGCGGCGCGCGCCTGATCTTGCGCCAGCGCCCAGTCCGGCTCGCTCAGGCGCTTCAGCGCCATAAGGGTGTGGATGTCCGTCTCGGCCTCGCGCCGCGCTTTCACCAGAGCGTCGACGATGGCATCGGGCGCCAATCGATCCAGCCCTGAGCGCAACAGCGCCAGGTCGATGATGCCGGCCGCCTTGCGCGCCGCCTCGGGCGGCTGCCCGAATATGGCCAGCGGATGATGCAGCAGTTTGGCGAATTCGTGGATGGCGAAATCGGAGAGCCGGTAATCGATGAGGGCGGACAGCAGCGAGCCCATTGGCCGCCTGTTCAAGGCCACACCGGCCGAATCGTCGATCTCGACGCCCCAGCGCTTCAGCGCGCTGACGACGCGGCGCGCCAGATCGCGGTCGGGCGTCACCAGTGCGGCGGTCTTGCCCGGCTCCTCCAGAACCTCGCGCATGATGAGGGCGATGGTCTGCGCCTCCTGATGGTGATCGGCACGCTCGATCAGGCTGACGCCCGCCATGCCGCGGACGATCTCGTCGCGCCCGGCGAAAAGAGCCTCGCGCCAGCTGCCGGCCGCCGCCGTCGGCCGCATGATCTCGGAAGCGAGCCAGCTGCGCGCCGGGTTACGCGGACTATCGTCGATACCGGGCAAGGGCCGCACGTCGCTGCGTCCCTGGTTCCATGAGTCGAGAAGGCGCTTCAGGCCGAATTGTGGATGCTGCGGAGAGACATGCTGCCAGGCTTCCTCGCTCATCGTCTGATCGAGGCCCGGCAGGACCACCGCGCCGTTGGGCAGCGCGGCGATCGTCTTCATAAGCTCCGACGCCGCCGGAATGGAGCCGGTGGAGCCCGCCACGATGATCGGGCTTTCGGGGCGCAACTCGGCCAGCCGCTTCGCTTCGAGCCGCAAGAGACGGCTGCGCCTTTCCATGGGGCCGAGGAGGCCGAGCGTTTCGAGCTCGTGGGGCAGCCTCTCGCGGACGATCGCCAGAAAACCCAATATCGCCGTGCGGTGCTCTGCGAGATCGGCGGCGAAGAGATCGGACAGCTTCGCGAGATCGGCCTCTTCCGTCTCGAAAGTGTCGACGAGCTCGCTGAGGCTTTCGGCCAGAGCGATGGCCTGTGAAGGGGAGCCGGCGATCTCGCGCGACAGGCGCTCGTCGGGATAAGCCACGACCCACTCGTCGATGAGACGGATGAGCAGCGCCTCCCGCTCCAGCGCCGAGATGGCGGGCGCCAAGAGATCATCGGCGGGTGATGAGTCATCGGGCACCAGCAGGTCTTCTTCCACATCTCCGATCGGACGGATGCGCGGCAGGAGCATCGCCTCGCGCCCCGCCACGGTGAGAAAGCTGCGCTGCAGGATGCGCACGGCGCGCCGCGTCGGCAGAAGAATGGTCCAGCGCGGCAGCTCGTCAAGCGATGGCGGCGGCAGGTCGGCCGGGAAATTCCCGGCGAGGATCGCGCGCGTCAAAGCGGGCAGAAACGCAACGTCGGGTGGAATGTTGAAAAGGCGAAGGCTCACGCCGCGCCCTCATCATGCGCGCAGCGCGCATTCGGCCAGAGGGATGGCCTCAGGCGTGCCGACATGCAGCCACAGGCCCTGATGCTCGATCCCGAAGAGGCGTCCTTGCGCAATAGCCTTGTCCCACAGAAGGTTCACGGAGAATTTCGACACGCTTATATCGGCGAAGAGGCGCGGATGCACAAGATAGGCGCCGATATAGGCAAGTCCCGCCGCGCCCTTTGCCGACCTGCCCGTGATGCGGCCATCACCCTCCAGGTTGAAATCGCCGTGGCCGTCATAGCCGATGGTGCGCGCCGGATGGCAGAGCAGAAGCAGGCAATCCATGCGGGTTTCGTCCCAGCCTTCCTTGAGGCGCGCGAGTGCCGGCTTTTCCTGGTCGATCCAGATCGAGTCGCTGTTCACCACGAAGAAGGGCGCTTCACCCAGGAGCGGCAGGGCCTTGACGATGCCGCCGCCCGTGTCGAGAAGCTCCCGGCGCTCATCCGACACGACGATGCGCGGCGACGACTTGGCCTTGGCCCAGGCCTCGATCTGATCGGCGAGATAATGGACATTGACGACCGCGAAATCGCAGCCCGCCTCCGTCAGGCGCGACAGGCCGTAGTCGATGAGGGGCGTGCCCGCCACTTCCACCAACGGCTTGGGCTTGCCATTGGTCAAGGGGCGCATGCGCTGGCCCAAGCCCGCCGCCATGATCATCGCCCGCTGTCCGAGACCGGTCATTGCGGCAGCGATTCCCTGAGCGACGGCGGCAGATGACGGTCGTACCATTGGCGCAGGCGCGCCAACCTTGGATGGCCGAGATTGCGTTCGAGATAGCGCGACACCCGCGGGATGTGGCGCAGATAGCCGCGCTTGCCGTCGCGCTTGAAGAGGCGGGCGAAAATGCCGAGGATCTTCGAGGAGCGCTGGGCGCCGAAAAAGGCATAGGCCGACCGGAAGCCGGCTTCGTCGAAACCCGGATCATCCTTGCGCAGCGCGCAATAGCGATCGAGCAGCTCATCGGCGAGCGTGAAGTCGATATCGACGCGGGCATCCTGGAGCAGCGAGGCCAGATCGAAAGCTGGATGGCCGAGCACGCAGTCCTGCGTGTCGATCAGACCGACGCGTTTTATGCCGGAACGCTCCGGCAGCCACATGAGATTGGGAGAATGATAGTCGCGCATGATCCAGACCGGCTGCGCCGTGTCGCTCAGCGCGAAGAGCTCGTGCCAAATATCGAGGAATTCGCGGCGATCCTTGTCGGATGGCGTCGAGGCCTTGGCGAAGGGCCAGAACCAATCGAGAATCAGCTCGACCTCGATGGTCATCGCCTCGCGGTCGTAGCCCGACACATGATGCCAGTCGTCGTTCGGGATCGGCGCCTTGGCCGGCCATTCCCGGCGTGCCATGTCGACCAGGAGACGCATCGCCTCGTCGAGGGGCGCCGTCATGTCGTCGCCGCGCAGCATCATCCGGCCATAGACATCGGAGCCCATGTCCTCGATGACGGCGAGCCCTTCCTTGGCGCGCGCCGCCAGGATGCGGGGCGCGCTGTAGCCGCGCTCGACCAGGAAACTGTTCACCGCGAGCACCGCATTGATGTTCTCGGCGAGATGGGCGATGGCGCTGTAGGGCTTGCCGTTCTTGACGACGGGACCGTCGGGGCGCTCCGCCATGTCCATGAGAACGGCGGTCTTTCCGTCGAGCATCAGGCGTTCATAGCGCCGGAACGAGGCATCGCCTTCGAGGAACAGGCGAGTGGCGCGGGCCCAGTCGGTGTCCTTGAGGAAATCGGCAATGGCGGCGAGGCGCCGCAAAGCGAGCGCCCAGGCGCCATGCCCCTGAAGCTCGGCCTCGCGCGCCTTGCCCTTGGAGGTCAGGCGGACATCAAGGCGATCAGCCGGCAGGCTGCCCTCCAGACGCTCCGGCCATTCGACAATGAGCTGATGGGACTTGAGCAGCTCATCGAGGCCGAGCTCGTCGAGCTCCCCCGCCGATGCCAATCGATAGAGGTCGACATGCGCGACCGGGATTCGGGTCGCATCATAGGTCTGCACCAATGTGAAGGTCGGTGAGGGAACCTCGATCTCCTCCCCGGCCAGCGCCTGGATGAAGCTGCGCGCCAGCGTCGTCTTGCCGGCCCCCAGGTCGCCATGAAGGCAGATGACGCTGCCGGCCTTGGCCATCAGGGCCAGTTCGGTGCCCAGGGCGGCGGTCGCTTCGGCGTTTTTCAGGGATCTGTGCAGGGAGGTCATGCTGTCCGTATCGTGGGTCTCTTTTAGGCGGCGACGACGCGCCTGTGCTCCTGAAGGGAACCGCGGTCCTGGGCGTGGGGGCCACGCATCGGGAAGCGGCAGATGACGGTCGTGCCCTTGTTGACCTGGGAACGCAAGGAGACTCTTCCGCCATGCAGCTCCACGAAGCTCTTGACGATGGCGAGGCCGAGACCAGGGCCGCGATGGCCGCCCGGCATGGGTTTCGACTGGAAGCGGTCGAAGGCACGCTTCTGGAACTCGGGTTCGATGCCGCGGCCGGTGTCGGCGACCCACAGCAGGATGTCGTCGCCGTCATGCGCCGCCCCCATGCGGATGATGCCGCCCTGCGAGGAGAAGCCGATGGCATTGGTCAGGAGATTATGCAGGATCTGCGCCACGCGCTTGGGATCGCCGATGAAATGCTGGGCATCGTCGGCGACCTCGATATTGAGGGTCAGATCGCGCTTGGTCATCCACTGGCCGAGGGCTTCCCCCGATTCCTGCATGGTGGCGACGACGTCGATTTCGGAAAGCTTCAACTCCATGGCCCCGGCGTCGATGGTCGTCAGGTCGAGAATGGCGTCGATGATGACGAGCAGGTCCTGGGATGAATCCTGGATGTCGCGCAGATATTCCTGCTGCTTGGGCTTGAGCTCGCCGGCGATGCCGAGTGACAGGCTTTCGGCGAAGCCCAGGATATTGGTGAGCGGCGTGCGCAATTCATAGGAGACGTTCGACATGAAGCCGGTCTTCAGCCGGTCGGCAGCCTCGAGGGCCTCGGCGCGCTCGCGCAGCGCATTCTCGATGCGCGACGAATCCGTCACGTCGACATAAGTGAGCAGCGTGTTGCCGTCCGGCAAAGGCACGAAAGCATATTCGAGCGCCAGTCCGTCGGGCCGGTTCAACCTGCCCTTTTGCGGCTTGCGGCCGGTATCGAGGCTGGTCATGCCGTATTTGAGCTCGTCCCAGACGATGTCGTCGGCCAAGAGCTTGCGGCACTGGTCGATCACCGGGTCGATATGGGGCTGGCGGTCGAGGAAAGCGGGATCGAGCGACCAGAAACGGGCGAAGGCCGGATTATGCAGCTTGAGACGGCCATCGGTGCCGAAGAGAGCGACGCCTTCGTGCAAATTGTCGAGCGTCTCGCGCTGCACGTCGATCAACTCGTTATAGCGGCTTTCGAGCTGGATCTCCTTGGTCGCATTCTCATAGAGATAGGTGGTGCCGCCGAAGGGGTGCTGCTCGCAGATGACGCGCAAGGAACGGCCATCCGGCAGATACCACCAGCTCTCGCGTGTCTCGAGCGTCGTATAGGCCTGCAATTGCTTGGCCTTCCAGTCGCGGTAGTTGGCTTGTTCTGGCAGGCGGCGCAATTCGCGCAGGCGGTCGAGGATTTCGCCGTCGGTCGGCCCATGCGCCAGCCAGTCGGGGTCGAGGGACCAAAGCTCGGCATAGGCCGAATTGTGGAATCTGAGGCGCTGATCAGGACCGAAGATGGCGATCGCCGTGTCGAGCTTGTCGAGCGTGTTGGCGTGGCCCTGGATATGGCGCTTCAATTCCTTGCGCGCCGTCTCGATGGCGGTGACGTCGATGGCGAAGCGGGCGGAGCCGTCGGCGAGCTTGATCTCGTGCACGTCGAGCGCGCATTTGGTACCGGCGATGACCGAATGGCTGCGGCCCCTGAGACTGGCGGCGCGCGCGCCCTCGCGCGGCGGCTCGATCTTCGCATCATCGACGATCTCGATGCGGTTGGCGATGACGGTGTCGACATCCGGCGCCTCGACCGCCTTGATATAGGACTCGTTCACCCAGATCGTCTCGCCGGAGGTGTCCTTGAGCCAGATCGGAAAGGGCGCGGCATCGAGCACGGCGCTCAGACGCTCGACCTGCTTGCCGAGACGGCGCGCATCATAGGCGAATTCGCTAAGCTGGCGACGCTCGCCGGAGAGCGGGCGCAGACGCAAAGTGGTGGAGCCGCCGGCGGTGCGGCCGTCGGCCTCGAGCAACTCGCCGTCCAGGGTCTGGATGCCGATATTGAAGGGCGTGCCCTGGTCGCGCATCACGGTCACTGCCGCGATGAGCGCGTCGGCCGATTCGGAATCGAGCCAGGAGCGAAAATCGAGAAGGGCATCGGCGTCGGTGGGCACCTTCACAACGCCCTTCATGTCGCCTGCGATCTTGTTGGGCGCTCCGTCGCGGCCATGCCAGATCACGAGGATGGTGGGCTCGGCCGTGAGTATCGCCTGGCTCTCATTGAGCTCGCTTTCGAGCTCGCGGGCGCGCCGCTCCGCCGCCTGCTCCTCGCGGACGAGCTTGCGGATGACGAAGAACGCCCAGAAGAACACCGCCACCGCGGCGAAGATAGCGGTGAAGGTCAGCGGATCATCGGCAAAGCTCGTGACGAGCTGGCTGCCCAGGATCTCTTCGGCATGAGCCGGCGCGGCAGACAAAGCCAGGACCACAAACCCCGTTGCCCAATTGCAGGCAAACCCGGATGTGGAGGCAGCATCTATCCGCATCGTTTCTTCCGATTATCCTCTTGGGTAGGGTCGGGCCCGTCCGCCAACCCGCTCTGTGACGCATGCCCACTAACATCTCAGCGGGCGGGCCGAATCACCGGCCGCCCGCTGACAGGCAGATATACAAGCAAACATGCGGCACCGGAATCCCGGCACCGCGAACTTAATAGCGGTAGTAGTCGGGCTTGTAGGGTCCCTGCTTGGTGACGCCGATATAGGCCGCCTGCTCTTCCTTGAGCTCGGTCAGCTTGACCCCAAGCTTGGCGAGGTGGAGACGGGCGACCTTCTCGTCCAGCGCCTTGGGCAGGACATAGACCTCGTTCTTATATTTGCCATTGCCGGCATTGGCGAAGAGCTCGACCTGGGCCAGCGTCTGGTTGGTGAAGGACGCCGACATCACGAAGCTCGGATGACCGGTGGCATTGCCGAGATTGACCAGGCGGCCCTGCGACAGGAGGATGATCCGGTTCCCTTTGGGGAAATGGATCATGTCGACCTGCGGCTTGATGTTGGTCCACTGGTAGTTCTTGAGATCGGCGACCTGAATCTCGTTGTCGAAATGGCCGATGTTGCAGACGATCGCCATGTCCTTCATCTGGCGCATGTGATCGACGGTGATGACGTCCTTGTTGCCGGTCGCGGTCACGAAGATGTCGGCGGTCGGCAGTGCGTCCTCGATGGTCGACACGGCAAAGCCGTCCATCGCGGCCTGCAGCGCGCAGATCGGGTCGATCTCGGTGACGACGACGCGGGCGCCGGAGCCCTTCAGCGACTGGGCCGAGCCCTTGCCGACATCGCCATAACCGCAGACGACGGCGACCTTGCCGGCCATCATCACGTCGGTGCCGCGGCGGATCGCGTCGACGAGCGATTCGCGGCAGCCATATTTGTTGTCGAACTTCGACTTGGTGACGCTGTCATTGACGTTGATCGCCGGGAAGGGAAGCTCCCCCTTCTTCTGGAGATCATAAAGACGATGAACGCCGGTGGTCGTTTCTTCCGAGACGCCCTTGATCGAGGCCTTGATCTTGGAGAACCAGCCGGGGCTCGAGGCGAGGCGCTTCTTGATCTCGGCGAAGAGGCACTCCTCTTCCTCGTTCTTCGGGTTGGCGATGAGGGAGGGATCCGTCTCCGCCTTGGAGCCCAGGAGAATGAACAGCGTGGCGTCGCCGCCATCGTCGAGGATCATATTGGCGGGCTCGCCCGGCCAGTCGAAGATGCGACCGGTGTATTCCCAGTATTCCTTGAGGCTCTCGCCCTTGAAGGCGAAGACGGGGATGCCGCGCTTGGCGATCGCGGCGGCGGCATGATCCTGGGTCGAGTAGATGTTGCAGGAGGCCCAGCGGACCTCGGCGCCGAGCGCCACGAGCGTCTCGATGAGCACGGCGGTCTGAATGGTCATGTGGAGCGAGCCCGAAATGCGCGCGCCCTTCAGCGGCTGCTTGGGCCCCAGCTCCTCGCGGGTCGCCATCAGGCCCGGCATCTCGACCTCGGCCATCTCGATCTCTTTGCGGCCCCAGTCGGCCAGGCCGAGATCGGCAACGTGAAAGTCCTTGGAGCTCGCCATGTTCAAACCCTGCATCGTTATTGGAATGGCGCCCCTATAGCAGGGGCGACCCGGCATGTCCACAAGGACATAAAGAAATCTTTATATCATTCCTCGCCGAATTTTTCGGCGATCAGGGTGCCGAGCGCCTCCAGAGCGGCCAGCGCCTGGGGCCCCGCGGCGGTGACCTGGATGGAGGAACCCGGGGTGGCGGCCAGCATCATCAGCCCCATGATCGAGGTGCCGGGAACGGTCTGGCTGTCGCGGCTGACCTGGATATCGGCGTCGAACTGCTCGGCGCATTTCACAAATTTGGCCGACGCCCGCGCATGAAGGCCGCGGCTGTTGACGATCATGAAATTTCGGGTGTGGGGCTCGACCATCTAACCGCTCAGAATCTGGCTGGCGATATTGATATATTTGCGTCCAGCCTCCTGCGCCTTGACCACGGCGGTCTCGAGGCTGGAATCGTCGCGAATGCGGGCAAGCTTCACCAGCATCGGCAGATTCACACCGGCCAGCACCTCGACGCGGCCATTCTCGAGCAGCGAGATGGCGAGGTTGCAGGGTGTGCCGCCGAACATGTCGGTCAGCACGATGACGCCCTTTCCCGTATCCGCCGTCTGGATGGCGGCCATGATATCGGCGCGCCGCTTCTCGAGTTCGTCATCGGGACCGATCGATACGGTGACCAGATGTTCCTGGGGGCCGACCACATGCTCCAACGCAGACCGGAATTCCTCCGCCAGCCGTCCATGGGTGACCAGAACAAGTCCGATCATGAATTCAAATGCTCCACCGGAACATACCTACATACTTATGTGATTACAGGGGCCGCGAATGTGCCGGGAACTCTCGACATATGCAACACCAAGGATCGGCGCGCGTTTTGCCACCGGTTCTCCGTCGGATCGCACGTCAAATCTAGGATTTCGATCACGTTTATCAAGACAGGGCGATTTGACGTGATCGGGCCTGCGGAATTTGCCGCACTTCACGAATGAGGCACCGCCGTCAGAGCGGCGCGGATGCGCGCCGGGGCCGAGGCCTTGCGGGGGTCGATCCCGATCTCGCGCAACGCGATGCCGGCGATGTGGCGGAAGGCCGGTTCGGGCATCCGCTCGATTTCAGCCGCCGGCAAGAGCTTTACCGCAAGAGCAAGCTTCACTTCCGGCAAGTGGGTCACCTTCACGACGCCCTGCCCCCTGATCTCCAAAAGGCCGGCGATCGGCTTCGGGCTCGTGGCGAACAGAGCGGTTCCCCGCTTCTCGATGATGGTCTGATCGTCGGAGACGAGCCGGCCGCGCAATTCGAGATTGCCGAGACCGTAGCCCGGCTCATCGAGGAGGCGCAACAGCAGATCCGACTTGCCCGACCCCGGAGGCCCCTCGATCAATATGCCCGCATCGCCAAGCGCCACGCAGCTGGCGTGGATCGTGACGGCATCAGGCATCGGGGGCGACCCAGTCCTGCGGAATGGCGGGAATGCGGACGATGAAACGGGCGCCAAGGATCGGGCGCTCGCCGCCTGAAGGCGCCTTGCCGTAGCGGTTCTCGGCCCAGATGCGCCCCTTATGCGCCTCGACGATCTGGCGCGAGATCGAAAGTCCGAGGCCCGAATTCTTCCCGAAGGAGCCTTCCGGACGATCGGTATAGAAGCGTTCGAAGATGCGCTCGAGGTTTTCGGGCGGAATGCCCGGACCTTCATCCTCGACGCGGAACTCGATGTAATATTGCAGGCGCCGCACGCGCACCCTGACCGTCGAGCTCGGCGGCGCGAAGGAGCGCGCATTGTCGATGAGATTGCGCACGACCTGGCCGAGCCTGGTGTCGTGGCCAAGAATGACGAAGGCCCGGTCGCGCGGGATCGCCGCGGGGGGCGGCTGCACGTCGAGCGTGATCGCCGCCTGATTATCCTTGCGCGTCTCGTTGGCGAAGGACACCAGCGTGTCGAGCACCTCGGCGACATTGATGGGCTGGGCCTCGGAGCGTGCCAGCTCGGCGTCAAGCCTGGAGGCGCCGGAAATATCCGTGATGAGGCGATCGAGCCGGCGCACATCGTCCTTCACCACCTCGATGAGGCGGGTGCGCTGCTCGTCGGTCTTGGCGAAAGGCAGCGTCTCGACGGCGCTGCGGAGGGAAGTCAACGGGTTCTTGAGTTCATGCGAGACGTCGGCGGCAAAGGCCTCGATCGCCTCGATACGGTTGTAGAGCGCCGTCGTCATGTCGCGCAGCGCACCCGACAGATGACCGATCTCGTCGCGCCGTTGCGTGAAGTCGGGAATCTCGACACGCTTGTTGACACCGCGGCGCACCCGCTCGGCGGCACCCGCCAGCCGCCGGATGGGCTCGGCGATGGTGCCGGCGAGAAACACCGAGAGCAGGATGGTGACGAGGGCCACGAAGCCAAAGGTGAACAGCACGATCTTGCGCTCGGCCAGGAGAACATTGTCGATCTCGCCGCCCGAGGTCGAGAGCACGAGCGCGCCCAGCACGGCGCGGAAGCGCTGGATCGGCACCGCGACCGAGACGATGATCTCATTCTGGTCGTTGACGCGCACGATCGACACCGAGGCGCCGTTAAGCGCGGCGAGGATCTCCGGGAACTCCTTGCCGTTGTCGACGCCGTAATCTTTCTGATGCGGATAGTCGTTGGTGAACAGCCAGTCGTTGAGGCGCTTCCACAAGCGCATCCAGATGGTGTCCGGCTTGGCGTCGAAAGGCGGCAACTCGCGCTGGGTGATCTCGCCCCGGCCATAGAGATAGCGGCTGTCGACGACCAGGTTGCCGTCGGGATCGATGATGCGGGCGCGGATCGAGGTCGCGGCGAGAAGGCGGCGCAGAATGGGTCCGGCATTCTCGGGGTTGATCGGGAAATCGAGATCGCGCAACTGCTCCGCGTCGGCGGCGGTGTCGTCCTGCGAATTCATCAGCGCATCGGGATCGATGACGATCGAGCCCGTGTCGACCGTTGCCGAGCCCGCCACCGCGGCGGCGATGATATTCGCCTGCGGCATCAGGCTCTGCACGCGGGCGTCGATCAGGCCCTGTCGGAACTGATTGAAATAGAGGATGCCGAGAACGAGGACGATCAGGCCGGCGATATTGAGAAGGACGATGCGGCTGGTAAGGCTCGCCGGCGCCAGGCGGTGTATCCACCAGGCCAGGCCCCGATCACGCTCGACGACCGCTTCGGATGCGGCAGTGTCATCGACCTCGATCCGATCGGGTGTTTCGACGCCCGTAACCATGCCGTGCCCAGCCTATCGGTCACGCCTCCTTGAATCGATAGCCGACGCCATAGAGCGTCTCGATGCCATCGAAATCATCGTCGACGAGTTTGAATTTCTTGCGCAGCCGCTTGATGTGGCTGTCGATGGTGCGGTCATCGACATAAACCTGATCGTCATAGGCCGCGTCCATGAGCGCATCGCGGCTCTTGACGATGCCGGGACGCTGGGCGAGGGACTGCAGGATGAGGAACTCGGTCACCGTCAGGGTCACCGGCTTCGCGTCCCAAGTGCAGGAATGACGATCGGGATCCATCGAGAGTTTGCCACGGTCAATGGTCTTGGCAGCTTCCTGCGGCTGCACCGTACCGTCGCGCGGGGTGGCGCGGCGCAGCACGGCTTTCACGCGCTCGACCAGAAGGCGCTGCGAGAACGGCTTCTTGATGAAATCGTCGGCGCCCATCTTGAGGCCGAAAAGCTCATCGATCTCGTCGTCCTTGGAGGTGAGGAAGATGATCGGCAGATCGGATTTCTGGCGAATGCGGCGCAGAAGCTCCATGCCATCCATGCGCGGCATCTTGATGTCGAAGATCGCCATGTCGGGCGGCGTGTCCTGCAGGCCTTGCAGGGCGGCGGCGCCGTCGGAATATTTCTGGACCTGATAGCCTTCGGCCTCCAGAGTGATCCCGACGGAGGTCAGAATGTTGCGGTCGTCATCGACAAGAGCGATCGTCGGCATGTGGCCCTATACGTCTGTGGTTAACACTATTGCGGCTCTAGCCACGGAACTAGCGTAAAGTATGGCGCGCCGTTCCCAGCCCAAGGCCCTTCTATTAGGGAAATCATCTCTCAATGACAACTCCTGCGCGGCGCAGCTTCACTGGAACCGAGGCCCGTCAGCTGCTGCGACGAGCCCGAACGGCAGCACTTGGAACCAGCAATCTTGACCCTTCGGGACCTTATATCTCACTCGCCAATATCGCGACCGACGGTTGCGGCTACCCCATCATCTTCATCTCGAAACTGGCCTGGCATACCCGCAATATCCTGGCCGACCCTACAGGCAGCCTCATGGCGAGCGAAATACCGGCCGCGGGCGACGCCCTGACGGGGCAGCGGGTCACCATCATGGGCGCTTTTCAGCCGGTTCCTGCGGCGGAGGTCGCGGAACGCTATGCCGCGCAGCATCCGGCGGCCCGATTCTACCTCGATTTCCCGGATTTCTCCTTCTGGCGGCTGGTTCCGACGAAAATTCACGCTGTAGCGGGCTTCGGGCGCATCGAGACGATGGAACCCGATGAGGTCTTCCTGCCAGAAAGTACAGGGGCGGCAGTCATGGCTGGTGTCCCCGGCGCCATCGCCCATATGAACGAGGATCACGCCGATTCGATCGAGCTCTATGCGACGAAGCTCCTGGCGGCAGAGCCGGGGAAGTGGCGAATCACCGGCATCGACCCCGACGGCGCCCATCTCTGTCTCGCCGACAAGGTCCTCAGGCTCGACTTCGAGGAACCGGTGACAGGCGCGGACGGGCTCAGGAAAGCCTTCGTCACTCTAGCCCACAAAGCCAGAAATTCCTGATGTGAATACATCAGTGAAATGAGGTTCGATACCGCAAAAACTGTGATTTAATACCATCTTTCCGGCTCGTTTGCTGTTATACTCCCTCCCGGCTAAGCCATTCCGGCGATAATCTGTGGGAGGATTGTGTGCATCATACGGGCCGATTTAACGCGAATATCTCTCTTATCGTGAAGGAGCCGCGCTCCGTCGCTTTCAACTCCGGCGCCGCCCAGCTCTATGAAGAGGCGCTGCGCCGGGGCGAGGGACGCGTCGCCGATGGTGGCGCTCTGGTCGTCTCGACCGGCGCCCATACCGGCCGGTCGCCCAACGACAAATTCATCCTGCGCGACAAGACCACCGAAAAGACGATCTGGTGGGACAACAACAAAGCCATCTCGCCCGAGCATTTCGCCACGCTCAAGCAGGACTTCCTGGCGCACGCCAAGGACAAGCACCTCTATGTGCAGGATCTCCATGGCGGCGCCGATCCGGCCCATCGCCTCTCGGTGCGCGTGGTGTGCGAATATGCCTGGCATGCGCTGTTCATCCGCCATCTTCTGATCCGCCCCGAGACGCAGGACCTCGACGGCTTCGTTCCGCAACTAACGATCATCGACCTGCCGAGCTTCAAGGCCGATCCGAAGCGCCATGGCGTGCGCAGCGAAACGGTCATCGCCTGCGACCTGACGCAAGGTCTCGTCCTCATCGGCGGCACGCAATATGCCGGCGAGATGAAGAAGTCCGTCTTCACCGCGCTCAACTATCTGCTGCCCGACAAGGGCGTGATGCCGATGCATTGCTCGGCCAATGTCGACGCCCAGGACCGCAGTGCCGTGTTCTTCGGTCTTTCCGGCACCGGCAAGACGACGCTTTCCGCCGATCCCGCACGCACGCTGGTCGGCGACGACGAGCATGGCTGGTCGAATGACGGCATCTTCAATTTCGAGGGCGGCTGCTATGCCAAGGTGATCCGCCTGTCGCAGAAGGCCGAGCCCGATATCTACGCCACCACGCAGCGCTGGGGCACGGTGCTCGAGAATGTCGTGATGGACGAGGCGACCCGCCGGCTCGATCTCGACGACGGCTCGCTCACCGAAAATACGCGCGCGGCCTATCCCTTGCCTTACATTCCCAATGCCAGCGCGAGCGGACGCGCGCCCATTCCACAGACGATCGTGATGCTGACCGCCGACGCCTTCGGAGTCATGCCGCCGATCGCCAGGCTCACGCCGTCACAGGCGATGTATCACTTCCTCTCCGGCTATACGGCAAAGGTCGCCGGCACCGAACGCGGCGTCGTCGAGCCGCAGGCCACCTTCTCGTCCTGCTTTGGCGCCCCATTCCTGCCGCGCCATCCGAGTGTCTATGGCGCGCTGCTGCGCGAACTCATCGCACGTCATAAGGCGCAATGCTGGTTGGTCAATACCGGCTGGACCGGCGGCGCTTACGGCCAGGGCCAGCGCATGCCGATTGCGGTCACCCGCGCGCTTCTCGATGCGGCGCTGTCGGGCACGCTCGATAAGGCGGCGATGCGCAAGGACGCGCATTTCGGTTTCGAAGTGCCGCTCGCCGTCGCGGGCGTCGATGCGAAGCTGCTCAGCCCGCGCGACACCTGGACCGACAAAGCGGCCTATGACGCGCAGGCGCACCGGCTGGTGCAGATGTTCATCAAGAATTTCGCCAGGTTCGAGGAGTATGTCGGCGACGATGTGCGCGCCTCGGCGCCGGCGATGAGTGCCTAGATCACGACCACGTCAGACCGGTTCGGTCTGACGTGGTATCCACTTTTCCCCAGCAGGCGCTAATTCGCGGGCTCGTGCGCGATGCAGATCTGCGCCACTTCGGTGGTGCTGATCGGCAAATCGAACAGCATGCACAGATGCGGGCCCAGCGCATCGTCGCCGCGGCCCTGCTCGCGCCAGAAGCGGCAAGAGTCGCAGGCGCCGAAGGACGGGCTCTGGCGGCGGGCGGTCTCGCCCGCCAGCAATTCGGCAAGCCCCTTGTCCATGCGCCGGCGCGTCTTGCCGCCGAGCTCTCCGCACGCCGCGGCCAGCGCCATCCATGGGTCCTTCGCCATCATCGCGTGGCCGGCCTCGGTCAGCTCGAGCACGATCGAACGCTTCTCGCCCGGCCGCTCCGACTTGACGATGAGCTTCTTGCGCTCGAGTGCCTTCACCGTCTGCGAGATCGTGCCTTTGGTGGCGCCGAGATAGCGTGTCAGAGCCCCCGGCGAATTGGAGAAGCGGTTGGCGCGGGCCAGGAAGCGCAAGGCCTCCCACTGGGCGGGATTGAGCCCCTCGCCGAATTCGCCGCCGCGCATGAGCCGTGAAAGGCGTTCGAGCGCGTAGGCGATCTCCCTGGATTCGGCCTCTGTCTTTACCATAAGTCGGCCTCGGTATCGCGCCCCGCCCCAATCTTGACACGCGCCGAAAGTCACCGCAACGATCAGCGCGGAATGCGAGAAAGTGGGTGCCGTTTTTTGCAGCCCCCGAGCTGAAATAATAAGAATCGATCACGTTTGTGGGTTTGGATCGATTCGCCCCAAACAGATCGTGATCGAGCAGGAAATCAGCAAAAATCAAGCCATCATGACGACATGATTGAACGTCATTTCTGCCGGGACGCGGCATTTAGACGAGCTTAAGCCGGCTCGGCGAAGCTGCCGGTTCGGATCACTTAGGGCAACGCTCGGTAATGGGAAGCAACGGCAGGGGTGGGAAGCGCGGCCAGCGGCAGGAGCGCCGGGAACCGTCGCTTTTCGGCGGCCGCCAGAGTAGCAGTAGTGGTGGCGGCAGGCAGGTTCCGCATGGCCGCGTGCCGCGGCGCAAGCGCCGCTCCGGCTTCCGCTTCGTCAGCCTTTTCCTCACCCTCGTCTTCTGGGGCATCTTCGCCGGCGCCGCCGGCTTCGGCTATCTGTGGCTGACGCTCGACCAGAAGGGCCTGTTCCAGATCCCGGCTCGCGAGCCCGGCATCATGGTGCTGGCGGCCGATGGCTCGGTTCTCGCCGAACGCGGTGCCTTCTTCGGTGACGATGTGCGAATCGCCGATCTGCCGGCCTATGTGCCGCAGGCGATCATCGCCATCGAGGACCGCCGCTTCCGCTCGCATTTCGGCGTCGACCCCATCGGCCTGATCCGCGCCATGGTCGAAAATCTGCGCGCCGGACGCGTGGTTCAGGGCGGCTCGACGCTCACCCAGCAGCTCGCCAAGAATCTGTTTCTGAAACCCGACAGGACCATGGGCCGCAAGGCGCAGGAAGCTGTGCTCGCCATCTGGCTCGAGACGCAATTCAGCAAGGACGAGATCCTGCAGCTCTACATGAACCGCGTCTATTTCGGCGCCGGCGCCACCGGCATCGAGAAAGCGGCGCAGAAATATTTCGGCAAATCGGCGCGCGAGGTGACGATCGCCGAGGCCGCCATACTGGCGGCCGTGCTGAAGGCGCCCACCACTTACAATCCGATCACCAACCCCGAGGCCGCCAACAAGCGCGCGAATGAAGTGCTGAACGACATGGTCGATGCCGGCTTCATCGAGGCGGGCGACGCACAGATGGCGCTTACCGCGCCGGCCACGGTGAAGGCTTCCGACTACGTGCCCGCGACGCAATATATCGTCGATTATGTCGGCGAAATTCTGCCACAACTGGTGCGCAACTACGATCAGTCGATCGTCATCCAGACGACGATCAATCCGGACATCCAGGCGCTCGCCGAACGCTCGCTGCGCAAGCGGCTCAATCAGGACGGGCCAAAATTCAACGTCTCGCAGGCCTCCTTCGTGATGCTCGATCCAACGGGCGCCATCATTTCGATGGTCGGCGGCAAGTCCTATGTCAAAAGCCAGTTCAACCGCGTGACCAAGGCGAAGCGCCAGCCCGGCTCGGCCTTCAAGCCATTCGTCTATCTGGCGGCGATCGAACAGGGCTATGGTCCCGATTCGGTCGAGGTCGACGAACCGGTGCGTATCGGCGATTGGGAGCCGGAAAACTACAAGCGCCAGTATATGGGCCCGGTCACCCTGACCAAGGCGCTGGCGCTCTCGCTGAACACGATCGCGGCCAAGCTCGCCTTCAACGTGTCGCCCGCCGCCGTCATCGCCACCGCGCATCGCCTCGGCATCACCTCCGACCTCGCCGACAATGCCTCGATCGCGCTCGGCACGTCGGAAGTTACCCTGCTCGAGCTCGTCTCCGCCTTCACGCCCTTCGCCAATGGCGGCGCCCCGGTGCAGCCCTATATCGTCTCACGCATCACGACGCGCGACGGCGCCCTCCTCTACGAGCGCTCGGGCGATGGGCTTGGCCAGGTCGTCTCCGCTTACGATCTCGGCTCCATGAACCGGATGATGCGCGCGGTGATCACCGACGGCACCGGACGCAGCGCCCAGTTCAGCGACTACGAGATCGCCGGCAAGACCGGCACCAGCCAGGATTACCGCGACGCCTGGTTCGTCGGCTATACGGCGCATTACATCGCCGGCGTCTGGGCCGGAAATGACGACAACTCGCCTACCAAGAAAATGACCGGCGGATCGATCCCGGCCGCGATCTGGAAGGATGTGATGGAGCAGGCCCATGCCGGACTCTCCAATCTGCCGTTGCCGGGCGACAACAATCCCTATGGCGACGGGTCCGGCGCCATGGCCTCCTATTCGGAGACCTATCAGAATGCCGGCGACGACCAGGAATATCTGCCGCGGCCGCGGCAGAGGCGCGGCTTCTTCGAGAGCCTGTTCGGCAGTTCGTCCGACGACGAGTACACGCCACGCCAGCGCCGGAACGAAGACAGCGGAAATTCAGCGCAAAGGCTGCGCGAACGCGGCAACAGCAAATAGAGCATCGGCCGAGGCGCGCCTCACATCCTGAGCAGACGCAGGATGGTGACGCCTTTCGCATCGACGAGGATGAGCTTGTCGCGCTGCTCATCGATGCGCCATAGGCGCGCATCACCGAGCGCCAACAGGAATTCGCTCTCTTGATCAAGAATTGCCGGCGCGCAGGTCATTTTGGTCGAAATCATCGGGCTGAAGCTGATCCGAGCCTCGCTCACCGTCGCTCCGCCGCTGATGCGGTTGCAGCCGCCGCTTCCGGTTACTTTTCCATCGGCGGTGATGTCGATCACCGTCTGCACATTGTCGATGACGCCGCGATTGCGGATCGACTCGGCAATCCAGCGGCCGATCAGCGCGGCGGGAGCCGCACTGGCAGACCCGACGAGCTCGACCGCCGGGCCCCGCACCGCAGCGTCGGCGAGCGAGACATCGACAAGCCGCATTTCCAAGGGTGCCGCAGGCAAAGCCAGCGCTAAAGCGACGAGACCTATGAGCCTCCGCCGAGAGCGGAACAGGCGGACTCTTCCCGCTTTCATGCCGGTTCTCCTCATGTCATCACTCGGGCGAAACATTACGCCATTACTGGCGGGCGAATATATGAAACTTCACGGCCCCGCCGCATAGGCGTGCAAACGGGCGCCGTGCTGCTTAAGCCAGGTCTTGGCGCGCGCCGCATGCGGACAATGCGTGAGCACCAGCCGCCAATACTGACGCCCGTGATTCATGTGCTTGAGATGCGCCACTTCGTGGGCGGCCACATAATCGAGGACGAAGGGCGGCGCCAGCACCAGCCGCCAGGAATAGGACAGCGTGCCGTCGGAGGAACATGAGCCCCAGCGGCTCTTCTGATCGCGCACCGTGAGACGGTGGAACTTCACGCCCATGGCCATGGCATAGGCTTCGCTTGCCCGAACCAGGTCGTGGCGCGCTTCTACCTTCAGCCAATCGACGAGACGGCGTTCGAGATGGGCCGCATCGCCCGCCACCAGGATGGCATCGTCCTGCAGGTTTACCGTGCCGCGGCGGCTTCCGGACTGCACGATCCGGTGCTCTTCGCCGCGCAGCAGGATCGTCGAGCCCGCAACGACGGGCCGGGCCGCGGGTTCCGCGGCGAGTCGCTCGGCAATCCAATTGGACGATCGCTGGGCGAAATCGAGCGCTTCCTTGCGCCCGACACGGGGCGGCAAGGTGACGATGACGCCGGAGCGGTCGCGCGACAGCCGCAAGACCAGGCGGCGGGCCTTGGCATGGCGCCTGAATGTGACGGAGATCGATCTGCCATCAATGGCGAGAAGCGCCGGCTCGATCGGTTTCGGTTGCTTCGCCGGCTCGATCGGCTTCGATCGCCTCGCCAATCCCAACGCGCGATCAAGAAAAGTGGGCACCGGTTTTCTGTCCGATCGCGCGCCAATGCAAGAATGCGATCACGTTCATCACTTCAGGTCGATTCGACTTGGAGTGATCGTGATCTCCTTCGAGCATCCGGCTCACGCCTGCTTATGGATGAAGTCGACGATACGCGGCACGGCATCGGCGCGGAAGCGCGAGCCGTTGAACACACCATAATGGCCGACGCCGCGCTGCAGGAGATGCAGCTTCTTCTCCGACGCCAGGGACGAACAGAGATCATGCGCCGCCTCGGTCTGGCCGACACCCGAAATATCGTCGCGCTCGCCTTCGATGGTCATCAGCGCCGTTCTGGTGATCGCCGCAGGATCCACCAACTCGCCGCGATGGCGGAAAATACCGCGCGGCAGCTCGTGATTGACGAAGACCTTCTCGACCGTCTGCAGATAAAACTCGGCCGTGAGGTCCATCACCGAGAGATATTCGTCGTAGAAATCCGTGTGCTTGTCGGCCGCATCGCCATCGCCCTCGATCAGGTGCCAGAACAATTCGCGATGGGCGTTCATGTGGCGATCGAGATTCATGGTCATGAATCCGGTGAGTTGCAGGAAGCCCGGATAGACATCGCGCAGCGCGCCCGGATGCGGGAAGGGCACCTTCACCACGGCATTCTTGCGGAACCAGTCGACGCCGCGCGCCACCGCAAGGCGGTTGACGACGGTGGGGTTGCGGCGCGTGTCGATCGGGCCGCCCATCAGTATCATGGACTTCGGCTGATTGGGGTCCTGCCGCTTCGCCATCAGCGCGATCGCCGCGAGCACCGGCACGGAGGGCTGGCACACCCCCATGACATGCGTGTCGGGCCCCAGGAACTGCAGCATCTCGATGACGTAGTCGATGTAATCGTCGAGATCGAAAGCGCCGCTGCTCAGGGGAACCTGGCGAGCGTCGACCCAGTCGGTGATATAGACATCGGCATGCGGCAGCATCGCCTCGACGGTGCCGCGCAGCAGCGTCGCATAATGGCCCGACATCGGCGCCACGATGAGGAGCTTGGGCTGCGCGACCTTCGTTTTCTCGTCGGCCCAGCTCTTGGAAAAATGAATGAGCGAGCAGAAGGTCTTGTCGAAAACGCGCTCTTCGACGACCGGGACTTCATCGCCGGCCACGACCGTGTAATCGATGCCGAAAGAGGGCTTGCCGTAGCGTCTTGTGACGCGCTCGAAAAGATCGAGCGAGGCCGCCATGGAGCGGCCCATATAGGTCTGTGCGAAAGGATTGCCCGGGTTCTTCCAGAAGAAATTCGCGGTATCCGCCGCCGCCCGCCAAGGCGCGATGGCGGCGTGATTCATCTCATAAAGATAGTAGAGCAATTCCCATTTTCCTTGAGGGTAAGGGTGCGCCGCAACATTACAGGCACGTTAACAAGGCTCGCTGCGCCGGGCAACCCGACCAATATCCAATAGCCATGCAAAAAGCGGGCAGCCGACAGGCGCGCGAAATAGACGATATCACATTGATGTTAATGAAATTTCCTTTGGGGAAGCGCCTATTGAACAACCCCTCGCAAGCCGTCGGTCAGCGTCTTGACGTCGGTGCCATAGGTGAAATGTTTCACGAATCTGCCGTCCGGACCCATGAGATAGAGGATGGTCGAGTGGTCCATGAGATAGTCGCCGGGGGCCGCACCCTCGGACGCCTTGGCCTTGGCGTAATAGACGCGATAGGCCTTGGCCACCGCCGCTATATCGTCGGGCGAGCCGGTGAGGCCCACCATACGGGGGTGGAAATTCGCCACATAGAGTTTCATCGCATCGGGCGTGTCGCGCTCCGGGTCGATGGTGATGAAGACCGGCTGAATCTTGTCGCCCGCGGGCCCCAGCTGATCGAGGGCTGCCGTCATCACCTGCAGCTCGCTCGGACATACATCCGGACAATAGGTGAAGCCGAAGAAGATCAGCATGTATTTGCCGCGGAAGTCCTGATCGGTGACCCGCTTGCCGTTCTGATCGGTCAAAGCGAAAGGCCCGCCGATCAACGCCTCGCCGCTACCGCCCGGGCCAACGCGGGTAAGCCACAAGGCGCCGGCCCCCGTCACCATGGCGATGAGGAGAACGACGATGGCGAAGATCAGTTTCTGGCGTGATGGCATGGCAATCAGTTAGTCAGGCTTACCCGATTGTGCCAGGAGTTTGTGCACTCTTGACGAGACTTTAATGTCACGCCTGATCGGGCGCGATGACGCCCTTCTTGAAGGCGAAGCAGCCATAGAAGCGGCGCTCGCCGGTGACGATGACGCAATAGGCCTTGCGCGCCAGGTCATAGAAGGCGAAGCGCTCGATCGAGCCCATCGGCCAGGAGCGCCCCTCGGCAAGGTCGATCTCCGCCTGCACCTCGGCCTGGACCGGCGGGACGTCGTTCGGCTTGCCGACGATCTCCATCCTGAGCGCCGGATGCTCGACGAAGCTGTCGAGCGGCATGACAGAGAGCACGGCGCGGGCGGCGCGCGCCGCCGTCACGTTGTCGATGCGCAGCAGCTTGCCCAGCACCGTCTGGCGCGCCACCGAGTCGGCCGGAAAATTCGTGTCGCAGATGATGACGTCATCACCATGGCCCATGGCGCGCAGCGCATAGAGGACATCGGCATTGAGCGCCGGATCGATCGATTTCAGCATGAGATTTCCCGCGTTGTCATTTTGGCTTGCGCATCCGGCATCCAATTTTCCGGATCACTGCGTTACTCGCCATAGGGTATCCAGACATTCTTCACTTGCGTCGCGTGACGCAGGAAGACCGGCCCCTCGCCTTGCGCCGGATCGAACCAGTCGGTCATGAGGCCATGATCGACCAAAGTGCGTTTGAGATTGGCGGCCGAGAGCCGCTCGGCCTCGACCGAGGCCTTGTCCGAGCCGAAGACCCAGAGGGCATCGACATCGTCATGCTCGGCGAGCGTCCTGCTGAGGCTCAGGCGATCGCCGGTGACGATATTGACGACACCCGCCGGCACGTCCGAGGTCTCGAGCACCGAATAGAAATCGGTGGCGGCGAGCGGATGGCGCTCGCTCGGCACGGCGACGACGCGGTTGCCCATGGCGATGAGCGGCGCCACTAGGCTGACGAAACCGAGAAGCGGCGCTTCATCCGGACAGACGACGCCTGCGACGCCGATCGGCTCCTTCAGCGCCAGAGCGAGGCCGCGCAGGGGCGGCGTGTGGATGTCGCCCTCGAACTTGTCGGCCCAGGCGCCATAGGTGAAAAGCCGTCTGATGGCGGCATCGACCTCGGCCAGCGCCGCGGCGGTGCGGGCTCCCGTCATCGCGGCGATGCGACCCGCGAATTCGGCGCGCCTCCCGCTCAGGTTTTCGGCGATGTAATAGAGAATCTGCGCGCGGTTATGGGCCGTCGCCTTGGACCAGGCTTCGGCGCCTCGGGCGGCCGCTACCGCATTGCGGATGTCCTTACGGTTGCCCTCGCCCACTTCGCCCAGAATGTCGCCCTTGGGTGAAAGCACCCGCCGCGAATAATTGCCATCCGGCCGCGCTTGCTTGCCACCGATGAAGAGTTTGGCGGTACGGTCGATCGTCGGCAGGTCGGCATCGGCCCTGGCTTTCGCCGCAGGCAGCGGCTTCGCCGCAGCGCGTGGCTTGCGCTTCGCCCACGCCTTAAGCTTGAGATACTCATAAACACCTTCGCGGCCGCCCTCGCGGCCGAAACCCGATTCGCGATAGCCGCCGAAACCGGCGCTGGCGTCGAAGAGATTGGTGGAATTCACCCAGACCACGCCCGCCTGCAATTTGGGCGCGATGTCGAGGGCGAGGCCGATCGTCTCGCTCCACACACTCGCCGCCAGGCCATAACGCGTGTTGTTGGCGAGCATCACCGCCTCGTCCGGCGTGCGGAAGGTCATCGAAACCAGAACCGGGCCGAATATCTCTTCGCTGGCCACGGTGGAGGCCGGATGGACATTGGTGAGCAAGGTCGGCGGGTAGAAGAACCCTTTGTCGGACACCGTATCCGCGGACTGATGGCAGTGCGCACCTTCGGCGACACCCTGCTTCACGAGTCTTTCTATGCGCTCGAGCTGCACCTTATCGACGATGGCGCCCATATCCATCGCCTTGTCGAGCGGAGGACCGACGCGCAGCTTCGCCATGCGCGCCTTGAGGCGGGCGATGAAGGTCTCGGCAATGCCTTCCTGCACCAGCAGGCGTGATCCGGCGCAGCAGACCTGGCCCTGATTGAACCAGATGGCGTCGACCAGTCCCTCGATGGCGCCGTCGATATCGGCATCGTCGAAGACGATGTAAGGCGACTTGCCGCCCAGCTCCAAGGTGAGCGACTTGGCCGTGCCGGCGGTCTCCTTGCGGATGAGACGGCCGACCTCGGTCGAGCCGGTGAAGGCGACCTTGTCGACATCCTTGTGCTTGACGAGGGCCGCGCCGGTCTCGCCGTCGCCGGTCACGATGTTCAGAACACCCTTGGGCAGGCCCGCCTGGTCGGCGAGCTCGGCGAACAGCAATGCCGAAAGCGAGGTGAATTCTGCAGGTTTCAGGACCACCGTATTGCCGAGCGCCAGAGCCGGCGCCACTTTCCAGGCAAGCATCAGGAAAGGAAAGTTCCAGGGAATGATCTGGCCCACGACGCCGACCGGCTGATAGTCGGCGAATTCCGTCTCCTGCAGCTGCGCCCAGCCGGCATGATGGTAGAAATGGCGCGCCGCCAGCGGCACGTCGAGATCGCGCGTCTCGCGGATCGTCTTGCCATTGTCGAGGCTTTCGATCACCGCGAAGAGACGGGCATGGCGCTGGATGAGACGCGCCAGCGCATAGAGATAGCGGGCGCGGCCATGGCCGCCGAGTTTCGCCCAGCCACTTTGCGCCTTGCGCGCCGCCTTCACCGCCGCATCGACATCATGGCTCGAGCCTTGCGACAGCTTCGCCAGCACCTTGGCCGTAGCCGGCTCCAGCGTATCGAAATGGCTTTTACCGTTGATCCACTCACCGCCGATGAAATGGCGGAAGCCCTTGTCGTGCTTGGCGAGCCAAGCGCGCGCTTCCACATCGCTCTCGGGTGCTGGACCATAGTCCATCGTGTCGAAATAATGCGCGACGCTCATACTCTACCCGGCCGGATGGCGGTTGAAGGCCGAATACCGGCCGGTGACATGATGCTCGAGCTGGCGCTCGATATCGGCGAGCAATGACGACGCGCCGATGCGGAAGAGATCGGGCTCGAGCCATTCGCGGCCGAGTTCCTCCTTCATGAGGATCTGGTAATTGAGGATGTCCTTGGCGGCGGAGATGCCGCCCGCCGGCTTGAAACCGACCTTGAAGCCGGTGAGCGACTGATAGGCGCGGATCATGCGCAGCATGGCCAGGGTGACGAGCAAGGTCGCGTTCACCGTCTCCTTGCCGGTCGAGGTCTTGATGAAATCGGCGCCCGCCATCATGCAAACCATCGCCGCCTTGGCGACATTGCGCAGGGTCTTGAGATCGCCGGTCGCCAGGATCGCCTTGACATGGGCATCGCCGCAGGCGGCGCGGAAATCACGCATCTCGTCATACAGCGCCCGCCAGTTCTGGGTGAGCGCATGCTCGCGCGTGATGACGATGTCGATCTCGCGCGCGCCATCGGCGACCGAAGCCTCGATCTCGCGCAGCTTCACGTCATGCGGCACGAGGCCGGCCGGAAAGCCGGTCGAGACCGCGGCGACCGGAATCTCGCTTCCTTTCAGCGCCGCGACGGCGGTGGCGACGAAACGGTGATAGACGCAGACGGCGCCGGTGGTGATCCGGCGGTCGGCCATGCCGAGTGCTGCGAGGATATCGGGACGCACCGGGCTTCGCGCTTTGGCGCAGAGCCTCTCGACGCGCGCCGCCGTGTCGTCGCCGGACAAGGTGGTGAGGTCGATGCAGGTGACGGCCTTGAGCAGCCAGGCGGCCTGAGCGTCCTTCTTCACCGACCGGCGGCCGGGAAGAGCGGCAATGCGGCGCTCGGCGGCCGGGAAATTCAGACGGATGTCGTCGATCACATCGAGGGCGAGCGGCATGCCCTCATTGCGGGGCGAAGCATTGTGCCCCGATTTCACTAATGGCAGGATCGCTACAGACATTATCACTCCTCACGAAGGGCGATGGTAGTTTGCCCTGCTTATGGGCGCAACTAGCCTTTCAATTGGGCGGCGGCGGCCGCGAGCTTCGTGATCCCGGCCCAGTCCCTGGCCGCCAGCAGCGCCTTCGGCGCCATCCATGAGCCGCCAACGGTGATGACATTGGCGAGCTTCAGATAGGAAGGCGCGATCTCGGCGGTGATGCCGCCGGTGGGGCAGAAGCGGACCTGCGGCAAAGGCGAGGCGAGTGCGCCGAGATAGGCCGCCCCGCCCGACTGCTCGGCGGGGAAGAATTTCTGCAGGCGATAGCCACGCTCGAGGAGAAGCATCGTCTCGCTGGGCGAGCGCGCGGCCGGCAGCAAGGGTGTGCGGCTCTGTTTCGCGGCATCGAGCAGCGTCGCTGTGGCACCCGGCGACACGGCGAAGGCGCAGCCCAGTTCCTCGCTGAGCCTCAAGCCTTCCGCATCGAGCACCGTGCCCGAGCCGACGATGGCGTCTTTCACCTCGGCGCGGATGGCGCGGATGCAATCGGGCGCCGCCTTGGTGCGCAAGGTGATCTCGAGCACCGGCAGGCCGCCCGTGACCAGGGCCCGGGCCAGCGGCACGGCCTCAGCCACATCATCGATCACCAGCACCGGAACGACGGGCGCCTGCTTCAGTATCGCCTCGAGACCTGCTTGGCGTTCGCTCATCACTGCACTCTGAATATTGTGGCGCCTTCATCGGCGCGGTTGACCTGCGCCCTGAAGGGCAAAAAGAGCTCGCGCCCGACGCCGAAATCATTGCCGGAGAGATCGGCGGTGGCGCATCCGCGCGCCGCCCATTCGTCCGCATCGACCAGCACTTCGAGGAGGCCCTGAACCGCGTCGAGGCGGATCATGTCGCCATCGCAGATCTTGGCGATGGCGCCGCCATCGGCAGCCTCCGGCGTCACATGGATGGCCGCCGGCACCTTGCCGGAGGCGCCCGACATGCGCCCGTCGGTCACCAGCGCGACGCGGAAGCCGCGATCCTGAAGCACGCCCAAGGGTGGCATCAGCTTGTGCAGTTCGGGCATGCCATTGGCTCTGGGGCCCTGGAAGCGGATCACGGCCACGAGATCGCCGGTGAGCTCGCCCGCCTTGAAGGCCTTCTGCAACTGCTCCTGCGAATGAAAGACACGCGCCGGTGCCTCGATCACATGGCGGTCCTTCGGCACGGCGGAACTCTTGATGACGGCGCGGCCGAGATCGCCCTCGAGCAAAGCGATGCCCCCCGTCCGGTCGAAAGGCTCGTCGCAGCCGCGCAGGATCGCCCGGTCGCCGCTCTTTTCGGCCGCTTCGGTCCAGGCGAGACCATCACCCTTGAGGCGCGGCTCGACCAGATAGCCGTCGAGGCCGGTTCCCCACACCGTCTTCACATCCTGATGCAGGAGACCGGCGCCCAGCAATTCGCGGATGAGGAAGCCCATGCCGCCCGCGGCATGGAAGTGATTCACATCCGCCTTGCCATTCGGATAGATGCGGGTCAGCAGGGGCACGGCGGCCGAGAGCTCGGCCATGTCATCCCAGGTGAGATGAATGCCCGCCGCCGCCGCCATGGCGATGAGATGGATCGTGTGGTTGGTGGAGCCGCCGGTGGCCAGAAGACCGACCACGCCGTTCACCACCGTGCGCTCGTCGACGATGCGTCCGATCGGCGTGTAGTCGTTGCCGGACGCGGTGATCGCCAGAGCCCGCTTCGCCGAGGCGCGGGTGATCGCGTCGCGCAGGGTCGTATTGGGATTGACGAAAGTCGTTCCCGGCAGATGCAGGCCCATGATCTCCATGAGCATCTGGTTCGAATTGGCGGTGCCGTAGAAGGTGCAGGTGCCGGGACCATGATAGGACTGGCATTCCGCCTCGAGCAGCGCGTCGCGGTCGACCTTGCCTTCGGCATGGAGCTGACGGATGCGCGATTTCTCGTCATTGGGAAGGCCCGAGGTCATCGGGCCCGCCGGGATGAAGATCGAGGGCAGATGGCCGAAGCTCAACGCGCCGATGACGAGGCCCGGTACGATCTTGTCGCACACCCCCAGATAGACGGCGGCGTCGAACATCTGATGGGAGAGCGCCACCGAGGTCGACAGCGCGATGACATCGCGCGAGAACAAGGACAATTCCATGCCCGCCTCGCCCTGGGTGACGCCGTCGCACATAGCCGGCACGCCGCCCGCGACCTGCGCGGTTGAACCCGCCTCGCGCGCCGCCTCGCGGATGATGTCGGGGAAACGCTCGAAAGGCTGATGCGCCGAGAGCATGTCGTTATAGGCGGTGACGATCGCCAGATTGGCGCAGGCGCCCTCGCGCAGCATCGCTTTGTCGTTGGGGCCGCAGGCCGCGAAACCGTGAGCGAGATTGGCGCAGCCGAGCTTCGAGCGGCGGGGGGCCATGCTGGCCGCTTTCTCGATGCGATCGAGATAGCGCCGCCGCGAGGTTTCACTGCGCGCGACGATCCTCTCGGTGACGGCGGAAATACGTTCGGTGACGGGCATGATACATCTCCTCGTCAGGTCAGGTCAGATCAGGGGCACCAGTATAAAATGACAGGCTCGCGCGCCCTGAGCACGGCGCGGATGGGCATGTCGAGGACAGGCCCGGGAAGTTCCGCCGTGGCGAGCACCTTCTGCTTCTCGGCACCTTCGATATGGAGGGCGATGAAGCCGCTGTCGAGCAGCACCGGCAAGGTGAACGTCATGCGTTTCTCAGGCACACTCGGCGCCGACATGGTCACAATCCGCTTCGTGCCTTCGAGTTCCAGCGCCGCCGCCAGATTGTCGCCGCCCGGGAAGAAAGAGGCGGTATGGCCGTCGAGCCCCATGCCGAGGGTCACCACATCGAAGGGGCCGAGCCTGTCGGCATGGCCCTTGCCGAAGAGCGGCACGAAGGTGGCGGCCGCCGCTTCGGCCTCGAGCAGGTTCTGGCGCACCAGTCTGGCATTGGAGCGCTCATCGCTTTCCGGCACGCAGCGCTCATCCACGAGCGTGATGGTGACGCGCGCCCAGTCGATCTTGGCGCGAGCGAGGAAATTGAAGAACAAGGTCGGCGTGGTGCCGCCCGAGACCGCCAGCAGCGCCTTGCCGCGATCGGTGATGGCATTGGACAGGCAGGCGGCCACATCGCCGGCCAAGCCCATGGCCAGCTTCTTCTTGCTCTCGAACAGCTTCCGCTCGGCAATCAATTCGTACCATCCTCATGCCAGGTGCGGCCGTCGCGCTCGATCAGCGCCACCGCCGCGGCGGGACCCCAGGTTCCGGCCGTATAAGGCTTGGGCAAATCCGCGGATTCGGCCCAGGCGTCCAGGATGGGATCGATCCAGCTCCAGGCCGCCTCGACTTCGTCGCGGCGCATGAACAGAGTCTGGTTGCCGCGCACGACATCGAGAATGAGGCGCTCATAGGCATCCGGATTGCGCACGCCAAAGGCTTCCGCGAAGCTCATATCGAGGGGCACATGCTGAAGGCGCATGCCGCCGGGGCCCGGATCCTTGATCATCAGCCAGAGCTTCACCCCCTCATCGGGCTGCAGGCGGATGACCAGGCGATTGGCCTCGATGGGTCCGGCCGAATCATCGAAGACCGAATAGGGAATGGGCCGGAAAGTGACGACGATCTCGGAAAGGCGGTCGGGCAGACGCTTGCCGGTGCGCAGATAGAAGGGCACGCCATTCCAGCGCCAGTTGCCGATCTCGGCCTTGAGCGCCACGAAAGTCTCGGTCTTGCTGGTGGGCGAGCCCAGTTCGTCGAGATAACCCGGCACAGCACCACCCGCCGAAGCCCCAGCGCGATACTGGCCGCGCACCGTCAAGTTGGCGCCGTTATGGGCGATCAACGGCTTCAGCGATTTCAGGACTTTCAGCTTCTCGTCGCGTAGCGCATCGGCCTCGATCGAGGTCGGCGGTTCGACGGCGACGAGGCAGAGCAGCTGCAGCATATGATTCTGCACCATATCGCGCAGCGCGCCGGCGGTGTCGTAATAGCCGGCGCGGCCCTCGACGCCCAGCGTTTCCGCCACGGTGATCTGCACGTGATCGATATGGGCATTGTTCCAGACCGGCTCGAAGAGCGCATTGGCAAAGCGCAGCGCCAGGAGGTTCTGGACGGTTTCCTTGCCGAGATAATGATCGATGCGATAGACGCTGCTCTCCGGGAACACCTTGCCGATCGCGTCATTGACGGCGCGCGCCGATTCAAGGTCCTTGCCCAGCGGCTTTTCGATCACCACGCGGGACTTAGGTGTCACCAGCTTGTTCTTGCCGAGCCTTTCGCAGATCGGTCCGAAGAGGTCGGGCGAGGTGGCGAGATAGAAGACGCGGATGCGGTCCTCGCCTGGCTTCAAGGCCTTGGCGAGCGCGTCCCAGCCCTGATCCTGGGTGGCATCGAGCGTCACATAGGACAGACGCTTGAGAAAGGCGTCGACTTCGCCGCCCTGGCGCTCCTTCTCCGGAATATGTGCCTCGAGCGCCCCCTTGGCGAAGGCGGCGAATTCCGCATCGCTCATGGCGCGGCGCGACACGCCGATGATGCGGGCGCCTGGCGGGATCTGCCCGGCCTGGTCGCGATGATAAAGCGCGGGCAGAAGCTTGCGCTGGGCGAGGTCGCCGGTCGCGCCGAAGACCGCAAGATCGAATATATCGACAGGAATGATGCGCGTGGTCATACTTTTGTGCAGTGCAATAGAGGGAGCCGTCTGTATTAGTCCGTACCGGCCGTAGAGACAACCGGAAAGGCGGGCTTGACGGCGCAGGGTTAAGCCTGTTTGACCGCACTGCATGTCCGACCTGCCGATCACCGCCATTCTGCCGAGCCTCGCCAAGGCATTGGCGAGCCACGCCAATGTCGTGCTGGCGGCCGAGCCGGGCGCCGGCAAGACGACGCTTGTGCCGCTTGCCCTTCTGGCCGAACCATGGCTCCAGGGACGCAAGATCGTCATGCTGGAGCCGCGCCGGCTGGCGGCGCGTGCCGCCGCTTCGCGCATGGCCCAGACTCTCGGCGAACCGGTTGGCGCCACGGTCGGCTATACGGTCAGGCTCGATCGCAAGATTTCGGCCCAGACCCGCATCGAGGTAGTAACCGAAGGGATACTGACCCGCCGGTTGCAGACCGATCCGGCCCTCGGCGATATCGGCCTCCTCATCTTCGATGAATTCCACGAGCGCAGTCTCGACGGCGATCTCGGCCTCGCTCTGGCGCTCGATGCGCAATCGGCTCTGCGCGAGGACCTGAAGATCCTGGTCATGTCGGCGACCCTCGACGAGGCGCGGCTTTCCACGCATCTGGGCGATGCCCCGGTGCTCTCCGCCCCCGGGCGCACATTCCCGGTCGAAACCCGCTATGGCGACCGGCCCGAGCGCGCGACGCTCGCTCGCGACATGGCGCGCGCCATCCGCGGTCATCTCGGTGAAGCCAAAGGCGGCATACTGGCCTTCCTGCCGGGCGAAGCGGAAATCCGGCGCACCGAAGACGCCCTGAAGGAGACGGCGCTTGCGGCGAATGCCAAGGTCATGCCGCTCTATGGCGCGATGGCGCTCGCCGACCAGGACCAGGTGCTGAAGCCGGCGCCCGACGGGACCTGCAAGATCGTGCTCGCCACCACCATCGCGGAGACCAGCCTCACCATCGATGGCATCGACATGGTGGTCGATTCGGGCCTGAAACGTTCGCCGCGTTTCGATCCCGCCACCGGCATGACGTCGCTCGCCACGGTGCGCGTCTCGCAGGCTTCCGCCGACCAGCGGCGCGGCCGAGCCGGAAGGCAGGGCCCAGGCATTTGCATCCGCCTGTGGCCAGAGCAGGAGATGCGCGCGCTCAAGGCGCATGACGAACCCGAAATCCTCATAGCCGACCTCGCCCCTCTGGCGCTGGAGCTCGCCAATTGGGGCGTGAATGACGCGACAGCGCTGCGTTTCCTCGACCCGCCGCCCGCCGCCGCTTTCGCGCAGGCGCGCGATCTCCTGGGCGAACTCGACGCGCTCGACGGCTCGGGCGCCGTCACCCAGATGGGCAAGATGATGGCGCGGCTGCCGCTGCATCCCCGCCTCGCCCATATGATCGTGCGCGCCCGCGAGCTCGAAGCCGGCGCGGCGGCGGCCGATCTCGCCGCCCTGCTCTCCGAGCGCGATCTCCTCGGGCGCGAGGCAGGCTGCGATCTCGGCGAAAGGCTCGCCGCACTCAAGCGGGGCAATGTCAACAAGGCCTTGCGCGAACGTATCAGATCGGCGGCGCGGCAGATCCGCGGCATCGCTGATATCGGCGAGGACGACAGCGGCCTTTCGCCGGGCGTGCTCGTCGCTTTGGCCTGGCCCGACCGCATCGCGCAGTCCCGCGGCGCCCGTGGCCGTTTCCGCCTCTCGGGCGGCGGCGGCGCGGTGCTGCCTGAGCATGATCCGCTGGCGCGCGAGCCTTTCCTCGCGGTGGCGACGACCGACGGATCGAGTGGCGATCAGAAGATTTTTCTTGCCGCCGCTTTAGCGCGCGAGGATATCGAGACCTATTTCGCCGGCCACATCGGCGAGATCGACATCGTGCGCTGGGACAGCCGCGCACAGATCGTGGTGGCCAACCGGCAGCGCAAGCTGGGCGGCCTCATTCTAGAGGACCGGGCGCTCGCCGCACCCGATCCAGAAGCGATCGCCGAGGCGATGACCAAGGGCGTCGCCGAAATGGGTCTGGCCGCCCTGCCCTGGAGCGATGCGGCGCAAAACCTGCGCAACCGCCTGCGTTTTCTGCGCCGCGTGCTGCCCGAGAAAGGCTGGCCCGATCTCTCCGATGCAACACTGCTCGCGACCTTGAGCGAGTGGCTGACCCCCTATCTCGCCGGCATGGCGCGGCGGGCCCATCTCGACCGGCTCGACATGTTCGGCATCATCTCCGGGCTCATCCCGCATGAGCTGAAGCGCCGCCTCGATAAAATGGCGCCACGCCATGTCGCCATTCCGTCGGGCGCCGACATCACGATCGATTATGAAGGTGACGGCGATCCGGTGCTGAGGGCGCGGCTGCAGGAGATGTTCGGCCTCGCCGAGACGCCGCGCATCGCCGATGGCAAGGCGCTGCTACGCATCGAGCTGCTCTCACCGGCGCGACGCCCCCTGGCGGTGACCCAGGACCTCAAGAGCTTCTGGGCCAATGCCTATCCGCAAGTGCGTTCCGAGATGCGCGGGCGTTACCCGAAGCATCCCTGGCCGGAGGATCCGATGAACACGCCGGCGGTGAAGCCCAATCGCGTCAGGTAAGGTCCGTCTCTGGCGCGCGGGCGCGCAACCATATAAAAGGGCCCGGCATTTCCCGGGGCACGACCAATTCCGACATGATCCCATGACATCGATCGTTTCCATATCCGGCATCTCGAAGACCTATGCGTCGGGCTTCGCGGCGCTGAAGAACGTCTCGCTCGACATCCGGAAGGGCGAGATCTTCGCGCTGCTCGGGCCCAACGGCGCCGGCAAGACGACGCTGATCAACATCATCTGCGGCATCGTGCGCGCCTCGACCGGCCATGTCGTTGCCGATGGGCACGACATCGTCAGCGACTACCGCAATGCCCGCTTCAAGATCGGACTGGTGCCGCAGGAGCTGACGACTGATGCTTTCGAGACTGTATGGGCGACGGTGACGCTGAGCCGCGGCCTGTTCGGGCGCGGGCACAATCCCGCTCATATCGAGAAGGTGCTGAAAGACCTGTCGCTGTGGGAGAAGAAAGACAGCAAGATCATGACGCTGTCGGGCGGCATGAAGAGACGCGTGATGATCGCCAAGGCGCTGAGCCATGAGCCGACCATCCTGTTCCTCGACGAGCCCTCGGCCGGCGTCGATGTCGAGCTTAGGCGCGACATGTGGGACATGGTGCGCTCGTTGCGCGCCTCGGGCGTCACCATCATCCTCACCACGCACTATATCGAAGAGGCCGAGGAGATGGCCGACCGGGTCGGGGTCATCAACAGGGGCGAGATCATCCTGGTCGAGGAGAAAAAGACGCTGATGAGCAAGCTCGGCAAGAAGGAGATCACGCTCGAGCTGTCGCAGCCTTTGCTGGCGATCCCGGACAGCCTCGCTCATTACCGGCTTGAACTGTCCCACAATGGCCATGAGCTCACCTACAGCTATGACACGCAGGGCGAGCGCACCGGCATCACCGGCCTCCTGCAAGACCTGGCGCAAGCCGGCATCCGCTTCAAGGACCTCAACACCAGGCAAAGCTCGCTCGAGGACATATTCGTCAATCTGGTGAGAGGCCGGTCATGAATTTCTACGCCGTCCGCGCCATCTACAAATTCGAGATGGCCCGCACCTTCCGCACGCTCCTGCAAAGCGTCGTGTCGCCGGTCGTGTCGACCTCGCTTTATTTCGTCGTCTTCGGCGGCGCCATCGGCTCGCGCATCGCCGAGATCGACGGCGTCACCTATGGCGCCTTCATTGTGCCGGGCCTCATCATGCTGTCGCTCCTGACGCAAAGCATCATGAACGCCTCCTTCGGCATCTATTTCCCGAAATTTATCGGCACGATCTACGAGATCCTGTCGGCGCCGATCTCCTCGCTCGAGATCGTCATCGGCTATGTCGGGGCGGCGGCGACCAAGTCGGTCATGCTGGGGCTCATTACGCTCGGCACCGCGGCGTTGTTCGTGCCGCTCCACATCGCGCATCCCTTCTGGATGCTGGGCTTCCTGGCGCTCACCGCCGTCACCTTCAGCCTGTTCGGCTTCATCATCGGCATCTGGGCGAAGAGCTTCGAGCAGTTGCAGGTCATCCCGATGCTGATCGTGACGCCGCTCGCCTTCCTGGGCGGCAGCTTCTACTCGATCGACATGCTGCCGCCGCTGTGGCGGACGATCTCGCTCGCCAATCCGGTGGTCTATCTGGTGAGCGGCTTCCGCTGGAGCTTCTTCGGCACATCAGACGTGGCGATCGAGGTCAGCCTCACCATCACCTTGCTGTTCCTGTTGGCCTGCCTCGGCATCGTCGCCTGGATCTTCAAGACGGGATACCGGCTGAAGAACTAGTTCCGGATACAGGGAATTTACAGCGAATTACAGGAAACTCGAGTCAGGCCCTGTATTTCGATCTGTCCATGAACCGGCACCATCAACGATGCCCCGCGGCTTCGCTCCAGCTCAAGTTCATTCGCTCCGCGACATCCAGCAATTTTCTATCACGCGTCCACAATGCAGAGCCCAAGGTCAGGCGGGTGGATGTCAACAGATGGGCATCCACATAACCGATACCTAGGCCTGGGAGAGAGGTCTGCTCAATGAATAGCTGCACTTCGGTGTCCGTAGCGACCGTCGCTTGAGGCAGGTCCCGCATCGCCGCTAGTATCGTTTCACGCTGCCGGCGCTGCATCACTACTCCGCAAATGACCGACCCACAGCGACATGTTGACAAGGATCACGCGGGATTTGTCCGCCGTCGTGGAGCGGCCTTCACTTCCGGCTCACTGCCAACCAGGCGCGCCAATCGACGCGCGCTTTCGCGCTCGATCAACGCCTTCAGCGCCTCGCGGACAAGCGCGGATTTTTCCTGCAGGCCGGTAAGAGCCTGGGCCTTCCCCAAAAGCTCGTCGTCAAGGGCCAACGTTGTGCGCATGGTGCGATCCTCATATTTCAGGCACGAAATATTGCGTCATTTGATGCGTAAATTCAGCACGACGGAAAAAGACGCGTGAGCTCGCATCAAAGACACGACGATGTGGGCGTGAGTAGGCAGATGATCCACGCTCAGCCACTGGGGGCGCGATCAGCGCCGACATGCGATCAGCTCGCGCAGCCTCGGGAAAAGCAGGCCGGTAGCCATT